>NZ_JAZETM010000011.1:0-134804 GCF_036864455.1 Alteromonas sp. P256
TCGTGAAGGTGGTCGTACAGTAGGTGCTGGTGTTGTTGCGAAGATCCTAGACTAATCTAGACTCTGCAAACACTGCACAAAAAAGCGCACTTAGGTGCGCTTTTTTTATACCTACGATTTACTAAGGAGACGATTTACTAAGGAGACAGTCACTTTAAACTGTCATTTTTTATACCTCCGAAAAATCTACTATTGAGACAGGCACGTTAATTTCTCTAATTTAGCCATTCCCGCTATTACAACCAGCTACTATCGAGACAGGCATAACATGTACGCATAGCAAGCAATGCTACCAATTAGACAGTCACAACAAACCAGCCATTATCAAGACAAGCACAAAAAACAGTCGTAAAGCATCATTATTAAGAGAGTCACAGTAGATACGCATAGACACTAAAAAGACAGGCATAAAAAATTATAATAATAAAGCGCCAAATATCGAACGCTATGTATAGATTTAGTTACGATGGGGATGTGTTTTGTTGGCCAAACAGTGATTGATGTAAATTGAATCAGTATGATTTTGTGTAATGACGAGAGCTCTGTCCTGCAGTTACTACTCTGTTAAAGTCCAACCCTATTAGCATTATGTTGTTTATTGAGATATTCACCTATCCAAATAAGCGCATAGCATTGTGCTTCCCAAAAACTCTTAACTGCTTTCGGTTATGAGCATATTGCTCAAGTTTAATCACCTGGCCTGCCGCTTGTTTAAAGCAAACTTCAAATCGTGTGGTTAATATCAACCACTTTTCATTACTTATATTAAGCCGGTCTAGAATATTAGGTACTTGGTTGGTGATTTTGTCTCGCTTATTAGGAGAGATGTTACGGCTAGTGACGTCGACCAACTGAATATAGTCGACGAGGCTGAAAGGTAGACTATTTTCAATATTCTGCTGAGAGCTGCCTTTTAGCGGCATGAGGTGTTTAGGTATCTTGCCTGCTTTGGCAGCATGAATACGATACTGGATACTAGTATGCCGAGAGGCCTCAGGTGAAACGGCTAACTTCGCGCGAACTGGATTTAGGTCAACGTATGCCATACAGGCTGCGAGAGCGCCATCATCTAATAGTGCTTGTGACTTAAACCGTCCCTCCCAAAAGTGTCCGGTGCACTCATCCTCTTTATTTGCGGCTCTGGCGATATATTCATTCAAGGCTCTCATAAACCAACTAATGTCGTGTAAGCGCGTTCGCCAAGTCTCCGCTGTGCTTTCCACGGACTCTATTTGAGCATCACTAAGGTCTTTTCTTGTCTCTTGTAAAGCATATTTCTGTGTTAATAAAGTTCCTTTGTACAGAATGTGCCACCGTTGAATTACTTCATCTGTAGTGAGCGCCTGTGCCTTTTCCCTGCAAATATGCAGCACAAGGTGGGTGTGATTGCTCATTACCGCATAAGCACAAACATCAATGGTAAATACTTCACTCAGGACATGAATTCGATCTTCAACCCATTGACGGCGATGTTCGAAGCTTTTTCCTTGCTCAGAACCGCACAAAAACGCTCGGCGAACACATCTAGATACGCAGTGATAATAGGGCGTGTCTGATAAACTAATTTGTGATTTTCTGGCTTTTGGCATCAAGTTTTCTAGCTCTGGGTTATTTAATTACTAGTGTGTATAGCTAACTAGGCTAAAGAAAGTGTATTGAGGTACAGTTTTGTTTATCTGAATGTTTGAAAAATGCCTGTCTCGAAAAGTGACTTGTGATTCCTGTCTTCATAAACAGTCTTCATAAGCACCTTAATAAATATCTGTCTCAATAAATATCCCAGGTAAGGTGCCTGTCTCAATAAGTAGTAAGCTCAAACACTGCCTATTCATTATATTAGAATTCACTTAGTTATTGTTTGTATTAGTATTTTTTGATGCCTGTCATTATTAATCAGTCACTATTAATCAATTGACTGTGATGCAGACTCTACTATTATACTACTAAAGACTAAGGCATCGTTTTTAACGTTCTTTTATGTCTTTCCATTCATCAACGCTACCAACATAGATGCGGTTAATGGGTTTATGTTGAGTAATTGAGGGCTATGTTTTCACATAATACGGTTTACGAAGAGGCTGAGTTTCGCGGCCTCGTTCGCAAATACAGGCAAGAATTCTTCGATGAGCTTGTTGGATACAACGCATCGTTGAAAGCAGATTATTTACTGCTTGGTGTCCGAGACAAAGACTGTGTTTCAGTGCTTATTGGCATTCAACAGCAGTCTGAAGTCAGCGAGCTGTTTGAGTATCCCTTGCAGGGCTCACCTTGTGAGCAGGTTTTGCAAACCGGTATTTGTGCATATCCAAATGCGGTTTGCTCTCTATTCCCACACGACGCCTCTCTTTCCCAAATAGGTGCTGAGGCTTACCTTGGCGCTGGGCTTTTCAATGAGCTTGGGCGCAATGTCGGAATTTTGGTTGCTATTTTCAATTCACCTCAACCCGACATCGAACGCGATAAAGCTGGATTTCATGCAAGCGCGAAGCTAATTGCTACGCGCCTACAAAAATACTTTTTAGAAACCCGAACAATCAATAATTTATCTCTACTTGATGAGGTTAGCAGTCTTTCAAAAACTGGAGCATGGGAATACTACCCACAGGATAAAAAGCTTTTCTGGTCTAAAGAGACCTACGCAATACACGGTGTGGCCATGAAAGTCCCCATCGATGTTGAGCAAGCGTTAACATTTTATAAGCCAGAGTCTAAAGCTGTCGTTCAGTCGGCGTTCCATGAGTTGTTAGCACACAACACGCCATACGATATTGAAGTGCAAATTATATCGGCACATAACGATAGCAAGTGGGTCCGCACCTCTGGCAAGTATGAGTTAGACGACGAGGGAAATATACGTCGTTATTTCGGTGCATTCGAAGACATCACAAATTACAAAAGCACTGTATTACTAAGCGAAGAGCGGGCAAGCCGAATACAGAATATTCTCGATAACATAAACGATGCGGTAATAAGCATAGATGCAAAAGGCATAATCCTTAATTGTAACGACATCACGCTTAAAATATTTGGCTATGATGATGGTGAGCTTATTGGGAAGTCGGTTGAGATGTTAATGCCCGAGCCTTATGCATCAAATCACGCTAGTTATATGGCGAATTATGAGCGCAGCGGAAACGCGCAAATCATTGGTACTGGTCGGCAGCTCCCGGCAAAGCGCAAGGACGGTTCGGTATTTCAAATGGAGCTATCGCTGTCTGAAAGTACGGATGTAGGAAAAAAAATATATATCGGTGTAGTGCGCGATATTAGTGAGCGTATTGCGGCGCAGGATACGATTTATAACCTAGCCTATACCGATAGTGTCACCCATTTACGCAACAGACAGTGGTTTCAAAAAGAGTGCAAAGACTTAATCTTGCGGGCCGCTGTACATGAAGAATATATGCACATTTTATTGCTTGATATGGACAATATGGCGCAAATAAATACGCGCCTTGGCTATTCAAATGCAAATAATGCGCTTCAAGCCATTGCTGAAAATTTATCGTTTATAATAGGCCATGAATACCATATTTATAAGTTTGCAGGCGACAGCTTTATTATCATGTCTAAAAAGACCTATAAAAAAGCTGACATTTACCGCTTTGATACCAGCTTAATTGAGAACGCGCTTATTAATCCTCGGCACTACGACATAGATACCGAAGATGGCAACTGGTCACTAAGTGCATCCCTTGGCAGCGCGGTATTTGAAGCCAATAAGCAAAATTATGAGCGCGTGGTCAATGTACTAGAAAACGCGGTTAAGCAGGCTAAGAAATCAGCGCCTTTCGGACTTTGCCACATTTCCGATGATGGCATGCAAGAGTTCGATCGCTACCTCGCTATCAAATCTCATTTACGCCAAGCCTTAGATAAACAGGAGTTATCTCTATCGTTGCAACCCCAGGTGAATCATCAAGGAGTTACCACGTCGTTTGAAGTCTTAGTCCGCTGGCATTCTAATGAGCTGGGGACAGTGAGCCCTGGCGACTTCATACCTATTGCGGAAGAAAGTCATATTATCTGCGACATTGGGAATTGGGTTATCGATGAAACACTTAAAACCCTAAAGCAGTTTATAGCGCGAGGTTTAGACTTGTGTGTTGCCATCAATATAAGTGCCAAACAAATTGTACAGCCAGACTTTGCCTCTTCTTTGCTAGCAAGAGTTAATTATTATGGCATTCCTGCTCAAATGGTTATGTTAGAGCTTACTGAAACGGCGTTAGTGATAGATATAGATATTGTTAAAAATACGATGGATCAGCTAGCAAAATGCGGCTTCCGCTTTTCAATCGATGACTTTGGAACTGGCTATTCCAGTCTGGCCTATCTAAAAGAGCTTCCAATTAGCGAGTTAAAGATAGACAAAATATTCATAGATGATGTCAGCACCTACAGCAATCACAATGGCTCGCCTATAGTTGATGCAATTATTGATATGGCAAGAGCCCTTAATGTGACATCCATTGCTGAGGGCGTAGAAACCTTGGAGCAAGTTGAATACTTAATCAGCAAAGGGTGCAATCGCTTTCAGGGTTATTATTTTTCAAAGCCTATGCCTGTAGAGCACTGGCACAATACTAATCTGATCAACAATTTGAGCACCAATACCAGTACTAAGCTAAAGTAAAAATATACGACGTCAATAATGATTGTTTTTGCCATCTATTGTTATACTATCACAATAGGTGGCGATGATTTATGTACATCTGCGCACTTAGGTCTTGCTTGTTTAATGCTACCTTTCTACCTTTCTACCTTTTTATCACGAGCACCTTTGGGGCATTTAGTATGATTACACGGCGACAGTTTATGTTGGGCTCACTCGCTTTTGGCGGTCTTGCGTCAAGTGCATTTGGTAAAAGCCAACTGAGTAAGGCAGTAGCTTCTGCAATGCCCATTGCAAGGGGCTACGGTAACCTTGTAAAAGACAAAAACTCACTACTAGATTTGCCAGAAGGCTTTGCCTACCGAGTAATATCTCAATTTGGCGATGCTATGTCAGATGGCCTGCACGTGCCCGATAGAGCCGACGGTATGGGCTGTTTTGGCCTTGATGAGCAACGTGTTGCGCTAATTCGCAATCACGAGCTACATCCCACACATATTGAAAAGCAGCCTCAGTCTATTCAACAGCATTCGCCAGCTTTATTTTACGACTCCTATAGCAAGGGGAGTGCGTTTGAGGGTACTGCACTGCCTGGAGGCACAAGCACCCTTGTCTATAATCTTTCAACTCACAAGGTTGAGCGGGAATTTATAAGTTTAAGCGGCACTGTGCGCAACTGCTCAGGCGGTATTACCCCATGGGGAACATGGCTTACCTGCGAAGAGTCGGTAGATAAACCAAACGGCGTGGTAAGCAAAGATCATGGCTATATTTTTGAGGTTCCTGCCTCTGCCACATCGATGACGCAACCCAAGCCTCTTAAAGCCATGGGGCGATTTAACCATGAAGCCGCAAGTGTAGACCCTCGCACAGGAATGGTGTATCTCACTGAAGACCGAGGCGATAGCGTGCTATATCGGTTTGTACCGAATACGCCTGCTAAATTGGCAGGTGGCGGCAAGTTGCAAGCCCTTAGAGTGGTCGACAAGCCTCAGTTCGATTCACGAAATTGGAATAATCCTTCTATGGAAACAGGGCAGTGGTTTGATATTGAGTGGGTAGATTTAGATAATCCAGAAAGCCCAGAGGACGATCTTCGTATACAAGCCTACAAAAAAGGTGCTGCCTTGTTTGCGCGTGGGGAAGGTATGCACTGGGGGGATGAAGAGTTATATTTTTGCTGCACCAACGGTGGAGAAAAACAGTTGGGGCAAGTAATGCGTTTGGTTCCATCAGTTGGTGGCAGTGCTGATAAACTTCAACTGTTCTTGCAAAGTGAAGATAAAAGCCTGTACAACTTTGGTGATAATCTAACGGTGTGTCCAAACGGGCATTTATTAGTATGCGAAGACCAATACACCGATATAGTTGATAACCATCTTCGTGGAGTAACACCAGAGGGTGAGGTGTATAACTTTGCTAAATTGCATGCACAAACCGAACTTGCTGGAGCCTGTTTTTCTCCTGACGGCAGCACGCTTTTTGTCAATGTTTACTCGCCTACTAAAACGTTGGCTATCACTGGCCCTTGGCTTAGCAGTTAATGGATAGCAGTTAATGGGTAGTAGTTAATAAGTAGTAGTTAATAAGTAGTAGGAAAGACGGCATTTTACTTTCTCTTCATCCGCTATTTTTCCTAATCCTCTCTTTCTTTCCTTAGTGCTCATTGCATCTGCTTCCATTGTATTTTTTTACTAGATTAGCAAGCATCTTTACAATCTATTAAATTAATACTGTGAATCAGTTTTTGTGGTTTTAATAGTTTTTTTAAATTAATGATAATGCTCCTAACTTAACAAGGAGAATCAAATGAACACATTACTAAAAAAACTATCAACGCCGAACGGTCACCGTGATTCCTTCACTACGGACCAGACTGTTCAAATGCGATGCAACTATGCTGACAACTATTACGGCGACCGAGTTTGCGTTGAAGTTAAAAATACCCAGTCCCGCATTAACATTCATGTAGGAGTTCAGCTTTGAGTACCACATTATAATCTACTTTATCTAAATTTATCTTAGGCGGCGTTACAGCTAGTATGCTTGCACTTGGCGTTAGTACAGGTACGCTTACTCATCAAAATGGCGCTTCAGTAGGTGATAACCAGAACTCACAAACAGCGGGTCCATAGGGCCAGCTTTACTGGAAGACTCTCACCTTATTGATAAGCTAGCTGCGTTTGATCGTGAGCGTATTCCAGAGCTAAGCGATATCTCAGCGAGCTCTTGCTGACGTTGCACGGTTTTCTAGCCGCTCAAAGCAATCATTCAAACTAGATTTTATGCCAAGTGGGTTTACAGAATTAAAGTCAGCTTACTGAATTCGCTTTCTAGATGATTGAATAATGAGGTCGAATTCGAACATTATTATCGAGACAGGCACTGCAATTATTCTTAATGCGAGCCGTTAACGTGACAGTCAAAGAAGGTATTATCGAGACAGGTAATTAAAGTGACAGTCATAGAGAGTAATTAAAGTGACAGTCATAGAGCGTTATAGAGCGTTAGGCAGAACATCACATTGGCTCTGGGATAATGCACGATAATGAGACAGGCATCGTAATCTCTGGCATCATAATCTCTACTAAGACAGTCATTCTAATCGCGGCCATTCTAATCGCGAGTAGCAGGCTAGCAAAACAATCAGTGAAAAAGAGCGATTCACAAAGTATGAGTGCTTAACGACTCAAAGGCATAGTTCAAAAGAACATTTTAGAGGTAAAAGTAGAATGAAATTTAATATTTTGGGCTCAAGTGGCTTAAAAGTTTCCGATATATGTTTAGGTACTATGACTTGGGGCATCCAAAATACGCAACAAGATGCGGATGCTCAAATGGCCATGGCCCTAGACGCGGGTATTAATTTTATCGATACAGCAGAAATGTACCCGGTACCGCCTAATAAGCAAACATACGGTGATACGGAGCGTATTATCGGCAACTGGATTTCTCGCAATCAAGACGCGCGCAATGACATTGTGGTGATGACCAAGGTAGCAGGTGCAGGCTTGAAGTATATCCGAGAGGGTGGGCCAATAACGGCTTCTTCGCTTACTACTGCTCTTAATGAATCACTCGCGCGTTTACACACCGATTACATTGATGTGTACCAGCTTCACTGGCCAAATAGAGTAACCCCTCACTTTGGCAAGCACTGGCCTGACAGTACAGACCCAACAGCCATCGACCGCGACAGAGAAATCAGCGGCATGCGCAATATTCTCAAAGGTATAAAAGCGGCCCTTGATGCGGGCAAAATTCGCCATTGGGGACTATCTGATGATACTCCTTGGGGGATTCACACATTTTTACGATTGTGTGAACAAGAAAATGTGCCGTTACCCGTGTCTATTCAAAACGAGTTTAGTTTATTACACGCAAAAGATTGGCCTTATCTTATTGAAATGTGCCAGTGTGAAAACATTGCTTATCTGCCTTGGTCGCCGCTAGCTACGGGAATGCTCAGCGGTAAATATCACAATGGTGCACGTCCTGAAGGTTCGCGCTGGACATTGGCACAGCGAATGGGGTTGTTCAGAGACCAACCTGCAGCGCAATTAGCTACCGAGCAGTACGTTAATATTGCAAAGGACGCAGGCATTACACCGTCGCAACTTGCTCTAGCATGGTGTCAGCAAGTACCGGGTGTTACATCTACTATTATCGGTGCAACTACGCTCAAACAGCTTTCTGAAAATATCGCAGCGTTTGATATTACGCTAAGCGATAACACACGTAACGATATAAATAACGTGTTTAAAGCGTATCCCATGGGATTTTAAATCTACCCATTTAACTTCGGTCTGCGCGCCTTAAGGCAAGGTGCGCTAATTCATTTTTCTAACGTATTGACGCACACTCCCCACGCTTTTCTAAGTTGAACTACTGCTTTTCAATTCAGCGCTTGTCCTATTTTTTAACTCCCACTGCCCCCTATCATTTTAAAAGGTCGGCAATAAGATCGGTGATTTTCTCTTTTTTACCTATGCTTACAGCTTTAGCCATTCAGACGTTGAAATCTGTAATGCTTTGTTTGAAGTTCTTAAATTAAACAGTACTTTAACTTATTTATGTGATGACTTAGCGCTAATTCAACCTACTAGAAATAATAAGACTTTGGTCGCAACAACTATGATTTATAGAGTATTTTGCTTATTTTTAACCCACAATTGGTTTGTTGATTTTATGTTAACCGTAAGTTAATCCGTTGCATGGTCACACTAAATTACATACTCCCTGCGCTTACACGCGTTCGCAGGGGCACTGAGATAAGAATTAAAGTTAAACACTACAAATAATTTTGGAGAACCACATGCTTAATCGTGTAGCTGCATCGTGCGCACTTGTTTTGATATCTTCACCTGCTCTAGCTTTTGAATTCAGTTTTAAAGGTATGATCAAACCCGAAATGGTAACGTCTGATCAAGGCGTTGCTAGTTATGGCAGTGCTTATAGCCAAGTAGCCCCAACGCATGCGTTAAGAACCGATATATTTGGCGGTGCGCCAGCAACAGAGCAACAGACGACGTTTCTTAGTTCTGATGCCACGTCGTTTCAAGCGGCACAGTCTCGCTTTTCACTAAACATGAGCCATGAAAAAGTAAGAACGGTATTGGAATTTGATTTTATTGATGGTGAAGATGGCTTTACTAACCAAACAGCCATTCAGGCTCAGGAGCCACGGCTTCGCTTGGCTACTATCTATTACGATATGGATGAAAATTGGACGTTCTTCGGTGGTCAAAAGTGGAGCACTGCCGCAGGTATCAAATCAAGCGGCAGCTATAACTGGATTGGTAATGCGTATCGAGCCGGTAATTCTGGGTTTTTGGCCGTGGAAGTGGGTGCGACATATAAAAATGATGGGCTAATGGTAACCGGCGCTTTAACGGGTAAGGGAAGAAACGCTACCGCAGGTGGTATTAATGCGAATGAGCTTGGCAGCATGCCTGGTTTTGCGGTTGACGTAAATTATAGTTTCTCTGGTCATAAAATTGGTGCCGCTGGTCATTTTGCTGAATTAAATTATGAGGATGAAGCTAATTTTACCGCTGGTGAAAACCAAGATGCGACCTTGCTTAAAATGTATACAACACTGAATTTTGGATCAGTTAGCCTAAACGCCGAATATTATACTGGTGAGGCCTTAAACAACCAGAATGCCCTAGGTGTTGCTCCGGCCTCAGGTTTAAATGCTGCGGGCGAAGTAAGAGAAAGCTTTAGCGAAAGTGGCTTCTTTACTTATGTGACTTGGAAACTCAACGCAGACTCTACGATTAAAGTGGGTTATGCCAGTGCTTCTGTCGACTCGGGTGACCGTGCTCGCTTATCACTTACTGATTTAAATGAAAACACCACCGCTTATATCAATTACGGACATAAGATAACGGATAGCTTTACCGCGTTCGTTCAATTGACTAACTTTAACACCGAATACGGAAGCGATTTTGAGGACTTCTCGGCAAATGTTGGCCGCGCGGGTGTAGTCTTTAAGTTCTAGAGATTAAGCCGTATCGTTTAAAGTGCACACTTGTTATTTCTTCACTGAAATAACAAGTGTGCACGTCGTTTAAGCACTTTTTAGTAATTGCCATAAATAATTTGACCGAATAAAAAAATAATAAGGCGTCTATAAATCGACTTTGAGCAAAAATTATTTCAATCAAAAAGTCATTAAGACCAATGTCTCATTTTGCTTTATTGATTAATGACTAGAGTAATAACTAATCACTCGAGAATTTAACATTATTAAATCGGAGGCAATCTATGACTGCCAGCAAGACTTATCCCGTACCAGAAAATATTCTTCAATCTACACATCTCACTGCGTCCCAATACGACGAAATGTACAAGAAGTCGATAGACGACCCTGAGTCATTCTGGGCAGAGCATGCTGCATTATTGGAGTGGTACGAAACGCCAACAAAAATTAAAAATACGGTTTTTAATAAAAACGACGTATCGATAAAGTGGTTTGAAGATGGCGCGTTAAACGCAAGTTATAACTGTATCGACAGACATTTAGAGAAAAACGCCACTAAGGTTGCCTTTCACTGGGAAGGTGACTCTCCACAAGACAGTTTAGATATTACCTACCAACAGGTGCATTACGAGGTATGTAAGTTAGCAAATGCACTCAAAGAAATGGGCGTAGAAAAAGGCGATCGCGTGGCGATTTACATGCCTATGATACCAGAAGCCGCTTATGCAATGTTGGCCTGTGCCCGCATAGGTGCAGTACATTCTGTTATTTTTGGTGGCTTCTCGCCAAATGCCATTGCTGATCGCATTAACGACAGCGCAGCTAAAGTGGTTATTACCGCAGATGAAGGGCGTAGGGCAGGGCGAAGTGTTCCTCTTAAAGCAAACGTTGATAAGGCGTTGGCAGACAATGCTTGTCCTTCTATTACTCATGTAATCGTACACAAGCTGACTGGTGGCGATATAAATTGGAACAGCAAGCACGACGTTTGGTGGCAAGATGCAATTGACAATTGCTCTGCTCAATGTGAACCAGAGGTCATGAACGCTGAGGACCCACTTTTTATCCTCTATACATCAGGTTCTACTGGTACACCGAAAGGTGTTGTGCATACTACGGGCGGCTATTTATTGTATTCAGCCATGACGTTTAAATATGCCTTTGATTACAAAGACGATGATATTTACTGGTGCACAGCAGATGTTGGCTGGGTGACTGGACATAGCTATATGGTTTATGGGCCTATGGTTAACGCTGCTTCACAGGTATTCTTTGAGGGTGTGCCCACGTATCCTGACGTAAAGCGTATTGCACAAGTAGTTGAAAAATATAAAGTAACCAGCTTGTATACTGCCCCTACAGCGATCCGCGCGCTTATGGCTCACGGCGATACGCCCGCAGAGGGCTGTGACCTATCATCTCTTCGTTTATTAGGGACTGTAGGTGAACCGATTAATCCTGAGGCATGGGAGTGGTACCACAGAGTAATAGGTCAAGAACGTTGCCCAATTATCGATACCTGGTGGCAAACGGAAACCGGTGGTCATATGATTTTGCCGTTACCGGGTGCGACAGCGCTGAAGCCCGGCTCGGCAACTCGCCCTTTCTTTGGCGTAGCGCCAGCGTTATTTGATGCTGATGGTAATGAACTTGATGGTGCCGCCGAAGGTAACCTTGTTATAAAAGACAGCTGGCCAAGTCAAGCGCGAACCGTCTATGGCGACCATAAACGCTTTATTAATACTTATTTTAGTGCGTATGAAGGCGTGTACTTTACCGGTGATGGCGCGCGTCGCGATGAAGATGGCTACTATTGGATAACAGGTCGCGTAGACGACGTTTTAAATGTTTCAGGTCACCGTTTAGGTACTGCAGAAATTGAAAGTGCACTTGTGGCACACAGCAAAGTGGCAGAGGCCGCTGTTGTCGGCTATCCACACGATATCAAGGGCCAAGGGATTTATGTTTATGTAAGCCCTATTGAAGGCGTGGAGGTGAATGACGCTCTTACTAAAGAGTTGAAAACCTGGGTGCGTCAAGAGTTGAGCCCTATAGCTACGCCAGATATTATTCAGTGGTCGACTGGGCTACCTAAAACACGTTCTGGTAAAATTATGCGACGCATACTGCGTAAAATCGCAGCAAACGAGCATGAGCAATTAGGTGATACATCAACGTTGGCGGATCCATCCGTTGTTGATACACTCATAGAGGAACGACTCAATAAATAATTAAGGAAATCGACAATGATAACGCTTTTGATTGCAGATGATCACCCGCTGTATCGCGATGCATTAAGAGGCGCTTTATCGTTGTCGCTGCCGTCCTTGACCCTCAAAGAGGCAGGGGATTTAATGTCTACGGTTGATATGCTTAATAAAGAGGATGTCGACCTGCTTCTTCTCGATTTACATATGCCCGGCAGTAACGATCTGTTCGGGCTTCTTCATATCCGCAAACTGTACCCAGACATTCCTGTTGCTGTGGTATCGGGCACCGAAGACACTGTGTTAATATCTAAAATTATTGGTGTTGGAGCATCTGGCTTTATACCCAAGACCGCCAGTGCACAAGACATAGGTAGTGCTGTTGAAGCCATTCTCGATGGCGATATTTGGTTGCCTGAAGGACTCAGTGAAAGCGTCGATGAAGTTGACGAGGCATTCTCAGAGCTCGCGGATAAGGTTGCTTCACTGACACCCTCTCAGTACAAAGTGCTGTGTTATATGCGAGATGGTCTGTTAAATAAGCAGATTGGCTATAACTTAGACATTGCTGAAGCGACGGTAAAAGCCCACGTTACGGCCTTATTCAAAAAGCTTGGCATCAATAATCGCACACAAGCGGTGCTGATTGCGTCGCAGCTAGAATTAGAGCCGCCCTCACGTCAATAGCGCTACGATGTGGCGAATTAAACCAAGGAGGTTTAACTTCGCTCTTTTATCACCTAGCTCTTTCCAGCTGAGCTTTACGTAGTCGAGTTATTAACCTCCGTGTTCTCAATTAGAGCTTTTAATGGCCGTGCTTTCAACAGCGTCCTCTGCATCACTAGCATCCATAATAGCGCCATCTGAAGCCGAGCTATCGAACAACAATTCAGCGGGGGCTAAAAGCGGAAGAAAATTTTCAATCGCTTTTTGACTCTCTTTACTTAAAAGCGGATTGTCGATACTTATAACGGTTCGCCCCTTTACAAGTGCAAGGCTTTGTTGATAGCCCTTATGCTCTTTTAACAACTGTTGGAATCGATGGTTTTTTAACAGCTGTAATAAGCCTTCGGTTATTCGTGTGGCAAGCTGCTGATTATTACTACCCACAAAGAAAAAAATCGGACTAGGGTATGAAATAACGATATTGTCCTCAACAACAAGCCCCTTACTAAAGTCTTTGTGCTCCATTTCCTCTAACACTTCCATCACGCTTCGAGGGAACATATCAGCAAATCCCTCTGACACCATTTTAAATGACGCGCGATAAGTGGTTTCAATTACCCGAATACCCGCTTTTCTAAAAATAACGGTATCGGGCCAGTCATAGCCAAGCACCGCTCTGAACTCCTTAAGATCTGTAATATCCATATCCTTAGAGAAGCGGGTGTCTTCAGCGTTAACTAACAGGACGCGCTTGCCAAAGAGTCCAGCCATAATAGGAATGCGGATGGGCAAAAAGTAGGCTTCTCTGTCTGATGAGGTAACGCTCCACGTAATATCTAAAAGGTCGTGCTCTAAACTTCTGAGCTGTCGGCGCTGAGGGCTTTCTTGAGTACTCACTATGAATTCGAAAGTGCCGTAGTCCGCTTGCGTTATAAGAAGTGCTTCAGTGAGTAACCGTTTCGCGTGGGCGTAAACTGCATCCCGGCCTGGGTGAACATTAGGTAGTCTTATTATGGTGTGGGCAGCGCTAGCAGTGTCGTTTGTTTGATTGGCATAAGCGTTTGGAGTGAAAATAAAAAAGCTAACGGCAAAAAGCACGCAAACCATACGTGCTTGTAGAGATGAAAAAAGTAAAGCCTTACCTGGCTGACACATGTCCATTGCGATCTTTCCTTTGATAACAGCGCGCTGACCTTTGCTATACAGTAACTGCTAGGCAAAAGGGGAGTGCGCTCTAGTCTTTTCCAGTGAGAAGGAAATCATATTCAGGGTCTACAATGAAATGCCCAGCCATTCCCTCTCGGCCTAGTAACATTGAATATGTCATTTCCGAACGGTCTGTTAGCGTTAGCTGTATATTCCACTGAAGACCGTCCATAATAATATCAGTGAGTATAACATAACGCTTTTCACGGGTAGCGGTAGAACTTTTCACCTTTTTTTTGCCAAAAACTTTCGCTTCACGTCTCACCACCGTATCTACATTATAAATATCAGGGTGGATATCAAAGCTAATCCATAGCTCATCGCCTTTGGTTAGCTCTTCAATATTATCCACATGCAAAGACGACGTCGCCGCCCCAGTGTCTACCCTCACATTAAGTTCTGTAATGGCTAGCTGGGGAAGGTCACATAATTCTACAACACCAATAAGCTTTTTATTATTCATCATTGTTACTCAATAAGAGGTTCTTCGCTAGGCAGCAAGTTGTCCTGATAAAGCTCAACATGCTCGGCTACCTCGGTTGGCTTAGAAAAATAGGCAATGTGGTATATAGCTTCACCCTCTTGAGTAAGCGGTATGTTTTGTTTTCCAATAACAATACCCTCAGCCGGGCTAATAATATTGCCGACAAAGTTGCCAAATGGGTCGGCAATGGCGGCTAATTTATCACCCTTTTCAACATGGTCACCAAGCTGTGCCAAGTGGGTAACAAAGCCGCTTTCTGAAGCCCTTACCCAGCCGCTTTGCTGTGCAATAAAACGATTGATACTGTGGCCTTTGCTGCGACTCTTATTCAGCATGCCAAGGTGTCGCATAGTATTGATAATACCTTTTACACCTGCTCTTATTGAAAATTCATCATAGCGAAGTGCTTGACCAGCCTCGTACAGCAGAATCTTTACGCCACTAGTACTAGCCGCCTCTCGCAATGAACCTTCACGAATTTCAGCATTCAGCAATACCGGTACGCCAAATGCTTTTGCCATTTCCAGCACGTCCGTATCGTCTAAATTTGCCCGAATTTGCGGAAGGTTACTTCGATGAATAGCGCCGGTGTGAAGGTCTATTCCTACGTCGCACTTACTCACCACCTCGTTAAAAAACAGGTTCGCCAATCTGCCTGCTAAAGAGCCCTTTTTACTTCCGGGAAAGCTGCGGTTTAAGTCTCGTCTGTCGGGTAAATAGCGGGATTGATTCAGTACACCGTAAACGTTAACCATCGGTACTGCGATAAGTGTGCCGCGCAGTTTTTCAATGGCTTTTGAGCGAATTAAGCGACCTACAATTTCTATACCGTTAAGCTCGTCGCCGTGAATTGCTGCACTAACAAACATAATTGGACCAGGGCGTTTGCCTCGTTTTACATAAACGGGAATGCTCATATTCGTCGCTGTATAGAGCGGTGGCATTTCAAGTTCTATTTTTTTGGTTTCGCCTGGGGCTATATCGTGTCCCCCAATTGTCAAAACATTATTTACCACTAAGGTTTTCCTTCACAGATGGCGTTGCAGCCTTAAATTACTAATAGGGCGACACACCCTAACCATCACCTAACGACCTACTTATCCTTTACCACGTGTCTTTGTTTTATGTGGTTCAGCGCTTTTTTCAATGAACGAAATGATCATCGCCGCAACGTCTTTGTTGGTCGCTTTCTCTATACCTTCTAAGCCCGGGGATGAGTTAACTTCCATTACCACAGGGCCATTGTTAGAGCGCAAAATGTCTACTCCACAACAGTTGAGTCCCATGGTTTTCGCAGCATCTATTGCGGTTTTGCGCTCTGCGGGGCTTAATCGTACTAAGCTAGCTTGACCGCCGCGATGTAAGTTAGAACGAAACTCACCTTCTGCCGCTTGACGCTTCATCGCTGCTACCACTTTGCCGCCCACTACCAAGCAGCGAATGTCACTGCCACCCGCCTCTTTGATGAATTCTTGCACCAGTATGCTGGCGTTTAACCCCATAAAGGCTTCGATAATAGATTCAGCCGCATTATGTGTATCTGCTAGTACTACGCCAATGCCTTGGGTGCCTTCCAGTAATTTTATCACCACGGGAGCGCCACCAACGGTTTTAATCACGTCGTCTATTTTATCTGGGTGATGAGCAAAGCCTGTTCGCGGCATGCCAATGCCTTTTCGAGAGAGCAGCTGTAAGGAGCGAAGCTTGTCTCGAGAACGGCTAATAGCAACAGATTCATTAACACTGTATGTGCCCATCATTTCAAACTGACGAACTACCGATGTGCCGTAAAAACTCACTGACGCGCCTATACGGGGAATTACCGCATCGTAATAGGGAAGCTTTCTTCCTTTGTATCTTACCGAAGGGCGGGCACTGGTGATATCCATATAGCAATGCATAGTATCAATAACATCCACTTCATGGCCTTTTGCTTTGCCTGCCTCAACAAGGCGTGAAGTAGAGTAAAGTTTTGGGTTTCTCGAGAGTATTGCAATACGCATTGATATATCAACCTTGATAACGATAATGTGAGTTTGCTCACGAATTAACCACACCGTTACATGTGATACGTAAATGCGCAAGCTATTTAGGCGCGCATACTAATTGAGTCTGTAACAGGAGTCTTACGAAATTTTCTTATGGTGGCGATTGTTTTTATTTTATGAAAGAGTAGCCCAATAACGATAGCATGTCGAAGATGGCGGTATATTTGCCGTGAGCTTACTAACGAATATTTACACTGGTATGAGGATTTTTGTGAAGAATGACGGGGTAATGATAGAGCTGTTAAATGGAGTTTTACGCTGGGCAACTGAGTACCAATCAAACATCATATTTAGCAGTTTGGTTTTGTTGGTTTATTTGGTTATGTCTAGAAAGTTACTGCCAAAAATTGAAAATGATATTGCCAAGTCAAAGTTAAAATCTCATAGCGCATTAAAAGGGCTATTTGCTGCGCGTGTTCTGGTGGCTACGGTTTCTTTGTGTTTACTGTTACTTGCATGGGGTATCGACTTTTCAGGGCTACTTGTACTTTCCACGTCCATTATTACGGTAACCGGTGTGGCTTTATTCGCGAGCTGGTCGTTAATAAGCAATATTACTGCCTACTTTATTTTGCTCACCAATGTGTCTTATCGCAGAGGCAACTACCTACGCATTATCGATGGCGATAATTTTGTTGAAGGCTTTATAGCTGATATTGGTCCGTTTAGTACGAGGTTGGTGACAACAGAGCGCGAAACCATTATGTACCCAAACAACCTTATTCTTACTCGCCCTGTTATGCTAAATCCGAAAGTAAAGTGGAGCAGCCTAGGAAAAGTGGTGGCTAAAACCGACACGCCTACCCCTAAGCACGTAGACGATTCAAACCAAGTAAATGAAGATCGATAGCAGATTTTCTCAACGTATCTAATCGCGCTCTACATTTTTGGCTGCTCGAATATAGCGGGTCATGCTTTGCAGTAAAGCCCGCAGCTTTGCTGGTTTGAGCGGTTTAGCTAAAAAGTTAACTCCCTGCTCCTTGCATTGAACCACTAAGTTTTCATCAGGGGTTGCTGTAATCAATGCCGCGGGTACAATCACATTCAGCGTTGTTCGAATAAGTTCGATAAGTGCCAAGCCGTTTTTATCTTCTTCATAACTTAACTGATAATCCATCAATAGTATTTGTGGCTTTACAGACAGTGCAAGCGATACTGCATCATCCCAATTATTGGCAAGCGTTACGCTAACGCCCCACTTTTCTAGCAACGTACTTAATGCATCTAAGTTTTCCCGTTGGTCGTCTACGCACAATACTTTCATACCGCTGAACGTGGTGTTTTTGGGCTTTGTAGTTTGGGCAGAAGGATGCTTGGCGGCTGCTCTTTCCAGCGTAAATTGAAAGCTGCTTCCCTTGCCTAAGCGAGATGAAACTTTAATATCGCTGTTAAGCTGTAAACTAAGTCGCCTTACGACACCAAGCCCCAAGCCAAGGCCGTGCTCTTTGCTTTCATTGGCACGGAAAAAGTCGCCGAATATGTTGTCCAATTTATCGTTGGAAATTCCAATCCCAGTATCCAAAATGTTAAATGTAACGCTGTTGCCGATGGGCTTTACAACAAATAGCACTCTGCCTTTTTCAGTATACTTTACTGCGTTTGACAGTAAATTTTGTAAAATCCGATATAGATAAGTTTTATCAGCTCGCACCCAACATGGGCGAATGATTGCCTTAAGTGCCAGCCCTTTCTCTTTCGCTCGCATAGACATCTCATCCACAAGAGGTGAAAGTAGGTTGCTCACGTCAACCGACTCGAAATCTGGCTTCATCTCGCCTTGGTCAAGGCGCGCAATATCTAGCAATGTACCGATAAGTGCTTCGCTCGACGATACACTGTGGCTAAGCTTTTGAATGATGGCATGCGTTTGCTCTGGCAAGTCTTGCTCTTCTAATGCACTCACATAAAGCTTAGCCGCATTGAGTGGCTGCAACACATCATGGCTGGCGAGGGCTAAAAATCGCGTTTTACTTGCGTTGGCATCTTCTGCAGCTTTTCTCGCTCGAATTAACTCTTTTTCGGCGCCAGAGCGTTTTTCAATTTCAAGGCGAAGCTCTGCATTAATGGAATGCACTTCTTCAGTACGCTTTTTAATTCTGGCTTCAAGATCGATATTTGACTCTTCAAGGGCCTGCTGAATTTCTACGTGGCCAGTAATGTCATTAAAACTTGTTACAAAGCCGCCACCAGGTAATGGGTTACCCACCATTTCTATCACTCGCCCATCTTTTCGCTGACGGGTGAATCGATGGGGCATGCCTGAGCGTAAATGCTCTAAGCGCTTCTCTACCTCGGCTTCAACATCATATGTGCCAAACTCTCCCTGTGTGGCGTTATAACGAATAAGACGTTCAATGGGTACGCCAACAGCAAGTAAGTCGTCAGGAAAAGGATACAGGTTTGAGTAGCGCTTGTTCCACGCGACTAAATGCAGATGCTTATCGACAACACTTATCCCTTGGTCCATATTTTCAAGCGAGGTTATTAGCGCGGTCATATTAAATTGCATGGCTTGAGTAGTGTCATCAAAAAAGTTGATGATCTCAGTGAAGTCCATCTTTTTGCCGCGCAATGCACTATCTAGCAGTACTTTTGCACTTGATGCCCCAATTACACCACCTAGCGCTCGCTCACAGAATGATAAGAATGACTCATCGGGGGTATCTTGCTCATTCAGCTGACAGTGATTAAGCGTCTGGTATTCATCAACAAGCTGTAAGCATCTGCCCGAACCCATAAATGTGGACAGTAGCGTGGTTAAGTCTGACACCCTCACGCTTGTTGCTTGAGTTTTTACTGTGTTACTAGCCGACATCGTGGGAGACACAAAAGCCTCAGCCTGAATGCGATCGATAAGTCGCTGGGGTGCAAACCAAGAAAAAAGCACGTACATAAACGCATTGGCGGCTAAACTAATCATAGCTCCTTGGCTAATCAGTTCGTTTTGTTCAAGCCTTGACACTTGGTCGCTCACAATAGGTAGCACTAGCCACAAAACCCAAATAACCAAGCCAATCATTAATCCGGCATATACGCCATGGGCATGGGCTCGCTTCCAATACAAGCCGCCTACAATGGCCGGTAGTAATTGAATAACTAATGAAAAAGCAATAAGACCTATAGAGTGCAACGAGCGGCTGCTGGTCATTTGCTGGTGGTATAAAAAGGCCATTAGCAAAATGAAGGCGATAACCACCCGCCGTATTAGTCTAATTCGGCGTGAAATATCACGTTTTCTGCTTGTGTCTTCGGTCAGTGCCAGTATGCGCGGCAGAATAACGTCGTTTGTTAGCATAGTGCTGAGCGTAAGCGTTGCCACAATAATCATCGCAGTGGCAGCAGACAAGCCGCCAACAAAAACGATGACTTGCAGTAGTGTAGACTCTGAAAACATGGCTAGCGATAGTACATAGGAATCCGGTTCAATATTGCTGCCTGCAAATATGGCTTTGCCCGCAATAGCAATTACAGGAATAACTGCTGAAATAACAATGAGATAAGTTGGGAAGAGCCAGCGAGCGGTGCGCAAATGAGACAAACTTAAATTATCGATAATGGCTACGTGAAATTGTCGCGGCAAACACACAATGGCGGCGGCTGCCATTATTGTTTGGGCAATGAATGAAAATGAGCTAAAGGTAGACAAAGCCGCTTCGTTTAAGAAGCTTTCAAAAAAGGGGCCGTTCTGAGTGGTTTTCCACGCGCTATAGCCAACAAACGCCACAACAACTAACGCGAGAAGTTTTATCGACGACTCGAAGGCGATAGCTAGCATTAACCCTCTTCTGTATTCAGTGACATCCGTTTGGCGTGTACCAAAATAAATAGCGAAAGCTGCAATAAAAGCCGTTGCCGCAATAATAATGATGTCGTTTTTAGGTTGCTGAGTAAGCAACTGAAACGTGTTGCCAACCGCTTTTAGTTGCAGCGCGATATAGGGAATGGTGGCAAGTAATGCGATAAGTGTAACCACTAACGCTACTGTTTGACGCTTTCCGTAACGAGAGGCAATAAAGTCGGAAATAGTCGTGATGTGCTGCTTTTTACTTACAAAAGTAAGCTTGTAAATAAACTTATAACCCACCACATACACCAAGATAGGGCCGAGCATAATAGGCAGATAAATCCAGGTATCTCTACTTGCCTGTCCCACCATGCCGAAGAACGTCCATGCAGTACAGTAAATAGCCAATGCAAGCGAGTATATCGCTGGGTGTGAGGTAAGCGCTCGCGCCGTTGGCGAGTTCTTCTCGCCCCAGCTTGCCAGAGAAAAAAGTAAAAACAGATAAAGTAATGCTAGTGTAACCCAACCAAAAACCATAGCCTTCCCGTTAACTAAAAATTTACAACTCGATGCGTATTATACCGATTGAGACCTTCGTCTACCTACGACCATGGTCTCATTTTTAAATATTTCATGCAGGTCTAAAGTGATATTCAACCTCCTATGGGCTTGGCTTTGATGCTTTTGGTTGTCGTTGATAGTAACGTTGAATCAGTAGCAACAATGTAAAAAAGTTAAGCGTTAGGAAAATGTAAAAAAACAACAACCGATTAACCTGACGTGGGGACGGAACAATGTCTTTTAGAAATAATGATGACCAAAAAGCATATTGGAAGGAGAATCTTGCTCTCCTTTTTAAACTTTTAGTCGTTTGGTTCGCTGTATCTTTTGGTGCCGGCATTTTATTTGCCGATGCATTAAACAACATCCAATTCTTTGGTTTCAAACTGGGCTTCTGGTTTGCACAACAAGGTTCCATTTTAGTTTTTGTTGCTCTTATTTTTGTCTATATGGCGAAAATGAATGCAATGGACAAACGTTACGGCGTAGACGAGGAGTAATACGATGGATGTTCAAACACTCACCTTTATCATTGTTGGCGCTACTTTCGCGCTGTACATTGCAATTGCGATTTGGGCCAGAGCCGGATCGACAAACGATTTTTACGTCGCCGGTGGCGGTGTTCCGCCTGTACTAAACGGCATGGCAACCGCTGCCGATTGGATGTCAGCTGCATCGTTTATTTCTATGGCGGGTCTTATCTCCTTCATGGGATACGACGGAGCCGTTTATCTTATGGGGTGGACCGGTGGTTACGTTCTGCTTGCGCTTTGCCTAGCACCTTATCTTCGCAAATTCGGAAAATTCACTGTACCCGATTTTATTGGAGACCGCTACTACTCACAAACCGCGCGAACTGTTGCGGTATTTTGTGCCATTTTTGTCTGTTTTACCTATGTGGCAGGGCAGATGCGAGGGGTCGGCGTTGTATTCAGTCGATTCTTAGAAGTTGATATTGTTACCGGCGTTGTGCTTGGTATGGTTATTGTTTTTTTCTACACCGTACTGGGCGGCATGAAAGGGATTACCTACACGCAAGTTGCACAGTTTTGTGTGATGGTATTTGCGTATGTAGTTCCTGCGGTATTTATTTCCATCATGGTAACCGGTCATATTCTTCCTCAAACCGGATTCGGTGCCACGCTGGCCGATGGGTCGGGCATGCATCTGCTGCAAAAGCTCGATAATTTATCCACCGATCTTGGGTTCCATGAATACACGACAGGCACGAAAAGCACGATTGACGTGTTCTTCATTACCTTTGCACTTATGGTAGGTACGGCAGGTTTGCCACATGTTATTGTTCGCTTCTTCACGGTTCCTAAAGTACACGATGCGCGTAAATCAGCGGGTTATGCACTAGCGTTTATCGCCATTGTTTACACCACTGCACCGTCTCTAGCTGCTTTTGCTCGCGTTAATATGATTGAAACCATTAACGGGCCCGAGCTTACAGGTACAAGTTACGAAGAAGCACCATCGTGGATTAAGAACTGGGAGCAAACCGGACTTATCGAATTTAACGATAAGAATGGCGATGGCGTCATGTTCTATTCAGGCGATGAGCGCAACGAAATGACCGTAGACCGTGACATCATGGTACTGGCGAACCCTGAAATTGCAAATTTACCGGCTTGGGTTATTGCTTTAGTGGCTGCCGGTGGTGTTGCCGCCGCACTTTCTACCTCAGCTGGCTTGTTACTTGTAATCTCCACGTCGGTATCTCATGACTTACTGAAACGAAACTTCGCGCCGAATATTACGGATAAGGCAGAGCTATTTTATGCACGATTGGCCGCAGGTGTCGCCATTGTGATTGCCGGCTACTTTGGTATCAATCCGCCCGGTTTCGTTGCGCAGGTGGTCGCTTTTGCCTTCGGCTTAGCAGCGTCCAGTTTCTTCCCTGCTATTATTATGGGTATCTTTAGTAAACGTATGAATGATAAAGGTGCTGTTGCAGGAATGCTATCTGGTATTGCCTTTACCGCGACGTACATTATCTACTTCAAGTTTGTTAATCCGGCGGCGAACGTACCCGACAACTGGTTGTTTGGTATCTCACCGGAAGGTATAGGTACACTGGGTATGATAGTTAACTTTGTGGTGGCATTCCTTGTCTTTAAAGTGACGGATGAAGCACCAGAGGAAATCCAAGAGTTGGTTGAAAGTATTCGCTATCCTAAGGGAGCGGGCGAGGCCTCTGCACACTAATGAATGAAAAACATGAGTAAGAAGAAGCATTAGTACAATAGAAAACCAACCTTCTAGCAGTGTTTAGTCGGTTGGTTTTTTTTCTTTTGTGCAGGTGTCTCTTTCTTTAATGAGTTAATCAATTCATTAAAGAAACGGATATAGGCATACGGCGAAAGAAGTATCAGCAGACTCAGATGCAAAAGCCAGAAGTGAAAACCAGAGGTAAAAACTAGGTGTAAAGACCGAGCATAAAAAGGCACAGCGCAGTTACAAGGCAAAAAGTAAGAGAATAAGGGTGAACAAATGACAGCAATAGCAAAGCAGGTTGAAGACTTTCTTTCTACATCAGCACCGTTTGATATGTTGGATGAGTCCAAGCGTCATGACCTTATTCGACATGCTGATTTATTATATGTGACGAAAGATAATACAGCGCATTTTGCGACGGGCGAGCCCCGACTTTATCTTATTCAAAGCGGTCAGTTTTCCGTGGAAGATGGAGAAGGCGCTGCTAGGCATTTAAGCGAGGGAGATTATTTTAATTATGCTGCAATTTTAGATAAGCGAACTTATTCGCTTTCGGTACATGTAGATAGCCCTGGACTAGTTTACAGTTTTGCCGCTGAAGACGTATGTGCGTTACTTGAATTTGTAGAGGTTAATAGCTTTTTTACGGGCTTACGCAATAATGCGCTGCAAAATCACGCCATAGCCGACTCCAATTCCATGTGGCTATACAAGTCTCTAACCGATGTTATCGATAAAGCGCCTGTGGCCGCCCACAGTAATACGTCAATTGCAGATGCTGCCATGTTAATGACTCAAGAAAAAGTATCTTCTTTATTGGTAACCAATAACGACAAGCTAATTGGCATAGTGACAGATAGAGATTTGCGCTCCCGCGTAGTCGCCAACGCTCTTGATACCGCTCTTCCGGTTAAGCAAATAATGACCGTAAACCCTACCCAAATTGGCAATAGCAGAACTCTGTTTGATGCTATGGCATTGATGACAGAGAAAAACATTCATCATTTGCCGGTTATCGACCATCTATCTCAGTCACCCATAGGGATGGTGACGGCCAGCGATATTATAAGGCACCAAAGGGGCAACGTACTTTTTATTATTGGAGAGCTCACAAAAGCGAATAACCTGTATGAGCTCACAAGGCTGTCTTGGCAATTGCCACACTATTTTGCCGCGCACGCCAAGCGAGCCGGAGATTACGACATTGCGGGCAAAATCTTGTCTCAGGCAACCGACGTGATGACGCGAAAGCTAATTGGCTTTTTTCAGCAAGATAATGGTAAAGCCCCAATGATGTTTGCTTGGCTAGTGTATGGCTCGCAGGCAAGAGAAGATCAAACCACGGGCTCCGACCAAGACAGTGGGTTATTGTTAGCATCTACGCCTAACGAAAAGCAGGCCGCTTATTTTGCGGATATGACAGATTACGTATGCAAAGGATTAGCGAAATGCGGTATTAAGCTGTGTGATGGCAATATTATGGCCAGTAATCCTGAACTGAGATTGTCAGTTGATGAAGCGGTTAAAGAAGCCGAGCGGTGGGTCGCAGCACCTACAAGCAAGGCTATTATGCATTTTAATATTTTTTTGGATGTACGCTGTGCTGCGGGCGATGCAAGCCTGTTCAAACAGCTGCAGAAAAGGCGAGCACCATTATTACAGCAGAAGATGTTTTTAGCTGCCCTGGCGCGCAACAGCAATGATGTGTCTGTCCCCCTATCTATGTTTCAAAAATTTAGCTATGAGAAAGGACGTAAACAGAAAGATACCATCGACTTAAAAACCCGTGCGGTGGCGCTTATTAACAACATTGCACGAATTTATGCGTTAGCTGATGGTATTACCTTGCCCAATACGGTTGCCCGCCTTGAGAGTTTGTCTGATAAGTCTGAGCTTTCTACTAAGGATGCGGCTAATTTGAAAGATATCTGGGTATTTTTAAATAGGCTACGCTGGCGTCATCAGCTAGAGAACAAAGTCACCGATAATCTAGTGTCGGTGAGTATGTTGTCGTCGATTCAAAAGCACCAGCTTAAAGCGGGCTTTAAAGCAATAGAGCGAGCTAACGAAGCCATGGTAATGAAGTTTTCCGGCGGAGTTGGTTAGCGCATCCCGTGTCACTGCCCACCAGAATAAATGACACAAAGGTAGGCAACGTTGGGGCAAGAAAGCCGTAAGGTGATTTAAAGCATAAGGCAAATTAACGGGTAGGGTTAAACGATAGATGATATTGCAATGGCTTAAAAGACAGCTCACATTATCTGCAGGGTCATCGCTAACAAAGCAACTTAGCGATAGGTATATCAATGACACGGACTTACTGGCTATTGATGTTGAGTTGACCTCACTTGATGCCAAAGCCACGGATATTACATCTATAGGATGGGTGGCAGGTAAGGGCGGGCAGTTGTCACTAAGTTCTTGCGAGTACTTTGTTATAAACACATCAGCTGCGTTAGGCCAAAGCCCAGTCATTCACGGGTTAACGCATGATATTTTGGCCCAAGGCAAGCCGTTAGCCGTGAGCTTAGATAAGTTGATGCCACGGCTTCAATCGTCAGTACTGGTGTTTCACAATGCGAGCCTTGATTTAGCAGCGCTTAACAAAGCGTTTGTAAAGCTGTCGTTACCCGCTACGGATGTTATCTACATTGATACGCTTAAGCTCGCGGTTTATCAGTTGAGCAAACAGCATCAAGTGCTTCCTACCAATAGTGCAACGCTTACCGTTTGTCGACAGCGATTAGACCTTCCAAGCTGTCCTGAACACAACGCCCTAGATGACGCACTCGCCACACTTCAGCTGTTATTCGCTCAGTTTGAGCAGTTTGGATTAGACCAATCCAGTCCGTTATCGCAACTGCTGCACACTAAGGCGTTAGGGAAATATCGATTGGGAGAAACACAGGACAGATAAAAGCACAGAAGGGGTAAAAACGTAGCCAACAAAAAAGCTGAGATTAAACAAGTATTCGTCTTTTTGTTTCTCGTACAGGGGTATCATACTCGGCTTCATCAAGCCCTTCTACTTTCAAACGATTTCGACCATCGGTTTTTGCAAGGTAAAGGTTTTTATCAGCTTCTAGCATGATATAGTCTATCGTTTTCTCATCGTCCGCGTTTTTAGTCGAGAGTCCTGCGCTTAATGTGACCCTGTCAAATTCAGAGGCGTCATGCTTGATATTCAATTCATATACGGTTTCTAACAGCCTCTTTGTTACCGCAGCGGCGCCTTTTGTGTCCGTATTTGGCAAAATAACTAAAAACTCTTCACCACCGATACGAACCAGCTTGTCCATAGGCCGTTTTAATGTGTCACTGATACACTGGCTGACTTTCCACAGACAGCTATCGCCGTCTAAATGACCGTACATGTCATTGAAAAGCTTAAAGTGGTCAATATCTAATATGACAAGTGACAGGGGCGTAACATTGCGAAGTCCATCTCGAACAAGTCTGGGAAGATAATCATCGAGGTAATGGCGGTTATATGCGCCAGTGAGCTTATCTATATAAATTAACTTTTCAAGCAAGTCATTGCGTATTTTATTTTTTAGGTGAGACTTTACGCGATTTTGAAGTGTACAGGCATTAACTGGCTTAACCACAAAATCCACACATCCTGAATTCCAGCATTTTGATTCCTCTTCTTCCGTTGACGATGAAGTAACAAAAATAATGGGTATGGATTCACATTTTGGTTTTTTGCGCAACAATGCTGTAGTGTCGTGACCGTCTAATTCTGGCATGGACACGTCCATCAAGATTAGGTCAGGTTTTTTAAACCGGCAGTGCTCGATGGCCGCTTTTCCAGAATCAACTGAAACGCAGGAGACTATACCGTTCAGTAAGGTTTCTAGTATGAGTCTGCTACTCGCGTCGTCATCTACAATAAGAACGCTACAATCAGAGAGTGCTCTGTTGTCAACTTGTTCGATGTACACAGCAATTCCTCGTTAGGCGACTACTCTCAGGCAGTATTTCTATTAACTCTACACTTACGCGAGAAAAAAAGTTATTAAACATAAGTTTAAATAATGGAAATCTAATGTGTTGGCAAGGCAGACCTGAAATCTCTATGCCTCTGATACGAAAAACCACCGCGTTAAGCAGTGGTTTATTACGTTTTCTGGTTTTTGTAGTTATAGCGCTGCTGCCACATCAGCAGGTAACAATACGGCATCAATGACGTGAATAACGCCGTTTTCAGCCATTACATCAGCTTTTACAACGTTCGCATTGTTAATCTTTACTTTACCCATAGCGGCATTTACCGTCACGTCGCTACCTTCCACTGTGGTGGCCGATGAAAGTGATACTACGTCTTTCGCCGTTACCTTACCTGCAACAACATGGTAAGTAAGAATTTGCACCAAGGTGTCTTTATTCTCTGGTTTTAACAACATCTCCAATGTACCTGCGGGAAGCGCTGCAAAGGCGTCATTAGTAGGTGCAAATACGGTGAACGGTCCATCACCTTTTAATGTGTCTACCAAGCCACCAGCTTTTACCGCAGCAACCAAGGTTGAAAACATTGGGTTGCTCGCCGCTGTGTCAACGATATCTTTATGGTCACCCATTTTATGATGACCAGCAAATGCAGATGAACTAACGACTAAAATAACTAAAGCACTTAAAAACTTACGCATAATATTTCCTTTTGAGTTTATCCAACGGTTATATAAATTAACTATCATTTAACAAGTTTGATTTCGTCTATGGTTACGGTGGTTTCTAAAAAAGTGATGATTAACTTTATGTAACGTGAGAGCCCATAGTGTCGAAATACATCTGTGAGGGGGACGAAGCGATAAAAGGCTGTGCTATTTATTTTATCCGGTGCGGCAAACAGAAAAAGAAGAGAAGCGAAATTAAAGGCAAAGAACACAGGTTCAAGACAGAAAAAACAAAGTTATCAGGGCAGTCTATACTTACGGTAGCGAATGAAGCTTCATAGAGGCTCGAAGCGCGCTTTTATTGAGCGGCTTCATGAAACGCCTGTGAAAAGCGCATGAGGAGAGTTTGTCATGTCTACCCGATCGTTCTTAATACCATTAATCATAATGACGTATTTAACTGCTTGTCAAAGTACACAGCAAGGTGACCTTGCCACTGCAGATATCAAACCCTTATTAAAAGATGAGTTGTTTCCTAGCTATCATCTTTTCCATGTTGAGTCAGAGGAAGATGTATTTTATCTCGGTGAAGAAGCAAAACGCTTTGCAGAGCGTTCTGCTTACGATAACGCATTAAATGCAAAGAATGTCAGTGGCTTTGCAAATGCTATTTTAGACTACTCAGACAATGGCATGATGTACCGCAACAACGCCAATACAGTGGCCAATACCACCTTTAATAACCGGGCGGCTAATTGCCTATCTTTGTCAATAATGACCTTCGCCTTAGCCCAACACCTTGGATTAAATACTACATTTTACGAGGTCGACATTCCCGAGTATTGGACCCGTAGAGATGGCTTTAGTTTGCTCAATGGGCATATCAATTTAAGAGTAAGCGCGC
Organism: Alteromonas sp. P256; assembly: GCF_036864455.1. Taxonomy (NCBI): domain Bacteria; kingdom Pseudomonadati; phylum Pseudomonadota; class Gammaproteobacteria; order Alteromonadales; family Alteromonadaceae; genus Alteromonas; species Alteromonas sp. P256. Next base: position 28,797 of record NZ_JAZETM010000011.1, read on the forward strand.
CAGAAACCTCAATGGCAATTACCATAGGAACAACGTATGCCGACGTAGACTTTGACCCACAAGTTATTCGAAGCCACTTTCCCCGCATTGCAGTATCGAAAAGAAGTGTTTTAGCCATGTTTTATAACAATAAAGGCGCTGATGCATTTGTGGCAAATAGCTATACTCGTGCATACAGCTATTTCAGAGCGGCAGCGAAAATTGCGCCAACATTACAACAAACCTGGACAAACTTAGGCGTGCTTTATCGTATGCAAGGAGATTTTGAACAAGCTCAAAGGGCCTATGAGCACGCGTTGTCTCTCGATCCTGAAAATTTAACCGTGTGGGAAAACCTGGCAATATTATATCGATATCAAGATAAGCGGGAGGAAGCGGCTGAACTGTTTAGCAAAATAGAAACGAAAAGAAAGACCAACCCTTTTTATCATTTCATTCTTGGCGAGCAATCATTTGAGGATGGTAAGTTTAAGAAGGCGCTGAGTCACTATCAACGTGCTGTACGACTAGACAGAAAGAATCACGAAGTGTTATTTGGTCTGGCTAAGGCCTATTTCGAATTGGGCGATACCAACAATGCCGTACGTTACCTTAAAAGCGCTGAGACTTACGCACCAGATGATTATAGTGCTGAACGCTATTCAACAAAGCTTGCTATATTAGCCCGACGCTGAATACCTATGCAATTAAGTGGATATGAAATTGAGAGAATATGCGAGTGAGAAGATATAAAAAAGCCACGGACAAGCCGTGGCAGAAAGGTAACACTACAAAAGGAACTTAACTTAAATCACGCCCAGCTCACGAAGGCGCTCTTGCAGGTATGAGCCTGCGGTATGACGTTCTGAAAGAACAACATCTGGTCGAGGGTGCAAAAACAACGGTAATGAAATACGAGCCTTTGTCATATCTGCGCCATCAGGATTCACTACCCTGTGAGTTGTCGATGGGAAATAATGGCCAGATGCTTCTTGCAGCATGTCACCAATATTCACAATCAAACTACCAAAATCACAAGGGACATCTAGCCAGCTGCCGTCTTTGGCTTGAACCTGTAGGCCTGGCTCATTTGCAGCTGGTAAAATAGTAATTAAATTAATATCTTCATGAGCAGCAGCGCGAATTGCGTCTACTTCCTCATCACCACTTAGTGGCGGATAGTGAAGAATGCGCAAAAGGGTTTGATCTGAATCTTTAATCATATCCCCTAGCGGCTGACGGTACTTATCACTTACTTCACTTGGTGAGTGAGACTCAATCCAACTCAATAACTCTGAAGCAAGCGTGTTGGCTTCTTTGTAGTATTGAGATACCTGAGGACGTAGCTCCTCTGGACACTGGCCCCAAGGATAGTAGTGATAATACTCTTTGATGTCTTTTTTCGTGAAACCCTTGGCTACCTCAGAAACGCTCTGAGGAAAAAATCCGTCTTGCTTACCTTTGTTATAAAGGTAATCGTTCTTCTGTTCACTATTGAAGAAACCCTGCCAATTGTCATAAATACCTTGAACCAAAGACTGCTGAATAGGGTGGTTCTTAAGAACACCAAATCCAGTTTCCCGAAGTGATTTAACAAATTCTTCTTGTGCGTTTTCAGCTTGGTAATCAACAGCAACTAATTGCATAACGTTATCCCGTATATTTTGATTGCGGCATTATAAAGGTAGACGGGCTACAGAAAAAAGACGCAGGCGTTGATTCAGATCAACGCCTGCGAAGAATGTGCGTAATTTACATAAACCTGACCGTTTAGTCTAGTAAAATCTTGACCAAATAGTCTGTTTAAGAAAATTTTAACCGAGAGAAAGGAATATGCCAGCCAATGCAGCACTCATTAAGTTAGATAAGGTTGCAGCAATAACTGCCTTTAATCCCAGTCGCGCAATTTCTTTTCTGCGTGTTGGTGCCATCGCACCAATTCCGCCCATCAAAATAGCGATAGAAGAGAAGTTTGCAAAACCACATAATGCAAAGGTGATAATGGCCTGAGAGGCTTGAGACAGCTGATCTTGGTTATCTAAAAAGCTGAGGTAAGCGACAAACTCGTTAACCACCATCTTTTGTCCAATAAAGCTACCAGCAAGTTTTGCTTCTTCCCATGGTACGCCGATTGCCCATGCTAGTGGCTGAAGAACAAACCCCAGGATCCCTTCAAAAGTCACGTTTTCATAGCCAAAAAGCCCCGCGGTCCAGCCAATGAGGCCGTTGAACATGGCAATAAGTGCTATGAAAGCGAGTAGCATTGCACCTACGTTTAACGCAAGCTGCATGCCTGACGCTGCACCACTAGCAGCAGCATCAAATACGTTGGCGTAGCCTGCACTGTCAGCATCTACGTCGTGTAAATCTTCGTTAGGCTTAGTCGTTTCAGGCAAGATAATTTTCGCCATCAACAATCCACCTGGTGCCGCCATAAAGCTCGCGGCCAGTAAGTATTTAAGGTCTACGCCCATACCTGCATATCCGGCCATCACAGAGCCCGCAATTGATGCCAAACCACCCACCATAATGGCAAATAGCTCAGAACGCGTCATGTGTGGAATAAAGGGGCGAACTACCAGGGGCGCTTCGGTTTGACCGACAAAGATATTTGCTGCTGAAGACATTGACTCAGGTTGACTGGTGCCTAATAGCTTTTGCAGAAGACCACCAATAATTTTTATAACAACGCCCATCACCTTAAGGTGATAAAGCACCGCAATCAGTGCGGAGAAGAAAACAATAACGGGAAGTACATTAACCGCAAATATAAAGCCAAGAGAATTATTGCCCAGGGGGCCAAATAAAAAGTTTATTCCGTCTTGGCTGTAGCCAATGATATTGCCAACAAATTCTGTTGCTTTGAGGAGGAACTCCTTGCCGGGTTCAAAATACAGGACAAACGCACCCACGGTGGCTTGAATAGCGAATGCACCGCCCACAGTACGCCAGTTTATGCTGCGCCTCGCCGACGACATCGCTAATGCAATACCTATTAGGAGCGCAACGCCCAGTAAACCTACCATAATGTTATTCCCTTAAAGAAGCGCTTGCTGAATGTGTGATTTGATCACATCTAATGCAATTTGATTTTTTCCACCCTGCGTTACTACTACGTCGGCAGTAAAGCGGCTTGGCTCAATGAATTGGTGGTACATTGGTTTTACGGTTTCTTCGTACTGCTTAGCAACAGACTCTATAGAGCGCCCGCGTTCTTTTAGGTCGCGCATCATTCGGCGCATTAGGCAAATATCCAATGGGGTATCAATAAAGATTTTCACATCGTACAAAGGAAGGAGATCCGTACGAGCTAGCAACATAATACCTTCAAGAATGATAACTGGTGCTGGATTTAAGCGCTCAGTTTCAGGCAAACGAGTGTGTGTTTTGTAGCAATAGTGAGGATAGTCAATTGGCTGCCCCTCTCTCAACGCCTGCAAATGCGCTTTAAGCAACTCGTGCTCAAATGCGTTTGGATGGTCGTAGTTATTTTGCTCGCGCTGATCCATGGGCAAATGATCTTGCGCACGGTAGTAATGATCCTCGCGCAAAACCTGAACAGGACGGCCTTGTGCGCTGAATCCGTTAAATAAATTTTTCGTAAAAAGAGACTTCCCAGAGCCTGAAGCTCCAGAAATGGCAATAATTAATGGCGATTGCATAGTACTTTAAGGCTGATTTTATTGGTGCAAAGATACGCGCTTAGCCCTCACGAATCAATGTTATATTCGTGTTTCGTTGGTTTTTGGTCTGGTCTTTGCTAAGTCTTTTGTTGAAGTTCACCGATATTTCAAGGTATTGCAGGTCCTTCATTAAACCATGAAGAAGTTATCCAATTGGTCAATATAATTCACATGCAAGGGGGGGGGGTGTTCAAATTTAGAGCAAACTGTCTAAGCCAACGCCCCTAGTTACCAATTATTTCTATGTCAGCTAACACGATTTTGGATAAAGCATAAGAATGTTGTTTTGAGCGAGAACCTTCACCTTGTGCTCTTGGTGGATAGTAGGTTTCTTTTTCAGCATTAAAGTCGGTAAATACTTCATCAAGTGACGCTCGAATCTCGCTGAGGGTTTTATCTAAATTGGCGTTAAAGTCTGGCCTTTTTCGTTTAGTATGACCTAACTCAATAAGGCGACCAAAACTTTTATTCGCTAATGCGACTAACTCATTGGGTACGTCTTTATGCACATGTAATGGCACTCCTGGATTCTCGATGCAGAACTTCACTAACGCAGTGTAAAAACACAGAGGTTTGTTCTGTAACGTCACAGCATTATCGGTGACGCCGTTTGATATGGTTTTATCTTGTAAGTTGATAATAAGTTTTGGGGTAGGGGGCAGTAATGACTCTGCCCGTTGCGCCCTTTGCTTTGCAGTGGTTCTGGTGTTAATCGCAAACATCGGTGTTATAAGAAGTGACGCTATCAAAGCGGTCCAACTAAAACCAAGTGCGCTAGATATAGGTTTGCTAACTATCTCTATATCTATTCGCTGCTCGGCATTTCTTAACACCGTTGTATAGCTTTTAGGAAAGCTAGCTTTTGTTATTTTCTCGCTTTTAAATTCCACACCTTGAATCGACTTCACTAAAACAGGGTAGGCTTGGGTGGATAGTTCCGCATTCAACGTTGTAGCGTATTGTGATATTGCGTAGCGATTTACGGGCGTTTGCAGGGTTTGATTACCCACGTCTAAAAAAGCGCTGTCTAAGCTAATTCTTCGTTCAACCTTATCAATGGCGCTATGAAGCGTGCTTCGATAAGAAACAAACTGTCCAGCAACAGCTATGCACTGCAGTAACAAAAGCAGTATCAACCCATTAATTACAATTCGTCGCTTGGATTTGAAAAATAGTTTATTCGACATGTTCATCGGCAGCCTTCCTCAAGAACAATATTCTTATAGTAGGGACGAGGATGTGCCATAGCGATATCATGAATAACAGACTGCATTGCGCAAAATAGGTCGGTGTTTTGAGTTTGCATTTTTAAATACCAACGCATTCCGCTTACCTGCTGTAATAATGGTGCGGTATAATTTTTTGACAGAATTTCTTCGTCGTCTTTTGCCCAATAAGAGGAAATAATATCTACTTCACCCGCGAGCAGCGCTCGCCGTAATTCTTTATGTGAGCTGTAATATACAATGTTGACATTAGTGTCACTTAACCCAAGCCGTTTCAGTACGGTTTTTGGCACTATGTGGCCTGACCGGCTGCTTGGGTAGTCGAGCAAGCCAATTCGCTTGCCCAATAAATATTCTTTTTCTAGTTTAGGCTTTTCTCGTAATGAGATAAAAAATGCCCCATAGTCTGGGTGAGATGCAATAGGTGTTAAGCCGTAAATATCGTTCGCTGCGAATGCTTCAACCACGTTTCTCTTAACTAATGCTAAATCAACTACACCATGGTTGATATAACGAAAGGTGTCATAGTCACTCTGACCTACTATAACCGTTACCTCTCCATATTGCCGCTTTATGACGCTATTGTTACAGATTTTCTCACTAGCAAGCTGTGCAATTCTGCTGTCTGTAACATATACCGAAAATCGGTCGGCATTGGCTGAAAATTCGCCGCTACAGGTTAAGTATTGACCTGTTTGTGGTGGTATATCAGAAAAGTTCCGCAAATTTGAAAAATAATTAATCGAGACGCAGCAGACTGCAGCGAATACTAACAACCACCATTTTAGTAAAGAAACAATTCGAAGAGTTGTCAAAAAACGACCAATAAAGTTAATAATCGAAAGTAGTATTTCAACAGCTAAGATTATTTATTGCAATAGGTAAGTTTATTTTATTGTTCTATCTACATGATTTTTATCTTTTTGTTGTGGGTTAATCTGATTTTTGTTAACCGCTGTTTATTAGTCGCAGGTGTGACAAGAATAGCGATGTAAATTGCGAGTAGGAAACAATAATAACAATAAGTAATTTAACTTGACCGCTTGGTCAGCTTAGATAGGCGTAGCTGTTTACGATATATGAATTCTGCGTAAACAAAAACGCAATTTTGTAATAAAAATGACACGAAGCTCGAAGACAATTTAACCAAATCTTGTCCAAAACACAGGGCGAGCGATTTGTTGTCTGTAACATCTAATTAGAAAAACATTCTAAACAAAAGGGAAACACACATGAACTTTAAAGCAAAACTCAGCCGCGTTGCGATCGCTGTTGCTGTTTCTGCTGGCTTAGCTGGAACAGCTATTGCCCAAGAAACATCATCAGGTATTCGCGGTACTATTGTTACGGAATCTGGTGCAATCGTTGATGGTGCTACGATAACTATTACCGATCAACGGACAGGACAAACTCGTACCTACGAGTCTGAGAGCAACGGTGCTTTCAGCGCTCGCGGCCTTCGCGTTGGTGGTCCTTACACAATAAATGTAACTGACAGCAGTGGTTCTCGTACTGTTGAAGATGTTTATCTGTCACTTGGTGAATCATCATCTATCGATATTTCGTTGCAGCCCACAGATGTAGAGCGAATTGTGGTAAGCGGTTATGCAGGTGGTGTTATAACAGAAACAAATGGACCGTCGGCAAACTTTGGATTTGAAGATTTACAAACGCAGCCGAACGTAGACCGAGATATCAAAGACGTTATTGCTACCGATCCACGTATCTCAATCGATCCGACTAATGCAAACGCTATTGGATGTGCTGGTGTAAACAACCGTTTCAACAGCTTAACGGTTGATGGTGTTAAGCAGAATGATAACTTCGGTCTCAACGCAAACGGGTACCCAACAGAACGCCTTCCTTTCCCATTTGACGCTATAGATCAAGTTGCTGTTGAGCTTGCGCCATTTAACGTCCAGTATGGTGGATTCACAGGTTGTAATATCAATGCGGTAACGCGTTCTGGTACTAACGAAGTACACGGAAGCGTATTCTTTGACTACACCAATGACTCATTGCAAGGCGACTCGGTCGATGGTGACGATTTTGTTGTTCCAGCGTTTAACGAGCGTCGCTATGGTGCGACTATCGGTTTCCCAATAATCAAAGATAAGTTGTTTTTCTTTGGTGCCTTTGAAAAGCACGAGCCAGTAGAAATTATTGAGTTTGGACCGGAAGGTGCCCCTGTCCTTAATGAGATTGAAGGGTTAACACAAGACGTTGTTGACCGCGTAGCTGGAATTGCGAATGACGTATACGGTTACCAAGTTGGTGATGTACTTAGTTCGCTTGACCTTAAAGAAGAAAAAATACTCGCTAAGCTTGATTGGGAAATCAACAATGACCACCGTGCACAGATCACTTACCAAAATACAGAAGGCTTTACACTAAGTACTTCTGGATTGGGTAATGACAGCTTTGCATTTTCAGACCGTTTCTATCAGCGCGCAAATGAGTTGACAACCTACGGTGTTCAGATTTTCTCTGACTGGTCTTCAAAACTTTCAACCCAATTTCGTGTGAACCGAGCAGAAGTAGTTAACGGCCAGACTCCTCAGACTACGCAGCCTGATTTTGGCTCTGTAACTATTTTCGACGTCGTACCAAACGTTGATTTTAATATTGGTGCTGACCAATTCCGCCAAGCTAATCAGCTTAACTATGATACTGACAACTACGTGTTCATCGCTAATTATTTTGAGGGCGATCACGAAATCATGGCAGGTGTTGAGTATGAGAGTGTCTCGGTATTTAACTTATTCGTGCCAGGCAGCCAAGGGATTTTTGAATTTGATTCTTTAGAAGACTTTGAGAACCAACAGGCTAGCCGAATTGAATACAACATTCCTCCGTCACTAGATGTTAATGACGGTGCAGCCGAATTTGAGTTCAATACATTTACTGCTTACATGCAAGACCGCTGGATGGTAAATGCGGACCTTACCCTAACATTTGGTCTTCGTTATGACCGTTGGGATTCTGACAGCGACCCTGTTGCAAACAGCCGTTTCGAGCAGCGCTATGGCTTTTCTAATGCACAAGGTCCAGACTTTGACCTCGTTCAGCCTCGCTTGGGTTTCAACTACATTGTTGATGATGAAACGTTTATTTATGGTGGAGCGGGCTTATTCGCGGGCGGAAATCCAAATGTGTGGTTGTCAAACAACTACTCAAACAATGGCGTGTCTATTCGTGGTTCAGAGTTTGAAGGGGATGCTACAGACCCTCGAGTATTAGCAGCATTAGATGGTACTAATACCGCCAATTTTGGTTTCGAAGTACCTGCGCTATCGACTGACGAAGAGTTCTTTGTTGGTGGAGACGGTGCAGTTAATGCTATGGCGCCAGGTTTTGAAGTGCCTGCGCTGTGGAAATATAACATTGGTATCCAAAAAGAAGTTCAATACGGTGTAATCTTGGCCGCTGATATTATGTATACGCGTGAAGATAACCCGGCTATGTCAGTACCGCTGAACGTGCGTAACATTGGTACTGCACCAGATGGTCGCCCTGTTTACCGAGACTTCGATGCATTAGATGCTGACTGTCAAGCTGATCCACTTAGCTCAGATTGTGGTCGTTCAGGTACAGATTATTTGCTAACCAATAACCCTGATGAGGGTGATGGCTGGGTTTATACCTTTACAGCGCAGAAGACCTTCGACAACGGGTTTGACGTTAACTTTGGCTACTCTCATCAAGACATTGAGCAAGGTAGTCCAATGAACAGCTCAACCGCAAGTTCAAACTTTGGTAACCTATCGGTTCGTGACCTAGGGCAACCAGCTGTTGCGACAAGTAACTACCAGGTTGAACATCGCTTTACGTTAAACCTTAGTTATGCACATGAGTTTATCGACGGCTATCCAACGCGTGTGAATCTTTTCGCGACTCGCCGCAGCGGTCAAGTGTTTAGCTACACATTCGATGGAGACCCAGGTTTTGGTGATGAGCGTTTCTTTGAAGATAGAAACCTTCTTTATGTACCACTTGAGAATGATCCTATCGTCAATTACGCGCCTGAGTTTGACCAAGCAGCCTTTAACGACTTTATTGCTGATGCTGGTCTGAACGGTTCGCGCGGCACAATTGTCGATAGAAATGCTCAAGACTCAGATTGGGTTTCTAGGGTTGACCTTCGTATATCTCAGGACATTCCTGGCTTTATGGAAGGACACACAGGAGAAATATTCTTTGTTGTAAGAAACCTAGGAAATCTTCTTAACGACGAGTGGGGCACGCTTAGACAAGTTCCATTTGAGTATAACGAACCTGTTGTAGACGCGTCTTTTGCTGACGGGGTATATACCTTCGAAAACTTCGATGGGCCTCGCGGCCAACGAGTTGATACACCAGCATCAACTTGGTCTGCTCGTGTAGGTATTAACTACCGCTTCTAATATCGATAGTTTTAAAACTACGTAAAATCTTTGTAGTGTTAAATGCCACTTGCCTTTACGGGCAGTGGCATTTTTTTTGATCTAATCATTCACTTTGGACGAAAGAAAAAGACTCTATTCTCTGGAAATCAATGCAAGGAGGTCAAATGTCAAAGTCTATTCTTATGGTAATGACATCACACGAAATCATGGGCGATACGGGTAACAAAACCGGTATGTGGTTAGAAGAGTTTGCCTCTCCCTACTATGCATTCAAAGACCAAGGCTACTCCATTACACTTGCATCACCTATGGGTGGTCAGGTACCTATCGACCCCAATAGTCTCTCCGACGACGCGATGACCGATGATGCTATTCGCTACACAAAAGACGATATTGCCCGAAGTGCAATCGCGTCTACAATTCCGTTAGAAGATGTGAGAGCAGAAGAATTCGATGCGGTATTTTACCCAGGCGGACATGGCCCATTATGGGATTTGTCGGACAACGCTCATTCAATTAAATTAATTGAAGATACTATTGCTGCGAATAAGCCTGTTGGTGCGGTGTGCCATGCGCCAATTGTACTTAAAGACGTGAAGATGCCTGATGGTAGCTTTCTTGTTGCAGGTAAGGCAGTAACAGGTTTCACAAACAGTGAAGAAGCTGCAATGCAGTTAACTGATGTGGTGCCTTATTTAGTGGAAGACGAGCTGCGAAATAAAGGCGGTAAATTTGAAGCTGCAGACGACTTTGCAGTGAAGGTATGTACTGACGGGTTACTGGTAACGGGTCAGAATCCACCGTCATCACGACCTGCCGCAGATGCCTTAATTAAGTTGCTGTCATAGAGTGCTTCGGTGCACTGCACCGATGGTGCGAATAACATGATAACGTGAACTAAAACGCAAAAAGCCGCCAATGGCCTCACTTCATAGTGAATGTCCATCGGCGGCTCTTTTATAGGCTGTGACGTTTATTGTTTGGCGCTACTTAGTAAAATTGTCTCAGTTAGAGACTGTCTTTATTAAACGTTGTCTTAGTTAAACACTGTCTTTATTAAACACTGTATTAGTTAAACGTTGTCGAATAACTCTTCCACACGAATTCGCAATTCTTCAATTTTCTGAACATCCGCAGGGGCGATAAAGATAGTATCGTCACCGGCAATGGTACCCAGTACGCCATCTTTTTTACTCAATGAGTCGAGCAGGCGGGCAATGAGCTGTGCGGCGCCAGGGCTAGTTCTAATGATAACCATGACATTATTGTGTACAACATCAAGCACAAGCTGCTTTAAGGGGCTTTTAGCGGTAGGCATACCCAACTCAGGGGGAAGACAGTACACCATGTCCCCACGGGCGTTACGGGTACGTACGGCGCCAAATTTACTGAGCATTCTTGATATCTTCGATTGACTAATGTTGTCAAAATTTTGGGCCTTTAAGGCGTCTACAATTTCACCTTGTGAACCGTAGCTCTCTGCTTTTAGTATCTCTTTGAAAGCTTTAATCAGTTGTTCTTGTTTTGAATTAGCCATTCAGCGCTCTTTTTTCATGTCGTTTATCGTTTTCGTCGGTAGGGCGTGACAAAAACGTGAGAATCTGGTTTTTATTCGCATATTGTGCCCCACAGGTGGACTTTAGGCAATTTGTTTGCATAATCATCCATGATAATGAATATTGACAAAATATCGCTGCTTATGACGTCAATAAGACGATCCGGTGATTGAGTTTTCCCCCGCGTTGCATTAGTGTGACGTTCCGTTTAAATACGTGAGTAATCCCATAGGAGAAATGGTATGAAAGTAGCCGTGTTAGGTGCTGCAGGTGGTATCGGTCAAGCGCTGTCGTTGTTGTTAAAAACACAATTGCCAGCAGGTTCAGATTTAGCGCTTTATGATGTTGCGCCAGTTGTTCCTGGTGTTGCAGTTGATTTAAGCCACATCCCCACTGCGGTTAAAGTAACCGGTCACGGTAAAGATGACCTAGCTGGTGCACTAACTGGATCAGACGTTGTTCTTATTCCAGCAGGTATGCCGCGTAAGCCGGGTATGGATCGTTCTGATCTATTCAACATCAACGCTGGAATCGTTAAAAACCTCATTGAAGGTGTTGCTGATAACTGTCCAGATGCGTGTGTTGGAATCATCACCAACCCAGTTAATACTACAGTTGCTATCGCAGCTGAAACGCTTAAAGCAAAAGGCGTTTACAACAAAAACAAACTTTTCGGTGTAACTACGCTTGACGTTATTCGTGCTGAAACGTTCGTTGCTGAGCTTAAAGGTGTAGATGTTGCTTCTGTGCATGTACCAGTAATTGGTGGTCACTCTGGTACAACTATTCTACCTCTTCTTTCACAAGTTGAAGGTGTTGAGTTTACCGACGAAGAAGTGGCTAGCCTAACGACTCGTATCCAAAATGCGGGTACTGAAGTTGTTGAAGCAAAAGCTGGCGGCGGTTCTGCAACCCTTTCTATGGGTCAAGCAGCAGCGCGATTCTGTCTATCTCTTGTTGCAGCAATGCAAGGCGAGAATGTGGTTGAGTACACTTACGTACAAACAGATGACAGCGATGACGCAGCATTCTTTGCACACCCAGTTCGCCTTAGTGCAAACGGTGTTGAAGAAATCTTGCCATACGGTGAGCTAAGCGCATTTGAAGAAAAAGCGAAAAACGACATGCTTGAAGGCCTACGTGGCGATATCAAGCTAGGCGTAGACTTCGTAAACGGTTAGTCGAACAGTGTAATTGGCCGACCTTTGAACGAAGGCACGCCGTGAATACTTCCCTGTAGGCTTCGCCACCGCATCCATGCGGTGGAGAGCCTACTTATCAAAGCCCCGCCAATTTAAAAACACCACACTTAATTGTTTACCAGAGATATTTTAAAAGAAAACATAAGTACGACCTTACGTATCCAGCCTTTTTGTTACATCCTGTAGGCTTCGCTGCCTTATTGGTTTTTGATTCGGTATAGTTTTATTTCCCCCGTGCCAGCTGGATAACCTTTATGTAAGGCATAGGTATAGCCGTGTATCATGCCTTCTGCTTTAACAAATAAAAGAATGTTTGAGGCAAAGGTAGTGTGTGAGGCTTCAATCTCGATCACTTTACCGTTTATACTGACGTTGTCTGGTGAAAAATGAGTTTGAGTTTCCTGAAATGTATTAGTGCCTTTGCTATATACACTTAATGTTCCCTGTTTATGCTCGTTCAATTGGAGTAATGCCAGCTCTGGTTCATCTAAATACTGCATCACGCCAACCCATGTGCCGTAGGGGGGCTCTACTAAACTTTTCTCAGCGTCCAGAAGGAGATGCTTACGATTCTCAACAAATTTACGGGGAGTGGATTTTGCTTCTTGTTTTACAAGCCGATAGGTTCGAGATAAATAACTGTCATCCCCTTTATAGCTAGATTCTAAAACCGAAAAACCGATCCCTAAATAAGGAGATAGGGTGAGAGTTCGCGTTACGTTGTCTTCAATAATCGTGTCGATTGTGCACCGGTTTTCTATGCACTTTATATCGTTATTGGTGAAGGCTGTACGTCGAACTTTTTTCAAACCACCCGGGATGACTATTTCATAGAAGTAGTGTTCATCACTGTCAGTTATTTCAAGCAGTCTGAAGGTTAATTCATCATCAGCAATGCCTTCCCATAACCCTGGTGACATTTTCATAGTTTTAGCGTTGCCGATATTACTTAGCGACAACGATGCTATAAATAGTGTTAGTAGAATAGTGCGCATTTTTAATCCTTTAAAAAATAGGAGAGGGCTTTTAAGGTTGCCAGTCTCGGACTGCTTATAGGATTAAAGTAACGATTTTTACCAATAATTCAAATAAAAAGCCCGTGCTGTTAATCCAGTACGGGCTTTTCGAATAATGATGTTTACGTAGTCAGTGGTTTAACTGACCGCTCATCAAATTAACGTTATTTCTATTAACCAGTATTACGCATACCAATAGCGATACCTGCAATCGTCACCATCATAGCGCGTTCTAAGCTGGTATTTTGCGACTCATCACCTGCTTTGCGGATGCGGTCAAGCAATTCAATTTGCAGATAGTGAAGAGGCTGCAAATACGCTGCGCGAATTTCCATCGACTCTTTGCCTTGAGGATCATTTGCCATAATGTCCTCTTCGCCAGTTATCGCAAGTAGAGAAGAAATACTCTCTTTTAACTCACTGCGCAGTGCTTCACCAAAGTGCTTAAGCTCTTTTGGCACTAAGCGTTCGTCATACGCTTCACTGATGCGAGGGTCGGCTTTGTGGAACACCATATCTAACATTGATAGGCGTGAACGGTAAAATGGCCATTCGCTGAACATTTCGTTGACGACTTTCTCGTTTTCTGGTGTTTTTACGCTATCGATTGCACGCATAACGCCAAGCCAGCTAGGCAGTACTAAGCGCGTTTGTGCCCATGCAAATATCCATGGGATAGCGCGTAGGCTTTCAATACCGCCCTGAGGTTTACGCTTCGCAGGGCGGCTACCTAATGGTAACTTACCAAGTTCTTGTTCTGGCGTTGCAACGCGAAAGTAAGGAACAAACTCTTCATCGTGACGTACAGTGGCGCGATAGTTGTCTCGGCCCTGACCTGCCATAGTAGTGATGAGCTCGCGCCATTCTTCTTTTGGTGCCGGAGGCGGGAACAACATGGCTTCAATAATAGCGCTGGCATAAATACCTAAGCTACGTTTAGCCAGGGTTGGCATACCAAACTTATAGCGAATGGTTTCACCTTGTTCAGTGACACGGAAGCCGCCTTCAAGAGACCCAGGAGGTTGCGAATAAATAGCGGCGTGAGCAGGTAGTCCACCACGACCGATAGTACCGCCACGACCGTGGAACAGCGTCAGTGACACATCAAACTCTTCAGCAATGGCAACGAGTGCTTCTTGAGACTGATACTGTGCCCAACCAGCGGCTAATGCTCCGGCGTCTTTTGCAGAATCAGAATAACCTATCATCACAAACTGACGGCCTTTCACGTATCCGCGGTACCAGTCAATTGACAGCAGCTTGCGCATCACATCAGGCGAGTTATTCAAGTCATCCAATGTTTCAAACAATGGCGCAACAGGCATTGGCCAGCTTACGCCACTTTCTTGTAACAATAGCTGCACGGCAAGCACGTCAGAGGGCTCACTCGCCATTGAAATAATATAAATACCAAAACCGTGTTTGCTGTGTTTAGCTACCACTTTACAGGTATCGAGTACTTCTTTTACGTCATCTGATGCATCCCACTTAGCCGGGAATAAGGGACGCTTTGAGCCAAGCTCGCGTAATAAGAACGCCTGCTTGTCTGCTTCGCTCCACTGTGCGTAATCACCAAGGCCAAGATAACGCGTTAGTTCACTGAATACATCTGAGTGACGCTCTGAATCTTGACGTACATCAAGGCGCAGCAGATGAATACCAAATACGCGAGCACGGCGAATGGTGTCCAGCAATAAGCCATTGGCAACGACCTGCATCCCACAGTCAATCAATGACTGATGACACAGCATGAGTGCATCGATAAGTTCATCGTCGCTTTCAATCCAATCCGATGAATCAGGGTTTTTCCCAGCAAGGTAGTCGTCAATTCCATCGCGAGTTTTAATGAAGCGGTTTACTAATGGACGCAACAGGGCGCGGTAGGGTTCGTTTGCATCGCCAACTTTAGCACGAACTTCGTCGTTGCAGTCGTACATTGAAAGTTCAACCTGCAGGCGATCCAAATCGATAGCAAATAATTTTGCTGCTCGCTTTCTTGCTAACAATAATACTTGCTCAGTTACTTTTGAGGTAACGAAAGGGTTGCCGTCGCGGTCGCCGCCCATCCAAGAGCTGAACTGAACTGGGGAAGCGTCAAGTGGCAACGCAACATTGTAATCTCTAGTAAGTCGATCACTTAACTCGCGAAGGAAGTCTGGAACCGCTTCCCATAGCGAATTCTCGATAACCGAGAAGCCCCAGCGAGCTTCATCTACAGGTGTAGGGCGTACCGAACGAATTTCTTCAGTATGCCAGGCCTGTGCAATTAAATCGGCGATACGCGTTTCTACTTTGCCGCGGTCGACATCGTTGAGTGATTCTTGGTGAACGGCCTGCAAGCAGTCAGCTAATTCTTTATGCTTATGTATTAGCGTTCTGCGAGTAACTTCAGTAGGATGGGCAGTTAAAACAAGGTCGATATTGAGTTTGCCTACAGCCTCTTGCACTTTTTCAGTAGTAAGCTCGGCTTTATCAAGGTGCTCAAATAATGCATCCATCGACGCATCAACATTCATCGCTGCGTTGTACTCTTGCTCAGCAATATTGCCTAAATTCAAAAACTGCGCGAATGCACGACCAACGGTGAGCAAATCATCGTCAGACATGGTTTTGAAAGTTTCTTTCAGTTCTTCGCTACAATTTCCGTCGCCCTGATACGAGGCTCTGCCGTCAATTCGTATTTTTTCAATACGATCAAGCCAGTCTTGACCCAACTGATTTTTAATCGTTTCGCCAAGTGTCTTTCCAAGATATCGAACGGTATCTTTTAGTTCAGCATCGTGATGAGTTTGCATGCTATCCTCCTAAATATATGGTCATAACCATACTGTGTCCTTTGCAACTTGTCTAACCTCTTTCGGTTATAATTTACAACATTTTGATACTTTAATAGCCTTATTAACAATGCTGAAAGCAAGATAAATTGTGGTGTGATACACTCTCGCACCGGAAAATGCAGAAAAATTCTCGCAGTGTGCGAGTCGTTTAAAATTCGTACTGCATTTGTAATTTAATTTCAGGAGTTATTGTGACTGATACTTTCAATACAGTAGAAACCCAAGCAAGTTATGGCATTGGTTACCAAATGGGCCAGCAACTACAATCTAACCCGTTCGACGGCCTAGCGATTGATGCAGTTGTAGCTGGTTTAAAAGATGCGTTTGCGGCTTCTGCACCTCAAGTTGATAACGACACGCTTCGCGATGCGTTTGGTGAAATCCACAACCGTATGCAAGCTGCTAAAGAAGAAGCAAGCAAAGCTGTGATCGAAGCAGGAACTAAATTCCTGGAAGACAACGCCAAGCGTGACGAAGTTAACGTAACAGAGTCTGGTCTTCAGTTTGAGGTGATCGCTGAAGGTGAAGGTGATTCACCTGTAGCTGAAAGCACGGTTCGTGTTCATTACCACGGTACTTTAACTGACGGTACAACATTCGACAGCTCTTATGAGCGTGGTCAGCCTGCAGAATTCCCAGTTGGTGGCGTTATCAAAGGTTGGACTGAAGCACTTCAAAGCATGAAAGTTGGCGCAAAATGGCGTTTATATGTACCTCACGACCTTGCCTACGGTGAGCAAGGTGCTGGCGCAGCAATTGCACCTTACAGCACACTGATTTTTGATGTTGAGCTACTCGACATTCTAGGTTAATCAGCCTATTGGGGCGCCGTATTTTGCTGCGCCCCAATCGCTACTGAAATCGCTACTGAAAAATCATCCGGTGTAGTAAAGTAGCATCAATAAAAATCTTCTTTTGTTAAAAACACTACCTATTAAAAGCACCTTCCGTAAAAAACATCCTCAGTAAATTGGGCTTTTAGCAAGGCCATATTCAATACCCCTTCCTTTGCGTTATGCTGTGTGATACTCGTCCGCATGGATAATTACCCACTCAGCGAGCAATTATCTATGCGGGCTGGTATAAACGATTTTCGATCTGCTCCGAGTTGTTAAACGCAATGACGGCATTACAATAGCGCCACGCTTAAATAAGGAAAATTATTATGATTATCAAGCCTAAAGTGAGAGGCTTCATATGTACAAACGCGCATCCAGTGGGCTGTACAGCATCAGTTAAAGAACAGATCGCATATGTACAAGGTCAGGGCGACCTAGGTAATGGACCAAAAAACGTACTCGTTATTGGCAGCTCAACAGGCTATGGCCTTGCGTCTCGTATTACTTCAGCCTTTGGATATGGCGCTAAAACCTTGGGTGTATGTTTTGAAAAAGCCCCAACGGAAAGAAAAACAGGTACTGCTGGCTGGTATAACACCGCCGCGTTTCACAAAGAAGCTAACACCAAAGGTTTGTACGCAGACACTGTAAACGGCGATGCATTTTCTGATGAGATAAAAGCAGAAACTATCGAAAAGATTAAGCAAAACATCGGAAAAGTAGATCTTGTCATCTACAGTCTCGCTTCACCGCGTAGAACAGACCCAGAGACGGGGGTAACCTACAAGTCTACTTTAAAGCCTGTGGGCCAGGCTTATACCACCAAGACTTACGATACTGATAAAGACAAAGTCCACGATGTATCTTTAGAGCCTGCTAATGATGAAGAAATTCTCAATACCATCAAAGTAATGGGTGGAGAAGATTGGGAACGCTGGATGGACTTTCTTCGCGATGCGGATGTGTTGGCAGAAGGGTGTAAAACAACTGCCTACACCTATATTGGTAAAGAATTAACCTGGCCTATTTATGGGCAAGCGACAATCGGTAAAGCGAAAGAAGATTTAGACCGTGCGGCAGCGGCCATTATTGGTAAAAATAGCGACCTCTTTGTTGAAGCTAACGTCAGCTCGCTTAAAGCACTTGTTACCCAAGCAAGCTCAGCAATCCCAGTAATGCCCCTTTATATCTCACTCATTTACAAAGTGATGAAAGAAGAGGGAACCCACGAGGGCTGTATTGAACAAATCCACGGGTTATTCACTCAGTGCCTCTTTGGCGATAACCCCACTCTTGATGAAGCCAATCGCTATCGTATGGATGCAAAAGAAACCAACGACGCAACGCAGGCCAAAATTAAGGTGTTGTGGGACCAAGTCACTCAAGAGAACTTCCATGAGTTAAGTGATTACGCTGGCTATCATCACGAATTTCTTAAGCTGTTCGGGTTTGATATTGAGTCGGTAGATTACGAGCAGGATGTGGATCCTCAGGTAAGTTGGTAAGCGCTGAATAGCGACGCTAAAACATGTTGAAAGCCGCCTACAAAGGCGGCTTTTTTAAAGCCTATTTAACGCGTTGAATGTAAAAATTAGCCGATATAGACCATAGGTTTACATTAAATTGTCGAAAATTTTGTCTTTATCTGTGATTTGCGTGGCACAAAGGCATTGGTTAATGCTAAAATCCCGATATTAAGTGAGGAGTTTTCAACGATTCCTTGCCTATACAGCAGTATCGAATTTGATATCATAGTTTTCGCAACAAATAATTCAAATACTGCTGTCCAATAAAAACAGGGCGAAAAGCCCGCGTTAGGAATAAGCCGTTGCGGCCACGTAGCAAGCAAACCGCGACTTTATCGGTAAGTTTCGCCAATCAAAACAAAAAAGGTGTTTAGCACCTGTTACTAGTACGCTTTTGCATGCTGACAGGCAGGATAACTGCGGTTATGCAAAAGGGTATTTATATTAGAGTAGTGCAATTACATATGATAAAAATCAAGAAAGGTCTCGACCTCCCAATTGAGGGAGCGCCAAAGCAGGAGATTGCTGATGCATCTGCTGCAACGCGCGTTGCCATTCTGGGAGAAGAATATGTGGGTATGCGCCCTACCATGCACGTCCAAGCTGGCGATGTAGTGAAGAAAGGTCAGGTTCTTTTTGAAGACAAAAAGAACCCTGGCGTTAAATTCACTGCACCAGTAGCGGGTGAAGTGGTAGAGGTTAATCGTGGTGCAAAGCGAGTGCTTCAGTCTGTAGTTATCAAAGCAAACGGCAGCGATGCTGTTAAATTTGATACGCTATCTGCTGAACAAATCTCAAGTGCTTCACGAGAGCAGCTTCAATCAATCCTAGTGGAATCTGGCATGTGGACAGCGATTCGTACGCGTCCATTTAGCAAATCGCCTGCGTTAGATTCCGTACCAAACTCAATTTTCGTTACAGCAATGGATACTAATCCACTTGCAGCCGATCCGGCTGTGATTATTGCTGAGCGCCAAGAAGACTTTGCAAATGGTCTGAAGGCGTTAACGCAATTGAGCGGTGGAAAGACTTACGTCTGTAAGGCGCCAGGTACATCGGTAGCAACCGGTGATGCTGCGGTAGACGTAGAAGAGTTCGGTGGTCCACACCCAGCTGGTCTTCCAGGTACGCACATCCATTATTTGGATTCTGCTGGCATGAACAAAACCGTTTGGCATGTTAATTACCAAGACGTAATCGCCATTGGCGCATTGCTGACAACAGGTGAATTAGACAGCAGACGTGTAGTTTCATTAGCCGGTCCTGCAGCTAAAAATCCACGCCTTGTGCGCACAATGGTTGGAGCTGATTTAGCAGAATTAACAAAAAATGAACTTGTAGACGGTGACGTACGCGTTGTGTCTGGCTCTGTACTTAACGGTACAACAGCACAGGGTGTACACGGCTTCTTAGGTCGTTTCCACACACAAGTTTCAGCATTAAAAGAAGGTCACGAGAAAAAGTTCTTTGGTTGGATTGCTCCAGGCTCAGACAAACACTCAGTGACACGTGCTTACCTAGGTCATTTAGGTGGTAGCAAGAAATTTGATATGACAACAACTACCAATGGTTCAGAACGTTCTATGGTTCCAATTGGTAATTATGAACGCGTTATGCCCCTAGATATCATTCCTACGCTTCTGCTTAGAGATCTGATTTCTGGTGATACTGACGGTGCTCAGACATTGGGTTGCTTAGAGTTGGACGAAGAAGATTTGGCGTTGTGTACATATGTATGCCCTGGCAAATATAATTATGCTCCTATTTTACGCGACTGTTTGGCCACGATAGAGAAAGAGGGTTAAGTCATGGGTTTAAAAGCGTATTTAGAAAAAATCGAACCGAACTTCGAGCCAGGTGGTAAGCATGAAAAGTGGTATGCGCTTTACGAAGCTGCGGCGACCATCTTTTACACGCCCGGTAAAGTAAACAAAGCAAACACTCACGTGCGCGATAGCATCGACCTTAAGCGCATTATGATTTTTGTATGGATGGCAACATTCCCAGCAATGTTCTTCGGCATGTACAACATTGGCTTACAAGCGCAAGACGCAATTGCTGCTGGTGCGGGTACTCTGCCTGACACGTGGCAAGCGGGTTTGTTCTCTGCCCTAGGTGGAGACTTATCAAATGCCGGCGTACTAGGCATGTTCTTCTACGGAGCGTGTTTCTGGTTACCTATTTATGCCACTACCTTTATTGTTGGTGGTTTCTGGGAAGTCCTTTTCGCTTCAGTGCGTAAGCATGAAGTTAACGAAGGTTTCTTCGTAACCTCAGTACTTTTCGCTCTAACGTTACCTGCAACAATTCCTTTGTGGCAAGTAGCGCTAGGCATCACTTTCGGTGTTGTTATTGCGAAAGAAGTATTTGGCGGAACAGGCCGTAACTTCTTAAACCCAGCATTGTCTGGTCGTGCGTTCTTGTATTTTGCTTATCCTGCACAAATCTCAGGTGACCAAGTATGGGTAGCGGCAGATGGTTACTCGGGTGCAACGTCACTAAGCCAAGCGGCTTCTGGTGAACTTGACTACGCAAACATGGATCACTGGATGAACAGCTTCTTGGGTACTATCTCAGGTTCTGCTGGTGAAGTATCGACCCTTGCGATTATTCTTGGTGGTTTATTCATCATGTATATGCGTATTGCAAGCTGGCGCATCGTTGCCGGTGTTGGTCTTGGCGTAGCATTCTTTGCAACACTGCTCAATGTAATCGGTAGTGATACCAACGCAATGTTTGCAATGCCTGCATATTGGCACTTTGTAGTCGGTGGACTTGCCTTCGGTATGTTCTTTATGGCAACAGACCCAGTTTCGGCTGCATTCACAAACCAAGGTAAATGGGCTTACGGCTTCTTCATCGGATTCATGACGGTATTAATACGCGTATTGAACCCAGCCTTCCCTGAAGGTGTGATGCTAGCGATTCTATTTGCTAACTTGTGGGCACCATTGTTCGACTATTTCGTCGCGCAGAGCAATATTAAGCGGAGGGTAGCACGTGTCGGCTAAGAAAGAATCTTTAGGCAAAACGGTAGGCATTGTTGTAGCCGTATGTTTAGTATGTTCAATTGTTGTATCTGGCGCGGCCGTTGGCCTGCGCTCGCTACAGCAGACAAACGCTGCTCTTGATAAAAAGAGTAATATCCTTAACGCTGCGGGCCTTTATGAAATGGGCATGAGCAACAGCGCTATCGAAAGCACCTATGACGAGCGTGTTGAACCGCGCTTTGTTAATCTGGATAGCGGTCAATTCGTTGAAGCGCCAACTGCAGATTACGATATGTATAAGGCTGCTAAACAAACTGAATACAGCACGCAAGTAACAAACAGCAATGTTGGTTTCCAACGCCGCCCTGACGTAGCAAGTGTTTACTTGGTGCGTGACGCACAAGGTGATGTTTCGCGCATTATCTTGCCTGTGCACGGCAGTGGACTGTGGGATCTTATGTACGGTTTCTTAGCGCTAGATGCAGACGGACAAACTGTTCGTGAGCTTATCTACTATCAGCAAAAAGAAACGCCAGGACTAGGCGGTGAGGTTCAAAATCCAGCGTGGCAGGACAAATGGGATGGTAAAGAAATATACGAAAACGGCGACGTAGCCATTCGTGTAGTAAAGAATGCTAACCCAAGCAATCCTCACACAATTGATGCGCTTTCAGGTGCGACCCTAACAAGTAACGGTGTAGAAAACACAATTCGTTACTGGGTAGGCGAGCAAGGCTTCGGCCAATTCCTGAAGAACCAAGCATGGCGTTCATAAGGGAAGTCTCATGGCAGATACTAAAGAAATGAAAAAGGCCCTCTTTGGGCCAATCTTGGACAACAACCCGATCGCCCTTCAGGTACTAGGGGTATGTTCAGCACTGGCAATTACCACAAAGCTGGAAACAGCGTTGGTAATGTCATTAGCACTAACAAGCGTTGTAGCATTCTCAAACTTGTTTATCTCACTTATTCGCAACCAGATACCTTCTAGTGTTCGAATTATTATTCAAATGACAATCATTGCCTCATTGGTAATTGTTGTTGACCAAATATTGAAAGCGTATTCGTATGAAATTTCGAAACAGCTGTCGGTGTTCGTCGGATTGATAATTACTAACTGTATCGTAATGGGTCGTGCAGAAGCCTATGCGATGAAGAGTCCACCTCTTATGAGCTTCCTTGACGGGATAGGTAACGGCCTAGGGTACTCTTTTGTACTTGTCGTTATTGGTACCATCAAAGAGCTATTTGGCTTCGGTACTATTCTTGGATTTGAGATCCTTCCACTTGTTCAGAACGGTGGTTGGTACCAAGGTAACGGGCTGTTAATACTGCCATTCAGTTCATTCTTCTTAATCGGCGGCTTAATATGGTTTATCCGTACTATCCGTCCAGAGCAAGTAGAGCCTAAGGAGTAAGTCGTGGAACATTATTTGTCGTTATTTGTTCGCTCAATATTTGTTGAGAACATGGCGTTATCACTTTTCTTAGGTATGTGTACCTTCTTGGCGGTATCTAAGAAAGTTAAAACTGCAATGGGTCTTGGCGTAGCAGTAATTGTTGTACTTGGTATATCAGTACCTGTTAACCAAATCATTTACGTTAATATCCTTGCTCCAGGTGCGCTTGCATGGGCGGGCTTCCCAGAAGCTGATTTAAGTTTTCTTAATTTTCTAACCTTCATCGGCGTTATTGCGGCGTTGGTGCAGATATTAGAAATGAGTTTGGATAAGTTCTTTCCAGCGCTATACAACGCACTTGGTATCTTCCTACCACTGATCACAGTTAACTGTGCAATTTTTGGTGGTGTAGCATTTGCCGTTCAACGTGAATATAACTTGACCGAAAGTGTAGTTTACGGCGTAGGAAGTGGTATCGGTTGGGCAATTGCTATTGTGCTATTGGCCGCTGTACGTGAAAAGCTGAAATACGCAGATATGCCTGATGGTATTCGCGGTCTTGGATCGGTATTCATGATTGCGGGTCTTATGGCGTTAGGCTTCCAGTCATTCACTGGTATTCAGCTTTAATCGAGCTCGGGAGCATTTAAATGAATAACGTAGAAATTTATCTAGGCGTCGGCATGTTCATTGCCATTGTATTGGCACTAGTATTCATCATCATGTTTGCCAAGTCTAAATTGGTACCAAGTGGTGACGTTACTATTACAATTAATGGCGATCCGGACAAAGCTATTAAAACTGAGCCAGGCGGCAAGTTGCTAGGTGCGCTTGCAGATGCTGGTTATTTTGTGTCTTCAGCGTGCGGTGGCGGTGGCTCTTGTGGTCAGTGTCGCGTAGATGTGCATTCAGGTGGTGGCGAAATTTTACCTACTGAGCTTGACCACATTACTAAAGGCGAAGCGCGCGAAGGTTGCCGTTTGTCGTGTCAGGTTGCTATTAAGCAAGACATGGACATTGAACTTGAAGAGTCAGTATTTGGTGTTAAGAAGTGGGATTGTGAAGTTATCTCTAACGATAGCAAAGCTACCTTCATCAAAGAACTTAAGCTTAAAATTCCTAACGGCGAAAGCGTACCGTTCCGTGCTGGTGGATACATTCAGATCGAAGCTCCACCTCATCATGTTAAATACAAAGACTACGATATTCCTGATGAGTACCGTGGTGATTGGGAACGTTTTGGCTTCTTTGACATTGAATCAAAAGTTGACGAAGAAACAATTCGTGCTTACTCGATGGCTAACTACCCAGAAGAAGAAGGCATTATTATGCTTAACGTGCGTATCGCTACGCCGCCGCCTAATAACTTAAGCCTACCTGCTGGTAAAATGTCATCGTACATCTGGAGCCTTAAAGAAGGCGACAGCGCGACTATCTCAGGTCCATTTGGTGAGTTCTTTGCTAAAGACACTGATGCTGAAATGGTATTCGTTGGTGGTGGTGCGGGTATGGCGCCAATGCGTTCACACCTTTTCGACCAACTACGTCGTTTGAAATCAGACCGTAAAATCTCATTCTGGTACGGTGCCCGTTCACTTCGTGAAATGTTCTACACAGAAGATTTCGACGAGCTAGCCGCAGAGAATGAAAACTTTCAG
The DNA here is from genome assembly GCF_036864455.1 of Alteromonas sp. P256. Lineage (NCBI taxonomy): Bacteria > Pseudomonadati > Pseudomonadota > Gammaproteobacteria > Alteromonadales > Alteromonadaceae > Alteromonas > Alteromonas sp. P256. The sequence continues at coordinate 53,094 of NZ_JAZETM010000011.1, forward strand.
TGGCACGTTGCACTTTCTGATCCGCAGCCTGAAGATAACTGGGAAGGCGAAACTGGGTTTATTCACCAAGTATTGCTAGAAAGATATCTGAAAGATCACCCTGCACCGGAAGACTGTGAGTTCTACATGTGTGGGCCACCTATGATGAACGCTGCCGTTATCAACATGCTTAAAGATTTAGGTGTTGAAGACGAGAACATCATGCTAGATGACTTCGGTGGTTAATCTACGCAAATAAGTTTATAAAAGGGGCGTAAGCCCCTTTTTTGTTTGTGTAAAGGATAGAGTAAGGAACCTATTGTGATTCGATTTTTTGTTCGAATTCTATTAGCGGTGATTGCCATATCAATGGTAATGCTTGCAAGCTGCAGCGATAAAAGTCGTCCTGTTGTGCATCTGCAGGGACAAACTATGGGCACAACGTATAACGTTAAGTACTTGGCTGATAAAGGTAAGGCGGTAGAAGGTCTTCAGGCTGAGATTGATGCGCGTTTGGTTAAGGTTAACAAAATGATGTCAACTTACGACCCCACGTCTGAGTTGTCGCGCTTTAATCAGTATCGTTATACCGATAATTTTGTGGTGTCTAATGATACTTTGCTTGTGGTTAATGAGGCATTGCGGCTGGCCAAATTAAGTGGCGGTGTATTAGACGTTACCGTAGGCCCGTTGGTTAACCTATGGGGGTTTGGCCCCACTAAGCGACCTGAGAAAGTACCATCTCGCAATGATATCGACGGTGTTCGCGATTACGTAGGTCATCAAAAATTAGGTATTACTCAGACGGGACTGAAGAAGCAGCATCCTATGCTGTACGTCGACCTATCTACCATCGCTAAAGGCTTTGGTGTTGATGAAGTGGCTGAAATACTAGAGCAGTACAACATCGAAAATTACTTAGTTGAGATTGGTGGCGAGATGCGTGTTAGAGGACTGCGTGGCGATGGTAGCGAGTGGTTAATTGCCATTGAAAAGCCAGTGACTACAGAACGCGCAATTCAAAAAGTGGTGTCGATTGGAACAAACGCTGTGGCAACATCGGGTGACTATCGTAATTATTATGAAGAAGACGGCACGCGTTATTCTCACCTTATTGACCCGACCACCGGTTATCCTATATCGCACAATTTAGTGTCGGTAACCGTCATCCACCCGTCATCAATGACCGCAGATGGCCTTGCCACTGCATTTAACGTGATGGGGTGGGAACAGGCTATTGAAGTGGCAGAGCAGGAAAATCTTGCTGTATTTCTCATTCGTCGCACAGATGATAGTTTTGAAGAGTATGCGTCGCCAGAATTTGATAAACTGGTCACAGTTCATAATTAAGGGGTAGGTATGTCTACATTTATTCTCGCATTCGGTTTCTTTTTGACCATGGTTGCTGCTATGGCCATTGGTTACTTGGTGCAGCGAAAAACTATTTCGGGAAGTTGTGGCGGATTAGGTGCAATCGGTATAGAAAAAGCGTGTGACTGCCCAGAGCCTTGTGATCGTAAAAAATCGCGCATGGAAAAAGAAGAAGCACGTCAGAAAAAGCTAAATGAATGGAAGCAAAACCAAATTCTGTAGGTTAAGACGCTTTCAAATTCCCGTTACATGAGAACGAAGCCGCTAGCTGCCCACTAGCGGCTTTTTATAACGGTTTTATTTCAAGTTACTTTTAAGTTCATATATTGTCTCTTAATAAATATTACCTTATGAATATGTTGATACTAAAGAAGAGTATTTATGAAGTTAGGTGAAGAAGGGTTTACCCTAATAGAGTTAGTTATCGTTATCGTTGTTTTAGGGATCCTCGCTGTGACCGCAGTGCCTCGACTAGTGGACTTAGGACGTGATGGACGAATTGCCACCCTTGAAGCCGCAGAGGGGGCAATGAAAACAGCGTCTGATCTTGTCAACTATAAGGCCAGGCTCGAAAATAAAACCGATTGCAACTTAGACCCCACTGTAGAACTTGCAGGACAAACTATTACCCTACGCTGTGGCTTCCCGTGCCCTCACCCGAGCGGTATTGAAAGGGCGATGGATGTAAGCGAAGGATTAACTTGGAGTGGAGGCAATTGTTCAGGTAGATTGGGAAATATCAACCTTACATTAGATGAAGCTCCAGACCCTGCAAATTGCAAGGTGAGATATGCAGCTGCTCGGTCAGCTGATTCAAAACCTATCATTAGTCTAACAACAAGCGGCTGTTAGAAACTCTTTCATTTAATCTTCAAAGAGCACGTCTCACTGGAATAAGTCTTCGCTAGTCGCTACTATACTGTCTATATGTACAGTTTGGTATTAGCATACACTTATAAGCATCCTAGTACCGCAATGTGAGTTTAAATGCGAAAAATCATCCACGTTGATATGGATTGTTTTTATGCCGCAGTGGAAATGCGGGATAATCCTGCGCTTAAGAATATTCCCATCGCGATAGGGGGAAGTTCTGATCGCAGAGGCGTGATTTCAACGTGTAACTATCCGGCAAGAAAATATGGCGTGCGTAGCGCAATGGCTACCGCTTATGCCATGAAGCTGTGCCCAAACCTTACCTTAGTGAAAGGCCGGATGGACGCTTACGCCAGCGAGTCTCAAAAAATTCGTAAAATATTTTCTGACTACACAGACTTAGTAGAGCCATTGTCATTAGATGAAGCATACCTTGATGTGACTAACAGTCAGTTTTGCGGCGGCAGCGCTACGTTAATAGCGGAGGAAATCCGCGCAAGAATCGAAAGCGAGTTGGGTTTAACCGCATCAGCAGGGGTCGCCCCATGTAAGTTCGTTGCAAAGGTAGCAAGTGATGAAAACAAACCCGACGGCATTTGTGTGATTACGCCGGATAATCTTGATGAGTTTGTTCGCAATATGCCGCTAAAAAAGATACCTGGTGTGGGTAAAGTGACAATGCAAAAATTGGCGCGTATGGGGCTCAACATTTGTAACGATGTGCGCCAGTATCCGTTTGAACGAATACAGAAAGAGCTTGGAAAGTTTGGCAGCGTATTGTGGGAAAGGGCCCATGGCATTGATGAGCGTGAACTATCAGTGTCTCGTGAGCGAAAATCAATTGGTGTAGAGCGTACCTTAAGTGACGATATTCAGACGATTGAACAGTGCAAGGCATTCCTTCCCCATTTACTCGAAAAGCTCCACGAGCGCATGGAAAATCACAAGAAAAGAACAGGGAAGCCTGTGCGTTTAAGAACACAGGGCGTTAAGCTTAAGTTTAATGATTTTCAGCTGACTACCGTTGAGCATCGACATGCCATGCTTGAAGAGCATTATTTTGCAACGCTGATGGAAGAGGCTTTTGAACGGGCCAAAGGACGAGGAATACGCCTAGTAGGAATACACATAGGCTTAGCTGCCCATCAATCAACGCAGCAATTGATCTTACCCTTTGACGATTAACGCCAAGCCATTCAAGCCAGCCAAGCCAGCTAAGCTAAGCAAATAGAGCTAAGCAAATAGAGCTTAGCAAATAGCGCCAAGACATTTAACAAACGCAATCATATGATAAAGCTAGCTAAGAATAAGGACCCACAATGGAAACGAAACAGCTCATTACTCCAGGTCGCTACAAGCATTACAAAGGCAATATGTACGATGTGTATGAGATTGCCACACACTCAGAGAATGAATCGAAACTGGTGGTATACAGGCCCTGTTACGGCGAACGTGCACTGTGGGTTCGCCCTCTCGGTATGTTTACAGAAACAGTAGAGCGTGACGGAAAGGAAGTATTGCGCTTTGCTTATATGGGCGATATTCCAGACGGTGAAAAAATGATCTAATACGTCGATTAAGCCATAGTGAATGCATAGTCAATTTTATGCTTAATATCGGCCATTAGTTAATGCTAGTTAAGGTTAATCGTCCGATATCGTTAGTATCTAATAATCAATGCCAATCAAGTTGCTACATATTAGTAATCGATAGAATGGTTGTGCCAAATTAATAGCGTTAAAGTAATTGCATTAATCGCCAGAGTATTTGAATTACAGCATTGCATGTACAGGTTAACCACCCAAGGAAAGTAGAATGAAAACAATGAATAAAACGTCGATACATTCACTGTCGGTAATAGCGGCGGCACTAGTTGCGCTATCGACAGTAGCGTTACCAACCTCTGTATCATTTGCACAAGATAGATTTGCAAACGTGGAAGTAAAAGCGACACCTATTAAAGGTGCTGTGCATATGCTAACGGGAATGGGCGGTAATATCGGTGTTTCTGCAGGTGAAGATGGCGTACTTATTATTGATGATCAGTTTGCTCCGCTTGCGGAGAAAATTGCCGCACAACTTGGCGAGCTTGGCAGCGACAAACCTAAGTATGTAATAAACACCCATTATCACGGTGACCATACAGGCTCGAATGCGTTTTTTCACAGCCACAAAGGCGCCACTATATTTGCTCACGAAAACGTGCGGGTGCGTTTAGCGGGAGACGAGAACGTCGAGCCTGACGCCTTGCCAACGATAACCTACGAAGACGGCATCAAAATATATTTTAACAACGAGACGGTACATGTGATGCACCTTCCTGTGGGTCATACCGACGGTGACAGTGTTGTATGGTTCGAACAGCCTAATGTTATGCATACAGGCGACTTATTTTTCAATGGCATGTTTCCCTATATAGACCAAGGTGCAGGCGGCAATGTAGTGGGGTATATGGAGTCTGTGCAGCATTTACTGACCAAGATTGACGATAACACCATGATCATTCCCGGTCACGGTGGTGTAGGCACTAAAGCGGAATATACGACGTTTCTTAACATGATCAATGAGACATTTGATTATGTAAAAGCCCTTAAGCAAAAGGGTAAGAGCCTTGATGAGGTAAAAGCTATGGGGCTTGAGGATAAGTGGGCTACATGGAGTTGGAACTTTATTAACGAAGAAAAATGGATCAGCACGCTTTATAACGACGCCTAGCATTAATACTAGCCCGCATACTTCCCGTCATTTCCCTTGCCGCTACTTTAGTCCTCAGGCAAGGGAGCCCTTAAAAAATTAGTCCTCAGGCAAGCGAGCCCTTAAAAAAGTAGTTTTTCTAAACAAGTCGCATCTTACAAATAAAGCATTTCATCGCGAGTGGGAGCAAGCACTCTTAGCACTTTGTTTTGCAGCGGGTGGGGCACGTCTGCCTTGTTCATTGCATTAATCAGTAAGTCGACGGTGCGGTTAAAGTCGGCTTCAGTAATATTCATACCACCATGCACTTGTTCCATGGTATCGCCTGAATACTCGCAGGGGCCGCCGGTGCGATGACATATCTGTTCACTTAATTTATCGATAAAGCGGTTAATATCTGCGCCGTCAAAATAGGCGAGAATAACAGGGTCGCGCTCAATCTCAACAACAAAGTTTTCTACTATCTCCTCTATCTTTTTACTGCCGCCCAGCTCTGCGTATACGCTTGATGATGGGTTTTGGCCACCAATGTTGGTAGAGCAGCCACTCAAGCCGATAATTGCCACAAAACTGATGAAGGGGAGAATACGCGTTATCAACATGATGTCACCATAATTGGCCATTTATTGAGAGATACAGGCCATTTTGTTGTTGTGCACCTGCCATACTTCCAAGTTCAGCCCAAGCAAGGGTAAGTGCAATGTGTTTGTTGGGGATATAGCTAACAAAGTAATCTACCCAATCTTCTTCACCTAAACCCAAATTATCAGGTTTCTGACGATATTCTGCGCCAATGGCAACGCTGCGCGAGAGCAATATGCCTGCTGAGGCTTCAAGCATAACTTCATAATTGCTGTTTTTTGCTCCGCCGAACCCCAGCAAACCAAGCTGGTTGGCTTTAGTGGCTCGCGCCGTCACATTCCACACCGCATTGAAGCCTGCTATAGCACCTAAATGAATCTTAGTAGCGGCAATGTAATAGTCAGTACCGTTTGATGAAGAGTCAGCGCCAACTAGGTCTGCGATTGCACCATCTTCAAGTCGTTTGTGTTGAAAACCAATACTGACTTGGGGCAAGCGGGAGTAAACCGCGTCTCCATAAAGACGATATTTCACTCCGAATATATTTTGCCTTATGTCGACGCCCAGCTCTTTTAAGTCGAACCGCTGGTGGGCTGCACTAATTTCAATACGGTCGTAAAAAGAAGCAGACACGCCCATAACATTCAGGCGATAGTCGTCAAGGTCTACCTGCGTCATCACAGCATTAACAGATACTTGGTCTTGGGTATCGTAGCCGGCTAGCGTTGCCCAGGGAACTATTCCGCCTCCGCCAGAGCCTTCAACTTGGATAAGACCCGCAGTGCCAAGCAATTTACCGTCGCCAGCGAGCGCTTCATTGTTATAAACCATCAATAAAAGAGCGCATAACATCGCCGCACAGTGTTTCATTGTGATATCCAGTCAGTGTTTTTGTTATCTTTGTACCATTGCATAAATTGCTCTACCGGTACAGGGCGAGAGATAAAATAGCCCTGAGCATAATTACACCCCCATTGATTAAGCAATGACAGACTAGGTAGGGTTTCAACGCCCTCAGCAATCACTTTTAAGTCAAAGTTATGCGCTAAGTCGATAATGGTTTTTACTATCTGTTGGTCACTTTGGTTTTTGTCTAAATTAAGAACAAAGCTTTTATCTATTTTAAGTTCATTAACCGGTAAGCTTTTTAAATACGACAATGATGAATAACCGGTACCGAAATCATCGATTGCCAGAGTAAACTCCGCCTCCCTGTACAAACAAAGTTCACTGTATACACCCTGGGCATCACTAACTAAGTCACTTTCGGTTATTTCAAAAGAAAGTTGAGTGGGGGATAGCCCGGCTTCTGCAATATGAGACTTAATTTGCGGCAGTAGTGATGTATTCAATATATCTTTGGCGGATAGATTAATGGCAACGCAAACATCTACGTTGTTATCCACCAATGTCTTAGTGTCGTTAATGGCGCGTTTAATTACCCAGTCGGTAACGGCCCCTATTAGCCCTGCCTGTTCGGCAACTAATATAAACTCATCAGGGCCCACAAATCCAAGGTTTTTGCTGGTCCAGCGCATTAATGCTTCCGCATGACTTATCGAGCCACTGTCTAAGCATAACTTGGGCTGATAAACCAAGGAAAGCTCAGGGCTATCTCGGTGCAAAGCCTGCTTTAATTCGGTAATGATGCTAATACGCCGCGTGTATTCAGCGTCGAAATCTGGGCTGTAGCGAACGCGGTGCTTTGGCAAATGGCGAGCATGGTCTAATGTAATCGCGAGGCGTTTTAACAGAGTGGATGGGCCATCGGCGTCTTCAGGGCAGTGTAACTCACCAAAAGACAGCTTCAATGTAATCTCAACATTTTCTGCGTAAATAGGCGCTTCAAGTTCAGTTTGAATAGAGGCCAAGTCGTTACTACTGAGCCTAGATTCGGGCATCCATAAAAATTCACCACCATTTAGTCTTGCTGCTACACCGCCAAGCTCATCTAAGCGCCCTGCTAGAGTATGTAAGCATAAGTCGCCGTTGCTGTAACCAAACACATCATTCACATTTCGAAAGCTAAGAATATTTATCCCAATGACGTCAAAAGACTCTTTGTTATTTAACTTTTTATTGATGACATCGGCAATGTGATAGCGGTTGGATAGGCCTGTAAGCAGGTCGTGTCTGGCTTGAAATTGAATTTGTTCCTCACGCATTTGAATATTGCTTTGCATTGACTGAAAAGAGTCAGAAAGCGCCGCGATTTCTGTTGTATGAGATTTTACAAGCTTTTTGTGACTATAAACACCTGCGGCTATTTCTTGTGATATGGCTGATAGTCGATGAAGAGGTTTTGATATTCGTCTTGCAAATAATGCGGCAATAAATAGTGATACCGCAAGAAGCAGAGCGGCAATTATGCTAATTTGCTTTTGTAGTTTGGCAAATTCGGTTAATAGCGTTTGGGCGCTCTTTGAAAGCTCTAGCGTTATTTTTGTATCACTATCGTTAAACAGCGGTATGTATTGGGTAATGAGTTGGGCTTGGTTTGAGGGAATAAAAGATAACCAAGACAGCTCGTCTACGCCGTTTACGCGATTATAATTTTCTTGGGCATCATTAAGCGTGGTTTGCTTAAAAATGATGCTGTCTTGTTTTTCTGCCACAATAGCAATTTCAGACAATGTAATTGATTTTAAACGAGCTAAAACGGACCCATCTATTCTAAAGCCGATAGCGGCGATTGCGATGGGGTTTGGGGCTTCAACAAGTAAAAATAGCACTTGATAAAGTTCATTATTCACCACAATAAATGCATTCTGGCCACCTTGTTGTAGCGCATTTTGCACTAGTTGAGGGTGAGGAAACTGCTGTCCAGACTGTAATCCTTCAGAGGTACTACTGGTAATACTGCCCGACAACGACAATAACGCCATCATGTCTGCGCCAACTCGGTTACCGTGATTTTCTAGTGTGCTCGTTATAGTGGCGTTATCTTGAGATGCTACTGCGCTTTTAAAGCCAAAATCATCAACAAGTACACTCGCGTTAGTAAATAGCTGTTCTTCACGGTTACTGAAAACTTCTGCTACTACGTAGCGCGCAACTTCAAGACTCTCTGCTAATTCGCGTTTGGCATGTTCAGTGGTCGACGACCACACGCTCAACAGTATTGCTATTGTTGACAGCAAGACTAGTCCTGCCGCCAGTCTAAATACATTTTGATTGAGAGAATAAGACTTCAAAAGTTACCTCAACCGCCAAACCGACTAGAGCCAAAGATGCGTTTTTTAGGCGGTGGTGCTCGACGGACTAACTCAACTTTAGCAAAGGAGCTGCCGTCCCTGTCTTCTAGCATTACTTTCACTTTAAGGCTGCCATCTATCGACAAATCTTTATGCCACACTATCACACTTTCTGGTACTGGCTGGTCAAAACTTGCTAAGCCGTTACTGTCAGACACGCTAGTTATTTCCCCATCTGACACGTAAATATGCCCTACCATATCGTCATGTATATTGCAGCCAAGGGTGCCAATACCCGGCTTGTCAAATAGAACAGGATCAACATTCGACCCTTTATACAGCTTTATTTCAAATGGTTTAGTGGGGGAGAAACTATAAACGTGATGACGTATATCATCACTGTTGGGAAATTTGACCCTTTGGCCTTTTTGAATGGCGATAACGCGAGGTAAAAACTGCTTATCTACTTGGTCCATAATGGCCACCTGCTCACCATCGCTTTGAAAACTGCCCGTAGCAGCGTGCTTTGCAGTTTCTTGATGAGTGGTGGCAGTTACGCTGGGGGACGTGTTTAGCTCGTTGGGTATAGGGAGAAATGCGACCACAGCATTGCTGACAGGCTTATTGTCTTGGTCGACAACGGTCACCGTGCTAGTAGCTGCAGCGCAGGACAGTGAAAAGCTCAACGTAAAAAGTAACGCATAATTTAACAACGTTCGAAATTCAACAACTTGCTTAACCATGGCTTCTTCCTTCCGTTGTTTTTCGTCTTACTAAACATAGCAGTATTTGTACTTCTAGGTACATTAAAAAGTAAACAATATTAAGATGTTGATTGAACGCTAGTTATCTATTTAAATCAAATAAAACAGACGAAACACGTAGTAGCACGTTCTTTATGTAAAATCGATACTACTTAGAAAATGTCTGTATATAAAGTTGCTCCACCTTGTCTCTCGCCCACTGAGTTTTGCGTAAAAATTTAAGTGACGATTTAATAGAGGGATCGTTATAAAAGCAATTAATTCGAATGCGATAGTACAACCCTTCCCATCCGTAACGCTCGTGCAGTTGGGTTACTATATTCTCGAGGGTGAGACCGTGCAGGGGATTATTTGGTTGTTCTTTCATGTGGCAGCCAAGCGTGTTTTTTTAATATAGTACCATATCTAAAATCGCCATCGTAGAAGGTGTCGCGATGTACTAATCGTTTGTCAGCTCCGAAGTAAAGACAATGTATCCAACGTTGAATTGATTGATTGGCTCTGCTTGCGTATTCTCAGTGCTGAAGAATTAGTAGTAAAGGGAAGCCAAGCAGTGTGTGAACTTTTAGGCATGAGTGCCAATACACCAACAGATTTATGTTTCAGCTTCACCGGGCTTACCCGCCGTGGCGGTGAGACCGGCCCACATAAAGATGGGTGGGGAGTGGCATTTTACGAAGGTAAGGGCGTAAGGATGTTTCACGACCCTGAACCTAGCGCCATATCACCCATTGCAGATTTTGTCTCTACGTTACCCATCAAAAGTAAAACCGCCATCTGCCATATTCGACAAGCGAATGTGGGCAACATTATGTTGGCGAATACTCATCCCTTTGCGCGTGAGCTCTGGGGTGAGTATTGGGTATTTGCGCACAACGGCCAAATACCCAGCTTCTCTGCTGCAAAAGGCATGTATGAGCCTGTGGGCGATACCGACAGCGAAGCAATGTTTTGCGACATTATGAACCACGTACGACAACATTTACCGCGAGACACATCGCCCCTGCAATTGGTCGAGTCTCTTGTTTCATTAGCTAAAGCTTATGCCAAGCAAGGTGTCTTTAATTGTTTATTGGGTAATGGCGACTGGTTGTTTACGTTTTGCAGTACCAAGCTTGCCAGTATTACCCGAAGAGCACCGTTTGGGCCAGCGTGTTTAAAGGATGTGGAAGTAGCCATCGATTTTGCAGCTGAGACCACACCGAAAGACGTAGTGAGTATTATTGCTACAGAGCCCCTAACCAATGATGAGCAGTGGGATGTTTACGAGCGAGGGGAATGGAAACTGTGGCAAGACGGAGAAGTGATTGCTGCTGGTAAAGTAGATGTGCCTGAACACAAAAAAGAATCTGAAATGGTATCTCCCAACCCGGATATTGAAAGAAAATCGTCAACGGATGAGAACCAAGGCTAACGTGTAGTAGTGGCGTTAGTTGGATTAACAGATTTTTCTAAAAAACCATAACGTCAAATGGAGAGTTTTTAAGCTCATTCGAAGGTCAATTTGCGAGCACACAAGTACCTATTAAAATTCGCTTCTGGGTTGAAAATGGAAGATTGATGAGTCAAGGAGAGGGCCAAAGCGATCTTCCACTGACAGCGTATTCAGAAACAGAATTTCGTTTTGATCCTGCTGGTATCGTCTTCAACTTTGACAAACCGAGTGCCTCATCATCTCAGTCAAATGGTTTCATTCTAAGCCAAGGCGGTGGTAAATATATTTCAAACGCCAGTAGTAGCATGTAAGTCAGTTTTCTTTGACTAAAGTCAGAAGTATAAAATAACATCGTTTAATGTCTTAACTTGTCTTATGGAGCAACAAAACTCTTGGCTGTGGGGCGGCAAAGTACGTGAAGCGAACCTTCAGATATACCAATAGACTATTGCAGGAGTGAGCGTATAAAAGTCACCCAACCTTCCACATTCAAATGGCTCCTAAAAGGCAGTTTCCTGACATTCGTTTTTTATCATATAGCTATAATTTAGCGCCTAAATAGATTCCCAAATTTGGTGCTCACGGACTTGCTGTCTCGGGATTTTCTTGCAATAGAACTTAATATCTTGTTGCCTAATGCCAACTTCTCAATTGTGATTTACCCAATAGATCTTAACTGTCATGAGCAATATGAATCATGAGGTTGCATTTTTTGCAATTACAGCTTGTAAAAAGTGGGCACATACAAAGAAAATACAACTAACTATTATTCTCCTCGAACCATAACACTATTTAATTAAATCGAGGAAACAATCATGACTAATTCAAACGACCAACAAACAGCAATCATCACTGGCGGCTCACGTGGTATCGGAAAAGCAATCGCGCTTAAACTAGCCGAGCAAGGAAACAACGTTATCGTAAACTACCAATCCAATGCATTAGAAGCCGAAGCAGTTGTCAAGCAGGTGCAGGCAATGGGTGTAAAGGCTAAAGCAGTGCAGGCAGATATCAGTGAGCGAAAATCTGTAGATGACTTGTTTAACGTAGCAAAAGCAGAGTTTGGCGGTGTAGATATCGTTGTAAACAATGCTGCCGTGCAAATACATAAGATGATAAATGAACATACGGCTCAAGACTTAGATTCAATTTTTGACATCAATGCAAAAGGTGCGTTTTATGTCTTACAAAATGCCGTGCAACATCTTAACGAAGGTGGCCACATCGTGGCACTTTCGTCGTCACTGACCACGATGATGGTGCCAGGTTACAGTGCTTACAATGCAACAAAAGCAGCTGTTGAACAATATGTGCGCTCTGCGGCAAAAGAAGTGGCTCAAAGAGGCATTAACATTAACGCAGTCGCCCCCGGACCCGTAGATACAGAATTACTACGTAATACTGAAACCGAACAAGGTCTTAAATTTTTAGCTGGATTATCTGGATTTCAACGCCTAGGTACGCCACAAGATATCGCCAATATTGTTGGTTTCTTTTGTAGCGATGACAGCCGCTGGGTGAGTGGTCAGGTAATTCGTGCTAACGGCGCACTTATTTAAGTTTAAGGACCATAGATATGAAGACTCAAGCAAATATACTTATTATTGGTGCGACCGGCAAAGTTGGCGGTATGGCCTTAAACTACTTGGTTGAAAACACTAATCACAACGTGATCGCGGCGGTGCGGAAAAAAGAGCAAGCCTCTGCCTTTGATACTCTCGGCGTTCAAAGTGTGTATCTCGACCTTGATGATGTATCGAGCATTCGTCAAGGCTTAAAAGATATAAATAGAGTGCTTCTGCTAACTGCATATTCCGTCGATATGTTAAAGCAATCGATGCGCGTGATTGATGAAGCGAAGTCAGCGGGCGTAAAACACATTGTGCACGTTGGTGCATCGGGTAATCCAACAGCAGAAGTCGCCCATTGGGGATGGCACCGAATGATTGAGGCCTACATTGAAAAACAAGGCTTTAGTTTCACTCATTTGCAACCAGAAGCCTTCATGCAGAATATTACCGCCTTCGGTTGGCTGTCTCAAAGCAGTCTCACTAACTTGATCGGGAATTCGGTTTGGAGTTGGGTTGATGCCAACGACGTTGGGGCATTTGCTGGAGCTGTCTTAGCAAAGCCTGAAATATACTCTGGGCAAACGTGGCGGTTGGGCTATGCCAGAGCATCCATGCAAAAAGTAGCGAGAATGATTTCATCAAGTGTGCTTCAAGATATCAAGGTACACGAGCAAAACCCTGATAATTTTTATCAAATCGCAATCGAAAATGGTGCCGACCCCGCGTATATGTCTTGTGTGCGAGACCAGTTTAAACTCAACTCAAAAAACGCCATCGAACATGCAGATATGATTTTTGATGAGCATGCGTTTGAACAAACGGTAGGATATAAGCCGACCTCGTGGCCTGCATTCATAGAGCGCGAGCTAGGAGGATTGAAAGCAGCCACAGCTGCTTAAGCTTTAAAGTGGTAATTGGTTTAGGCTCTTTAGTAAAGAGCCTACATCTATTCATTTATAGTTGAACAGACTCCATTTTTGACACCAAAGTATCAATAAAAGTGCGCACTTTCGCTGGCAAATAACCGGTTCGAGTATACTTATACAGCGCATGCACTGGGTAGACTGGTTTTTCCCAATCAGCAAACAGCTCTACCAATTTACCATTTTGAATATCTTCGCCAAATAACCAAATAGGCCCGTAGTGTAAACCTGCTCCAGTATGCACTAAGTTGGCAATTGCCCCGACGTTATTAACGGACAAGCGCCCTCTAAGCGGAATTTGCAAAGCTTGGTTATTTTTCTTCATGGTGAACATATCGGGTGTAGCAAGCCACTGGTATCGTATAAACTCACAATTTGCTAGTTCTTCTCGGCTACCATTTGGAATATTCGCGTTAACGTAATCTGGGTGACCCACAACACACATGCGCATGTCGCCAAGATGCCGTGATTTAAGAGTAGAATCTTGCAATTGCCCAATACGAATTGCGACATCTACGTTGTCGTGCATAAGGTCGACATATTGGTCACTGAGCAGTATCTCTATCTCTAGTTTTGCATGCCTTTGTTGCAATTCGCTTGCCCATAAGCTCACATACTGCGCCCCAAAATCGACCGGGCAACTCACCCTTAATAAACCTTTTGGTGTATCTTTTGCGCCAGCGACTTCAACTTCTATTTGCTCCAACTCTTCGATTATTCTGCTCATATTATCGTAATAAAGCTGGCCCGCTTCGGTGGGAGCTGATTGTACTTTTGAGCGCTCAATCAATTTTATGCCTACATGCTCCTCAAGGGCATTGAGTCTTCTGGTTACTCTTGATGGCTCAGTATTGAGCTCAATGGCTGTCATACGCAAGCTACCCAATTCAACAATACGCAAAAACATGCGCATGTCATCAATCCCGATCTTCATGCTAAGTCCCCAAATAACGAACGTTAGCATCGTCTCATAAATTGCATTTATTGCAACTTATAGTTGAGTTAAGTAGGTGTTCAATTCATTTTTGACAAGACATAAAGTAGTACTCACGCAATCATAAGCGTTCGTTCAAACAAATCGGAGAAACCAAATGCGTAAAACAATATCAATCTTTTTACTTTTAACTACTTTCTTTGCATCTGCGAATACCAGCCTTATAGACTCGAAGTCGACCTTGGAATCTAAGGTTCAATTGCTACTCGATAGAGAAGAAATTAGCCAAACCATCACAAACTACGGGCTGTCATTTGACCAACTCGATTGGAAATTACATCGCAGCGTATTTACAGATGAAATCCAAATGGATTTTTCAGCATCAATTGGCGATGGTTTATCCACTATGCAAGCTGACGACTGGGTAAACGGCGTGAAAGGATTCTTTCATAATTTGAATGCTACGCAGCATATTGCTGCGCCTCTGACCATCAGTATATAATGTACAAAATTAAAAATATTTTGTGCTTAAGCCAGCATACTTTATGCTCGTGAGAACTCCACTTTTTCAACTTGTTTCAATTTTTTTGAATAACAATGTCTTGGAAATCCAGGACCATAGTCTAAAAGTTAATCCCTTGATGACGTTATCGAAAAAAGGGCATATCGTTGTAGATGTTACGGCTACGTCTGCTTTTGAATGTGCTCTGTCTGTCATTTTATGACAGTCTAGTTATAGTTTTACTGGATATTTGCGTATAACACGCGTTATCTCTATGAAATTTTCGCGCTCAATGAAATAGATGGAATACGTTTGATAAATTGCTCTGCGGTATCCTTTGCGCACTTCATCAATTAGGGCAAATTGAGCAGGATTATTAACGATTTTTGGAAATACGCTCAGTAGACCCTCGTAAAACTTAAGTGCTGATTGAGTACCGAAATGCACTTCGCCATATTCTAAAATATCAGCGAGGTCCTTTTCTGCGGCAAGGGTTAGCCTATAGTCAGACACTTATACGGCGCTTCTCTTCAAATTCCTGCAAAATTTGTTCAGCTGATTTGGTGGAATAGCCACTTTGCTCACCCACAATGAGCGCCTCTCTGATGACATTAATGTCTTCGTTTCGACGTTGCTCTTTGCGTATTAAGTCTCTCAGTAATTCGCTATCACTGGCGTATTCGCCGCTTTTTAATTGACTTTGCATCCACTCATTTTGCTTATCAGTAACGGTGATGCTCTTTTTAATCATGCTCATGTTTCACCTTTAAACCTTATTAGTAGTATTTAATACTATTATACATGGCGCTTGTATTGCAATGGGATTCTGACCGTCTATGGTTAGACTCAATTCTGGAGAATGCTTATGTACCCACTTGCCGTTTATAAGAAAAAAGAGCCTTGGAATAAAGGGAAGCTAGTTGGCCAAAAACTAGCTTTGAAGCAAAAGCGCCTTTAGCCATAAAAGAAGTGGGCAATTCGAATTAGGTTAGAAATTTCAGGAAACATAAGGGACCTTGCATTGTTTAGTCTTGGCCTAGATAGCAAACTCCGAGGTTGTGATTTAGTGTCCTTGCGTGTCAGAGATATTGCGCTAGGAATGAATATTCAGTCGCGAGCCGCTCTCTGTTTCAAAAGCAGATTCAGCAAAAAACTGGCCGGCCTGTTCAGTTTGAAATTACTGAGCAGACTCGAGCAGCAATAAAGGCATTGATTCAAAAAGATACGCTTGATAATTCCGACTATCTTTTCAAATCTCGGATCAAGGATTCACCGCATCTTTCTACGAGGCAATATAGCCGTATTGTCGATGGGTGGATAAACTCAACCGGATTAGAAGAAACGCACTATGGTACCCATACGATGCGTCGAACAGAACCTTCCTTGATTTATAAAAAGACTAAAAATATAAGAGATTGTCAATTGCTCCTCGGCCACTCAAAATTAGAGAGCACGGTTCGATATCTGGGCATTGAAGTTGATGACGCATTAGAGATTTCAGAGAGCATCGATATTTAAATTTGCTTTACTCGCCAACGGCGGCTTTTGGATGTCGGCTGTCCGTCAAAACCACACCCATCAATGTCGCCTTATGGCACATATCGGAATCAAGAACTGTGCGACCTGAACGTCTGCTGTTTATCTTTTGCTGCCTGTCGGGTCAAGTCGAAACTGTCGATCAAATGTGTGATTAGATATGAGCCACTACCACTACACCTGTTAACACCAATCCAACTAACGTTATTTTTCCAGTACTTTTTTAAATACCAACCCTCTACGCGAAACATTGCTCCGCCCTCGCTATAGAACTTTTCACAGTCGCCTTATGATAGAGCCTTATTAAATAAATCTCATGGCGAAGAGTTGCAGACACTCTTCTTTATCACATTCTTTACTATATTGTAGCGAGCGGGCAGCGCAGCGTGTGCTGCCTGAACGCAGTAAAGAGGTTCGGTCACATCATTTTTAGGTGTATACACCGTAAGCTGATTTGCCACGTCGACAAACTCAAGTGTGCTGCTTGGTAACACCGTAAAGCCAAGCCCTTTACTCACTGGAATAAGAATTTGAGAGAGTTGATTTACATAACCTGAGTGCTTAAGTTTACTTGGGTTAATAAGCGCTAAGTCTGCTTCGCCGCTGTCTTTAATGTAGCGCTGCAAGTAATGCACGGCGTCAGGATGATTAATAAGCCCTAGTGTATTGAGTGTGTCGACGATATTGTTTGCGCTGTGTTTATTATTGCGCTTTTCTTGGCGCTTTCCTTTTTTGGTAAGGTATGAGCTTGGCAAAATAAGCCCTAACGGCTCTTCACCTAGATAGGTGCAGGATACATCTTCTATGTTGGGCATATTCGTCACTATGCCAAGTTCAAAAGCCCCGTTAGTGATACCAGAGAGAATGGTTTTTCTAGGCGCAACTTCAAGATGAATGTTAAGTTTAGGGTGCTGCGTCTGCAATGCGACTAGAGCAGGGTAGATACGCTGAGCAATGGCACCCGAGCAAGCGACGATACATTTGCCCTCGTAAGGCTCATCAAACTTTAAGCTGGCAACAAAGTGTTGCTCCTGCCGCTGTTGAGCTTTGGCATATTCGAACACTCGTCGTCCCTGCTCGGTAAGCTGAATGCCTTTACCTAGGCGAATAACTAATTCACAGCCACACGTTTCTTCAAGCTTTTTTAGGTGCTGGCTTACGCCGGGCTGTGTCATAAAGCGCTGTTCAGCAGTGCGGGTAAAATGGCCAGTTTCTGCCAGTGTGATAAAGGTGTCTAACCAAATAGGATTAATCATGGTTATAATTTTAAATTATCAAAGTGAGAATTAATGATAATTTCAAGTTTTACCTTTGTCTAGCTATCATCGCTTCACGTTGACTCACAGGCATTCTATTGAGTGGCTTGGGTTTCCTTCTACTATTTGTTTAACGCAAGCATGCGTTAAGAGGAGTAAGTGATGACTGAAGCAGTAAAAACACCGTATCCACGTACGTTTTCTCATATTGGGTTATCAGTTCCCGATTTAGACGCGGCCGTAAAGTTTTACACCGAAGTACTAGGTTGGTACTTGATCATGAAGCCAACAGAAATTCTTGAAGATGATTCTGCAATTGGTGAGATGTGCACCGATGTTTTCGGTGCTGGCTGGGAAAAATTTCGCATAGCTCACTTATCTACTGGAGACAGAGTAGGGGTGGAAATATTCGAATTTAAAGATCAGCAAAACCCAGAAGACAACTTTGAATACTGGAAAACGGGCATCTTTCACTTCTGTGTTCAAGACCCAGATGTTGAAGGCCTTGCAGACAAAATTGTAGCCGCTGGTGGTAAAAAGCGCATGAAAGCGCCGCGTTATTACTACCCTGGTGAAAAGCCTTACCGCATGATTTACATGGAAGACCCGTTTGGGAACATTCTTGAAATTTACAGCCACAGCTATGAACTGCATTACGCAAGTGGTGCTTACGAGTAAGCGTTAATTCATTATCTAGGCTAAAACTGACGTCGCCGCTTCTGCTTTAAATACACAGAATGTTAGATGGCGAAAGCGAGTGCGGCATCTCGTGTAACTAACCCCAATGCAATTAACCCCACAGCAATCAACCATAAGGCCCAGACACATAGGGGTTGGTTGCCCTCTCTGTGGCGATGGTGGTGGTAGGCCCATGCCCTGGATAAATGGTCATCAAATCGGGAAGCGTGAGGATCTTTTTCTTTATTGAGCTTATCAGCTGCTGCTGATTGCCCTGCGGGAAGTCTGTACGTCCAATCGACCCTGCAAAAATAATATCTCCAACAATCACTTTATTGCTAGTGCGTTCAACCAGCGCTACGTGTCCGGGGGTATGCCCAGGGCAATGCAACACATTTAACGTTAAACCGCCAACAGCAATGGTGTCATTATCGTTAAGCCACTGGTTAGGCTCAAAGGGCGAAGCAGGTGGAAAGCCAAACATCTGACTTTGCTGCATGAGGGCATCTAACCAAAACTTATCACCTTTATGTGGACCGATAATGGGCACATTAAAATGTGACGCTATTTCTGCGGTGCCGCCAACATGGTCGAGGTGGCCATGGGTAAGTATTATTTTATCAATATCAACGTGGTTATCGTTTGCCGCTTTGATCAATTTATCTACGTTGCCACCAGGGTCGACAAAGGCGCCCTTCATAGAGTCTGGGTCCCATATTAGGGAGCAATTTTGAGCGAATGGAGTCACGGGTATAACAATAATTTCCACAATATTTCTCTTTTTTTTGCAAATTAACGCTTTTAGTCTTTCGCGTTTCTCGTGAACAGCCAGTAAAGTGCTGCGCCTATCACCAGCTCGCCAACTAAGAATAACCAAGCATTGGTTGCCGACTGACTGATCGACCAAATACACACAGCCAGGGCTATAAAGGGTACTGCACGTTTGACGATGTTGGGTGTGTAGGTGAGCTGATGTTGCGCTTTCATGAGCACTACAACGCACACCGCGTAAACTACAAGCCTTGCTAATACACTTGAAATTGCAAGCCACACGAAGCTTCCGCTTAGCGCCATAACGCCTGCAAAAACACCTAATACTAAAACCGAAATATATGGAGTGGCAAACTCGTTATGCACTTTGCCAAGCCAGTGCTTACCCAATGTGTTTGGGATAAGAGATTGACGTGCCATGGAGTACGTAAGACGTGATGTTGAAATCATGTTGGCAAGTAGGTTTCCAGCTACAGACACAACGGCGGTCAACGTCATTATCAGCGCGCCAGTTTCACCAAAAATAATATTAGCAAGGGCGATTAACGGAGCGCTATCGGGTGTTGCAGCGCCAAGCGTATGCCAGTAAAGCCACTGAACGCAGAAATAGAATAACGCTATACCTGACACTGTCAGCATTAATGCTTTTGGAATGGTTTTCTTAGGAGAGTTAGTTTCGCCGCTGGTAACCACAACCGTTTCAAAACCGATAAAGGCGTAAAGCGTAATGAGTGCGCCTGCAGAAATGGTATCTAATGTTGGGGTGACAACGGGCGAAGCAGTAGAGAAATCAAGTTGCCAATATCCTACGCCAATAAGCGCTACAAAGGGCAATAGCTTCAAAACAGAGATTGTGTCGAGGGAGCGCATTGCTGCTTTTAGCCCCACAATATTGACAAATATGAGTAGGCTAGTGAGCGCTATTATTGCCAGAGATTTTCCCATTCCTGCGTTGATTTCTGGCCACAAATAGCCGGCGTATAGCAGCAGAACGTGCATATTGGCCGCAATGGCAGTGGCCCTGGCAAGGTAATACACAAACCCCGTTTGAAAGGCCGCTGCATTTCCAAACCCTTTACGGGCGTAAATAACAGGGCCACCAGTTTCTTGATAAAAAACAGCAAGCTGCCCAAAACACCATACAATGGTGAGCATGAGGGCGCCAAAAATAAGAAATATATAAGGGCTAAACGCGCCTAACTCTGCAGCCATTTTAGCAGGCAAGGCAAAAATACCAGCGCCGATAAGGCCGTTCAGTACAAGTAAGGCGGCACCAATGCCGCCAATACCCTTAGTGAGCAGGCTGTTTCTAGTCATTGTTTAGGCTAAAAACGTGTTCACCGGCAACATAGGTTGAAAGTACTTTTGTTTTCCAAATGTGCTGAGGCTCAATACTGAAGATGTCTTGGTCGACTAAAATAAAGTCAGCCCATTTACCTGGAGTTAGTGTCCCCAATGTATCTTCCATATGTCCCGCATAGGCGGCATCAAGAGTAAAGCCCTTGAAGGCTTGTTCGATAGACAAAGCTTCGTGAGCATACCACCCTTTAACCGGCTGATTGTCTCTGTCTTGACGGGTCACCGCAGCGTGTAGGCCATAAAACGGGTTGGCCAATTCCACAGGAAAGTCGGAGCCAAGTGGCAGTGCAATGCCCGAATCTAGCAGTGTTTTCCACGCATAAGCGCCTTTCATTCGATCTTTACCGATGCGATCTTCTGCCATATTTTTGTCGCTGGTGGCATGGGTAGGCTGCATGGATGGAAGCACCTTCAAGCCAGAGAAGCGCGCTAGGTCGTCAGGTGCAATAACCTGCGCATGCTCAATACGGTTGCGCAGTTCGCTTCCGCCAATGCGGTCAAATGTACTTTCAAACTCATTAAGCGCTACGTGATTCGCTTTGTCGCCAATAGCGTGGTAGTTCAGCTGAAACCCTGCGCCTATTACGGTAGTGAATAGCTCACTCATATCTTCTGGCTGAGTCAGTAATAAGCCGTGTTGATGAGGTGCATCTGAATACGGCTCTAATAGCGCCGCGCCACGACTGCCGAGTGCGCCATCGCCATAGGCTTTTACAGAGCGAATATACAAAAAGTCGTCGTTGTCGCGAATAGTCCCGTTACCCAGCATGGTGGATAACTCAGGATCGGTAGCGCTCACCATGGCGTAAATACGAATAGGTAAGTCACTTTCTACCGACTCTTTTAAATAGAAGTCATACACATCGCGACTAATGCCAGCGTCGTGCATTGACGTTATTCCGTTTGCCAGCAAGTGTTCGCCAGCTGCCTCTAACTGCTGCTGATAAATAGCATTACTTGCCGAGGGTAAGTGTTTTTCAATAAGCATTGATGCGTTATCGATAAATACGCCAGTAGGGTTGCCGTTGGCATCTTTAATTATTTCGCCACCAACGGGAGATTTGGTGTCTTTGGTGATGCCGGCAATTTCCATCGCTTTGGTATTGACCCATGCAGCGTGTCCATCAACCCGCGTCAGCACTACCGAGCGGTCTGATACTACTTTATCTAGGTCGCTGGCGTTTGGAAAAGCACGGTCGCTCCACAACTCTTGGTTCCAGCCGCGACCGGTAATCCAGCTTTGCGTTTTATTTGCGAACGCATAATCTGACACCATTTTTGCCGCATTGCTTGCACTTGTGCTTTCTCGTAAGTTCACTTCTAACAGGTTGGCGCCCAACCCTAACAGATGGCCATGAGCATCGATAAGCCCAGGAAGCATGACTTTTCCTTCGCCATCGATAGTTGTGCTAATGTCAAAGTTTTCTGCCTTGGCATCAAGGGCGAGTACTTTGCCTTCGTCCATTACCATATTACTGAATTTAACAAGTGTGCCACTGTCGTTTAGGGTGTAGCCTTTTACGTTTTTAACCAGTGTTGCTGCGTTTACATAGTTAGTAGAAATAACAGTAATAGAAATAACAGAGCTAAGTGTAATACAGGATGCCGCGAGCGTGAGGCCGGTTATTAGCTTTTTCATTGGTTTTGTTTTCATAATTCTTCTTCTGTTGCGTCGTCGAAATCTATAATAGGGGGTTGAAGTAAAAAGTCTTGCTCCCAAATTGCTGTCATTGACGCTTGGCTGATATTTCCACCAGAGAGCATAACTAACGCTGTTTTGCCCGAAGGGGTATTAGCAGCCCACGATGCCACTGCCGCCATTGTCATTGCGCAGGTGGGTTCTATATGTAACTTCAATAGATGGTGTAGCCATTGAGTCCAATATGCAATCTGCAGCTCGTCAACTTCATAAAAATCATCGAGTTGTTGTAGTAACTCAAACGTTACATCACCAACACTGGGGGTGGCTGCACCGTCTGCTAAGGTAACTGGCGCGTGCTCAAGGGCCACAATTTTACCTGCCTGCAGCGACTGGGAAGCGTCATTCGCTTCAACGGGCTCGGCGCCAATCACTAATGCGTTGGGTTGCAATGCTCGTGTCGCTAATAGCGTTCCTGCTAGAAGGCCGCCACCACCACAGGGCGCAAATACTGCGTCTACGTTTCCTGCGTCTTCAAGTGCCTCTAAGGCTGCAGTGCCTTGTCCGGCAATAATATCTTCATGGTTAAAAGGCGGTATCCATACGGTATCAGCGCCCTTAGCCGCTTCTTTCACCGCAATGTCTGCCTCAGGGCGAGTAGCAAACAGCTTCAATTCTGCGCCGTAGCTCTTTGTAGCCGCCGCTTTTATTGGGGATATATTTTCACTGGCGAAAATAGTGGCTTTTATACCAAAGTGAGCCGCTGCATAGGCTACCGCCTGTGCGTGATTTCCAGAGCTGTTGGCGACAACCTGTGATGGCAGTCGGCCTTCTTCCTTTAATTTGGCTAGGAAGTTCATTGCGCCACGAATTTTGAAAGCGCCAATGGTTTGTAAGCACTCAGCTTTAAAAAGAATTCTATGACCCATCCACGAGTTTAACAGCGTCGACTCAACAATAGGCGTGCGTTTAACTACTTCATTGATACGCGTGCTTGCTTTTTTAACACTGTCAAAGTCTGGCGTTTTGCCCATAACTACCACTCATTAATAATAAAAAAGTTAAATCGCTGAATTGAATACTACCGAAGACAATTCATATTTGCTTCATAAATCTTTGTTACTCTTAAGAACTATGTTTCCGGAGATTTAGTCATGTTCGATAGGATAAACCATCGTGTTTATGCATTACCCACGGTGTTGTTCTTATTACTTTCTATGTTGTTCGTTTCCACCGGTATTTATATTCAAAAGGATGAACAAAGCGCAAGGATATCAAAAGCGCAGTCGGTAGCCGAGCAAGTGAAAATCAGCTTAGAAGTATTTTCCACTGAACGAGTTAAAGCAATTTATAACCTGATGCAGAATTGGCCAACCTTTGAGCCAAATCCAGTTGACTGGTTTAATACTCAATCATTATCTTTAATGGGAATGCAGCGGGGCTATAGTTCTCTGGCGTATATCGACAAAACTGGAACAATCCAGTGGGTCGCTACCCCTGAAGCAGGTACTAAAACTCGTATCGACAATAGCCTTATTGGCGAGCCTATGGCTGCGCTTGGCCTTCCTATTCCAACGCTATCAGAGTCACTGAATAGTGCGTTGCTCTATTCTCCCTCCACGCAACATCATCACATTTTGCTGGGACGAGCAATCAGCCCTCAAGAGCCTGAGCATGGTTATATTGTAGCTGGCTTCGACGTACAAACCATTTTGGGTGTCATGCTTGGCGAACTCGTTGGCCCTCAGTTTAACTTTAAGTTACAGGCAGGCAACAGCACGCTGTTTGCTAGTGGTGAAATGGTGGATGATGGGACACTCGTTTCACTATCTCCCTTTAAGTTTATAGACCGTGATATCACGCTCTCCATGCAGTCCCAGTTTAGCCCGTTTAACGCAGGAATACTGATTATTGGCATTGGCTTACTGATGTCTGCGCTAGTCAGCTACGTATTTCATAAGCAGTTAAAAGGTGCTGTACATCTTTCAGTGAGTCAGCAGCGTTACCTTACTGCAAGCGAGGCGTCATTAGATGCACTGCTTATTTATCAACCCTCACAGAATGACTACACCCTGGTAGAAGCAAACTCATACAGCCAATATCTTTTTAGAGGGGCGTTTGATGTCATGAAAAAAATGAGTTTGGCAGAGCAGTCCCGTTTTTTAGGTATACCTGAAGAGTTTGAGAAAGCAGCAAACGTAGCTAAAAACGGAGCGCCCTATGAGGGTTACGTTGCAATTCACAGCGACAAAATTGTACCCGAGTGGATAAAAATTCAAGTGGTAAAAGCAGGTAATAATATAGCCTTAACGATTCGAGATGTGACCGAACGCTTTAAAGCGCAGCAAGATTTGAAGGATAGTGAAGAGCGTTATCGTCGCTTAGTCGACGGGATGCATCGTCATTTTGTGTACACCAAAACCGCAGAGCACAGTTTTATTTACGTGAGTGCGGGTGTTGAAAAGATACTGGGCTATAAGCCAGAGCAGTTTTGTTCACAAGAAACGCGCTACGTACAGCAAGTGCCGGATGAAACTTTTGAGATAAGAGAGGCAATAGCAAGAGGTCAAAAGCCTGCACCCTATTTGGTGCATTATCAAGGGCAATGTGGCAAAAGCTATGTCGTCGAGTTCTCGGATACACCCATTTTGAATGACCAGGGACACTTAACAGCGGTCGAGGGGATTGCCCGCGACGTCACCAAAGAGTTGGCATTGCACGAAGAAGTGCACTTCCAAGCAAATCACGACCAATTAACAGGCTTGCTCAACCGCTATGCCTTTAATGCACAGCTTCGACAGATCCTTAACGAGACTAGAACAGAGAATAAAACAGTTGAGTTAATGGGGGATTCTACCTCTTCAGTTCTGCGGAATATACGCGATTCAAAAAGTCAGAATCAGCGTCGCAGTGTGATGTGTTTTATTGATATGGATCGCTTTAAATTAGTTAACGACAGTTGCGGTCATCCAGCTGGTGATAAACTGTTAAAAGAAATCTCCACGGTGTTCAGGCAATACGTAAACGGAGATGATCTACTGGCTCGTATCGGTGGTGACGAATTCTGCATTATTTTTAGAGATCAAGGACTAGACGCTGTTTTGAAACGGTTGGATAAGCTTTTACTTGCTGTATCGAACTATCGCTTTGTGTACGACGATAAATTATTTTTTGTTGGTGCTAGTATCGGTGTTATCGAAATAAATGCGCAAGCACAAAGCGCAGAGGCACTAATAAAGGCGGCAGACAATGCCTGTTATAAGGCAAAGCATCTGGGACGTAATCGTTATTTTGTATACCGAGAAGGAGATGCACAACTTGCTATCGACGACAGCGAAAATAAAGTGCTGCAGGCGCTTCACAAAGCGTTACAAAACGATGGTTTTGAGCTTTACAGCCAAGCCATTATGCCTCTTAACGTACCTAGCGAGGTAAGCACACATTATCCTCAGCACTATGAAATCTTACTGAGGTTAAACGCAAGCGAAAGCGGTCTTATTAGTCCGGGGTTATTTATTCCCCTTGCCGAGCGCCATGGTTTGATGAATAAAGTGGACTTGTGGGTCGTTGATAACACATTGAAAATGTTAGAAGCTAACCCTGCACATCTCGATAATGTGGGCAAAGTCGCCATCAACTTGTCAGGTATAACCCTGGGTGATGAGATTGCACTGCAAAAAATAGTACAGCGCATGCAGGGAACCACAGTGCCCGCTGAAAAAATTTGCTTTGAAATAACGGAAACCACAGCCGTTACAAACTTGGCCGCCGCAAAGCATTTCATTTCCACACTCAGAGATATTGGCTGTAGCTTCGCTTTAGATGATTTTGGGGCAGGAATGTCATCGTTTACCTATCTCAAAAACCTTGATGTGGACTACGTAAAAATTGATGGTTCCTTTGTGCGAAATATTGTTCACGATCCAATAGACCATGCTACAGTAACTGCCATCAATAATATTGCGCACAGTATGGGTAAACAAACCGTCGCCGAGTTTGTTGTAGATAATGCAACTGCCCAAGTGTTGCAAAAGCTAAATGTAGACTTTGGGCAGGGTTTTGCGCTCGACAAGCCAAAGCCTTTGGCACACAGGGTTCAATGGCGTATGAAGCTTGCCTCTGTGTAGTTCCCAGCAGTTTGAAAAGGAAAATAAAATGGGTTTATTCGATACAATAATGGGAAATGCGAGCGAGACAAGTTCTGAAGATGTTCAGGAAGAACTGTCTCCCATACTTGCTGATAACGAAACGGTTACGTCAGCATTTAAATTGGTTCGAGATTTGAGTGTGTTTACCAATAAGCGATTAATATTAATTGATAAGCAGGGGCTGACGGGGCGAAAAGTGAATTATCATTCTATTCCGTACAAGTCTATTACCCAGTTTATTGTTGAAACAGCTGGACATTTTGATACCGATGCAGAGCTTAAAATTTGGCTGTCGGGTAAATCAGATGCTATTGAAATTGAACTAAGTGCATCGTCGGCACAGGCAGTGCAAAAGAACCTTGCCAATCAGATGTTTGCATAAAAGATATGCTGGTCGTTAGTCGGCCAAGACGCTTTCAAAATAAAAAAGGGCATAACAAAAAATTGTTATGCCCTTTTTTGTCGCTTAGGTTTTTCCCATAAGCCTTTTCGCCAAACCTTTCTTACTTCAAATTTCTCTCAAAGAAGTTGGTAATGGTTTTGTATAAGTGAATACCAGTTTGCTTACCGCGAAGACTGTGCTTTTTACCTGGATAGTCCATGGTTTCAAACGGGATAGCCAAGTCCTGCAAGTGCTTATAAAGCATTGTGGAGTGGGTGAATAGTACGTTGTCATCAGCCATTCCGTGGTAAATCAGCAGGTCGCCTTTTAAGTCTTTCGCATATGGAAAGACAGAGGACGCCGTGTAAGCATCGTTCTCGGTGTTTGGGTTACCCATGTAGCGTTCGGTGTAGTGGGTGTCGTATAAACGCCAGTCGGTAACGGGAGCACCGGATACACCTGCAGCAAAATAGTCGCCCGCTTTAAACATGGCCATAAGGGTCATGTAGCCACCATAACTGTGTCCGTGAATACCAATGTTGTCAGCATCAACGAAGGGAAGCGTGCGTAAATATTCAACGCCGGCAACTTGGTCATCAACCTCGATAAAGCCCATTTTTTTGTAAATAGGATCTTCAAACGCTTTGCCTCGGTAGTTAGAGCCTCGGTTATCTACCGTGAAGACCACATAACCCTGGTCAACCCAGTGTTGCATCAATAAGCCACGATTTCCCGCCCACTTATTGGTAACCACTTGTGCGTGGGGGCCACCATATAAATACACGATAACAGGCAGTTTCTTATTCGGGTTTTCTACCGCGCTCTCTGGCTTGTAGATACGGTATTTTAGCGTTGCACCGTCTTTTGTTTGAATATCGCCAAACTCAGGCTTGGTCCAGCTATCCATATAGGCGTGCAAAGGATGGCCTTCTTCTACTTTATTTTCTTCAAGCCACGTAATACGTTTGCCTGAAGCATCGTTTAAACTGACTTGGAAAGGAGAGTTAACAGTAGAGAAACGGTCGATAAAAATAGAAGCGTCGCTGCTGAAGGTTGCGTCATGATAGGCGCCTAATTTAGTAATACGCGCTATATCGCTGGTGCCTTGTCCATCAAAAGGGACAACATAAATGTGACTTTCCAACGGTGTGTCTTTGCGGCCAGAGAAGAAAATGCGGTCGTTTTGCGTGTCGATGGCTTCAATACTGTCAACTACCCAGTCTCCCGATGTGAGCTGCTTAACCATTTTTCCGCTATTATCGAAAAGGTATAGATGCTTGAATCCATCGCGCTCAGAGGCCCAAACAAACTGACCTTTGTCTTTGAGGAAATACAGGTCGTCGTGCAGGTTAACCCAGGTATCACTGCTTTCATTTAACAGTACACGCTGGGTTTTTGTTTGCGTGTTGTACGCACGAAGCTCAAGGTTTTGCTGATCGCGTGTTTGCCATTGGTAGGTAAATGTTGTGCTGTCCGGCATCCATTGGCCTCTGGCAAAGTACACATCTTTATCTTCGCCTAAATCTACCCACGTACGCTCGTTAGTGTCTAGCGACTGAATGGCAAGTTCCACAACCACATTGGGTGTACCCGCTTTAGGATACCTTTGTTCAATCAGTTTGATGTCATCAGCGTAAATCTCAGTTCGCGTAATAACGTCTACAGGGCTTTCGTCTACTTTAGTAAACGCAATTTTGCTTTCATCCGGCGCCCACCAATACCCGGTCATTCTTCCCATTTCCTCTTGGGAAACAAACTCGGCCATACCAAACTTGATGTTGCCACCGCCGTCGTTAGTAATTGCCATCTCTTTGCCCGATGCAATATGTTTTACATAAAGGTTCTGATCGCGAACGTAAGAAATGTAATTACCTTTAGGAGATAGTTTGATGTCTGTCTCAAAGGCATCGGTATCGAGTAGCTGCTTGGCTCCTTTTTCGCCAAGTTTGTGATAGTACACATCACCGCCAAGAGGGAAGAGTAGAGCTTTACCATCGTCAGACCATTCGTAGCTTACTATACCGCTACCTTTTAGGCGCATACGCTCGCGACGGGCTTTCTCTTCATCAGAAAGTACTTCTTCACCGCTTTGTAAGTCGTTAGAATCGAACAGCATGCGGGTTTCGCCACTGTTGATGTGGTATTCCCACAGATCGAGACGTTCGTAGTCGGTTTGCTTTCCTTTTAAGAACGTAACGCGCTCGCCATCGGGAGACACTTTGAGTGTGCGAGGGGCGCTGCCGTCTAAAGAAGGTGATGAGAAAATTCGCTCAATAGTGAGCGTTTCAGCGTGTAAAGCAGTAGAGAGCATAGCGGCTCCAATTAAAAGGGCTTTTTTCATTGTTATCTGCATATTTTACTGTCGAAGGTTAGATTGTAGAGAAACCATCACATGATACAAGGTGCAAAGTATGAAATCCGCAATGGTGCTAGGAGCGACAGGTTTAGTCGGACGAACGCTCGTAAATATGCTTTTACAGGACAGGCGTTACGATGAAGTGACATGCTTGGTGCGTAAGCCCCTGTCTGCACAGATGTTCAACGACCCACACAGCCGATTAAGACCGGTGGTTATCGACTTTGACAATCTTCAAGACTTTCAAGGTTACTTTAGCGTTAATCATGTTTACTGCTGCTTAGGCACCACCCTTAAAAAGGCAGGTTCGAAAAAAGCATTTCGACGTGTAGATTTTGAATATATCCACGTTGCGGCTCAGCTTACCCGTGCCCAGCGTGCCGATAGCTTTGTTTGGGTGTCTTCTGTAGGGGCTGATGCGAAAAGTAGTAATTTTTACCTCAGGGTAAAAGGCGAGCTTGAAAATGCCATTATGCGTATGCCACAGCTGCCAAATGCATCCGCGGTCAGGCCGTCATTATTGTTAGGTAACCGAGATGAATCTCGCTTACTTGAAGATGTTGCGCAAAAAACCGCGCCCATTTGGCAATCTATAATGAAAGGGCCGCTTAAAAAGTATCGTCCCGTGGCGCCAATTGATGTAGCAAGAAATATGATGTCACTACAAAAATGGTAAGTGAGTTGAAAATAGAAAGCGGTTTACATATAGAGAGTGGATTAACATAAAAAGCGGGTTTAAAAGGGTAAGAAAGGTATCGGCCTAGCGCTAATGCTTGTCTCAATTAATATTTATTCTTATTTATCTATTCCATCACGCGTGCTGGGATAGAATAGATGAGGTAAGATCTCTGCCGTGTTTTATTTTCTATGTTCTTAAACAATGTTCCGTTGTAAGCAATTCAGTGTGGCGCAAGATAAGTGTGCCATGAGGGTGAATACCGATAGTCTAATTCTTGGAAGTTGGGTAAATCCCAATGGGGCCAAAAGTGTGCTGGACATCGGTACTGGAACGGGCATTCTCGCCCTTATGATGGCGCAAAAAACCGATACTGTTGCCGACATACAGGCGATTGAGGTAGATGAAAACGCGGCGCAGCAGGCTGTAAATAATGTTGAGATGTCAAAGTGGTCGAAGCGAATTTCGGTGCACCACCAAGCCCTAGAGGTTTATAAGCCAAAGACTAGCTTTGATATTATTGTATCGAACCCGCCCTATTTTGAGCACAGCAATAAACCCACTAATGCTTTTGCTAGCCAAACCAATGCAAGACACAGTGCGCGACAAACTGGCTTACTTTCGCCGACTGCACTTTTTCAGTTTGCGGCGAATAACGTATCTGCGGCGGGGAGTCTTTACTGCGTTTATCCTTATCGACGAATGGTCGAAATAGAGCAAGCAGCGCTAGCGTTCAACCTAGTTGTTACAGGTTGCTTAGTGGTAAAACACGATAGCAAAAGTGATCCCTACTTATGCGTCTACCGTTTTCAGGCTCGACGCGCTTATGATGGAGACAGCGAAAGGGTAGCTAAACCTGAAGACACATATCCATCCCTTACAATACGTGATAACAATGGTGAGTATTCATCTGCGTTTAAGGCGCTTTGCCGCCCGTTTTATCTAAAATTTTAAAAGAGAAAAATCATGGTTGTCGTTGCCGAAGCATTTGGTGCAATTGCTGTTGTTTTAAATTTCATTGGATACCGACAAAATAACGTTGACCGCTATCTGCTGATATCCGCGTTTGCTTTAGCAAGTTTGAGTGCCCATTTCTTCATGCTAGATGCTATGGCTGCAGGGGTAGGGACTCTTCTCGCTAGCGTTCGCAACATCATTGCGATCAAAAATAGAAGTAACCTTATTCTGTTTGCCTTTATTGGTATTAATGTTGGTTTTTTATGCTACGAGTGGTTTGTGCTTGAGCATCACTGGAACATATTTATCGCCTATGCTTCCTCACTCATTTTTACCATTGGCTCTATTGTAATAAGAGACACCCATCAAATACGAAGAACCTTTCTCGTCGCCGAGTCACTGGGCTTAATTTACGCGATATCCGTGGGCAGTATTTTTGGTACTGTTTTTAATATAAGTAACCTCATTAGCATCATAAGTAAGTTAAAGCGGTAACCTTAATAGTCAAAAGTTGGGACCATCAACATTCAAAAAGGGCCATTATCTCAAAGAAATAATGGCCCTTTTTGTGCTGGTTCGACTTTAAAAAGTAAGTGTTTACTTTCATCAATCCTGCTATATAACATAACCCTAAAGTTCAATAGGCGAAAGTTCAATAACGCTTTTGCGTATCTAAGCGTATTCTTATTAATTAGTAAGTATAAATGCCGCGATGTTTCCTAGTAGTGGGTAGAAGTAAACTCATTTGAGGTTTTGGGGGAGATGCGTTATGGACAAAGAATATAAGTTTCGCAGTGAACATCAAAAGAATGATTTTAGCGACGAACTAGAGCGTAAGTTTGCAGACTGTGTTCCTGTAAATATATATGAACTCGCGAAGGGGCAACGTCGCTCACAAAGCGATGGTGCGACGCCAGATACTCAAGAGTCACATTCTGGCGTTATTGGTGGTCAATCACAATTAGAGACCGAAAAACTTTGGCAGAAGAGGTTGCACCTGCTACTAAACGCTGAGCGCACACTAAATAATATTACTCGTTACCGTAAATTAACGGCTATTTTAGTTACGGCAAGCATGGCTACCTTACTGTTTTCATTATTTGTTGCACCATCATTACCACCTTCAGTTTTTTATGGCATTATAATAATAGGAATATGCGGAATTGCGACGTACCCTGCGTGGTGTGTTGCAACGAAAAGTGCGCAAGAGCAACGTGATAGCATTTCTAGAATGTTCTATAAAAGTAATCACGAGGTTGAACTGTCAAATGGTGAAGTTACGCTAATTAACAGGGCAAACTATGCTAGTGTCACAAAAATACACATAGCGGATCGCAATATTGGACAACTCGCCACATGAGAACGTATCGAACCCAGTACAGTACGTAGGCGCTCTATTATTAGCCTCTGTGCTGCTTGGCGCCATTTTGTTAGCGCCAATGGATGCTATCGGGCAGCTCTTCGCGTCATTGTTAGTGCTAATTTCAATTTCTTGGTGTAGCAAAGAAGCTCAACACACACAGCCCCATCAACACTTTTTCCGAATTTTAGCCCTTGTATTGGGCACAGCCTTAACCACTCGTTATTTGCTATGGCGAGGACTGTATACGCTCACCTATACCGACATTTTTTCGCTTATTGCGGTTTGGCTATTATTTATTGCTGAAATTTATGCAGGCATCACCTCCGTTTTGGGTGCTATTGTCAATGCGTTTCCCCTTAGTAGACCGCTGCTCACTTTGAAAGACATAGACACAGAGCGCTTGCCTTCTGTAGACGTCATGATCCCCACCTATAATGAAGATGTTGATATTCTTGAGGTGACAATTCGCGCCGCTAAAATCCTCGACTATCCCAAGGACAAGCTATTTATACACTTGTTGGACGATGGCGGTACTGATCAAAAAATTAATGCAAGTAATGAAACTGCTGCAGCAGCGGCAAAGAAACGACGAAGCAACCTTCAGGCGCTTTGTGAAAAACACGATATTGATTATCACACTCGCGCAAAGAATGAATTTGCGAAAGCGGGCAACGTAAATAGTGCTATAGGGAATACTAGCAGTGACCTTATTGTCATCTTAGACGCCGACCACGTGCCCACATCAGACTTTCTCGATAGAACCGTGCCTTGGATGTTGAAAAACGAAAATGTCTTTTTGGTGCAAACTCCACATTTTATGGCGAACCCTGACCCTGTTGAACGAAACTACTTTTCAGCCTTCACGAGAATGCCCTCTGAAAACGACATGTTTTACGGGACTATTCAAAAAGGCCTCGATTACTGGGGCAGTTCTTTCTTTTGTGGTTCTGCGGCCCTGATGAGGCGAGCGCACCTCGAGTTGGTAGGGGGAATATCTGGTGAGTCAATTACTGAAGATGCAGAAACCGCGTTAGATTTGCATAAATTAGGCTATGAATCGGTTTATGTAGATAGGCCAATGGTGAGCGGTTTGGCACCCGAAACGTTTGATGCGTTCATTCAGCAGCGAATGCGTTGGGCACAAGGAATGACGCAGATTCTTTTGTTGAAAAAGCCTTTTAAAGCCGAGGGTCTCAAGTGGTATCAGCGTGTAGGGTATATGAGCTCTATCATGTTTTGGTTATTTCCTTTTGCGCGTATTATATTTCTGCTCATGCCTTTGGCTTATCTTGTGTTTGGACTGCAGGTATATCATGCCTCTATGCTTGAAATACTGGCCTATACCATTCCTCATGTTATCGCGACGTATATGATTTCCACTATGCTGTTTGGACGAACGCGATGGCCCTTGGTTTCTGAAATATACGAAATTTTACAGTGTGCCTTCACACTCAAAGCGCTTATAAAGGTTTTTATAAAGCCTCGAGAGCCTTCCTTTGTGGTTACGCCAAAAGGGGAAAGCTTAGACAAAACTTTTGTGTCGCCACTCGCCAATGTCTTTTATTGGCTTATTCTTATATTGTTGTTTGCTTTTTTCACTGGGGTGTATAAATTTATCACCGAGCCGCTAAGTAGAGAGCTCACCGTGGTTGTTATGCTGTGGAACGGATTCAACCTATTATTGTTAATGTCGGTGTTGAGCGTGTTGTTAGAAAGAAAACAAGTGCGATCGCAATCTAGGTTACCCGCTACCAACAATGTCGTAATAAGCACCCAGAAAGGACAGGCCTGGGTCGGCGACCTTGTGGATCTCTCAATAGGCGGAGCAAGGATGAAGCTAAAAGGTGAGGGGGCGTTATTTTCTGACCAAGCCAAACTGACAACGTGGTGCGAGGCATTAAATAAGAACGTTCACTTACCCGTTACGGTATTAAACTACGATAGTAAATTGTCGTTGCTTCGCGTGCAGTTTTCCCCTTCAACGGAAGAGGAGCACAGCGAAGTTGTTGCCTTTGCATTAGCAGATAGCCGTAGATGGATGTCATTTCAGCGAAGAAGAACGCGCGCGATTACGTACTGGTACGGTGCTAAGCACGTACTGAGTGTTGGATTAAAACCTGCTCTTTTGCATTTTCTTCATGCTCTAGATATTGCAGGCAAAAAAATAAGTCACAAAATAAGTTCTGCCAAGGAATAAACAAAAATGATAAAAATCTATCCTATGTTGTTGTTGAGCTTACTATTAGCATTTACCGTTAATGCTGAAACAAATACCTATCGTCTCACCGATTTTTTTGCCGGCGAAAGTATTATTCGGCTAGAAGGTAAAGCGGACTCAATCGATTTTGCTATTCCTTTGGCTTCAAT
Source organism: Alteromonas sp. P256 (assembly GCF_036864455.1). Classification (NCBI taxonomy): domain Bacteria; kingdom Pseudomonadati; phylum Pseudomonadota; class Gammaproteobacteria; order Alteromonadales; family Alteromonadaceae; genus Alteromonas; species Alteromonas sp. P256. Next base: position 87,404 of record NZ_JAZETM010000011.1, read on the forward strand.
TACCGACGTTGATAACGCTGTGCTTACGTTAGATGTAATCAGCTCTAAGGCGCTTATAGAAAAACGTTCTCAGCTTGTTGTACGTTTTAATAACGCCACTATCGGTCAAATACGATTCGACCCTGACCGTCCCTCACTTATCTCTGAAGTGCCCATACCGGCTAAGTTATGGCGAGATGGCTTCAATACGCTTACATTCAGTGTTAGTCAGCATTATGCAAATCAGTGTGTAGATGGCAGTGCACCTGAACTATGGAGCGAGGTGAATATGTATAATTCAACCTTGCAAATAACCTCAAGTAATAACGTTGATACTTTCACATTCGATAAGTTAGATGGCTTCTTTAACCCAGGAATTGGCGGCCTGCGAGACGTGTCGTTGATTACAGCAACAGATGTGGAAGACGACATTACCAAGCGCACTCTTTCATTAGTAGGTCAGGCACTAGCGCTACGTAATCAATATCAACCCCTTGAGCTAAAGCATGAGACCTTTGATGAGGGGTATGTATTACCTGAATTAGACACTGCTAACGAGGGACAGCGCTGGACAGAAGAAAATATTCAGCGTTATGAGCGCTCAGCATGGTACACACGGGTTGGTTCTCAAAATAATCGTCCTGACAGCGCCTTAGCTAAGAGTCAAACGCCACAGTTACATGTAATAGTAGGTACTGCCAGATCGCTCTCACCTGTGCTATCCGATGCCACGGTTAACAGTATTAAAGGCCCTTATTTAAAAACAGAAGTGACGCCTTCATTTTCAATCGGTAATCGCGTGATTATCCCTTCCACGTTTCGCCTTATTGTCAGTGGCAATACCACTGACGAAGTACACAAAGCTGCGCAAACCTTGGCAGTTATGGACGATGAGATAAATGTAACTTCTCAAATTACCGTATTGTCTCACGCTGGTATGGAGGCAACACGATTACAAAAACAGCTAGTCGCAGCACCAGATACTGCTTACGAGTTTCAAGATTTAGGGATATCTGCGGCAAGGTTTAGAGATGAAGGAGACTTTTCAAAACGTGCTTCATTCTTACTACCTGCTGATTTTTATGTACCGGAAAATGCCAGCGTTGGTTTACTGCTTAATTTCGGGTACGGAGCGGGTAATGGACCTGGCTCTATCATGAATGTGAAAGTAAACGATGAGTTGGTACATGGTCTTGCTCTTGATAACCCGAACGGGCAGGTGTTCAAAAACTACAAGTTATCGGTGCCTGCAAGATACTTAAAAGGCGGAGCAAACAATATCGACTTTGATGTGACGCTGCGTGCGCCTCTCGCAGGAGTAGCGTGTGATGAAGTCGCGGGAAGTCATTTAATATTTCAGTTGGAAAACACCTCTGCTATCGACCTCCCTGATGCGGGTCATGTAGCAGTACAGCCAAGCTTAACGTTATTCGGCGAAACGGCTTATCCCCTAGCACGATTTGAGTCAGCCCCTGCATCGTCTATCATTATTCCGTCTTCAGACTTTATGGATAGTGCGCTGACGATAAGTGCAAAATTAGCGCAGGTAGCTAACGCTCCGCTACTTAATTTGACTATTAATAATATGGCGGTTGAAAGCATGCCATCGGACGCGATTGCAGGCTCGGCAATTGTATTGGGCACGCCAGACTCGCTGTCACAAGTACAACAGTCGGAGTTTACAACGGCAATAGAGGCGACGAAACGTTGGTCTTATCAACTTCAAAATAACCTTCATAATCGGGTGAGAAATCTGACTCAAGATAGGTCATTCAAAGCCATGAAAGTGGAAGGTAACACAATACAAGAAAGCGACTTAGGGCCGCAGGCTATTTTTACCGCACACGCCAACCCAGATAGTAACGACACATTGTTTATCCTTGCCGCACAAACCTCTGAATTACTCAACGACAGAGTGAGTGATTTAGTGAGCTTATCGATGTGGGGGCAGTTAGCCGGTGATTTCTTTGCTTGGAGCGACAGCCGCGCACCCTCCCTTGTTATGCAGGTGAATGAAACTTACGAAATTGGCGAGTCTGACGATGCGTGGCTTCAACTCAGACTATGGCTTTCCAACAACCCCTGGTACTGGTTAGTTGGTTTTGTGGTTCTGATTTTCTCAATCAGCTTATTTATTTACTTACTGCTTAAACGTCGGAATAAAAAAGTACAAGACTCATGGTAACAAGAGTTAAAGCCGCCGCTGTCTTTTGCTTAGCATTGCTTTTGGTGTCGTGTACGGAGTCTTATAATAAGCAATCTGATAACAAGCAATTTGAACAGCGTTTTATTGCCTATAAAGCGCTGTTTGTTATTGACGGTAGAATAGTGGACACCGGTAACGATGAGGTCTCTCACTCTGAGGGACAAGGTTACGGTATGTTGTTCGCTGCTCATGCTAATGACCGGGCAGCCTTTGATAGCCTATGGCAATGGACCCAAACCGTATTGCAGCGACCTGACGGTTTGTTCAGCTGGCGCTACACACCTTGTACGACTAAGGACACCGCTTGTGTTGACGACCCCAATAATGCGTCAGATGGCGATGTATTAATTGCTTGGGCACTGCTTAGGGCAGCAAAACGCTGGAATACACCGAGTTATGAAGACGAAGCACGCAGAATTATTCAGGCCATAGAAGAAAAGCTAATAGTGACACGGGATGGCTATACGTTATTACTACCCGGGGAATCAGGCTTTGATAACGGCAATGGCGTTAGTCTCAGTAGTAACGAAGATGGCGTTCAGTTTAATCTTTCATACTGGGTGTTCCCAGCCCTGTCGGCCTTTTCTGACTACTCTGAATACCCCAGTATTTGGCAGGAATTATTCGCCAGCGGCATATCGCTAGTGCAGAAAGCCCGGTTCTCATCTCATCAACTGCCCTCTGATTGGACGCGTTTATACAAGGGGAGTTTTTCAACAAACAATGTTATTGCCAGTGAATTTGGGTTCAATGCGGTGCGAATTCCTCTGCATTTAGCATGGTCTGATACTTTTTTAGCCAGTGCTGAACGCAATGATGTGTTAAGCCCATTCGCAAAATGGTGGTCACAAGATTATGTGCCAGCAACCCTTTCGCTAGATGACGAGAAACCAGCGGAATATGCAATGACCCTTGGCATGCGTGCGGTTGAGCAAGCGGTTAATAACATCGTTAATGACACCGCACCTGATTGGCCTGATATTAACAGAGAGGTTGACTATTATTCGGCAAGTCTACTGTTGCTTTCAATGCTGGCCGTCTCGGATATATCGGGGTGAAAAGCATGACTATAAATAACCGATTGTTCCTTTTTTTCCTTTTGAAATTAGTCATGCTTGCCACGTTGGCACCTCACATGGCTCACGGTCAATCTAAAACTACGTATGAAGAACGCGAGCTAGGGTTTGATGCCTTTGACGAAAGTCAGCCCGATGTTACCGGGCTATGGTTTCATATCGAGCAGGGGCAGAGAACTCTCGCAAACGACGAGTATGGGCGCTTGCGCTATCAATATCCTAGCTGGCAGCCATCGAAGCCAGTGCAAAACGCGCTAGACCGACTGAATAATCTGTCACGTGCAAAGCAGGGCGCTGGTCAAAAGGGGGCTAGTCAACAGGGGAGCCAGCCAGCTTCAAGCGAAAAGGAGCTTGTATCAAATGAGCCTAGTTCTGTAAGCAACGCACCTAAATCGCCACTCGCGATATTTGCAGAAAAAATACCCCAAGCTCGCAGACAAATATCAAATACAGAGTTTAATAAGCTAGTAGCCCTAGCAGAGAAAGAAAACCAGCCAAACTTCTATTTACTGATGGGGTGGGCGGCCATTGATCGTGGGCAACTTAACCTAGCGCGCACGCAATTTGATAGCGCACTGGTGCTTAACCCAAATGAGGTGCAGCGTCGCTCCGCTCAACAAGGCTTAGAAACCATCACTACTTTTATAGTGAATAGGGCTATACAGCAAAGGGATATTGAGCAGCTTGCGCGTTTACTTGCCAGCGGTAAAAGCAACAAAGACGGTGCTGCCAACGCAAGTTTGATCACGTCCCTTATAGAGGGAAGCGCGTGGCGAAAATACAATGAAGATGCGTACAACGAGGCCTACGAACTCTTTGTGTTATCGCAAAACGCCGATGGTCAGTATCTGTCGCTAAGCGCACAGCAAAAGCATGCAAGGGCCAGACAGTTGGCATGCAGCATTGATACAGAACGCTTTTTACGTCGATGTGCCGATGGCCTAGCGCAGCAGCAACTCTATTTTTATGAAGATGGAGATTACAAAAACAGTATTGAAACTGCCCAACAGCTAGGCGATATAAGAGCATTAACCCTTGATGAGCTAACCTTACTGGGTTGGGCCGCAGCAAAATATGGCGATGGTGAAACGGCGACGTTAGCGTTTGAAAAAGTGCTGAAGCAAAATCCAGAGGATGATGTTATTGCCGGCGAGTTAGTCAGGCTTAATAGTGACAATAGGCTGAAGTTAAATCAGCTTGCATCAGCATTTCCGGTAGTAAATACCCGCCGACAGGCGCAGGTGAATAGTAGCGCATGGCCTAGAAAACAATTTCTACTTTCCTATATAAACGCCGATACGCGTACAACAACGGCGCAGACTAAAGATGCATTCAGTGTGGTTTCTGGCATCACAACGCGCTCTCGCTCAGGTCAATCTGGGCTAGGAAATTTCGACGTTTTAACCAGCTATATTGGTATTGGTGATATTTACAAAGGTTGGCAATGGCGGGTCTTTCTGGATTATAAGCAGTTCTACAGTGGCGCGGCACAGTCTGGAGCGTGGCTGGGCGATGATTTGCTTGGAGATGGAGTGCGTAGCGCGGTATCAAACAACATCACTGGGTTTGAAGACAAAGGCCTAAGGGCCGATATTGCTTATCAAGACGTAGGCTTCAACTTTTATGCAAATGTGGAATACGGCATGTTTGATCAGCCCGTAAACGCTGATATTACCGGTCAAATTTCTGCAACGTGGTTTTTACCTAAGCTGACGCTTGCCACTACCTTGTTCCGTTACCCTAAAGAGGACAGCATGCTTAGCCAAACAGGCTCGTTCAACGCAAGAAATGAAGACGCATGGGGCTATGTACTGGAAGACGGCATACGAGGGCTAGCAGCCTATGAACTAGCACCGCGTTGGTCTGTAGCGGGTACGTTACAAATAAGCACCTTACACGGTGAGACAGTAGACAGCAATAGTGCACTTTCTGTGCGGGGTGATGTTAGTTACGATATTGCTACAGACGTGTCAGATATGCTTGATTATTGGCGCATTGGTCCTTTCGCAAGTTACTCAGGCTATGACCATAATAGATTTGGGTTTACTTATGGCAACGGAGGATATTTTAGCCCCAATTACTTCGTTTCTTTAGGTGTGTATTCAGAACTGCTTACCTTAGAAGCGCTGAATTGGCAACTCAAGCTTAGTAATGCAATAGCGCTTTCACGACTTGAGCAAACGGCAGACTCTCGTTTTCCGCTTATAGCGTCCCCCGATATAAATAGCGATGCCAGCCCGTTAGTTGCCTTGCCTTATTCTGAAACCACAGGACTAAGCGGAAATTTCCTCGCTGAGGCGCAATATCGTATTGGTAATGACTGGATTGTAGCAGGCTATATGAGTAAGGCATTTGCCGTGGAATACCAAGCCTTTGAGGCCGGTATTCAGTTTCGATGGCGAGGTGGAGAGGGGAGTGGCGTAACCAGTGACGAGCTTCTGTTGTCGTCACCTCGGTTACGTGGGTTTGCGCTTTAGTTTAAAGCACTTTAACGCTTTTTCCTGCGCAGCATCATAAAGCAGCCAGCGCCAAAAAGCAGTGCAAGTGAGGCGGGCTCACTCACATTAATTGAGCCGAACTGGTAATTGTTTATCTGACCTGTGGGCGCAAGATACTCTTCACCTTTGTCATTCACTAAGGTTACCTCAGGCGTTATTAAACTGTCAGCAATAACATTACCGTCTATATGTCCATTATAGAAGCTCAGCTGCGCATAGGGGGCGAGAACGCTACCTTTAACGCCAACGGAGTGAAGCGTTATGTCAGTTGCATCAACAAAGTTGAAAAGAATGTTATTGGTGTACAGACCGTCGTGGCGCAAATCGATATTATTATCGTTGTCGCGATACTGTCCGTTTTCTCTAAAATAACTATTTTCTTGTTTAAACGCCGTGTTAAAAAAGCCCGTATCGAATAACTCAACACTTTGCCCCAACACGTTGATGATATTTACGCTGGTGGTAGAGAAGTCGTATACAATGCCCTTATCGGCGGCGCTGAACCATGAACTGTCTATGGAAAAAATATTGACATCGTCAGTGCCGGTAAACGTAATGGTGTCGATTTTTGTACTTGCATCGTCAAGGCAATTAGCAGCGCCACAGTTGAGCGTTGTAACGCCATTCACGTCCATATTGGCGAAGTCTTTTGATTGCGTAAGAACTTCATCTTTTATCGCAGTGAAATCAAGATTATCCACTTGCACAGTATTTGCGGCATCTTTAACCGCTGGTGATGTGCCTGAGTTGCCGCTTTCTACAATGAGGTTGTTGCCATACGTCACAGAGCCATCGTCTAAGCCTGCACTTTTAATGACAACGTCTCTTTCGGCGTCGATATTTCCCTGCTTTATGCCTGCACTGACAAGAGACACATCTCCTTTGCTACTGATGCCGCCGTTGTTTACAGAGCCGCCTTCAATAGACACCGACGCTGCGCTACTCAATCCTCCGGCAAATTCAACATTATTGGCATTGATCATTCCTGAAACCGTAGTCTGACCGCCGTTGACTTTACCTCGCGTAAAATTGAGGTCACCACCCACATAAAGGGAACTACTGGATAGATCCGGTGGGAGCAATAAACCAACATCGAAGTCTTCAACCGTAAGGTTACCGCCTACAGCAAGCTTACCTTCAACATCGGAACGTTCGCCCTCATAATCGTTAAAGATAAATGCGTTATAGTTGAATGCTTCGCTCAACGCGATAGGTGCAGCAGTGCTGCATTGTGAGGATAATGCTACTGCGGTAATCGCAATAGTGGCAATTTTAGATTTCATAATAGCTCCAGGATTGTCTGAGCCCGGAACGGCACTTTCAACATGGCTTTCCAGACAATCTGTAGCTTACGATCTGACCAAAAGTTATGCAGTAATGCAATGTATACTTTGGTATGGGCGCTAATACGAAAAAAGCCGCCCAAGGGCGGCTTTTTTAGCAAAAAGAGATGTTATCCCTTTTTAACTAGTACAGATACTTTTGATATACCTGCAATTTTTACTTGGTTCATTACTTCTACCACAACGCCGTGTTCAGCTTCTTCGTCGGCTTGGATAGCAGCAGTGTCCGTATTGTTTTCAGCAAGATAAGTTTGCGTGTTTGCAACAACGCGACGAACGTCTACTTCACGTCCACCCATCATAATAGTGCCGTCTTCTTCAATACGAATTGAAAGCGCTTTTGATGGCTTATCGTTTTTAGCTTGATTGTCTTCTGGACGATTAACGTCTAACCCTTTTTCTTTTACGAACGATGTCGTTACGATGAAGAAAATCAACATGATGAACACGATGTCCAACATGGGGGTCATATCAATCTGAGCCTCGTCTTCGGCCGAGGTATGCTTTTTTCTTTTCATCTCGTCTTCTTTCTTCTGTTACGTTCGAGCCCATTAGTATACTGCTTGTTACAAAAATATACAGGCTTTTGTATAAAACAGTGTGCTCGTAACCACTTGTTGCTGGAAAAATGCTCGATTCCGCGGTAATAAAACGACTAATTTCTAACGTTTGTGCGAAATGGCGACGCCTAATTGGTAAAAATACAACATCAATGCCTGATTGAGTGTTACACGCAAATTACCATGAGGGTAAATGCCAAGTCTAGCTTCTGTGGATTTTTTTGTACCTTGAACTAAAAAGGCGTTTTTAATCTCGTGATCCTGAATACACGATTCGAAGGCGCGAGCAGCCATTTCTTGGGGCATGGCGTAATAAAATGTCTTCAGCGCTCTATCGGCTTCAACAGACTTAACAAAGTACTCATTAGGCCTTTTGTTGTGATCTAAAAACATGAGGTCAAAGCAGTCGCTCAATTTTTGATTAAGCGGGTGGGTATTCATTGAGGCGTTATCTAACCACGCTTGCGTGGCGAAAGTGCCGTGGGAAAGTCCTTCGAACATACGCGGTGCTATATAATGGTCAAATGCATGAAACCACTCGTGGGCCAAAGAGCCAGCTCCCGCATTTTTCGCCAATGCTAACTGTCGTTTTCCACTGTGATAGTGCGCACTGGCGTTTTTCTGCCCACCGCTTCCAAAAGCCAGTGATAGCGAGCCATTTAGTGAAAGCACCTGTTCGTTTATATTCAATATGGTGGTGAGGTCGTAAAGCGCATCGAAGAATAAATTGGCTGCTATTTGCTGTTCTTCTGGTGTAACCCATCTACCCACCGTGATGGTGGCAAAATTAAACAACTTCCTAATGTCTTGAAAAGACACGTCGGCGCCATCCCTATGGCTGGGGCCGTTTCGATAAAACGATTGATGGATGCGCCCTTTAGTTTCCACGCTGACCTATACCTATCTGCACCCGTAGTAAAGTTAAGCTAAAGAAATGAGGAGTTGTTCGCACCATGCTTCAATTCTAGCATCGGTATCATCATATTGATTTTCATCGTCTAGCGACAAGCCTACGAAATGGCTTTTATCATCGGTGAGTGCTTTAGAGGCGGTAAAGTCGTAACCCTCATTCGGCCAATAGCCTACTATATTGCAGTTTGAGGGGAGTATGGCATCGTGAAGCATACCAAGGGCATCTTGAAACCACTCGCCATAGCCCAGCTGATCGCCAAGTCCAAATAGCGCTATGGTTTTACCCGACAGGTCAAGTTGGTGTACATCTTCCCAATGAGACTCCCAGTCTTCTTGTAGTTCACCGAAATCCCAAGTTGAAATGCCAAAAATAATAATGTCGTAGTCTGAGGTGCGCGACAAATTCACATCTTTAATATTGTGAAGATGAACTACGTTGTCATCGAACAAACTATTAAGCTGGGCTTGAATTTTTTCCGCTGCCATTTCGGTATAACAGGTCGTTGAGCCGAAAAATAAACCTATAGACAGGGCGCCATCACTCATTAGATACCTCTTTTTTTGCTAGTCGTTATTTACAGGGGAGAATACTACCTCTTTCCCGTTACTCAACAAAGTTTTGCAGTGAACATCCTTACCTTTGTGTGAAATATTTAATACACCAATAGCACAGCCATTAAATAGTTCTTTATCGCCATTATAAGGCGGTCTCGCTTTTACCGACATGTTACGACGTTTTGTAAATACGTTCAGGGGCGACTTAGCACCGTAAAGAAGGCGGTTAAGTCTATCGAACCAAGTGATCAAGGTTTCTGGAAACGCATTTTTTAAGCCGCTACAAGTAAACTGGGTAATATGAGGGCTGTTGCGTCTAAATCGCAGCCGCACATCGTAAACAAACGAATAGTGCACGTCGCCAGATAGAATAATAAATTCAGGTGGTGTTTTGTAATGCCTGAAAATATTGAGCATCACGTTGGCCGTGCCTCTGTGTGCCATCCAGTTTTCAGCATCCACAGTTAATGCCTTGCCAAAAAAAGTGAACAGCTTTTGTATTGCTTCAATAATTTTCACCCCATAAATAGGAGCAGCAGACACAACGATAACGGCTTCTTTTCCAATGATAGAGTGTTGAAACTCGCAAAGGGCTTCCCAGTCCATAAGGCCTGAAGGCTTATTGAGACTAGATTCAGAGCGCCATCGCTGCGTGCGAGTATCCAATACCTCAATAGGGGGCGACGTATCGAGTCGATAATGCCATTCGCTGAAATCGAGCAGCTTATCAATGAATGTATCGTGTTCATTTAAATCGCTACTACTAAACATTTTTTGCGCATCGCCAATAAGGGAGGCCACTTTCTTAGGCGCATTACCCCAGCCCTGACAGAGCAAGTACCCAATAAGCGCGTTACCAATCATGCGCTTAGACAGCGGGTTAGCGTAAACTTCTTGCTCCCAACCGCGGGTTAAATTCCAATCGTCAGTGACATCATGATCATCAAATATCATATAGGTGGGTACATGAGCGAGTGCCCGTCTTACCGAAGGAAGCTGCTTCACAAAGCCGTCGATGACTTTTTGTTCTTTCTCAAAAGTGTCTCGGTACTGCTGAGGTATATGATTATTATCAATGTCAATCAATGGCCAGAGAGCGTCAGACCAAACTAAAAAATACATCGCGAGAATTTCAGCACTGCCAATAAGGTGGTTTTGTGCATTCACTGATGTGAACACAGGTTTCTTTTTCGCACCAAAAAAGAGAGATGATAATACGGTATTGGTCGCGATTTGTGGTAGCAACTGCTCGCGTTCGTAAAACCCATGCGAGTGCTGTGCGAGCTTTGCCGTGTTGCTAACAACGGCGCCCTCCAACCCTTCGTGGTACAGCCCAAGTAAGTCGCAGCAATGATGAATGGCCTTTAACATCGGGCCGGCCACGTCATCGGCATAAATCTGATCGCCAGTCATCAGCAATACATCTGGAAGTGATGAGCTGCCTGAAAGGCCTTTTTCAATGAGGTTATCTACTTGAGCGAGCGCATCGTCACCGTCAAAATGTGGTTTGCGGCAAGAGCCGTGTAAGATAGTTTCTGGCGTCTCGGTATAATGAAAACTTAAGCTATCTTCTGCGCTATACAGTAAACGCTGTTGCTCGATATGCCATTTTTTACTTGTGGCTTTATCGGTAAAGTCCAATTGATAATACACTCGTTCGCGATCGCTAAACTTGTGTGAAGCCGTTGCTGATAATAAATGGATGTAGGCGTATTGGCCCACCTGTACGCTTTCTTCAACACACTCAACCTCGACATTAACACCGCGTTGCATAAGGTGAATGGAAGGGGCACTAGGCAACGACGTCACCAACCAGATATGACAAGTATCCTCAGTAACCTTGCGAACGATTGGACCAGCTATAACCAATGGAAGGTCGGTTTGACGTTCTGTTCGATTGACTCGCTGAGATTCTAATTGGGAATCTAACTGAGAGTCTAATTGAGAGCCTAGCGTTGAAATAATTCATTCCCCTTAGTGATGACATCACATGCGTTGTTTCTTCGTACTTTACTCTTTTTTGTGTATAAACGGTATGCTCTATATACTCGCTTACAATTAATTCATGCTCGGCCAGTGCTTATCTTATGTTTAAGCCAGTGCATGATTCGTACTCTGAAAACGTGCGCCGTCTAACCTATTGTTTTTAGCCTGGCTCACTATGGTTTTGTACTGTAAACCACAGCCAAAAAAGGAACTATCTTGATGCTAAAACATGCGCTGCTTATCTGCGTTACTGCACTCATTATAACTGCATGTAGTGAGACAAAAGAGGTCATTATTACCCCTGAAAAAGAAGATTTGACCGTGATTACGGTGGGAAACTGGATAACGCAACAAAATGGCAAGGTGATGTTTGACCCACAAACATCTGGGTTGGTGGCGATTAACGATAGGCTTTTAACGATAGCAGACGCTAGCGCCAACAAAAGTCAGCAATTAAAGTTGCACAGCATAGACCCCGCGACATCAACGCTGCTGTCTTCAAGCAGTACCTTTTCTTTTTCAACCAAAGTAAGAAGAAGCTGCTTTTACAACTACCTAAGTGCCGAACCTGATTTAGAAGCACTCGCAGTAGACCCCAGAGACGCCAACGTTATTTACACCGTTACTGAAGATGCCACACGAACCGGTGCACTTAGCCCCCGCTGTGAGTCAAAATATAGCACTACGGGTTCAACCGATTACCCAACATTGCTAGTGCGTTTAGCGCGCAAAGCCAACGGCGACTTTGCAATGACCCATGTTCGTCCACTGCAATTTCCCGCATCATTTAACGTAGGCAACTTCCCAAATGACGGTATTGAAGGCATCGCGATGGACGCAGATGGAACCATGTATCTGGGGTTAGAAAAAGATATCGCAGGTCAGCCTCGTATTTTTAGCGTAAACGTTGATGACAACTTTTTTTCAACGACAGATTTTGCCGTAGTTAAAGAACCCGCGCTTTTATTACCTGAGTTTCCATCGGGCAATCACCCTATTAACGGATTGACGCTACACAAGGTTAATGACCGCGCTTTTCTGATTGCTGCGGCGAGAAACGATGACGAGTTATGGATAATAGATGTGATAGGTGAGCAACCTACACTACGAGTACCCGTTACCTTTATGGTGAAAGGTACAGAAGCCTGCGAAGATTACGTGATGGATAATGCGTCAATGGAAGGGCTCGTGACCCTAGAAAATACTCTGTGGATTATTAATGACCCATGGGAAAAGAATTACCTTAAAAATGCCTCTTGCAAAGCAGATGAGGAAAAGTACAAAGACCTGGCGCCGCTGTTATTCTCGGTGCCACTTAACGACGCTTGGTTTCAATAGCCGACGTTGGATTAAAAGCGGTGGATTAAAAGCGGTGGATTAAAAGCGGTAGATTAAATCAATTGATTGTCTAAGGTTGATGAATAGCGCGTAATAACAGCGGATGCATCAAAAGCGAAGGGTATCTAATTTCGCCAATCTTATAGATTTTGTGTAGCAATAAAAAAGGGGTAATGATTGCCCCTTTTATGTCTATTAAGCGTGTAGGTTATTAGACGGTTTAATTGTTAGACACTTATTTAAACGTCTTTTCGAAGTCGCGATGCAAATGTCTTTTTAAACTTTGCCAGTTTGGGTGCCAACACCATCGAGCAATACTGATTTTGCGGATTATTTTTGAAATAATCCTGATGGTAGTCTTCGGCCGGGTGATAATTGTTCACTTCTACCACCTCGGTTACGACGGGATTAGGCCAAATTTCTTCAGCGGTAATTTCAGCAATTATTTTTTCCGCTTCTTCTTTTTGCGCTTCGTTATGATAGAAAATCGCGCTTCTATACTGCGTACCCACATCATTACCTTGACGGTTAAGCTGAGTTGGGTCGTGCAGCGCAAAAAAGATTTCCAGTATTTCACGATAGCCAATGGTGTCTGCATCGAAGGTAACTTGCACCACCTCAGCATGTCCGGTACTGCCACCACAAACCGACTGGTAAGAGGGGGACGGCTCTTCGCCGCCGGCGTACCCCGATATCGCTTTTTCCACACCCTCAACGGTATTATACGCTGACTCTATGCACCAAAAGCATCCGCCTGCCAATGTGGCGACCTGTAAATTTGCCATGATTAAACCTCTCAATTTCAATAACTGTAGTGTGGGTTCCACCTGCGTCTAACTCAAGTCATCCAAGCATGTTTTTTTAGCGTATAAACGAATAACAAATACAAAAATACATACCGCGTGCGCTTTAGTACGTCTCCAATTAACTTGAGGTTTTGTAGTGATTATTTTTTATGATGGCTATTGTCCGCTTTGCATGACTGAAATGAAGCACTTGAGAAAGCGAGACAAGCACAATCGATTAACACTCGTTGACATACAAGAGCCAGATTTTAGTGAGCGTTACCCCACACTAGATTGGCATGCATTGAATGCAAGAATTCATGCACTTCGAGAGGATGGAACCTTGATAACTGGCTTAGATGTTACCCATGAAGCGTGGAAAGCAGTAGGCGTTGGTTGGCTTTATGCGCCTTTGCGTTGGCCAGGCATTCGCATTATTGCCGACGGGTTTTACAACATTTTTGCAAAACACAGATACACAATTTCTTATTTATTAACAGGCAAAAAGCGCAGCTGCGAGCGCTGTATACCAGGAGAGCCCAATGACAAGTAAAACACTAATAATTGGAGCCTCAGGCGGCATCGGTAATGCGTTAGTTAGTCGATTTGCAGATAATGGCGATGAGGTTATTGCGGTGAGTCGAAGTGGTTTTAAAGACAGTAATTGGCCTGACAATGTCACCGCGAAAGCCATTGCCGAGCATGATGAAGCAAGTATTTCTGCTTTTGTGGAGGAGTTGAAAAGCCAAGACGTCAAGCTTAATAATGTGGTTGTGACGACAGGCGTATTAAAAGACGACGACTTAGGAGTAAACCCTGAGAAGCGTTTAGAAGATATGAGCGAAAGCGCACTGGCTTCCTATTTTGCCGTGAATTCAATTATTCCTGCTCTGTGGCTTAAGCACCTAGTGAACATAATGGATAAAAGCCATGCCACTGTCGTTTGCTTAAGCGCTCGGGTTGGCAGCATATCTGATAATGGATTTGGTGGCTGGTATGGGTACCGCGCTTCTAAAGCTGCACTTAATATGCTGGTTAAAACCGCGTCCATTGAATACAAGCGTCGAGTGAAAAATGCCATGCTGGTGTGTTATCACCCCGGTACAGTAGACACCGAGTTGTCAAAACCCTTTCAGAAAAACGTGGCAGAGAAGAAATTGTTCACGCCAGCCTTTACAGCCGATAAGCTATTTACCCACGTATCTAAGCTAGATCGCGACCAACCTTGCCATTTTATTGACTGGGACGGTGAAGTGGTAACTTGGTAATACGCTTTGTTACTATTTCGTTGAGTCCAACATCAAGACTTTTTATTACACTGCTGTTACCATACTTTCTTGGGTATGGTGCAGCGTATTGATTGGCCTTGAGAGTCTACAATACTCTTAAATGGTCAGAACTACTGGGCGTTGACGCCGTTGCGAGTCATTTCAAAACATACCATCCTAATAAACATAACAATAACTCAACAAGAGGAAGGGATATGAGCGGGGCCAGAGAACAGTTCGGATCGCGCATAGGTTTTATTTTGGCAGCTGCAGGTTCTGCAGTTGGTATTGGTAATTTGGTTGGCTTTCCAGTAGGGGCAGCAAAAAATGGCGGGGGCGCATTTCTATTAATGTATGCCATATTCGTTTTTGCCATTTGCTTACCTGTGATGATGGCTGAAATGTCCGTGGGTCGTCATGCTAAAAAAGATCCATTGGGCGCCTACAGCGCAATTAGCAATAACAGTCCAAAGTGGAAGTTTGCAGGGTGGCTAGCCATTGCTACCCCATTTATGATTGCCGTGTTTTATATGGTGATCACCGTATGGATTTTCGGTTATTTATACGAAGCCGTGAGCGGTAATCTAGATCTGTTGGCTAACCCCGACACGTTTGGAATTTTCATCAATTCGCCGTCTATTTTTGCTTATATGGCAGTTGTTGTTGGCGTGGTTTATTTAATACTGCAAGGTGGTGTTAAAGAAGGGATTGAAAAAGCAGCGAAGCTGCTAATGCCAGCATTGTTCGTTATGCTTATTGGCTTAGTGATTTTTGTACTCACTCAAGACAATGCGATGGCGGGCGTTAAGTTTTACATCGTGCCTGATTTTTCTAAATTAAACGCGTCGGTGATAAATGGCGCGTTAGCACAAGCTTTCTTCTCACTATCACTAGGTATGGGTATTCTCATTACCTATGGGAGTTACATCGACAAAAAGTCGGACGTTCCTACTTCTGCGAAGCTTGTTGCGCTTATGGATACCGCTGTAGCGTTTACCGCCGGTTTGATGATCCTACCTGCAATATTCTCGTTTAACCCAGAGATTAACCCAGAGGACCTAAGCGAGTCGTCAGTAGGTATGATATTTACTTATCTACCCAGTATCTTCCTGGCATTACAAGAATCTATTGGTTATCTAGGCGCATCTGTAGTGGCTAGTTTATTCTTCTTGTTAGTGTTTTTTGCTGCAATTACCTCATTGGTCTCTATCTTTGAAGTACCCGTTGCTGCACTAATGGATGAGAAAGGGGTAAGTCGTAAGTGGGCTCTTACATCGCTGGGCAGCATCATGATTGTGTTAGCCATATTGAGCGCGCTGTCGTTCGGTAAAATCGACGTGCTGACAACATTTGTCAGTTACGCCGGTGCCGATAAATCCTTCTTTGACGTAATTATTGACGTTTTCTACGAAACTATACTACCCCTTAACGGATTGCTGATTTGCTTATTCGTTACCTATCGTTGGAAGACTGCAAATTTCAATGCTTCGCTAGAAGAAGGCAGCGATAGCTACAGAGGAAGTTGGTTTGAGAAATACGTCAACATTTCATTGAAAACCTTCATTCCGGTCATTTTGCTTGTTATTTTTGTTAACACGGTAGCGGTGAAGTATTTTAATTTTAGTCTGTTTGGTTAAATGCCATAGGTTACCCATACCTTTGCGCCCCCAAAAGTGTCAACGCTTTTGTGGGTTAGCCGATTAAAAGATAAAATTAACATCAAAAAAAGGGGGGAGCAGTTGCTACCCCCTTTTTAATTTGACGGTTCTGTCTTGAAATACGTTGGCAGTTTTTAGGACGGCATAGTCGTATTAAACGCCAGTGCTTCATCAATACATATTTATAAATACAGATTCATCAATACATGTCGTCTGGGTTTGCATAGGCCGGTGTAATATCAAGCGCCTGCCAGCTTGCACTAGCGTCTATTACCTTGCCCATTGCCTCAGATTCAGTATCTGAGAATAGTGGCAGAGGCAGGTTTAATGCTGATGCAGCGCGAGAATAGTATTCACCGCGTTTAGGGTGAAGTGCGCTACACAAGTGCAGTGTGCAATTGTGTGGGGGCGTTTCAATAACTGCGAGCAATCCCTTAACAACGTCGGCGATGTGCACTAGGTTAATTCGCTTATTACCCGCGGGTAACTCACGGCCGCTCAGTGAGCGCGCTGGGTGACGGTCTGGGCCCACTAAGCCTGCTAAGCGAAGCACGGTGTAATTCACCTTAGATGACAACGAGGCAAGATGTTCTTCAATGGCTACGTGTGCTTTTGCCGATGCAGTTTCCGGGGCAGTACTACTGGTTTCCGTGAGCGTTTGGTTAGTACTGTCACCATACACCGACGTGGTGCTTACAAAAATAATATGCGCCACGTTTGCCGCAACCGCATCGTTAATAAGGGCAATAACTTGCTGAGTGAAGCCGTCTAGCTGTGTGTTACGTCTACCCGGTGGAATGTTAATAATGAAGGTTGCATCCTGCATGTATTGGCATAGTCGTGAAGTGTCATCGCCAAGTGCAAACTTAATGCCTGTAATATTGTGCTCAGACATCTGCACCAACTTGTTGTCACTTCTGGTAGTGCCCACCACATGTGCGTTTATAGGGCTATCGCTACTTAATAACGCATTGCCTAAATAACCTGCCATCCAACCGTAACCGGTGATCACTATTTTTTTCTGCATTTGTTACGTATCCTTCATGCCTGTAATTAAGATGTTTGTATTTTAGCACTAGCGTCTAAGCCCTAGTTTACGTAGAAACTGTATCTTGACTATTAGTATATCAGGCAAAGAACGACTTACTCCATGCGTGTAGTGTTATAGCCGATTGGCGTAAAAGCAAAAAGCCGAACATATGTCTTATATGTTCGGCTTTGTCGGTTGGTGCTACCGTTATTTCACTAGCCCCTCGTGTCAGGATAGATGTTATCTATGTTTTACTAGGGCATACACATTTAGAAAAAGGTGTGGCTAAGCCTACATTTTCATCTCGCTGTGACTGCCTAAATCGATAAGGTTAAGTTCATCAAGCCCGGCAATAGAGGCTTGCATCTTAGACTCTGCATAATCTGCTTTTTTAAGAACGTCGCAAAGTGCCTCACCTTTTTCTTCTAAAGAAGCGGCTTTTGCTTCTAAACGATATTCCAAGTCTTCGCCAAAGCGTTCCATTTTCTGTTCAAACTCAGACATATCGCCTCCTTCCCACAGCATTTGTGTTCCAAGGGCGATAAGAATACGGCCCATTGATTCGCTGATTAAAGACTCTATCTGTGCTTCAAATTCGGCTTCCCAGCTTTCGTCAAACCAGCCAGGCTCATCAAACTGTGTGGAATCGATACGTATGTTGCCAGCATCATCATAAAACGAGCGAGCAAGCTTCTGGTCTAGAGAATCGAAGAGTGCTTGAAAATCACTGTCTAGGCCGCTATCGCTGCCAAGTAGCTCACCAAATACTTCGGTCACCGCTACACTGGCGACTTCTAAACCTTCGCTGGCAATAGTTAACGTCATGGGGATAGCAGTGTCGATATTATTGTAATAGTCGTTTACGTAAACTTGCTGCTCTTTATTAAGCGCTACCGACTCGCCGTTTATTGACAGTTCTCGGTTTGGATTGATGGTAAGTGTTGACCCATTTTCCATATTGACGGTGAGATTGCCTTGATAGTACTTAATCTGACCATCTAGCTCGATATCGCAACTATTGTCATGAGCTATAGCTTGGCCACTCAATAATGCTGTGGCAACAGTAACTGAAAGTAAAAACGTGTTCGACATTGTAAATTCCCTAATCGTGACGCAACGAAAATTAAACTGTGTATGGGTGAGCAAACGCTATATTGAGATAAATCGTAAATACCATAGTGAATCTAACTACCACCTACTCTTTTATATCTCTCGCGTTGTCTCTTCTTAAATCTATTTATCTTTGTTTATGGTTATAGATTTAGCAATGCTGATGCCATTTATTTAAAAGTAATACTTTCAATGGTTTATGAGTTTACGTTTTTTAGGGTTTAACGTGCTCCCTAAATTTTTGGCCAAAATAATAATAAAATAGTTATTTTGACTAAGATCAATCTTGTAGACAAAGTATAAAATTAAACCCCACTGTAATATGTTCAATAGGGTTTAATTAATGCATAATACTGCCAATTAATTTAAGGGGTTAACACAATGGCTGATTGGACTAATGCAATTATGTTCGGTGTTGCGCTAATTGCCTTTACGCTTGGGCTTAGCAGCATCATTATGGGCTTTACTACAGCGAAAGCGGGTGCTGAAGGTATGCAAGAAAAAGTAGAGTATGGCTTTTTCGGTGTTACTGGTTTGGTCATCTTCTTTTTGATGAGTTATGCACTGGCCTAACATCACGAACAAATAAAATGACCGGCACTATGCCGGTTTTTTTATCTTTCAATATTGCCTCTAGCGCAAACTTTTCACCAAGCGCGAGGCTACTCTGAGCCTCTGTTCACCAGTGCCCCTAAGTGGCTATCTCGTTGGTATGCTCTTAAATCAAAGGGCTCAAGCATAGCCATAACATGGTCAAAAATGTCAGCCTGTATTTTCTCATAATCCACCCAATCCTGTTTGGCGCTGAAGCAGTATATCTCAAGTGGTAGACCGAGCTCGGTAGGCGGCAACTGCCTTACCATTAGCGTGAGTTCTTGATGAATGTGAGGATGCTTTCTTAAGTAAGCCTCTAAATACGCGCGAAAGGTTCCAATATTAGTCAAACGTCTGCTGTTAAGTAAGTCTGACTCGTCAATTGAGTAGTCTTTGTGGTACGTCTGCAATTCGTTTTTCTTTTTCTCAATATAATCATTGATATAACGAATTTTGGAGAAACGTTCCAACATTTCATTGTCGCAAAGCTTTATTGAATGTACATCTAAGTGGATAGCGCGTTTAATTCTGCGTCCGCCAGACTCTTGCATTCCACGCCAGTTTTTTACGGCTTCTGTTGTTAAGCTATAGGTAGGTAAGGTTGAAATGGTTTTATCCCAGTTTTGAACCTTGACATTGGTGAGCCCGATTTCTTTGATTTCACCGTCAACTTCGTACTTTTGCATTGAGATCCAATCGCCTGTATTGAACATGCGATTTGCCGCAATTTGAATGCCGGCGACAAAACCTAAAATGGTATCTCTGAATATTAAAAGTAGAACGGCAGCAATAGCGGTGAGGCCTGAAACAATGAGCAGGGGGCTTCTGTCTACAATCAAGGAAATACTCAGCAATATAGCAATAATGGCAAAACCGAGTTTTGTTACCTGAATAAAGCCAGTAATAGGAGCGCGTTTTGCTAGGGCAGATGTGTTGTACACATATTCGACTGTGCTCAGTAAGGCGTATAATGCAAGTAACGCACTGTAAAGCATGTAAAGCTGCGAGCTTTTCACCATTAGACCAAGAAAAACAGCACCTTCATCAATGAGCACGGGCGCAGTGATATAAATAAAAATAGCTGGAAACAAATGCATCAAGCGTCTAAAGAAGCCGTATTCTTGTAGTGCGTTGTCCCACACATTATCTGAGCGATAAACCCAACTGGCTATTTGTGGCCGAATGAGCAAGCGTGCGATAACATAAAGAATTGCAGAGACAAGTAAAATACTGCTTCCTGCGAGCACGTTATAAAACGGTTCATCCGTAGTAAGATTCGGAAATACATCGTGTACTAAGTGCACAAAGGTGTCGCGAACAGTGGTAGTAACTTCCATCGATCAAGACTCCAAAAGATTTTTGATACGTGAGTCTTTTTCTTTCCACAGATCGTTTAACCAATTTTGGAAATAAAGACGGAATTCTGATTCATTGCGCGTTGAGTGCTGTTGCAATTCTGGAACCGAAACGACGTTTACGTCAATGACAATCTTGGTCATGGTGCCGCACAGCATTGCCATCATAGGGTGCTTCTTATTGTGTGGGTATAGCAGGGAAATATCTAAAACGTTAGTAAATAATTCACCCATGGCAGCTAGCGTAAAGGAAACGCCCCCCGCTTTTGCTGGTAATAAATGTGTATAGGGGCTTTTCTTTAATGCGTGCTTCTGCGGGGTAAACCGAGTGCCTTCAACAAAGTTAATGACCGTAGTGGGCACGGTTTTAAATTTTTCGCAGTAGGCTTTGGTTGTTTCTAAATCTTTACCTTTCTTATGCGGATTTTTCTCAATGTACGCACGAGTATATCGGCGCATAAAAGGCATATCTAACGCCCATGCGCCTAAGCCCACAAAGGGCAGCCAAATTAGTTCTTTTTTCAGGAAGAACTTGGGCGCGGGAATACGCTTAGTAGCAAATTCAATAAGCAAAATTATATCGAGATAGCTAAGGTGGTTAGCAATGATTAAATACCACCTGTCTTTAGTGAGCTCGCCATGCACTGCATATTCGATGTCGACGTTGTTAAAAAGGCGAATAAGTAAAACGCTTAAACGACCAAAACTAAACATTAAGCCGTGCATCACACTATTCCACATAGTTCTAATTTTGCCATTAGGCAGTAATAGTTTTACCAGCCCCAACGCGATAATAAGGCCACCCCAAAAGGCTAAATTGAGTAATTGCAGTGTGATATGAATTACAAAGGTAATGGGAGCGAGAATATTACGGATCATAAAGGCTTCTGCGTTGCGTTTAATTCTTCTAATAGGTTGTCTTTTGCTTGCCAGCGTTCATTGAGCCACGCTTGAAAACGGACTCGAACATCAGGGTCGTCAAAGTAAGTGTCTTGGAATATGCCACTGTCCATAATCTCTTTAATAGGCATAACGCTAATATTGACACGAATATCGCGCACTTTACCGCTTACAAAATCCCAAAATGTGGGCACGCCACCAGGATAGTCGATAGTGACATCAATGAGTTTGTGCAGTTGCTCTCCCATTGCCGAAAGTACAAATGCAATGCCGCCAGCTTTTGGTTTTAATAAATGCGCAAACGGCGACGCCTGTCTGTCGTGTTTGGACAGCGTGAAACGAGTACCCTCTACGAAATTCATAATACTCACCGGCTTAGAGCGAAATTTTTCGCACGCTTTGCGAGTAGTTTCCATGTCCTTACCTTTTAAGTGAGGGTGCTTAGCCAAAAATGACTTTGAATATCTGCGCATAAATGGAAAATCAAGGGCCCACCAGGCCAAGCCTAGAATAGGTACATAAATAAGTTCTTTTTTGAGGAAAAACTTTAAAAATGGAATTTTGCGGTTGAAAACCCGTTGAAGAACAAGAATATCTACCCACGACTGATGATTCGCAGTTACTAAATACCAATCGTTACGAGTAAGTTGCTCTAAACCTTTAACGTGAAAGGTAGTGCCGCTGCTTATACGCTGGTTAATGTTATTGACGCCAATCCACGCTGTTGCACAGGTATCGAGAAGATACGAGATAAAGCGTCGCCACTGCGCCACTGGGATAAGTTTAAATACCGATAATACGATAATAGGTGTAGCCCAAATTACCGTGTTAACAAAATAGAAAATAACAGAAATCGTGCCGACAATATGATGCAATAGTGCTTTAACCATTGTACTTACCTCAAAATTTAGGCGCTTAGTGTAAACGAACTTGATCTAAAATCCGATAGAGCCTTTACTGATTCGTCGATAAAGGTACAAAAATCATGAATAAAGGAGCGGTAATGAAGCTTATCAGCGAAAACAGAGCATTTGGAGGCACCCACCTTCGTTATAGTCATCCGTCAGAGTCAACGAATTGCGAAATGACGTTCGCCATATTTTTACCGCCATTCGCCAGTAAAGAAAAGCCAGTGCCGGTGCTGTATTGGCTATCGGGGCTAACGTGTACTGATCAAAACTTCATGCAAAAAGCGGGCGCTATGAAATTGGCGAGTGAGCTTGGTATGGCAATTGTCGCGCCAGATACCTCTCCCCGCGGGGACGGCGTTCCCGACGATGAAAATGGTTCCTACGATTTTGGACTAGGAGCTGGCTTCTATCTCGACGCCACACAAGCGCCTTGGAATAAACACTACAACATGTATTCTTACATTACCGATGAGCTTCCAGCGCTGGTTGAGAACAATTTTCCGGTAACGAAGGAGCGCGCACTTAGCGGTCATTCAATGGGCGGACATGGCGCCTTGGTTATAGGTATGCGAAACCCTAATCGATTTGTGTCGGTATCTGCATTTAGCCCTGTGGCAAATCCTACTGAGTGCGAATGGGGTAAAAAAGCATTTAGCCATTATCTTGGTGAGGATACCGAGCAGTGGAAAGCATACGACTCAGCTTTGTTGCTAGCAAGTAAGACCCACAGTATTCCATTGCTAGTAGAGCAAGGGACAAGCGATGAGTTCATGCAGGAGCAGCTTAAACCTCAAGCCTTAGTGCACGGTGCTCAGCAATCTGACACACAGCTTACGCTCAATATGCATGAAGGGTACGACCACAGTTATTTCTTTATTGCGTCCTTCATTGAAGATCACCTTGAGTTTCACGCGGGCCACTTAGGCTTAATCTAAAGTTGCTTTAAAGGCGTCGGCCTTTCTCCGGCGCCTTCTTATTTTTTCACCGCTCATAACTGTTGTTAATTTGTTGTATTCTCATGGTGTTCCTCAGGATAACTAAACCGACGTCTATATCCAGGAACAACCAATGGTTTTATCCTCCATTTAGCCTATCTTTTATAATTTCGATGAGTATGTTGGTTTCGTCATAATCTGCGACAGTGTACTTTGTTATATCAACCTTCATGCGCTCTAAGACTCTATTGTTGTTTAGCAAAGCCTGCGTTATGTAGGTCATAGTTTTCTCCTTCGCAATGTCCGTGACTTCGTCCCCCAACAACATTGCAGTGGCATTCATAATGTCGTAATCCTGCGTATCCATATAATCTTGTTCGTAAAGCGCATCTACAACCGCAGGAATCTTGCTGTAGTGTTTTATTACATAGTAGATATCAATGGCGTCTTTTCCCTGATACTCGCGACCTCGTTCAGTCCAAGCGATAAGTTTCAGTAACAATATTCCTGCCGGAGATGCTACTTTTACGCTAATTTTGGGGCTCTTTATGAGGGTAACGTTCCAAGCGTTTTGATAAACTTCATCGAACCCTAGCACGCTCATGACAAAATCTTGTTTTGGCGGCCAAGCAATCTGGTCGTTATCGTCACTGACCCCACCAAACGGAATCAGATCGATCTCCCAGGGCAAGCCGTCACTGTCAGTCGTGTTTAGTTGATGTGCCTTCTTCGAGTGCGGTGTAAATCCCGCTTCTATCAGTGCAGTTCGTAACACTTCGTAATGCTCCCAATTTTGCACTTCGATACCAAAGTCCACATCTTTCGTACCGCGCTCGATAGCAGCGTTATAGCTGTGAACCAAGATAATATCCCGTGCAGTAGCCCCTACAATTAGCAACGGAACACTTAGCTCTGCGGCAATACCGTGGATTTGACTATATACCTCGACAAGCCCTGTGGGCAGTTTTTCGGATACATCAAGCGAGGTGGTCATGGTAGATCCTTTTGGCAGTTTCAAGGTTGCGAGGGTCATCGCTGTTGAGTAGTTCAGCATAGACTAGCAATGGCGCGATATAGCCAGGTAACTCACCCCTAATTTTATCGATTCCCACAGGCGGCTCTACAATTTTCAGTATATTAACGTCTGTCTCTTCAGCACGTATTCGGCGTAGCCTGAACGTTTTTAATAGGGCTTTATGTGCTTCAGTATCAGCATATATGTGATATGTTTTGGGGGTAAGGTAATGAGTATAGGCATCGGCGGCGACCTCTCCGCCCCAGAGTGCTCCGTACTTATCTAGCGGTGCGTTACGAAGCTGCTCAATATTCTGAGGAACATATAGCTTTTGCTCCAGTTTTGCTTCCATGTTGTGTGGATAAGCGTCCAGCCATCGCGTTAGAAGCAGATCTTTTTCGTTGAGGACGAGTCCCTTTTTCCCTTTTTCGAGAATAAATGTGAGTTGTTTAAGGTCATCTAAAACTTGTTTTACCGTGCCTAAAGCAATTTCAGCTTGCTCCGCAAGTACCCGCATTGGCTGATTAACAAGCTCAGGCTTCAATAACAACATCATGACCAGTTTCATGCCTTTAGGTTGAAACGCCTTTCCTGTTAGCTTTCTCGCGTGTTGTATTTGATGCTCTTGAGGTGGTTTCTTGCCTCTAATATCGATATAAAAGGGAGGTATGTTGAGGTGCGCATTGCCTGCCATATCGAGATAATCGATTTGTAACTCCCGACAAAGCTCGGCAATGTTCTCATTGATATAGGTTGTGACTATAAGTGTTTTTTTGTTGTTAAAAACTATTTTTTCTAGTTGAAGCTTGTGTAGTCTGTGGCGAGTAAGCCCCTCCTTTTCTTCCACACACCAAGTATGTTTCTGGTTTCCGTGAGTGATCGTCAGCTGTCCGTCCGTATCCTCAGCATTTCGGGCATTGTGATGCGTATAAGTGACATTTAGCTTGGTATTCGCGGCTAATAGTTTCGCAGCTTCAGCTAGTAAGTTATCCATTTGTTCATTTATCTCTTATGTTCACTATTATTGAACGGTACGAAAAAATGAACAATATTGCAATTTTTGTTCATTATTCTTGAGCGTTCACTTTTTTTGAACGTTGGCTTTTAATGAACAAGAAGACATCCATGTCCAACATTTTTTAGGGGAGAAAGGGAGCCGCTAGAAACTCTAGCAGGAGTTTTCGCTCTTTTTCCTCAAACATGTATGCAGCTTCAATATACTTGAATGCAGCAATATCTTTCTCATCTTGCGTCCATACCGCTTTAAAAAAGCGGAAAAGAAGGCGCTAATTTTGGTTCATGTAAACCTTGCTATCATCAATAAGTGTGAGTTCGCTGAGCGAACCATTGAAATGCCAAAATTTGGCGAGCTTGGGGTAAGAGGAAATCATTGCTTCAAACGCTTAATTAAGCATTCATGGAAGAGTAGTGTCACTATCGTTTCCCTCTTGCAGAGACCAATTTTTGTGCACATTATTTGTGCGAATTCATAGCTTTCTTACGTTTTTTCTCAAGCAAAGCGCTGAGCCCATCAACATGTACCAAGTACGGGCTGCTCTGAGGGTTGCCAAGTCGAAAGATATTGAGTTCGATGTCGGCAGCTTTAACTTGCTTGATAGCGGTGTCGTGGATACTTCGATGTACTTTTCCACTTCAATGCACCGGTCTTATTTTGAAATATTTTCGATTTTGAAAAAGTAATAACCCCTGACTCTTTGTTTCTTACTCTCACACTATAGGCATTGATATTTTTTCTCGTTGTCTTAGTAATGCTATAATATGCTATCTTATTTTCTGCCTAAAAACTTGGACCCCAAAAAGACTCTTTTTGGACCCCGATACAGTGAAAATAAGGAATTAAAGGGATAAATACCGCACTTGGCATTTACTCAAGAAGTTAAATATTATCTATATGAAACATGGGCTTAAATTGAATACTACTGTTCAAACTCTTGACCGCAGGTTCTCTGTCGCTCCAATGCTGGATTGGACAGACAGACACTGTCGCTATTTCTTACGATTGTTCTCAAAGCACACTCTGCTGTATACCGAAATGGTAACGACGGGGGCTATTATCTTTGGAAAGGGAGACTACCTTGGTTTTAATACCGAGGAGCATCCTCTAGCGCTGCAGCTTGGAGGGAGCGACCCAACTGACATGGCACGATGCGCGGTGTTGGCTCAAGAACGCGGGTACGACGAAGTGAATATTAATGTAGGGTGCCCGAGTGATAGAGTAAAAAACGGCAGTTTCGGTGCGTGTTTGATGGCGCAGCCGGATGTGGTGGCCGATTGTGTAAAAGCCATGCAGGCCGAGGTCGATATCCCAGTAACGGTGAAGTGTCGTATTGGTATTGATGATATGGATGAGGACGAAGATTTTGCTCGCTTTATCGATATTGTGGCAGGGGCTGGTTGCGATACTTTTATTGTACATGCAAGAAAGGCATGGCTTCAGGGGTTAAGCCCTAAAGAAAATCGTGAAATTCCGCCGTTAAATTATCCGCGAGTCCATCGCATAAAAGAAACCCATCCTGAACTATCAATCAGCATAAATGGCGGTGTAAAAACCTTAGCCGATACCAAAACACAGTTGGAAAGTGTTGACGGTGTGATGATTGGCAGGGAGGTGTATGCAAACCCGTATATTATGGCTAACGTCGATACTGAAATATTTGGTGATGCGAATGCGATAAATATTTCACGTCGCGAGGCTGTATTTAAAATGCAGCAATATATTGAGAGCCACATTGAGCGTAAAGAAGATGCCTACTTCAAACCGTGGCACGTAGCGCGCCATATGCTCGGTTTATTTCAAGGGCAAGCTGGTGGCCGAATTTGGCGCCGTTATTTAAGCCAAAACGGCACCGGAAAATCACCTGATCCTGATTTGCTAATGAATGCGTTGAGTGCCGTAGAAGCTGCACAGCGAGAATTGGACGAATACAATAGCCAAAGAAATAGTCAAAGCAGTGGTCAAAAAAGCTAACAGGTTAGTGTCTTTGACTAAAGTTTAATATTTGCTCAATATGTTTTTTCAGTCAGCTTAATATTTATTTTCTATTTTAAGTATACAAATCATTGCTTTAACCTGATTTTAAGAAGTTGGCACACCTCTCGCTATATGTCTTATATCGCAACGACAACGTGTTGTTGTACTGACAAGACTTTCGAGGGAAATTATGAAAACTACACTAATCGCAGCAACTTTACTTTCAGCAAGCATGGCAAGCGGTGCAGCTAGCGCGCAAGAGTCAGTGCTCAATTCGTTGTTACAAAACATGGTTACTACCGCAGTGACGATGACGACAAACGAGCTATCTGCAGATGTTTATCAATCAGTGGCCAGTACGTCGTATCATTTTGAGTTAGACGGCACCAATACCCAACATATGGGAAGTGTGAGCGTTACCGACATCGCCTCGAACAAGAAAGAGTCAGACTCCGCCGATTCTTTAGAAAAAGATAGCGATGAAAAAGATGCTGAATAAGCACGAACAACGATAAAATTTACAAATTTTTAAAAGCGCCTGTTGGCGCTTTTTTCGTTTTTGCTCATGTGCCTAAAAGCTTGCATTTGAGGGAGCAGTAAACACTTGTACCCATACCAACTACTGATACCTTTACCATGCCCTTTTATCCGACCTTGTTACCCAAAAACTGTGCCTCAGCGAGTTGTCTATTTCAAAACGCAGCGTCTACATTTAACACTCGATCACAAATCGAGTTCACATGAAAATATCTATTTTTTACTGCCTACTTTAAATCGAGCAGAGCAAGAACATTACTTAAAAGAGTGTGGCGAAATTAACAAGCTGGATGGCGAAAAAGACTAAATTATAGTTCCATGATTATTTTTAAAAATAGTAATCAACGGTGTCTTTTTATAAAAGGCATATTTATCAATGTATTAAAGGTTTGGCACGTCTATTGTAATACCTATATGAGTAAAGCGTTAGGAGAGTGTGATTACAAGTGGAGCGGTTCCCCAATTAATTACAGTGTCTAACCACAGTTTCAAAAATGAAATAGAGAAGTCAGCGTCGTATCAATCTTGATAGTTAATTGCTGATAACTCGCCAACATCTTTATGGAGAGATAATTATGGGTATGTTTTCAAGAATTAACGATATTGTTCAGGCCAACATCAATGCAATGCTAGACAAAGCAGAAGATCCTGAAAAAATTATTCGTCTCATCATTCAAGAGATGGAAGAAACCTTGGTAGAAGTGCGTACTGACGCGGCTCGATATATCGCGCAACAAAAAACGTTAGCGCGTCAAATGGACAACACGAATAAAGAAATTGCTAGCTGGCAGGGTAAAGCGCAGCTTGCAATGAATAACGACAAAGAGTCTCTTGCAAAAGCAGCCTTGGTTGAAAAGCAAAAGTACGTGGCTAAGTTATCCTCGTTGCAGGAACAAGAAGCGCACTTAGCTGAGAGTATCGAAAAAATTCAACATGATACTTCTCGCCTCAATGCCAAAATGGCAGAGGCCAAAGCGAAACAAAAAGTGCTCATTCAACGCAAGCACTCTGCTGAAACCCGTTTAAAAGTGAAGCAGGCTGATCACGAAAACAAAATTGATGATGCCATGTCTCGCTTTGAAAACTACGAACAGCGTATCGATTATCTTGAGGCGCAGGTTGATGCATACGACCTTACTAAATCAGGTGAAGCGGCATCACTATCGGCAGAGTTTCAGGCGCTAGAAGCGGATGAGTCGATTGAACAAGAGTTAGCGGAACTTAAGAGAAACAAAGTAGCTTAAGCGTTAATAAAAGTAGCTTAGGCGTTAAACAAGCGCCTAATGTTTTAGGCGCAGTCGCTAAGTTCTTTCTAATAGTAAAAGAAATAGTAAAAGCTAAGTAAATAAAAGATTGTTGGAGAAAATCATGAAATTGTCATCACAAAAACGTATTTATAGAGATTTGGATTCAGGTGTTATTTCGGGCGTGTGTGCAGGCGTTGCGCGTTACTTTGATATTGACGCAGTCTGGGTACGTGGCGCTGCAGTGGCAGCCCTGGTTTTCATGCCTGCAATTATTTTGCTTGCGTACTTTGCTGCAGTCATTTTACTGCCGAGATTAGCGTAATGAAAAATTTTCTATTGGCATTGTTTATTGCCATAGTGCTGATGAATTGTCTCGGCAGTGTGGTGGAGGATGCATTAGGAATGCATTTAGTGATGTCAGATGAATTGCTGAGTCCTTGGGAGAATATAGCGGTGTTTTCTGCAGTGGGTACTGTGGTGCTCGCTCTTGGCGCGGTATTATTTGCACTGTTGTTGGCAGGTGTAAGCGCGTTTTGGCCAATCATCCTTATCGCAATTGCGCTATATGCATTGAAAAAGCGTAATACTGCAGCGTACGCGCGGAAAAGTGAGCATAATATGTACCACACGTTATAGTTATCATAAATCGAATTTAGTTGTATTCAGGTACTAAAAAGTGGTCATATAGAGTATGCCCATTAATAGGGTTAGTATTTCTCTCGTCATTATAAAGATTCAAACAGCTGACTCAGGTCAGCTGTTTTGTGTAAAAAAGGAAGGTTGGTGTTTATATGAGACAATCAATTAACGCGAAACGGATAGCGATTGTCGCTGTGCTACTTGTTATTATATTTTGGCTTATAGGATGGTACTGGAGCTTATCGCCTGATACTTATGATATTAAAGACCGCTTGAAAACATCCTCTACCGTAGAAAATCCAACCCAAATTGCCGGTTATACTATTACCACCGCAATGATTGACGTATCAGAAACCTTGCTCGACAAGCCAGGCGGTTACTTGTCTAACGACGTTATTCCTCCCGGTGTTCTGCTCGATAATATGCCGGCTTGGGAATTCGGCGCCTTGGAAATGATCCGCGACTTGGCGCTATCCATGCGCAAAGACTTCAGCCGTTCTCAGTCTCAATCAATGGAAAACCCATATTTAACGAAGGCACACCCTAAATTTAATATGGATCATAAAAGCTGGGCACTGCCTTCATCAGAGTCGAGCTACGCCGACGGTATTGCACTTCTTAAGCAATACAGAGAAGAGTTAGCGAGCACGCGAAACAGCAATAGCCAGTTTTACACCCGCGCTGATAATTTACGAGAGTGGTTAAAGCAAGTAGAAAAACGATTAGGAAGTTACTCACAAAGGTTAAGTGCTAGCGTTGGATCTGCTAGACTTAATACTGACTTGGCGGGTGACAGTAACGCTCGCCAATCTACACCAGTGGCAAATCAAAGTGTGGTGAAAACTAGCTGGTGGAAGTTAGACGATAATTTTTATGAAGCACGTGGTGCATCGTGGGCTTTACTGCATTTTTTAAAGGCCGTCGAGATAGAGTTTCATGACGTGCTGGAAGATAAAAATGCGTTAGTCAGTATGCAGCAAATTATTCGAGAGTTGGAGGCTACACAGCAGTCAGTGTTTAGCCCAATGATTTTAAATGGAAGCGGTTTTGGCATGTTAGCTAATCATTCATTGGTAATGGCTAACTATATTTCTCGCGCCAATGCAGCACTTATCGAAATATCTGAACTTCTTAATCAAGGATAATGAATGAAAAAGAGTCTTTTAGCCGCCGCACTAGGATGCGCACTAGTATCTGTATCTTCACACGCTGATACTATCGCTGGAGTTTATGTAGGCGCTCAGGCATGGCAAACCGACACGTCAGGCGGCTTTGCCGATACTAACAATACGGCAAACTTTGGCTTCGACGATGAAACCAATTCGTCAGTATATATCGCTTTAGAACATCCGGTTCCGTTTTTGCCGAATGTTAAGATAAACCAAACAACCCTAGACAATTCAGGTGTAACAACCCTCGACTCCAACTTTACGTTCGACGGTCAGCTGTATACAGCAAACAGCGAAGTTGCTACAGATGTTGACCTAACCTCTACCGATCTTATTCTTTACTACGAGTTGTTCGATAACGACTTGGTCAGTTTCGACTTAGGTATCAATGCAAAATACATCGATGGTGCATTGCTAGTAAACGATAGAGCAAGTGCGACGCAAGGGTCTGCAGATTTCTCAGGCATTGTGCCAATGGCTTATTCAAAAATTCAGGTTGGATTGCCGTTTACTGGCTTATCTGCATACGCAGAGGGAAGCTACCTGTCTTTTGACGACCATGAGTTAAGTGATTATCAAGTGGCTGTTGCCTATTCTTTTATCGAAAGTATTGCCATAGACATGACGGTGCAACTAGGTTACAGAAATGTCACAGTTGATATTGAAGACTTAGACGATGTTTATGCCGACATGGAGTTTGACGGCGTATTTGCTGGGCTAGAGCTACATTTCTAGTCTTTGTAACAGGTATTAATGAAGGCGCTTCTGCTACGCAGATTGCGCCTTTTTTATTTCAATAATGCTTTTAAGCACATTCAGTAATAAAAAAGTCTCATTTATTCTTTTCTCTTCTTGAATAAAGTCGTTAGCCTAGCGACATCGAAAAAGGGCTATAAGACTATGTCAAAAGATTCTAACTCAACAACAGTGTCAAATTCAGCGCCAGGCGCGGTAGTAAATGAGCAGCAGTGGAATGCAATCACGCAAGCTATTGCTGGTCTAAATCGTGATCAGCTCACATGGGTGAGTGGTTATGCTGCGGGTATGGCTGCTGCGCAGGGCGGGGCAGTTGCGCCGTCGCTACAAACGGCACCTGTGTCAGCGGGAGATGCTCCCACTCTTACTATTTTGTACGGCTCTCAAACTGGTAACGCTAAAGCGTTAGCGCACGAATGCCAAGCGAAAGCAGAAGGCGCTGGGTATAACAGCAAGCTGGTGAGCATGGCCGATTATAAAGCTCGCAACCTCAAAAGCGAAACTCACGTTGCCGTGTTCGTTAGTACTCATGGTGAAGGCGATGCGCCAGACGATGCTATTGAGCTGCATGAATACGTGGCAAGCAAAAAAGCGCCAAAGTTAGCGAATACAAAGTACGGCGTAGTAAGCCTTGGAGATAGTAGCTACGAGTTTTTCTGCCAAACCGGCAAAGATTTCGACGAGCGTTTATCTAAATTAGGTGCAACTGCGGTTATCGACCGCTTAGATTGTGACGTAGATTACGAGGCCGAAGCAGAAGCGTGGCTAAACCGCTTTATCGACTCGTTGAAAGAAGATTTCACAGCCTCAGCAGCTCCGGCCGTTGCGGCGCAAACTGGTGTCGCGGTTGCAGGAGCCCCTGCGCAAACTTACACAAAGAAAGCGCCCTATACTGCTTCGCTGATCGAATCGCAAAAAATTACTGGCAGAGACTCGATTAAAGATATTCGTCATATCGAAATTAGCCTTGAAGACTCAGGGA
Organism: Alteromonas sp. P256; assembly: GCF_036864455.1. NCBI lineage: Bacteria > Pseudomonadati > Pseudomonadota > Gammaproteobacteria > Alteromonadales > Alteromonadaceae > Alteromonas > Alteromonas sp. P256. Next base: position 119,740 of record NZ_JAZETM010000011.1, read on the forward strand.
TTACCTACAAACCAGGCGACGCCCTTGGCGTATGGTTTAAAAATGCCCCTTCATTGGTTAACGACCTTATTGCACTGCTTTCTCTTGATGAAAACGCAGAGGTAGTGGTGGCAGAAAGTGCCATGACGCTAAAAGAGGCGCTTACCTCTAAGCTTGAGTTAACACTTAGCTATCCTAATTTTATCAAGGCTTATCAGGCTGCGACGGGGTCTGAGGGTTTGGCGGCGCTGATGGAAGACAAGGCACAGCTTCGTACTTACATGGCCGACAGACAAATTATTGATATTGTTCGCGACCATGTTGGCAGTATTTCAGCGCAGCAACTTGTTGACGCACTGCGCCCTCTTACGCCGCGACTCTATTCAATTGCATCCAGCCAGGCAGATGTAGAAGACGAAGTTCACCTTACAGTGGCCCACGTTGATTATGAAGCTTTTGGAGAACGTCACCAGGGCGGCGCATCGGGTTACCTTTGTGAATACCTTGAGGAAAATGGTGAAGTAGAGGTGTTCGTTGAAAACAACGATAACTTCCGCTTGCCTGACGACCCTAATACGCCAGTCATCATGGTTGGCCCTGGAACAGGTATCGCGCCGTTCAGGTCGTTTATGCAAGAGCGAGATGTACAAGAAGCAGAAGGCAAAAACTGGTTATTTTTCGGTAACCCGCACTTTACTCAAGACTTCTTGTATCAAGTTGAATGGCAAGGATATGTAAAAGAAGGCTTGCTAGACAAAATAACGTTAGCGTTCTCACGCGATCAAGAAGAGAAGGTTTACGTTCAGCACCGACTACTCGAAAACGGTAAAGAAGTATTCGAATGGTTAGAGCAGGGCGCTCACTTCTATGTGTGTGGCGATGCTATGCACATGGCGAAAGATGTTGAAGAAGCGCTGATCAAGATTGTGCAAGAGCACGGTGGCAAGTCAGAAGCGGAAGCAAAATCATACGTGGTTGAGTTGCGTAAAGCGAAACGTTATCAGAAGGATGTCTATTAATGAGTAATGAAAACTCTCCATTCGTTGTTGAGGGCAAATTAGCCGACAACGAAAGATTAAAGCGCGAAAGTGACAACCTTCGCGGCACAATAGAAACTGACCTGAAAGATGATCTTACAGGTGGCTTTACGGCTGATAACTTCCAGCTGATTCGCTTCCACGGTATGTATCAGCAGGATGATAGAGATATTCGCGCAGAGCGTGCTAAGCAAAAGCTTGAGCCGCTGCAAAATGTGATGTTGCGTGCGCGGTTACCTGGTGGCGTAATTATGCCCGACCAGTGGCTAGCGATAGACAAGTTTGCTTCCGATCACACGCTGTACGGCAGTATTCGGTTAACTACACGACAGACTTTTCAGTTTCACGGCGTACTTAAGCCAAAAATTAAGTCGATGCACCAAATGCTGAATAAAGCGGGCATCGATTCAATTGCGACAGCCGGTGACGTGAACAGAAACGTATTGTGTACCTCGAACCCTGTAGAGTCAGAACTGCATTTAGAAGCGTTTGAGTGGGCTAAAAAGATAAGCGAGCACTTACTTCCTAAAACACGTGCCTACGCTGAAATTTGGTTAGATGGCGAAAAAGTGGAAACCACAGAGAAGCCGGTTGAACCTATTCTTGGCGATAACTATCTTCCGCGTAAGTTTAAAACCACGGTGGTTATTCCACCGCAAAATGACGTTGACGTACACGCTAACGATTTAAATTTTGTTGCCATTGCAGAAAACGGCAAGCTGGTTGGCTTTAACGTATTAGTAGGTGGTGGTCTCGCGATGACCCACGGGGATAAAAGTACATATCCTCGTAAAGCCACTGACTTTGGTTTTATTCCATTAGAAAACACGCTCGATATTGCCGCAGCGGTAGTGACTGTGCAGCGCGACTGGGGTAACCGTGTTAATCGTAAGAATGCAAAAACCAAATACACCCTTGAACGCGTTGGTGTAGATAACTTTAAAGCTGAAGTTGAAAAGCGTGCAAACGTAACGTTTAAAGAGAGTCGTCCGTTTGAGTTTACCGAACGTGGCGACCGCTTTGGCTGGGTGGAAGGTATCGACGGTAACTATCACTTAACCGTATTTATCGAAAATGGCCGAATTCTAGATTACCCAGGAAAAACCTTAAAAACAGGGTGTGCAGAAATTGCCAAGATTCATAAAGGCGATTTCAGGCTAACAGCTAATCAAAACCTGATTATTGCAGGCGTTGCGCCAGCCGATAAGGAAAAAGTAGAAGCATTGGCTCGAGAGCACGGATTGATTGCGCCTGAGGTATCTAACCAGCGTCTTGACTCAATGGCGTGTGTGTCACTACCAACCTGTCCGCTAGCAATGGCAGAAGCTGAGCGTTACTTACCTGACGCTGTTACTGAGCTTGAGGGGCTATTAGCCAAACACGGGCTTGCTGATGACAGCGTGATTTTCCGCGTAACGGGCTGTCCGAATGGCTGTGGTCGTGCCATGCTTTCTGAAGTCGGGTTAGTAGGTAAAGGCCCTGGCAAGTACAACCTGCATTTAGGTGGCGACCGAGAGGGGACACGTATCCCTCGTATGTATCGTGAAAACATCAGCGAGCAAGAAATTATGTCAGAGCTCGATACGCTGTTTGGTCAGTGGGCTAGCAATCGAGAAGACGGCGAAGCGTTTGGAGATTTTGTTGTTCGTACCGGCGTTGTAAAACCGGTAGTTGATTCAGCGCGTGATTTCTATGAGCAATAATACGGTGGTTAAAGAGCAGGTATTATCGCTAGATATCAGCAAGGAAGAGCTTGCTGATATCAACGGGGCGCTCGAAGCGATGACGGCACAACAACGAGTGGAATGGGCCTTTGATAATTTGCCTGATACTCATATTGTGTCTTCAAGCTTTGGTGCTCAGTCTGCGGTAATGTTGCATATGCTGACACAAGCAAAGCCAGATATTCCTGTTGTGTTAACCGACACGGGCTACTTGTTTCCTGAGACTTACCAATTCATCGATGAACTGGTTGCTAAGCTCAAGCTTAACCTACACGTATATCAAGCGAATATGTCATCAGCATGGCAAGAAGCTCGATTTGGCAGACTGTGGGAGCAAGGCATAGAGGGAATTGAAACTTACAATTCTCTTAACAAAGTTGAGCCCATGCAAAGAGCGCTGCAAGAGCTTAATGCTGGAACTTGGTTTGCTGGTTTGCGTCGCAGTCAGTCTGATTCTCGAGGGAAGTTACCTGTTCTGCAGAAAGTGTCTGGTCAGTTTAAACTCTATCCCATCATAGATTGGAGCAATAAAGACCTGCACTACTACCTTAAAGAGCACAATCTCTCTTATCATCCGCTTTGGGAACAAGGTTACGTGTCTATTGGCGACTGGCATACCACACAGTCGTTACAAGAGGGTATGGAAGAGCAAGATACACGCTTTTTTGGTCTTAAAAGAGAGTGCGGATTGCACGAATTCGGTGATGGTATTTAATTTACATGGCTGACTGCATGTCTCTCACTTGTGTGAGGCAAGCAGTCATGCAATGTTAAACACCTCAGTTAAAATCGCTTTTATATTTTGCATATAGAGCGGATTTGTATTTTTCCCCACAAGCTTAAACAGCTCACTACCAACGGGCGTAAACTTATAATAAACCAGCGCTACGCCTTGAGTTTTACACGTAAGTGTAAAGGTGTCGTTAACGCATCGCCATGATGTCTGTTGTCCCTCTCTATACTCACCACTTTCAATTTCACTGGCATAAATCAGTTTCATCTCTTGAAGTGATAGCAAATCTGGATAGTTTAATCCCACGTTTGCGAGATTAATCTGTTCTGGCACAGGTTTTTTGAAAATTGAAAGCAGCCTTTTTCTCTTGTGATAACCCACTAAGATACGCGGCACAGAGTCATTATTTTGTTTACTCGCTACGTTAACCGCCTTGATAAACACTTTGGCATCGCGATGTGTAAGAGATTTCAGAGTTTGTAAGCTTCGCAGCGAAAAGCTGCCGGGCCTGGATACTTCAACAGCAAAAATTTTCCCCCACAGTTCTTGCATTGGCGCGCTATAAATTTCTTCAGCTAACGTGCTAAATGCAAAAAACCAATCTGGATCAAGGTTGTCGCTTGTTTGTTCGTTGATTGTTACATTTAGTGCTATATTGAGTATAGATTTTAAATTATTCGCTTTTTGTATCTGAAGTATTTTTTTACGTCGTTCGAGGGCATGTTCTTGTTTTTTCGAATCTAAAGACAGCGCCGACGGGGTAATACCTACTCTAGAGAACCAAGACAGCATACGCTGCCTGCTCGCCTCAATTTCTGCATTTTTATTTGTAGATTCCTTAGTGTGAGCCGCTGGATTAACGGTCTCCTCTTTACTACGCAGAGGTGGGGGTGTTTTTTTTATCTCTTGGGTTAGATGCTGTGGGTTAATTTTCATAACAGTTGTGGCAATTTCATTTGTAACAATGAGTAACAGGATGTCACTATTGCATTGCACATCGGTTTTATCAATGTAATCGTTAAGCACGATACAGCTTTGCGCAGTTATGTTTTATTTAAGTTGAGGAATTAAGCGGTTATGTCGGCAACGGATTACGAAAACGACGAACTTATCTTTTTAGATGACGATGCGACAGACATTGAGCTACAGCTTGGGAAAGACTGGAATATTCTTATTGTTGATGACGATGAAGAAATTCACACAGTAACTCGTCTTGCGCTGTCTGATTTAATAGTCAACGATCGAAAGTTGAACTTCATTCACGCCCATTCCGCCAAAGAGGCAAAGGCGCTACTTCATGAATATGGCAGCACTATAGCCATTATTCTTCTCGACGTAGTGATGGAGACTGACGACGCAGGCTTCGACGTAGTTAAGTACATCCGCGAAGAGATGGGCCTAAACGAGCCTCGTATTATTCTTAGAACCGGTCAACCTGGCTTTGCTCCTGAAGAGCAGGTGATTAAGCTTTACGATATCAACGACTACAAAACCAAAACAGAGCTTACCAGGTCTAAACTGCTCACCACGATAATCTCCTCAATTCGCTCTTATCAACAGATAATTACCATTAGCCAAAGTCGTATTGGCCTCGAAAAAATTATTGCTTCCTCGGCCAATTTGTTTGAAGAACACTCGGTAAAAGCATTTTGTGAAGGTGTGGTAACGCAAATTAGCTCACTGATTGGGCTGGAGTCAGAGGGTCTTTTGTGTGCGCGAGCAGGGTCGTTGCTCGACCTAGATGATGAAAATATCTATGTGCTTGGAGCTGCGGGAGAATATGCTGAATTTATCAATCAGCCCGTTAACACAATCCATAATGATGAAATTACAGAGAATGTGCATCGCTGCCTAAGATTAAAACAACATATATTTGATATATCCTGTTCGGTATTATACATCAGCCGTGCGGGTTTTGAGGCGGCTGTGTATATGCGACAAACGCATTGTATCAGCGATTTGGATAAGCATTTGCTGGAAGTGTTTTTATCCAGTATTTCCGTTGGATATGAAAACGTTAATTTGTTCCATGAGCTTCGCAACGCTGCTTTCAGAGATTGGTTAACCCGTCTTCCTAATCGTAACCAATTTATCAACATGCTGGATAACCCAGGAAATATTGCTAGCAAAAATTGTTGCGTCGCGCTTGTGGATGTTAATCATTTTTCCGATGTAAATGATGGGTTAGGGCAGGAAGTCGGTAATGATCTGCTTCGAGCAATCGCCGGAAGAATTCAGTCTTCGTTGCCCTCTACTACTCGACACAGTAGGCTTGCGGCCGATGTCTTTGGAATAATCGGCCCCGAAAGTGACGTTTGCCCTGAAGTAATCAATGCAATGTTCGATTCGTCTTTTGTGGTTGATGAGCATGTGTTGCCAATTAAGGTAAAAGTAGGCCTGTGCAAAGTTGATAATGAGCGCAATATTGGCATTGATTTACTTAAGCGAGCCAATATCGCCTTAAATCGCGCAAAGAAAAAGCTTACCGATAATTTCGAGTATTACGCTAAAGATATTGAAGACCAAACAACGTGGCGTCTAGACATGATTCGACGTTTGCGTAGTGATTTCGCAGCCCGAAAACTAGAGCTATGGTTTCAACCGCAGGTAGATTTACTGACCGACAAAGTGGTTGGTATGGAGGGGTTACTGCGATGGCCTGATGGAAACGGTGGTTATATTTCACCCGCTGTTTTTGTGCCGCTAGCAGAATATTCTGGGCTTATAGTTGATATTGGCGAGTGGGTTTTAGAAGAGTCATGTCGACGACTTCAACAGCTACGAGAACTCGGTCACGGACATCTGCGGGTGGCGGTAAACATCTCTATCCCGCAATTTAGAGACAGATTTTTTGTTGATAAAGTAAAAAATGCGCTGACCGATGCTAACTGCGATCCAAGTTTACTCGAGTTAGAGATCACCGAAAGCGTAGTTATGGATGAGCCACAAATTGTCATTGATGCACTGCGCGTTTTAAAAGACTACGATGTAAAGATTGCAATCGACGATTTTGGTACCGGTTTCTCTTCAATGAGTTACCTGCAGCAGCTTCCCTTAGACCGACTGAAAGTCGATCGTTCTTTTGTAAAAGATATCCAACCAGGCTCCGCTGCGGTGCTTGCCGAAACTATAGTGACTCTTGGGAACAAGCTAGGGTTGTTGACCATTGCAGAGGGTGTCGAAACTCGAGAGCAAGCAATCTATATGATTAAACTTGGCTGCGATGAAGCCCAAGGCTTTTTCTTTGCCAAGCCAATGCCGTTTGACCAGTTAGTTGAGTTACTAAAAAACACAAGACTACCTAGAGACGAAACTTAAAGTCTGAAACTCTTACAACGATCAACACGCCCTAGGCAATTAAATCAGCGACAGTTTTTTGTAAAGTGGGTACTGTTTGAGTTTCAAACCAGGGGTTCTTCGCCAGCCAGCGATTGTTCCGTCCAGATGGGTGAGGCAGCGCTATAACGTTGTCGTGCTTTGTTTTAATGGCTTCGGTTAGCGTTTTATATTGTGGTAAGTAGTACTGCTGCGCGTAACGTCCTATTAAAATGGTGAGTTCGGGTTGTACGAAATTAAGCAGAGACTCATGCCAGGTTGGAGCACATATTTTCATAGGTGGCGCATCTGCGCCATTCTTATAACCTGGAAAACAGAAGCCCATAGGCATAATGGAAAACAGTTCTGGTTTGTAAAACGTTTCTTTATCCACGCCCAACCACTGTCGCAGGCGCGTACCGCTAGGGTCAATAAAAGGGATATAGTTTTTGTGAGCCGTTAACCCTGGCGCTTGACTAATAATAAGCACCTTTGTGCGTTCCGCTAAAGATAAGATTGGGCGTGGCGGATGAGATAGTTCACTGGCACAAAGTGAACACGTTTTGGCTCGGTGTACTAAGTGTGCAAATTCAGCCAACTTTTTCTCCAAATTTTTCACTTTGTCATATTAATGTCACAAAGCTATGATGCAGATTGACTACTTCCCATAAATAGCGTATTCTTATACTAACAGTACAATAATGTACTTAAGGAGAAAAGACATGCGTAAAGTAGTATTCAGTTTAGCCCTTTTAGCTTCATTTGGCATAGCGCATGCGGACTCTGGTAGTGACCAGCTTTTCGATTGTATGGACGCTAAAACGTTCGAAATGAATAACCAATGTATGGCCAACACAATTGGCAACAACATTAGTTTCCGTAATGCTCAACAAGAACTTGTTAATATCGCGAGCGAAAGCCAAGGCGATTATGCGATTGCCACTATGACATTCGATCAAGAAAAAATGCACATTGACATTGTTGCACACAAAGAGTCGCTAAATGCGCTTGCAGCAAACAGAAATTAAAATGAAGTGTTAATAAGAGAAGCCGGCATTTGCCGGCTTTTTTTTGTCTAAAATATTCTGTTTAAACCATTGATAGCCGCAACCCTGTAAGCTTCTGCCATTGTGGGGTAGTTAAAGGTGGTATTCACAAAGTAATCAATCGTGTTGCCTTCGCCCTTCTGCTGCATAATTGCCTGGCCGATATGCACAATCTCAGACGCACGCTCACCAAAACAATGAATTCCCAGTATCTCTTTAGTTTCACGATGGAACAGTATTTTCAAGCTACCGGTTTGGGTAGATGCAATCTGAGCTCGCGCTAGGTGCTTAAATTGAGCTCTCCCCACTTCATAGGGCACTTTCGCTGCAGTAAGCTCTTGCTCAGTTTTCCCAACTGAACTAATTTCGGGAATAGTGTAGATACCTGATGGAATATCGGCCACCAAAGAGGCGTGAGTTTTACCAGCTAGCATTGCTTCAGCTGCAAAACGGCCTTGGTTATAAGCGGCAGACGCTAAACTAGGATATCCAATCACATCTCCAACAGCATAAACATTATCCACGTCGGTCTGGTAATTTTCATTCACTTTGAGCTGGCCCCTGCTGTCACCTTTTAAGCCGATATTCTCAAGCTTTAAAGTATCAGTATTACCCGTTCTTCCGTTTGCAAACAGCAAACAGTCTGCCCTCATCCGTTTACCAGACTCTAAATTAAGAATGACGGAATCGTCTGTTGTCTCTACCGACGCATAGGTTTCGTTATGACGTATAAGTACACCGTTATTCCATAAGTGATAGCTCAGCGCATCTGATATTTCTGTATCGAGAAACGATAGCAGGCGATCGCGCATATTAACTAAGTCTACTTTCACACCCAGACCGCGAAAAATACTCGCGTACTCCGAACCAATAACACCTGCACCGTAAATGATTATAGATTTAGGATCGTGCTTAAGTGATAAAATGGTGTCTGAGTTGTACACCCGTGGGTGATTGAAATCGATATCTTTAGGGGTGTAGGGGCGAGAACCCGTTGCTAGTGCAAATTGTCCAGCCGTAACAATGTCTTTCGACCCGTCTTCGCGGGTTATCTGAAGCGTATGTGCATCGATAAAGCTGGCTTCGCCGTGAAATAAGGTAACGCGATTTCTGTCATAGAATGACGACCTTAATCGGGTCTGGCTGTCAACTACGCCGCTAGCATGTTTCATTATTTCTGAAAACGTTAAGCTTCTGCTTAAATGATTGTCAGCAAAGAGGGGCGAACTGTTATATTCAATTAAACGACTTACCGAATGGCGAAGCGCCTTTGATGGGATAGTTCCCCAATGTGTACACCCGCCTCCAACTGCCTCATAACGCTCAACAACCGCCACTTTTTTACCGGCTTTCGCTAGCTGCATTGCAACCCCTTCTCCGCCAGGGCCTGTGCCAATAACTATTGCGTCGTAATGATACGATGGAGTTTTTTGCTTTGCTGCCATGTTGTCTTCCTGTTTAAGTGTGAACGCGTAAGGATTGTATGAGCTGCTTTCATTGTATCTCACTCACACCTTACTACTACCTATACAAATAACTCTAGTAGTAAATAGCACATAAAAAAAACCACATGCAACGAATTACATGTGGTTTTTCATTTCAGTTGTAATATAGAGGTGGTTAAGCCATTTGCAAAGAGAGCGTTTGAAGCTGCAGCCACTTCTCTTTTTGAACTGCAAATGAATGCTTCAATTCTTTGTATTTATACGTAAGCTCTAAACCTTCGAGTGTGCGTTGAAAAGATTTCTGCTTCACTCGCATGATGCGCTTTTTCGTAGAGTAATAATCGCTCATGCGTTGCATAAGTAAATCGTACTCCTGTTGAATGGTATTCATCATTTCATCGGCATTTGGAAGCATCGACACTTTTTCGCTTGCTCGTTGAAGCTGCATTGCCGCCAGCGCCTTTTCTATGCGCTCTTCAGGAACCTTTCGTAGGTTTGTGGTTAAACCAACAAACGACAGCCCGCGAATCAGCCATTTTGTCGGATCGAATTGATACCAACGAATGCCGTTGCGATAGTCATATTCAAAGATATGGTGATAATTGTGATACCCCTCACCAAAAGTGAAAAATGCCAGCAAACCATTATCTCTTGCTGTGTTCTTATCGGTATAAGGCTGGTCGCCCCAGAAATGAGCAAGTGAATTGATGAAGAACGTAACGTGGTGAACAAGTACCAGTCGAAGTACGCCAGCGATAAGGATCATGCCCATTACATCACCGTTCAACCAACCCAACAGGCCAGTTATTCCGAAATTAGCCACTAATACTATGGGTAGGTAATAGTTATGTTGCCACATTACTACTTTGTCTTTCTGCAAGTCTTTGCAGTTGCCATAATCGTCGTAACGATTAGATTGGTACTCGCGAAGCATCCAGCCAATATGAGCAAACCACAAACCTTTCTTTGCTGAGTACGGGTCGTTGTCATTGTCGTCTACATGACGATGATGGACTCGGTGATCTGAAGACCAATGTAATATGCTGTTTTGCAGCGCCATTGCACCGCCAATCGCTAAAATTACGCGTACTACGACGTTCGCATCGTATGTTTTATGTGACCACAGGCGATGATAACCTGCAGTGATCGACATACCGGTAAAGTAAAATAAGAAGATAGCTGCGCTTATTTCGACCCAGTCTATTCCGCGATGCGCCACCCATAGTGGGGCACCAATGAATGCAATCGCACCGGATATAATAAATACCAGTACGTTCGTTAATATAAGAGGAGGTTTTTTCATTTTTGACTACTTGGCTTACAACTGTTCGCTAATTTATCGTTTTATGCATTCTCAGGCAAGTAAAACTAGGTTAAGTTCTGCTAACCTAGCTAAACTTTAATTATTATAGGCCAGTTCAATTATTCTTAAACTTGATGACAATGTTAGGACACTATTATTACGTTAGCGTTTTGTATTTGTGCTAAAACACTGACGTTAATGTAAAATGCTGTGCAAAGTTATGTTTCGTCTTTAAGCAGACAATGGGATAATCTAGCAAGTAATGAAGAAGTGGTATTAACGTGAGCCGACAAGAGCAAAAATTAAAAACCCGTCAAAATATTATTCATGCAGCATTTTCTTTGCTTGATGAAAACAGAAGCTTATCAGCGATTAGTCTTCGAGAAGTGGCGCGAGAGGCGGGTATTGCACCTACTTCCTTTTATCGACACTTCAAAGATATGGACGAACTTGGTTTAACGTTGGTTGACGAGGCGGGTTTAGCGCTAAGGCAATTAATGCGACAGGCCAGGCGACGAATTGCCTCTGGCGGTGGTGTTATTCACACATCCGTTGAAACCTTTATGGAGTTTATTGCGGCAAACACCAATGTGTTTCGATTGTTATTGCGAGAGCATACGGGTACGTCGTCAGCGTATCGACTGGCCGTATTCAGAGAGATTCAGCATTTTATTGACGAGTTAACCGATTACATTATTGAAAAGCAAGGTGTTGAGTATGCATCGGCGCATATACAAGCCGACGCGATGGTGAGACTTGTTTTCAGCGCAGGAGCAGAAGCCCTTGAGGCTGATGATAAGCTGCGCGGCGAAATAGGGGAGAAAGTGAAAACGCAATTGCGATTTGTTCAACTCGGAGCAACGATAAAAAGATAAGGCATTAACAGCGCAGTCTCTATCAATACCTTATCTTCAACCCATTACTTTCTCGTTAGCAACACGCCGGCTTCAATGTGATGGGTAAATGGGAATTGGTCGAATAGCGCCGTTTTAGCCACGGTATGAGTGGTGCACAATAACTGCAAATTATCGGCTAAGGTCTCAGGGTTACAGGATATATAAATAATATTGTCGTAATCTTGGATCATTTTTAATGAATCCTCGTCTAGCCCTGCACGAGGCGGATCGACTAACACGGTAGTGAAGTTATAATCGCTAAGTTCAATACTTTCCAAACGACTAAAAGTACGCTCGCCTCGCATGGCTTGAGTAAATTCTTCTGCCGCTAATCGTACTATTTTTACATTGTCTAAATGGTTTTGCTCAATATTGTATTGGGCGGCGTTTACCGAAGGCTTCGCTATCTCGGTACCAATCACATTATCGAAGTGGATGGCCAGAGGAATTGAAAAGTTACCTGCACCACAGTACATTTCCAGCAGATCGCCGGTAAGCGGCTTAACGCAGTCCAGTGCCCATTCAATCATATCGCAATTCACTTTGGCATTGGGTTGAGTAAAACTATTCTCAATATGCTTAAACACAAATTCGCGGTTATTAATGGGCAGCTTTTCGATTACAAAGTCATTCCCAACAATAATCTTTTGTTTGCGGGCTCTACCAATAATACTGACTGCAGGAAAGAGTCTAGATAAGGTATCTCTAAGTGCGTTTGCCTCGCGTTCCCACTCGCTGTCTAGCTGTCTGTGGTACAGCAAACTTATGACTAATTCTCCTGATAGTGCAGACAGGTAATCGATTTGAAACAGTTTTCTACGCAGTGATTCACTCGGGCGTACTATGTCTAAAAGTGCCGCCATGGCTTTATTTATTGCCTCACAGGCAGGTTCAAACGTATCTACGCGGTATTTTTCTTTTGTTTGCTGATCAAACATAATATGGAAAAGATCGTCACCGTCGTGCCAAACCCTAAATTCGGCTCGCATTCTGTAATGCGTAGGTGATGAGGGAAATACTGACAATGATGGTGCATCAAATGCAGAAAGCAGCGACCCAAGACGAGCTACTTTTTCGTCGAGTTGTAATTGGTACTGCAATAGGTTGGTATCTGACGTCTTATTTTCCATCAATTGTTCTCCATCAAAAGCTATGGGCTAACATCTACAAGAGAAGTCGTTACAGATGTCACTTCTCACAAGGACGCGAATTGTAGAGGCTTCTATAATATGTGCAAACCTAAATATTAAGCGTAGTAAAATATTCTGTATTAAAATTAAACAATATTGAGTTAGTGCCGATAAACTATATGAGGATAGTGAGGATCAAATTATGAACGTGGGTCAAATTAAGGCTTTTATGGGCGATCAGAAGGCCGATCAAAAGACAGCAGTTCATCCTAATGAGGCACTGAAAAAGCAGCTTCAGCAAGATGGATTGCAACAGGCTGCTGAATTAGCTAAGCAGCAGGCATCAACAGTTTCCGTAAATAGCACGCAAACGAGTATTGGTTTGCGGGTAGTCAGCGGTAGTCTTAGTCAAACTCTTGAGATTGATGGACAGAAGCCAAAAGAGCTGGCTGATAAGAAAGTAGAAGAAAAGAACAATAGCCTATTCGATTTCGAAAAAGTGGCTAAGAATGTAATGCGCTTTGTGGGCGGTGTTATTCGCGGTGCTGCTGATGGTGGTGCGAGTGATGAAAAGCTTAACGGTCTGTTTAGCCAAGCAAGAGAAGGCGTGAGCAGAGGCTTTGCAATGGCAGAAAAAGACCTAGCAGGCTTCATGAACGAAGAGCTTGAAAACGGTATTAGTAAAAGTCGCGAACTTATCGATACGGGTATAGACGATTTAGAAACCGATATATTCAATCGACAAGGTGTGGAGGACGGCAATGTAGCGCGAGTATCAACACTTGCCGCTGCGTCGGTATCTAATGAGCAGTCAGGACAATTGTCTATACGTACAAAAGACGGCGATGAAGTCACCTTTAGCTTTGAAAGCTTGCAGTCATTCCAAGCTAGTCAACAAACGTCGTTTCAAACCCAATCAATCAGTGATGGGTCTGGTGATGGCGCTACAACTAATGTGTCTGCACAGCAAACGACGGCGTTTGAATATTATGAACGAAGTGGAATTAGTTTTTCCCTGAAGGGAGAATTAGATGAAGCTGAAATGAAGTCTATTGCTGATTTGGTGGGCCAAGTTCAAGACCTGGCAGATACGTTCTATAAAGGTGACGTTGACAAGGCCTTTGAAGAGGCACTGAGTTTAGGCTTCGACGATAAAGAACTAGTGGGTTATGCACTGCAGCTAAATAGGTCTACTCAAACTGACGTATTAAAAGCTTATGAAAACATACAGCATTATAACGAAGATAAGGATGAGCGTAGCCAGTATGGTAATGTAGTAAGCCCAGTATCTCAGTATTTAGAAAAGATGATGAATACGTTTGAGAATGCCGAAAGTACCTTAGCGTCTAATGAAGATTACAACGCATTAATAGCAGGGCTCATTAGTAATATGGAAGACGTTCAGGTGCCAGACCTGATTAGTGCGATAAATAGATTTCACACATTTAATCAGACATTGTTAGATGGATTGCCACAGGCAGATATCAATACGGATAGTAATGAGCCTTCTTCTAAGTCATAGCTAAACACTGGTAGGTAAAAACTAACAGATAAAAAAAAGCCTGGTTCAAACCAGGCTTTTTTATTTAAGCGTGTTCGACTTTCTCTTTCGCCGGTCGCACTTTTAAGGTGCGTTCTTGGAAAGTGGAGTCGTTGGTTTTTTCAATAACAGAGTCTACATCTTTCGCTACTACTTCTATAAAGCCGTAACCTTTCCGTTTACCTGTTTTGCGATCTTTCATTAGGCGAACCGATTGAACTTCCGCATAGCTACTAAAATATTCTTTTACTGCGCTTTCATTTGCACGATACGGCAAGTTACCGACGTAAAGTGTTTCAACAGCATCTGAACTGATAGCATCGCCATCTGAAGAAGGTGAGCTTTGGATAAGTGAAGCTAGCCAAGGCGTAACTATCCCGCTGATCAGAAGTGCAGCAGAGACAGTCAATGGAACGTGAACGTCCATACTCGCTGAAGAAAATAATAAATAACCTGCGATTGCAAAAATGGCACTAATAATAGTGCACTGAATAAAGCCTACTTTCATATAACTACCTTTCTATTGTTTTTTTGGGTTGAAGGCTGTTGCTAGTTTACTCATTTGTAACAAATTGAACAATAAAATGTGAAAAAACTAGTCTAAAGACGCATAAAACTAACAGAAATGATGGAGAAATGAACGGTTAAGCTAGAAAATTCATTAAACAGCAAAAAAACACCATTTAAGTGTTGATCTTTTAGTTCAGCTATTTATAATGCGCTCCACGTTTTGAGGGGGCTTCAAGCAACTTAAAACTGAAACGCAAAACCAAGTTTAAAAACAATTAAAAAGTTTAAAAACAAGGTTGACATCAAAAACAAACGATGTAAAATGCGCTTCCACTTCGAGAGAGGTGAATCATCAAAAGCAACGGCTTACGGTGAGGTTGCACTAGCAACCACGTTCTTTAACAATG
>NZ_JAZETM010000012.1:0-95194 GCF_036864455.1 Alteromonas sp. P256
GTTGGCATGATAAGTGAAGGAACGAATATACCTCGGCTACGGGTTTGTTGCTATTTATCACTAGTCACAACAGAACTTTATTTTAGACAGGTTTTAGGCCGTATTTTGAGGGTTCAGTATTCACCTTTCGAGGCTGGATATCTTATAACACTCGCACACCCTCGTTTGCTTGAGTATTCCAATCGTGTCGCTGAAGAAGTACCGCATTATGCAGTGGTAAAATCACCAGGCACTAATCAAGTTTCTTACTCTGAGCATCCTGATTCGGAAAACGCCAGTGATTTGCTCCCCAAAAGTACGGAAAAAAATCAATTTCCCACAGCTACCTCGGATATTGAAATAGACGATGAGCCTTCTCAAGGACCACTCAAATCATGGTATGAATCCAAGATTGACTTTTTCGGTCGCTTTCAGCAAAAAGTTTTCATGTTATGACTTTCTGCCAGTTTTTTGCCAAAAATAATCGAGCATCTTTTAAAATAACTTTGGATATTTCATTGTTATCACACAAGGTGGTTGCTGAAATAATGTCGTTTGTAGCAAAGCAAGAAGCATGATATTGAACTTTGTATCGTCTACGAACTAGTTAAGTACAAGGCCCCATCAAAAAGCAGTATCTCAAACAATGCAGTTAAGTCTGTAAATAGATTTTACAATGGATGGTCATAGGCCAGGGTTACCAGTCTTGACTATTGTTGGAACAGGATATGAAAAGGCACTTGGTGCCATAGAGTAAATGGAAAGTTCTAGCTCACTCATATTCCTTCCCAATTCAATCGAAGAAAAGTATAGAGAAGACGTTGATAAGGTAAATTAAAAAATTTTAAGCGTTACAAACAAAACAAAATCGAGTACGACATTGGAAATCCGGTACAAGCCATTTTTTCAATTGAGTCTTTGATAAACGCGAATAAATCGTACTTTCTCCGTTTGGCCCGAAAATACATTTTGCCTGTTCTCTGATTGCTGCCATTACTCACCCTGAAACCTCTGTTTGGTATGTTAGTGAAGAGGGTAATGATAAAAATTCATCTCAAGATCGAGATGTAGCCACGCTCATCGGCTTCAATTGTAAGATAAAGGGAAAAGATAAACCAAAGTATCACGAAAAATATGAGTTGCTTCACCGCGAAGAATCGTATGGAAATTATCTGGAAAAATTCTCCAGATTAATCTAGCTTCTCTCGCTTTTTGAATTCTAGAACGTTGCTTGTTGCCCCCGTTGTTTCCACACCGATCATTAACTCAATATGCTTGCATTCTTCAGGCATATGTTCCCACATAGCAACGGTCATTTGGTGCATTCTCACAGCTTGAGACTTTAAGCGTTTTTTATAATCTCCAAGCTTTTCTTCTTTCTTCTCAATTTCTCCCTTGAGCTTTTTGATTTCTTTTTTAGCTTTGTCTAAGTCTTCCTTAGACTTTATGTGGAGAGAGTAGTCGCTAACCACAGTATCGGACACATTACTTACTCCATAAACGCGATTTGCTTCAGCACTTTCGATCAGCGATTTTGTTTCTGGATAGCGCCTGGCCGATCCATTCGATAACCCCGCTTCTTTCTCAACATTAGAAACAACAATTTTAAGCTTGTTGGCTTTAAGCTTTTGTTTCAACTCTCTGTTAATCGGCTTTTGATCAACAAGCCGCGCCAATGCGTCTCTTAGCTGTCTTTCTGTTGAGCTTAATTCTGCCTTATCTGTCATGCCTTACACCTCCCTCGTCGTTTCGATAACCAAATTCAGCACATCTTCTGCAAATTCATACTTTTCGTATTTTAATCCTAGCTCATCCATGATCGCTTCCGCAGCTTTTACCTGCATAAGGTATTTGGTTGCAGAGCTCGAGTTTAATTCATTGGTTTCTTTTAAAAACTCAACATTTCTCATTGCGTCCATACGAGAGGATTCGGCATAAACAGCATTTTCAATAAAATCATATTCGCAGTCTACACATTCACTTAAATCAATATTGATACGCATTGAGCATTGAGTGTTAGTGCAATACATCCCAGGAGCAATAGCATGTAAATGCTCTTTACCGTTGGTTAACCGATCTATCCAGTAGTCAACCGATAGCTTGCGCTTGCTTACTCCATCTTCAAAGTAACTTTCACCTTCGCGACTAATTTCAGTCGCTGCGGCTTGACCTTTACCTCCTGCGATACGCTTACCATTCGCCATTTTTTGATATATGCGAGCAAATATCTCAGCCTTTTGCGTGACTCGTTCTTTTTGTATTTCGCTGTAAAGTTTTTCAAATGAATAGGCATTTCGGGCATACCATCGCGTCATCGCCATCGATAAGTGAGAAAATTGCTGCTTCAAGGCGGGGAAAGAACACAGCTCATAACCAATTAGATAGTAAGCGAGGGAGCGCCGTGTCTGGTGTGGTGAAAAGTGAAATCTATCACCCTGATTAAAAGATGTCTGGGCTGGGTCGGAGGTCTGTAGATGCCCCATATCTTCTGCTGTAAGTGTAAAATTAAATTTATCGCTGTTAAACCCCGTATTAATTTTAGTGTGCAATGCGCTCTTCCCTATAGGTTGGGGAAAAGCGATGTCCTTCAAGTTTGCAAACATTCGATGATTATTTTTCTTTGCAAATCTATTGCGATAAGGCGTATTGATAGCATTTAACATATGAAAGGCTTTCCAACCCGCCTCAGTGGTTACAAACGTGTCATTTTTGGTTTGACTACTGAGCGTAATTTTTGATTGGCGTGTAGTTAGAAAGTAAATGGTTTCCTTGCCAGTTTCGGACTCACAGCCATTTTTATCGAAAGTCATTCTTTGCGCACCGTAAACAGGACTTATTTTGTACAACTCGTCTACGCGCATTCCTGACAATGCCAAGCAAAGCCATGAGGCTTTTGTGTTCAAGCTTTTCAAATACTCTCTTAAACCAGCCCAGCCATAATGAGTGTTGCCAATGCGTGCTCTGCAGATACTAAGACATTCTCGTCGTATTTGAATGCGGGGTTGAATAGATGTGAATATTTGCATCCACCGTGGATCTTCACCTTTATCCGCTAAGGTTATTCCATTGTTGTTGAGCGCCTGGGTAAATCGTTCCCAGGACTCTGCATAACCGCTACGAGGTTTATAGCTAAAGCCGCTTCTAATCCTCAGTATTTTTCTTTTTACTTCATCGGAATAAAAGGAAATCATCTGCTCAACTGCTTGTTCGATTTCATCTCTTAGTCCGTAGGCTTTTACGATATCTTCACTGTACCCTTTTAATGCCGCAAAATAGATTCGGGGGGGAATCACCACTTTTCCGTTTTGGGCATCAGAACTCATGTTGTACATCTTATGGGTTTGATGTGAAAAATTGACCTTGAAAGGTAGCAGCCCTTTCAAGAGGACAAGACTATTCAACCCTATAAAACAATAGCTCCTAGAAATATCATACCATCCCTCAATAACCAAAATTTCTAGATGCTCTGCATTCAACTCCTCAAATGACTTGATGCCACGTTTGATTAGTTGGGCAATATCCTTTCGAAGAGAGTTTTTTTTATTATTGATTGAAGCCAGTTCTATATGTTTAACAGAAAACCACATATCCGCTAATGCTACGCACTTCATTTGATTAAGCATGTGACGCTCTTTTTGATGAAGTACAATGACATCTTCTTCTTGCTCTGGCTCAATGTTAAAAATCAAGCTCGTGACCCCACTGCCTTTGTAGTCAGAATCTCTAAACGCCCATATATCCTCGCCAAACAAGATGGTCTTTTTTTGATCTTGATAGACCACCATTTTGTCTAACTCTTCCCAATCGCCTCGCAGTAGCGCAGGGAGAAGTTCCTGTTGCAAATAGTCGCCTCTATCACCAATTAAACGCATGGTATCTAAGGTTGAATCCATATCTTGTGAGTTTTCAAAAGACAGCATAGATATAGCTCTTATAAAAATTGGGTGATGGAAGATAACGAGTCAAATAGTGGATAACGCCCTTTTTCTTCGAGCAAATCCTCAGCTTGTTCAACGGTCTCTAATGGTAGTCCGTCAAGGTTCGCTTGAAAGCTATTTATCTTTAATTGAATTACCGAAGCGCGTTCTGGGTATTGGTCAATGGCTTCACTTAACGTATCGAGAAAGCTCAATAGTTTATAAATAGCGTAGGGGTCATCAACGAGTTTGGCGCTTTTGCAAAAGACGCAAAGATCGTATTGATAGCAGGTTATATCTTGACCCTCTTCAATAATCCCTTTTTTTTCAGCGAACTTGCGTGCTGCATAATGCCAATCTTTCTCTGACAGCAAATCAATTTCCCCGCCGCAGCTAATGCCATTGGGGTTTGTAGGAGCATTACGTTGTTTCCAAACATCGTATTCTACGACGGGAATTTCCAATTCTTTCTTTACCGATTCTATAGCTTCACTGCGGCTCTTGCCCTGGGCTATGTAGACTAACCCCATCATCCCTTGTGACACTTGCTTGTTGTTTGAAACAGGGTGGCCATTGGGGTAATGCCTTTCAGTTGTTTCAATATTGTGTTGCAAAATTTTTCGGGCTGTCGACCCTTTTTCTTCTGCTTTATACTCTAAGTTAGAATGAGTAATGCGAATCCTACTGGCGGTAATATTTATAAAATAATCACCGCGACCAATGCCACACAATTTTAACAGAATTTCGCGAATCGGAACCTCACCTTCTGACCACTGACGAGTAACATGTTTACCACCCAGCGGTAGTAAGAATGGATGCTTGGATGTTGAACTCCCCCCACCAAAACCATAATTTTTTCTGGGTAAAGGGTTTTTGCTCGCAGCATAACGCTCAACCAATTGAAGAAAAGGTTTGTATTTAGCTGAAACAATAAACTCACCTTTAGAGCCATCAGCATATTTGAAAGAAACTGTGATCGCTCCATCAGCATCTTTCTCTGAATATTTAAGCGGTATAAGCGCGTTCCGCAATGAAACATCAGTCACACATGAAAGAGCAGCATAAGCAATAGGCATTGCTCTTATTGTTACAACTTGCTTTTTAAGAACGGTGACTTTTGCTTCCATCATGTATACACCATCATCTCGTTTAATCTTGTTAAACGTGGTCATCTTTTGATCTTTAACAATGTCGGCGTAGGTTTTGACTAGATGGTCGGTCAACTCAGCTCTGCTATCAGAAAGCAAATTTAGGTTCTTTGATAATTGGAATGAAGCTCTAGACACATCAACATTGCCTTTATCACCTTCACTATTGAGGAAATATATCAGAGTGTCATAAGGGTCTTCGCTGTAGGTTTTCGAGAGGAGTTCGAGTGCTCGAAGAAAGGTAATTCCGTCAGTTTCTCCAACAGTGTCGCGCTTATTGATGTCAGCGACAATAAACCCAGCCTCCTCATCTTTGGCTTCGGGGTGAGAGCTTTCTTCTAAGCCTGAAAATAACGCTTTTACGTCCTTTGATGCTCGACCTTTGTAAGCGCGAACTTGAGCAACTGTTGATGTCCGACCATCTTTATTTGACGTAACCATTTTGATGGGGTGGCGAACCTGTCTAATCACTGTGTCGTTAAATGCTGTGTAATAGGCAAACAAAGTGTAAGCTGCCGCCATACATTGATTAAAAGGACTCGCTGGGCCTTCTGAAGCTGAACCATTTTTTCTCCCAAGTGTAATCGTAATGTCACGATTACCTATTCTTTCAACCACAATGCTTTCTAGGTATTGAGGCGGGGGCGATTCGGGATTTTCTTCTTTAAACGCAATAAGTTGAGTTACCAAAGAGAAAAAGAGAAGCTGAGTGCGTCTAACTAGTGCATACCATTCGCTTGGTGTATAAGGTAGTGTAGCAAAATCTGTTGTCTCACCAGTAAAGCTCTTGAGCGTGGCTTGCATGTCTGACACGTCAAAATCAAGCACTTGAAGAATCGAGTCGAGATTCATCTTTTTTTGAAGAGCTGAGGATTCCAACAAACCAAACTCTTCACCATTATGATACTGAAATTGGTATTTTTTAGGCTCACTAGCAATGTCAACTAAGCGCCATAACTCACCTGAGTTACCAGCGTAATAAAGATATCCAACCTGACTAAAAGGGTCGAACTTCTTGATGTCGCAAAATGCAATGTAAGTCCTTAAGGCGCTTAATCTAGCCACTAGAGACCATGCATTGGTTTCATTTTTCTTCTCTTGATCAACCCACCTTTTCAGCTTTTGCATTCTTTCCAGCCGAGAGGGTTTAGCTAATGCTTTTTTGGGATCACACTGTTCATGGCACCAATAAATAAAATTGTATCTTGTGCTGTTAAGCACCCCTTCTAGCCTTATATCAACGATCAAATCTAATGAAGTAACATTTTTCTTAGTAACCGGCGGAGCGTGTGATTTATTTTGATTTCTCGATGCTGCTAATCGACTTTTTGCCATGTCATCACCTCAGCGATTGTTGTGCGAATTGATTTTTACGCTGAGCGAATTCCAACCATGTTTTATTGTCATTCATGTAGTTAACGTATTTTTGAGTGGTAGAGGTGCTTTCATGCCCCATCAAATCAGCCAGCTCCTGTAACAGAGCCTCGAAGGGCTTATCTGTTTCCATGTGTTTGCTGTACAGCCAGTCGGTTGCGAAAGTGGCTCGTAAGTCATGAGGGGCAAAATAAATATCAAGCCCACAGTGCGTCAAATCATTGCGGATAGTTTCCACATACTTTTGAATGGTATTTGGAGCGTAGATATTGCCATTCGATTTAACGAATAAGTGGTTATGACGAAGTAATCCTTTTTCAATAGCCTTCTTCCTCGCCTTACTTAACTTGTACTCGTACAACAGATCCATGACACTGGCTGGGATTTCAATTGTTCTGTTTTTTTTGAACTTGGTTAAGCAACCGTTAATACTCTCACCAATTTGCACCTTAACTACTTTAGCTTTTGGCTTGTTCACAACAGAGGCAGGAAATGTTATCAATTCCTCCAATCTCAATCCCGTTTCAGTTTTTAAGTACAGCATTAGGGCTTTAGTGTCATATGAATTTTCAATATCAAGGTGTTTATAAAGCTCTTGTTTTTCATCTTCACGAAGTGGGTTAAGCTCCCGAATATCAGCATCTTGAGGTTTTTTTATGTTCTTAAATGGTCTAGTGAGACCTGTGGTGTATACAATAATTTCCTTACTGTGACTGCGATTGAGATGTGAGAGCATTTCATGTTGTGCTCTGTTTCCTTTGTTGCTTATGCAAACAGTCTTTGCCTTAAACTCAAATGGTCGAAAGGTTTTGCTGATTGAAATTATCCGCTGGCGATGAAGGAAGATGAAGTAATTGACAACTTTTAAAACATAGTTAGAGGCTGTACTTGGAGAACCATCGACTTTTCCATTTTCATTCTTGGTATAAAGGTTTTCCAATAAATAGTCTCGATATCTCACGATTGGACTTTCCTCTACCTTCTCGGTGCAGTCATATATTGTTACCGGGGATTTTTCATCAACCAGAAGGCCAGTCCTTTGGTGAGTATGTTCGGGGATTTCCGTGCTCAACCACCGATAGAAGCTCAATAACGCAACTGCATGGGATTGAATCGTCTTATCGGAGGATATATCTGGGTCTGCCAACAAAGAGTGAAGATATAGATTCACTGGCACCACATTGATACCATCGGGGTCTATTAAAATTGGAAGTTTATGAGCAAATGATTTTGCGTTGTTCCTAACGTCATGGATGATCTCGCCACTTTCAGGGTCTGGCCTACTTATAAATGAGGGATATTTCTCCGTACTAATCCACATAAGACAATAGTCAAAGCCGAAGTCATCTGGAAACGACCTATTCTGTTTAATCACATTAACACCTAAATCATCCGTTATTCACACTGCTAAGCCTTCCCCCAGGGGGGCGCGTTCATACATCTACTTTTTCAAGATACTTCTTAACCAAATATAAGAATTGTAACCACCCCTCGTCTCGACGTCTAATTTATACAACCTGAAACATTACAACATGTGATGTCTAAAATATTTCCCAACTGTAAGCTCATAGTTTGAACTCGTTACCGTTACACCGTATTTTTCGACAACGTCTTTTACCTGAAAATAAGGCACGAATTTCTTAATGCCTAATCGTTTCGCTATGGGACACACTGCCACCACACAGCCATCGTTATTGCTAAGGGTGATCACTGGCTTTTTACGCAGGTCTGGCCGCATCACTTTTTCTGCTGATGAATAAAACCCCGACGCATCGCACAAAAAGAACACTAGGCGCCTACCTTCTTGTTAAGCGGCACGTGAATTCTCACTGAACGAGTGACTACCCCTTCAAGGGAAAAGTCATCGCCCTCTTGTATAAAGTATGGTACGGCGTCAGATTGCGCAGAAAGTAACGCACGACGCTCCATGTCTAGCCGTTTACAGCAAAACACGCCGTTAAGCACCGCAACGATAATAGACATGTGTTTAACCTGTTCCGCTCGTGAAATGATGAGCACATCACCATCAAAGATACCGTCCAGCTCCATTGAGGAGCCCTGAGCGACACCAATCCATGTCGCGGAAGGTTTATCGATGAGCAAGTCGTCAAGGCTTAACTCCATCTCTATATATTCTGCAGCAGGGCTTTCGAACCCTACTAATCCTGCTTGTGCTTTAACCGGTATAACTTTCATAAAAACCACAACACTGTACACATATACAGTATTGTATTTTTAAACGTGGATTGCCGTCAAATTACATTTTGAATCGGAAAGTTAAAGCCCTGATTTTGGTGTAACTATATTCTGGTAAAGAACAAAAAGCCGGATGATCCGTTACTCACTAGATGAAGTTTAAATAACACACTGTTAACTACCTTTGATGCAATACCAGTTCGCTTTACATGCGCCGTGCGTATTGTACGAGAATGTTGTACTAGAATGCTGTATGAGCGTGTTGTATTCGAAGATGGACATCGGCAGCGCGGTCGGGCTGACTATTTAAGCGGAGTGATTGTCAAACTATGTCGGACGAAACAGAACTACGTAGAAACTCTGAAAACAAACATTCTGAGAGCAATGATTCCCAGAGCAATAAAATGGCTCGTGAAGTAGAAGATTTGTCACAGCCAAAATCCCGTATTGTTTATGAAGCCATAAAACAAGCAGGGCAAGAGGAACTCACAAGACCGACTCCAAGCTTGTTATGGTCGGGAATAGCCGCCGGTATCTTAATTTCATTTTCAGTGCTTGGGGAAGCAATTCTTCGCACGTATCTGCCCGATGCACCTTATAGTTATTTAATTGAAAACATTGGTTATAGCCTAGGTTTCATGCTGGTGATATTGGGCCGCATGCAATTATTCACTGAAAATACAATAACGACCGTTCTCCCACTCATAGAAGATTTTAAAAAGAAAAACATGTTCTGCATGGCAAAGCTATGGAGCATTGTGTTGACAGCAAATGTTATTGGCGCTTTTTTAATAACGGCGTTGTATGTGTTTACACCGGCATTACCTGAGGATGTTGCGCCAGCGATGCTCTCTCTAAGCGAACATGCCGTTTTCATGCCCCCCTTAGATAGTTTTTACAAGGCCATCCCCGCAGGGATCCTTATCGCAGCGATCGTTTGGATGATCCCCCAATCTGAGTCATCAGCCTTTATGATTATTCTGGTATTGACATGGTTAATCGCTGCGGGAGACTTTACCCACATTGTGGCAGGCTCCGTTGAGATGGCCTATCTCATGTGGCTAGGGAAACTTGGGTTGATGGATGCCACATTTGGATTTTTTCTTCCCGTATTTTTGGGCAATGTGGTCGGTGGCACATTGATATTCTCATTTTTAGTTTGGGGACAGGTGAAAAATGAAATTGAATAAAATCGGCTAGTAGCTAGCTTCTAGCGACTAGCGACTAGCAGCTAGTGATAAGCAAAGCACGATATCACTTTCTTACAATAAGCTGAAAGTATTTGCCCAGCCACAGGTAGGGGGCAGATTTGTGGTATTTCCTCTCCAAGGCCAGTAAGTCATCGTACTTAGTGTTTTGATGAGAAATGTCGCGCATATAGTCATGAAAGCATCGAATACCGGCCTTATCCAATACAGTAAAACCGAGTGTTTCGCAGTAGTTAAGTACCTTCACTGCAGAGAGAGGCTGCTTTGGATTTAATCGAACCTGCTTTTTAGCCTTCATGCCTTTTTCAATGTAATCAAAATTACCATAAATCGCATTGGCGAATAAATTAGCGTCATGATTAAAGAAGCTTAGACTCATTATCGTCCCAGGCTTCATACGCTCATAGATAGAGGACAATGCTTCGTAGGGGTTGTCTAACCATTCCAATACGGCGTGGCAAATAACAATATTGAAGCGTTTAAAGTCGGCTATCTCCTGAAGAAACTCTTGCCTTATCTCAATGTTATCTCGAATGGCCTCATTACTACTGTGAGAAAATAGGTCTGCTGCTTGTTGAAGTACATCGCTAGAGGCATCGGTTAATACAACGCTATGCCCCAATGCGGCTAAGTGCGCTGCCATTACACCCGTGCCACCGCCTATTTCAAGTACCGTACTGTTGGCAGTAAGGTGGCTATCTAACACGTCACAAAGCAAGGTATGGCGAAGCTTTCCCTTCGTAGTACCGTAAATATTCTTGGCAAACTTATCAGCGATGCCGTCAAAAATATGGTCATCAATCATAGTGTGAGTTCACATCCTGGAACGAGATAATTAGGCTGGATTGTCTATATCAACAAACTCTACGGCTACATCGAAATGAGATTCGATGTGTTCTCCCAGCGCTTTTGCACCGTATCGCTCTGTAGCGTGGTGCCCAGCAGCAAAAAAGGCAATATCCATCTCTCGTGCCGTATGGATAGTTTGTTCAGAAACTTCTCCGGTAATAAATGCATCAACACCTAATTCCACGGCTTGCTCTATAAAGCCCTGCCCGCCACCAGTGCACCAGGCTAAGGTTTTTATCGGTTTTGCTTCACTGCCCTCAAGCAAAATAGACCGTGATAACAGGGAGCCCAATGCAGCACGTAATTCTCCTGATGAAAACGCGTTCTCAAATTCCCCCCGCATTAAAACACCGGTGGGCTTAACTGACGCCACAGCTGCAATATTTTTTATCCCCAATAAGTCCGCTAGCTGACGATTATTGCCAAGTTCGGGGTGAACGTCTAAGGGTAAATGGTAGGCATACAGGTTAATGTCGTTTTCAATCAACGCCTTTAATCGCTGTTTTTTCATGCCGGTAATGGTTTGAGATTCACCTTTCCAAAAATAGCCGTGATGCACCACAATGCCATCGGCATTTCGCTTAATAGCTTCATCAATTAGCGCCTTCGATGCGGTAACTCCCGTGACTAATTTTGTTATTTCTCTAGCGCCTTCAACTTGGAGGCCGTTTGGGCAGTAATCGCTTATCTCATGAGCTCTAAGTAACCCGTCTAGATATGTTTTAAGCGCTTGATTAGTAACCGACACGTGAACTCCTTTAAAGCATTAGCTTGAAAATTAGACAGAATGTAAAAAAAACGTTATAAAAACCATGAGCATTTTTTATACTTTGTGTTGGAAGTTTTGCCGCTAAGTTCTGTATCGGCAAAAACGAAGGCAAAGGCACAAAGCAACGCCTCGAACAGGTCAGCACAATAACAAAATATGAGTAATAAAATAAGCAAAACGAATTAAGCGAAACAAAATAACAACGGGAAAATTATGGCAAAACCTGATAAAAACGACGTTTTAGAAGAATTTATTCACGCCTACACTAAAGCAAACAGTAAACAACCGGATATTCAAGCCAAAAGTGGCTGGTACAGTGTCGATGGTGGCAAAAATGTGAGGCTGGCACAGATTCAAGAGATGACTGCAGCGTTGCTAGAAAGTGGAAGTAAAACACCCTCCACACCGAAAGCGGCAAAAAAGGCTATGTCTGAAACCCCGCCTAAAACTACTTCTAAAACTAGACCTAAGAATGTGGCTAAGACAAAACCGCAGAAAAGCGGCTTCTCAGTAAAACAGTATTGGGCAGACAAACTAAACGCTGAGGCACCGGGCTCTACACAACCTCGCTAGATTTCGGCTAGCTGTTCGTGGTTATTTTATCACTAAGCCTTGCGTCTTATTTTGGCTACCTGCCCGCTAGACCTTGCGCTACGAAGGGGACTAAATGCGCAATGACCTCGCGGATATCAACGTGCTTTTGAAAATCAGATTCGGCGATTTCGGTGAGTGCTTGACTTGATGCCATGGAAAAGACGAAGCTGCCTATGGCGAAATGCAAACGCCAAAATAGCTCTTCCTCAGGCACGTGCGGTAAACAGTGTTGAATAGCACTAACCAGTGCTCGTACCGTTGCGCCATAGTCTGTCATAATAAAACGTCGTAAATGGCCTTGAGTCTCGTTGTACCCTCTGCCAAGTAGCTTAACGAAGTTAGCTGTGCCGTGTTCAGTCACGGTATTAAGCTCAAGCATAGGTGGAATAAGTGTGTAAAGCAGCTCTTCGACGCCTTGTGCTCCTTTAGAAGATTCAAAAGAGTCTAAGCAGATGTCGATATGGGGCATAAGTTGGTCAAAATAGCGTTTGAAAACAGCCTGAATAAGATTTTTTTTACTGCCGTAATGGTAGTTGACCGACGCAAGGTTAACCCCTGCCCGCGTGGTTATTTCTCGCATTGAAGTGTGTGAAAAGCCATTTTGGGAGAACAAACACTCTGCTGCATCGAGAATGTCGTTTTTCGTTTGCCGTGCCATTTTTTCTTTCTTATTTTGCTCGTAAAGTGGGGCAATCACTGCCCCGCTTTCACATGTACATTAAAACCAGTGTCTGGCTTTACTCCACGATTTCATGATTACCCGCTCAACCACTGACGCTGCCGACATACCAAGTTTTTCAGCCACATTCTTTTTCACAGAATACTTAACACTAAAAATTTCTCGTTCAGGGTAATGAGATAAGATGTAGTCGTCAGAGGTTGTAATATCATCGATTAAACCAAGCTCTTTGGCCTTAGTACCAGGCCAATATTCACCTGTCGCTACACGGTCGATGTTCATATCTGGTCGCTGGCTATGGACAAAGTCTTTGAACAACACATGAATTTCTTCAATTTCTTCTTTGAACTTGGCGCGGCCTTCATCGTTATTTTCACCAAACACCGTTAGGGTTCTTTTAAACTCACCCGCGGTATGTTGCTCAAACTCTATGTCGTTTTTCTTTAATAGCTTATGAAAGTTTGGAAGCTGCGCCAACACACCAATGCTGCCAATATAAGCAAACTGAGAGGCGAGAAGCTTATCAGCAACACAGGCCATCATATAGCCACCGCTTGCTGCTACTTTATCAACCGACACGGTCAGTTTAAGCCCTTTTTGTTTTATGCGCTGAAGCTGAGAAGCAGCTAGCCCATAACCATGAACAACACCGCCGCCACTTTCAAGACGCACTAGGACTTCATCATCTTTATCTGCAACACACAAAATTGCGGTAATTTCTTCTCTTAGATTATCCACCTCGCCTGCATCCATCGAACCTTTAAAGTCGATGACATACAGTCTAGGCGGTTTCGGTTCGTCGTTCTTTTGCTTGCCTTTCGCTTTTTCCTCTTTCTTTTGTTCTTTCGCTAGTTTTTTGGCCGAGTTTTTGTCTAGCAGTACTTGCTTAGCGTATTGCGTTATATCCTTTAGCTGATCTGAGATTGACGTAATCTCTAACTGCCCTTTACCGTGTTTTTGCTTATTTGCTACGCCAACAATGGTTGCAACAACAACCACAAACGCAACCACCAAGGTCACCGCTTTGGCTACAAACAAGCCGTATTCGTACAAAAACTCCAAATCTTACTCCTAGTAAAAAATAAAGGGTTTGAACACTTCAAACCCTTACAAGCAAAGATAGAATGGGTACGCATACTCAAACTACAAGTGCGCTACCCCATTCTTCCTATCGACTGTTGGTATTATGTAACGTGTACTACGTTATTTGCGATACATATTAGCGCATTATAATACCAGCCCTCGTTCGTTCTGACGATAGCCTTATTGTGACGATAGCGTAACCTTCTCAATGGTATTTGCTTCAATATCTTCATCTGTGAAATAAATATCTCGCAGAGTGGGCTGTTCTGAATACAGTCTAGTTTGATCTAAGAAGTGTTCGCTGTCGCTTTGGCGAGACTGTGAGTACGTTAATATTCCCCGCCCTTGTGGCCCTTCGTCTGTAAAACTGATCACCATAGCCCAGCTTGTTCCATAGTTAATATGATACCCGCCAGCCTCTGCACTCATGATGGTGTTGTTGTTTACTGGTTCGTACCTATGACTTGGCAGTAGGGTCTCATCACGACCTCTTGCGATATCGAACACATTGAAGCCACCTTCGATGTTGTGTGCACCACCCCAAGGTAGTTTTTCACCACTTGCAGTGCCGTTAGGTAAGCTACGCTCAACAAATTGAACTTCACCTAGGGTAGCATCAAATTCGACACCCGCTTGTTCAATAACCTGAACCGCTTTTGCTAATTGTTGCATGGTGGTGTCGTTTTGAACTAAGCCGGTTGGCGTTGTTACTGGAGACTCAAGAGAGAAAGGCACTTCCCACTGTGGATTTTGGTTAAACTGAAATGCAAACTCTCTAAATACATGTGCGCCAACGCTGGCGGTGTTCATTGTGCCATCCCATGCACCAAGCGCATCACATGCAGCCGAGATATCTACGTCTGTACCGTCAACGTTTACCGGCGTATCACCTTGTTCAGTACATGCTTGTAACAAGCTGGGTAATATGTCTTCAGCAAGATAACTGCGGTTATTTAATAAAAGCTCTTCAACCTCTTCAGGTGTGAAGGTCTCATCGCTTCCAGCCTCAGTCTCGATAAACTTCTGTCCCATTCTGGAGCGTAGAGATTGTTGATTCTCAGTATTACCATATAGTGGGTTTACACCCGTAATTGGTGAAGAAAGATTCGTTAGCCAAAAGCTATCGTTAGAATTTTGTACTGAATCTGAACCCTCGTATTTTGGCGCTTCCTCGTAAGGAACGGGCCCGTCAAAATCGAACTGTGAAATAAACCCTGGCAACACGGTAAAGCCCGCTGCGGCCTTAGTTTGTATCAGCAGTGGGTTTGTCGTTAATTCAGTAATAGCTGTTTCAGTCAAATTCGGTACTGTTGAATCGTCAATGTAAAACACTTGACCATCGCTTGAAGCTGCCATCGTATTATTAAAGATAACACCATCGTAATCTTTAAACGCTTGCTTGAACTCGTCCATCGATGAAGCCATATTCATGGCTAACCAGTGATCAACAACATCAAAATTAGGCAGGTTGGCGTCTTTAATCGCGAATGCAGTTTCATCATCCCAACCAAAGTTTCCAGGTACTTCTATCATTGGCCCATAGTTGGTGTAATAAGACGTTTTATTAAGCGCGATAGTTTGTCCACCGCCAACGGCAACCTCTATCTGTAGAGGTTTTTCATAAATAATGCGTTTATTGCCATCGACTATATGACTCATTCCCGACGCATCATCTTCATCTAAACTAAGTTGATAAACCACAAAGTGCTCTGCTGTAGAGAACGTGTGTGTCCACGCTACATTCTCGTTAAACCCAATGTTGACTGCACCAGGAAGGCCCATTAACGAACTCCCCGTTACATTTAAATAACCGGGAATTTGCGCATGGAAGTTCCAAAAGCGCAAATTGCCGGTGTGAGGGAAATGGGGGTTACCTAAAACAATCCCTTTACCGTTAGTGGTTTTATCGCTACCCAACCCCCAACCGTTTGACCCCATTTCTTGTGGGTTTCTTTCCGGTAAGGTGATGGATGGGTTCATTTTAAATGCCGTCGTTGGCATATTTTCGGCATTTGAAGGTGTTTGCGCTTGAGCACTTGCAGTTTGACCTGAAGCTGCGGTTGGCGCTGGTGTTGGGAGGTAATTCTCACCTTCAGGCGCAGCTAAGAACATGGGGCCTAAAAAGTTGGCAGCACCTGGCAATAGCGCCACACCTAAAGAATAGGTCAGTAAATCTACGCTATCAATGGGTTGTACCCACGGCTGGCCTGCACAGCTTTGATCCTGTTCTGCTAAAGGCGTTTCGTCTAAATAACGGTTATAACCTGCTGTGTAGCCTTGAAACATAGCTCTAGAATTGGCAGATAACCGAGGCAAATTATCTTCTGCTAGTTCACGAATACCTAATGTAAGAAAGCCAAAGTCGTTGATAAGGTGCTCTGAATCACCGCTGCCAGGCTGCATATCGGGGCCAAAATACTTGGCACGCTCAGAGTTGTATTTCAGAATTTGGTCTGCCAGTACACACATGTTGTCTCTGGCAAACGCATAGCCGACACCGTAAGCCATGCTTTCTAAATTGTCGGCTTTAACATGAGGTACGCCATAGGTAGTCCACGTAATGTCAGCCGTTAATGAACCATCGGTGTCAAACGCAGGAACAGGTGTAGGTGCGGTTACAACGGGTGGCGGAGACACTGGAGTGCTGCCGTCTTGCACATCTGAAAAGTCGTTGTCATTGTCACCGCACCCAGCTAAACAGGCGGCAACAGATAGTGCAATTAAAGTCCGTGTAGGGTGAATATTTTTAGTTATTGTCATTGATAGTTTCCTTGTGAATAAATGCAAATATGGCGAGCGAACACACAGAGGCGTTTTACTCAAAACCACAACTCATCCGACCAATTTACATTACATTAACAACGCGAAACTTTCAAATAACAGTCACACTTAGCAATAAAAAAGCCGACTTTCGCCGGCTTCTTAATGAGAACGTTTGTAACGCTTAGTTTGCGACTACAGACTCATCACTGATTGGCAGAAGACCTGCATCAGAAGAAACATATGTTGCAACTTGACGCTGCATTTCTGCGGTCACTGCAGCATTTGAGGCCGGACTCAAGCTAGATGCATGAGCACCACTGTTAAACAGTACCAGACCACTGATAGGGTCTGCTTGAGGCCCTACGGTTGTCGATACCTGCTCAAGGCCAATGATATTAGCGAGTGGAAGCTGACCAGACAATGGCAACGCAGTAGAAACAGGGATAACTTGGTCAGGCAGGTTTTCTGCACTGCCATCGCCCACTACGGTCATCATATGCACAGGTGTATTACTACCTAGAGTTTGTGCATAGTTCGTCGGGTCACCTGAATCCATCACGGTTTGTGCAGCAAAGGCAAACTCAGCAAAAACAGCGTTAACCGCGGCTGCTTGTGCTTCAGTAAGGTTTGCTTCAAACAAGGCCACCGCTTCAACTAGCTGAGCTTCATTGACATCAGTTGTTTCAAACAACTGGTTCAATAGCGCAACGAAGTCATCTGATGACTGAGAAAGCAGAAGTCCTTTAATCAGCGGGCCAAACGACGGTGATTCAATTAAGAATTGAGCGGCACCGCCTCCAGGAGACTCAAGAGACGCTTGTTTAATTGCAAACATGCCATCAAGCGCAGCTAAATCGCCGCCCATAGACGTATTCGCTAAGGCTGCAAAATTTCCACCTGTAATTGCACCTAACGATACACCCATGATTGATACACGACTTGTATCAAACTTAACACCCTGTGTAGCTGTGGTATCGACTACCGCATTAAGGCCAAGACGCAAACCAAGTAAATCAGATACGCTTTGACGCAGGTTGTCTCTTGCAGTAGGCAAACTAGCAAGGTTCATGTAATGCGTTGCACTTACCGACGTTGCATTTAGGTCATCTATTCCGTCGCCATTAAGGTCGAATCCGCGGCTACCGTGAATGGGCTGATCGATAGCAACCGAGGCAACACCTGCTAGCGCTAGTGTACCGGTAATGGCTAACATGTCTTCTTTTTGGCTGGTGATACCGTGAGCAAGTATCACAACAGGCCAACCTGCTTCAGGCATACTGATAGGGAAACCTATGGCACCTGCAATAGCTGGGTCTGGAATAGTTACCTGAACATCTAGCGCTTCAGTGCCCATATTGCCGCCAGTTGGCTGTGGATATGGGTTGAATTTAGTAATATTACGCGCACTATCTAATTTTTCACCGTTAACGCGAAGATCGGCAAGACCTAACGCCGAACACGTTTCTGCATTAGGGCCTGGCGTGGCCGCTGCCAATGCTTCCTGTGGTGCGCCTGCTAGCACGATACCGCTGTCACAGGCTGCAGTCCAAAACTGGTTAACTGGTGCAAGTGGGTTTTCAGCAGAAGGCACACCCAAGAAATATGGAAGGTTAATATTTCCTTCATAGCGCTGGGCTGCGCAGAATGGACCAACTTCAGTGAGAATTGCAGTAGATACACCAACCGCAAACTCATTAAGTGCGCCCCACTGAGCAGATAGCTGACCAGACACTGTACCTGCTAAACCAGCACATGTTTCTAATGCGCTAAAATCCGTTGCATCGATAAATGCTTGTGTTTGAGCCGGTAAACCTTGCTTGCCTGTGTTAACTGCACCAGCAACGACGTCAGATGTGACAAGGTTTAACGCTTCCATTGCAGTAGGATCTTCATCTGCATCACCCACTACAATTGCAGGTAACGCTTGTCCTGCTGTAGGGTCGCCAGCACCTGCGCGGGCAGCAAATTCGCTAATCATCACTTTCTTTATAGTATCAAGAGAGTTAGCAATAGACTGGGTAGTGAACGCCGATACATAAGTCAGCTCTTCGCGCTCGTATCCAGCGCTAATTAGTGGATTAACCAGTGAGTTGACCAGCCCTTGCAGCTGAAGTTGCGAATCACTTGATAGCGGGTTTGTATTGATATCTAATCTTACCAAATCCCAGGTTGTTGAGCCTTGCACCGACTTACCCGATGAATCTTTAAGGTCGGTAGTCATTACGAGCATGTAGCCTTGCGCTGGTTTCAGCGGCTTTAGGGGGACAACTGAAACCGTGTTGTTGTCTGCCAAACTCAAAACATAATCTACGCCGAAAGTAAGCTGCTCACCTAGCTTACAGCCTGCTGATGGTGTAGAAATTTGTGCGCAGTCTGGGTCAGATTGATCAAGGCCTAAGGTTGCCTCAAACAGCAAAATACCAGCAGAAAGTGATGATTCATCCAGTGACGTATTCACCGGCGTTTCAACATTAATCACAAACGGATGTTGTGTCGACCAGCCGTCTAGCACGTTTAATGCATTTTGTGGGTCGCCAAAGTCAGTGGGATCAGCAACCGGTATGTTTAGTGTGTAATCGAAAAAGCCATCATCGCCTGGCAGCATTAATAAGTCGTTAGGAATGTTGAGGTTCCCTGCTGCTGGATCAAATACTATTCGCGAAAATGGGGTTTGTACTTCTGTTTCGGCCTGAATGTCGGAAAGGGTTTCATCGGAGCCACCACAGCCTGCTAGACCCAGTGCAAGGGCCACACTGGAACTTAATACGAGTTTTCTCATCTCTACTCCCTACAAGCATTGTTGTTATTCTGTGTCTAAAATTCGGTTTTATTAAAATAGCTTGGTCTATCCTGCTTTAACAGGCATAGAAGATCGTTTCAAACATGTTAGACCAGTTGTATCTTCCTCAATCTTATTGACTTTGTTGCAACTTTGCAAAGTTTTGTTAACTAGTTTGGTGAACTTTTTTTACGTTTAGCAGGTTTTTGACAGGATTGTTTTACTTAGCGGTCAGGTTGAGTATCATCACACCACTTGTAAAACGCCTAGCAAAGCCTCTTTGCACGATGTAACTGAAGGACAATCATGAACGACTATAATGCGCCCAGCAATTTATTAAACGATAAAGTAATTCTTATTACTGGCGCCGGTGATGGTATTGGTGCGCAAGCGGCTAAAACTTACGCAGCATTTGGTGCTACTTGTATATTGCTTGGCAGAACTGTGGCCAAGCTTGAAGCTGTGTACGACGACATAGTTGCCGCTAAGGGCGCAGAGCCTGCTATTGTGCCTTTAGATATAAAAGGCGCTACTCCTAGTCATTATCAACAAATGACTCAGACGATTATTGACCAGTTCGGTCGTTTAGATGGGGTGTTGCACAACGCATCTATTCTTGGCCATTTAAGTGCATTTAAAGATATTGACGCTCAAGAGTGGCAAGATGTCATGCAAATAAACCTAAACGGTATGGTGTATATGACTCAGGCATTACTCCCTGCTCTTTTGAAATCTGATAGCGCCTCAGTTATTTTCACCACTTCTAGTGTAGGCAGAAAAGGCCGCGCCTTTTGGGGAACCTATGCTGTGTCTAAGTTTGCTACCGAAGGGGTTATGCAAACTCTAGCAGACGAATACCAGAACAAGTCTATCCGCTTTAACTGCATCAATCCTGGCGCTACGCGAACAAACATGCGCGCCCAAGCTTTCCCGGCAGAAACCCCTGAAACATTAAAAACGCCAGAAGACATTATGCCTACCTACTTGTACTTGATGGGTAATGATAGCGCGGATGTTAACGGTGAGTCCTTGGACTGCCAGCCAAAGTAACCTAAGCCGCCAAGTTTAATATGATCAGGCTTTGACATGGGCAGGTTTGTACACGGAAAGGCACTAACGTAAGTAAGTTGTGATTCAGAACTGTATTTACAGATTAATAAAAAGCAAAAAAGCCGCGTAAACGCGGCTTTTTGATCATTAGACGAAGCGCTACATTAGCCTTCCATTTTTGCCCAAGTATCTCGCAGACCTACCGTGCGATTGAATACAGGCTTTTCAGCAGTACTGTCGTTATCTAAACAGAAATAACCGGTACGCTCAAATTGCCATGCACCAACTTCTGGTACATTATCTACCAAGCCAGCTTCAGCCCAGCCTTGTTTTACTTCAAGAGATTCTGGATTGATAGCATCGGTAAAGTCTTCTTCGGCAGCTGGGTTAGGTACATTGAACAAGCGGTCGTACAAACGGAACTCTGCCGCTTTTGCCGTTGCTGCATCTACCCAGTGAATAACGCCTTTTACCTTGCGGCCATCAGCAGGATCTTTACCCAGCGTGTCTGGATCGTAGGTGCAATAAACGGTAGTGACATTGCCCTCTTCGTCCTTTTCTACACGGTTTGCTTTCACTACATAAGCGTTGCGAAGACGCACTTCTTTTTCAAGTACCAGTCGCTTAAACTTTTTATTTGCTGATTCACGAAAATCCTCAGCTTCAATCCAGACTTCACGACTAAACGTGATGTCTCGAGTGCCCATTGCCTCATCATTTGGATGATTAGGAGCCACCAAGGTTTCGGTAGCGCCCTCTTCGTAGTTTTCGATAACCACTTTTATCGGGTCTAGCACGGCCATTGCACGAGGCGCATTCACGTTTAAGTCATCGCGAATACAGGCTTCTAGCATGGACATTTCAACCATGTTGTCCATTTTGGTCACGCCGATACGCTTACAAAACTCAACCACAGAACCCGGCGTGTAGCCGCGACGTCGCAAGCCAGCTACGGTTGGCATACGTGGGTCATCCCAGCCATGAACGTGTTTCTCATCAACCAATTGAATAAGACGGCGTTTACTTAGCACCGTGTATTCCAAGTTAAGACGAGAAAATTCATACTGCTTAGGGTTGCAATCGATAGAGATATTCTCAATAACCCAGTCGTATAGACGGCGGTTGTCTTGAAATTCCAATGTACACAGTGAATGCGTAATGCCCTCTATGGCATCTGATATACAGTGCGTAAAATCGTACATTGGATACACACACCACTTATCACCCGTTTGATGATGGTGGGCGTGCTTCACTCTGTAAATGACCGGGTCGCGCATGCACATGAACGGTGAAGTCATGTCAATTTTCGCGCGCAGGCTGCATTCGCCTTCGGCATAGTCACCGGCTGTCATTTTGGCGAATTCACGTTTATTGGTTTCTACGTCAGTGTCGCGATAGGCGCTATTTTTGCCCGGCTCTTTCAACGTACCGCGCAATTCACGCATGACTTCCTGGCTAGAAAAATCGACGTAAGCTAAACCTTTATCAATCAATTCATTTGCAAAGCCGTGTAGCTGGTCGAAGTAGTTAGAGGAATAACGCTCATCACCGCTCCATGTAAAACCAAGCCATTTAACGTCTTCTTTAATTGAGTTAACAAAAGAAATATCTTCTTTCGCTGGATTCGTGTCGTCAAAACGCAGATTACAGGTTCCCGTGTAATCCTTCGCAATACCGAAGTTCAAGCAAATGGATTTCGCATGACCAATGTGAAGAAAGCCATTTGGCTCAGGCGGAAACCGCGTTTTTATTGAGTCATGCAAACCACTGGCAAGATCTTTATCAATGATTTGACGGATAAAATTGGTCGGACGATGCTCAGTCTCGGCCATTCGCATGTTCCCCTTATTGCACAAGTAATTGTATTAATGTCGTGAGTATACCACTGACACAAATGCTTCAACCACGTTTTATTTATTTAACGCTGACAAGTGGTTGAATAACCGACGACAGAGGCTGATATTGCTACCTTTCACGTTAAACACCACACTATAAATGTTAGTGAAATAAAGGGCGCAAGCTTTTTTGTGAAAGGATGCGTCAATGATTCTCTGTCGGGCTTCACAGTTCAAAAACAAGACATAAAGAAAAAATGTGTTAATCTAATTTTGATGACAACGATGTCGTTGTAGCGAGAAATGATGTTTATGAAAGAAAAAGCGACCTCTTTTGATATTGCTCACTTGGCCGGTGTTTCACAATCGACCGTTTCAAGAGCACTGAACAATAGCCCTCTTGTTAATTTAGAAACAAGAGAACGCGTGCAGCGAATCGCACAAGAACTCAATTATAAAGTCGATAAAAATGCGAGCAATTTAAGAAAGCAGAAAAGCAGTACGATTGCCCTTTTACTTTTTGAGGACCCCACTTCAGACGATTCAATGATAAACCCTTTTTTCCTTGCCATGCTAGGCAGCATCACACGTGCCTGTGCAAAAGCGAATTACGATCTTTTAGTCTCGTTTCAAAATTTGGAAGACGATTGGCACGCGGAATATGAAGACTCAAATAAAGCAGACGGCATAATCTTATTGGGGTATGGCAACTACACCGACTATCAAACCAAAGTGGCGCAACTTGAGTCGCAGGGCACGCATTTTGTTCGCTGGGGCGCGCCTGATAAGGACCACCCTGGAGTCAGTATTGGCTGCGATAATTATCAAGGTGGACAAAGCATTACCGAGCACTTAATCGCGTTGGGTAAAAAAACCTTTGCATTTATTGGCGACAATGGCGTTCATGCGCCTGAATTTATGGCTCGATATCGCGGTTATACCGACACATTAAAAAAACATAAACTTACCGCCAAGAGTGTTCAACGAAATGCCATTTCCACAGAAGATGATGGCTCTGACGCTGTTCGTTCATTAATAGCGTGTAACGAGTTACCAGAAGCCATTGTATGTGCGTCAGATTTGATCGCTATGGGCGCACTGCGTGCCCTACGGCGGGCCAATATCAATGTGCCACAGGATGTGGCGGTGGTTGGCTATGACAATATTGCGGTTTCTGCGTACACCACCCCCGCATTATCGACTGTGCAACAAAATACCAACCTTGCGGGAGAATTATTGGTCGACACCTTATTAAGGGCCATTAACAACGAGAAAGTAGAAGACTATCTTATGCCTGCCGATATCATCATCCGCCAGTCCTGCGGTAGCGATTAAAAACCAAAAAGAGTGCGTAAACGCACCCTTTTTGGTTTGGTTAAGCGAGGTTTGTAAACTTGCGGTTTACTGCCTTTTCATTTGGTCAGCCAGGGTAGCCATTAGCTTATCGCCCGTAATTGCGCCGTCACGCACCCATACTTGAACGCCGTTAGCCTCCACAGTGCTTAAGAGCGAACCACCCTCTTGTATCTGCTGGCTCTCACCGCCCAACTGCTCTTGCCACTGTCCTTCTTGCATAAACTGCGAAACATTGAACGAGGCGGGTTTATTGGACTTGTTCAACAACACCAACGCGGTTTGCTGATTTTCTTTGTCTTGTAACACCCGATAGAACACCGCTTTGTGCTCTTTTAATTCAACATTTAACTGAAGCCCACGTTGCAAGGCCGGCGTTGCTTTTCGCACGTTAGCAATATCGCTAAGCGCTTGCTGAATCGGGTTGGCTGTTGCGCTGTTGATACGCTCTTGCCCTAGGTAATTGCGATTACCAGCATGCTCTGCGGTACCGCGCATAAAACCAATTTCAGACCCCATATATACAACCGGAATGCCTCTTACCGTAAATAGCCAGTTATGGGCATTGATAAACCCATCGTCTGTGGCATTCATGCGGGCCATGTCATGATTGTCGTAAAACGTCGTTAAATCATACACGTTTTCATAAGGCCCATGGGTAAGGTGTAATACCTCTTTCATATCAGCAAAATCACTTTCCAGTGGCTTTTCAAACACTGACAACATGGCTTTTTGCATTGGGAAGTCGAGTACACTGATGTTGCCGTTTTTATCTAGCGTGTGCTGCGCAATATTATTCGCCTCGTAATCGAAGCTTTCTCCGAACATAAAAAAGTCAGGGTTCTCTTCACGCACACGGTCGGACATTTCTCGCCAAAACGCATGAGGCACATGGCGAATAGTGTCTATTCGAAACGCATCAGCCCCCTGAGAAATCCAATAAAGATAACTGCTGATCAGGTAATCTCTTAGAGCTGGGTTTTCGTCATCTAAGTTAGAAAGCTTCACTAGGTCTGGATAATTGTGAAAAAAGGCATGCAGAGGGTTATTTTGCGGGTCTAAATTCTCAGGCGCTAAATTTTGATGGTCTGCCACCAAAAGCCCGTTTTTATCGTATAGCTCACCGTATCCTGGTAAATCATCAGTCATGGTGAAACTGGGTGAACCATGATTAGCCACAATATCAAACACTGACTTTAAACCCTGCTCGCGCATTTGCGCGGTATATTGCTTAACGGTCAGGTCATCACTCACCAAATGCTCGTCGGGTTGATAAAAATTCGACGCCCAATACCCGTGATAACCAGTTTTACCACCGTCTTTAAATGCGCCGCCGTAGGTAATTTGTTCATCGCCATTAAATGCATAATCAGGGTTGTCATGAACCGGTGTCATCCACACTGCGGTAAAGCCCATCTCGGTTATGTAGTCGGCGTTTTGTAAAATACCTTTTAAGTCGCCGCCCATATACCCTACGTAGGCTTTTTTGCCCTCAGGCCCCTCTAACGGAAGCCTCCAAGTAGGATAGTCTCCACCTTGGTCCTCAAAATTATTCGACTTGTCACCATCAACGAATCTATCGGTCACTACAAAGTAAATAGCTTCGCTTGCAAAGGGTGTGGTTGTGCCCACAATGGTTTGATTATTCAGCGACTCAAGGTTAGTCTCGCGGTGATTAACGTCTGCCTTGCTTGTCGAGTTATTCGAGTAATTCGTGTTTGTGCAGGCCGCTGTTAATATTGTCGCCATGGCCATCGCGATTGCTGTGCGTTTAGACACCATCTTGAATAACTCCTTTTTCTTCAACAATTTCACTGGTATCAGCTTCTTTCACAAAAAATACTGCTATAGCACCAATCACCATGGACACACCAGCAACAACAATGATGTACTTAGCGTCGTTATCGAATACGCTACTTAAGATCCAACCTGCTGTTAGGCCTGATACAATTTGTGGTGCCGCGACGGTAAAGTTAAATATGCCCATGTACACACCAGTTTTATCAGCAGGAAGCGCACCTGCCAACATAGCATAAGGCATTGCAAGAATAGCGGCCCACGCAATACCCACGCCAATCATCGGTATGAGTAATTTAACGGCGCCAAGAGGTACGGTAACTTCTGTGATGAGAAGGTTGACGTTTACCATGGTTAAATCTTGGAAGAATAAAAAGCTTACGTAACTCATGCCGCCCAATGCCAACGCGCCAGCATAAACGGTTTTACGACCAAATTTGTCCGCTAGCTTGGCAAGAAAGATTGAGAAAATAGCGGCAAACACGGAATAAGCGGCAAATAGAATACCCACCCAGTCGCCGGCGGCACCTTTGGCCATAATAATAGCCTCTGGAACCATAGGAGCGGCTGCGATAAATGCAGGGTCAAACCATTGCTTATCTACGTTCCAAATATGTTGAGTAATAGCGGGCGTGGTGTATACCCACATAATAAAGAGTGCAAACCAAGAGAAAAATTGCACAACCGCTAACTGTTTCATGGTTTTAGGCATAGTCGCCACTAACGCAAAGAACTCTTTTAAACGCTGTGTTAGTGGTGCCTTTTTTTC
This sequence comes from Alteromonas sp. P256, assembly GCF_036864455.1. Lineage (NCBI taxonomy): Bacteria > Pseudomonadati > Pseudomonadota > Gammaproteobacteria > Alteromonadales > Alteromonadaceae > Alteromonas > Alteromonas sp. P256. The sequence goes on from NZ_JAZETM010000012.1 coordinate 26,143, forward strand.
TTTTTTCTCTGCGTTAAGCGAAGCGCCCTGTTCAGGACTTAACCCTTTATATCGACTGTATTCTTCAGGCGAATATTCTTTCGTTCTAAACACGGTCCAAATAACGGTACCTAATAACACTGAAGCACCGATATAGAATGCCCACATTACCGAAGGTGCAACCTCCCCCATTTGCGCCGTGTTCTCTAAGCCCACAACGTTGGTGAGCACAAAGGGAAGGATAGAGCCAATAACGGCACCGATATTAATAAGAAGGGACTGAATAGAATAGCCCACATTGCGCTGGGATGGCGGCACCATGTCTGAAACTAATGAGCGAAACGGCTGAAAGCATACATTAAACGAAGCATCCATGAGCGCAACCATGAGCGCCCCCATTACCATTGGCGCTAAAAACGCCACAAAAATAGGCGCGTTGGGTAGCAATATCATACCCACAACGGCAGCCACGGCACCGGCTAAAATAAACGGTCTTCTGCGACCCAGTCTATTCCACGTTCTGTCCGACGCAGAACCCACAATAGGTTGCACGATCAAGCCCATAATTGGTGCGACAAGCCAAAACAATGACAAAGAGTGAAGATCGGCGCCCAGATCTGAAAGAATACGGCTTACATTTGCGTTTTGCAGGGCAAAACCAAATTGAACGCCAAGGAAGCCAAAACTGACATTCCAAATTTGCCAAAATGAGAGGCGGGGTTGAGTTGCTTGCATAATTAGCTCTATTTATTGTTTTTAAATTAATTTACAACGAATACCGTTGCAGACATTGGTGGCAACGTTAACGTGTCGTCAACGTTAAATACGGTTTTATCGCTTAGGCGAGTTGCCTGCGTATAATTTGATAGCATGGTCGAATAACGAGCAAGAGATACCTTCGCCTCTTGTTTATTCATTATTATCATTAACATGCTACCGTCATCCTCTTCAGCGAGGCGGAAATACGTATAAACGCCATCATGAGGGGCGTAATGTTTCATTTCTCCCATAAACACGTTGGGATAATTTTGTCGCAAAGCCAATAATGCTCTCACCCGTTGCTGCGCCCAACGTTCATCTTGAGACAATCCTTCGCCTGTAAACGCATTTACTGCTGAATCGGTATTCTGTTTAAAGCCGCCTGGAAAATCGGACCTGATAATTCCGTGATCTGAACTATCAGGGTTGGCCATGAGAATTTCCGTTCCATAGAATACTTGAGGAATACCTCGGGTGGTTAGGAAAAACGTTATGGCCATATTCCATTTGTCTATATCGTGACCAAGCTGAGTAAAAATACGGCTCATATCATGATTATCAGGGAATATCACTAGGTTGTTAGGATCACCATATAGGAAGTCGGTCGCCAGCGTTTCATAAATATTCCCCAGCCCTGTGTTCCATGACTCTTCTTCTGTGAGTGCGGACGTTACCGCAGCCTGCAGTGGAAAATCCATCACCGACGGTAATGCACTGACGTATTCATCATGTCGATGGCTTCCCGCCTGCCAATAAGCGGTAATGGCTGGGTTAATCGTCCACTCTTCTCCCACAATGTTAAGGCTTGGATATTCTGACATAAGACGGGCTGTCCACTTTGACAAAAATCCTTTATCGGAATAGGAATAGGTATCTACACGAATGCCGCTTAAACCGGCAAACTCCACCCACCAAATAGCGTTTTGAATTAAGTAATTCACTAAATGAGGATTTTTTTGATTGAGATCTGGCATGGTAGGAACGAACCAACCATCGCTAAAGCCTTCAATATCGCTTTCTATAACATGAGGGTCGTGAAGTGATTCTCGCTTGTGCGTGGTGCCAACGAATTTCCCCTCGTTATTTATCCAATCAACTGAGGGTGTATCCTTCATCCACAGGTGAGCACTGCCTATGTGATTAAGCACCATATCCATGATAATGCCAACGCCCTGCTCGTTTGCTTTTTCACTAAGCGTGACATAATCGGCATTGGTACCGAAGCGAGGGTCTATTTGATAAAAGTCGGTTGTGGAATACCCGTGGTAACTGTATTTGGCCATTGCATTTTCAAGCATTGGCATTGTCCAAATTTGCGTAAAGCCCATGTCTGCGATGTAACCAAGATTATCAATAATGCCCTGAATATCACCTCCATGCCGGCCTCCCCTGTTCGACCTATCAACAGTATCTCGGTAACCAGCTACATCATCGTTACTGGAATCGCCATTAGCAAACCTATCTGGCGTAATGAGATAAATTGCATCTTTAGCAGAGAACCCTTCACGACTTTTACTTTCACTGTCTCGAGGCAGCAGTTCATAAGAAAATTCATAAGGGAATGAGTTAGAAGACGAGTTAGCAAACGAATGAGAGACTTTTGCCGAACCAGCTTCGTTGCTTGCTTTAACATTACTCGTATTTTCTTCTCCATCAGTCAACGTAAATATCAGCTCGCCACTTTTTGCTTTTGTAATGTCTAAGGTGACAAACAGATAGTTGGGGCTATCTAATGCGGTAACAGCATCAAGAACAACACCCTCTCCATTAACTGAAACCTTCTTATTGGCAATATTGTCACCATAAAGCATCAATTCAACCAATGGCGATTCCATGCCTACCCACCAGTTTGGTGGATAAACATCAATACCGCCTTTGGCGGCATACACAGGAAGCGCGCTTGCTGAAACTGTGAACAATGCTGCAGTGATTATTTGTGAAAAACGTGCCCGTAAAGAACTTGGTTGTAAAAAGCGTGTTCGCAAAAAGCCAGCTCGCAAAGCGCCTATTCTAAAAAGACTTGTTCCCACAGTCTTTCGTGGTATGGCAAACTTAAGAAGAGACGACCTGAGAAAATTTAAAACTGAAGACGTCACTAAGACCACCTCATGTTAAAAAGACGTTAAGTAAAAAGCGAAAGAAGATAGTACCTGTGTAACACTAAGATACCAATTCACTGCATACGTATTCACTACCTGAGAACTAGGGCCTGCAAACAAAAAAGCCACTTGGCTTGTTTGATACAAACAAAGTGGCTTTTATTGGACGTGGCTTTTATTAGAGGCTGCTTATCAAGCTCTTGTCTGGGCTTTTAACAAAAATTACGAAGCTGGTTTATAGACAATGCTATTGACTCTTATAGTTCAAAAACCAGCGTCTCTAGGCCCTCAAGCGAAACTGATGTCATCACAGTGCCGTCTTTAGCGTCTAACGCGAGTTGCTTTTCGCCGACCAAAGGCTTAAGCATCGACGGTATTTCTGACTCTGCAAACAAAGACGTGGGGAAAATAAGATGCATGTCTTTTACAGGCTGTTCTGAGAAATTAGTAACAACTATAAAACCTTCATCTTGTGAGCGCCTTGCAAAGGCAAACTGCTGCTCACTATAATTATTACTTTGCTGGCTTTGTAAAGTGCGGTTATTTGAGTTTTGGATTTGTGAAGGCGAATTATCACCCTGCGCATTACTCAAGTTGATGTCGTGCAGACTGATAAACTCGCCGTTCACAGCGTTATGGTTTGCAGCAATAGCCATTATTGACTCATAGAAATTCCGTAAAGACTTTTCTTGCTCTGTGGATGCACCGCCATCAAATTTTCCATTGTTCATAAAACGCTGATGAGCAGGCACCCCGGCATAATCAAAAATGGTGGTCCGAGTAGGATCGCCAAACCCCATGTCTTCACTTCCGTCTTCCCCCACGTCCTGACCAAAGTAAAGTAGCGTTGGAGAGCTGCTAATCAGGGCGCTTACGGCAAGTGCTGGCTTACCCTTCTCAGCACTACCTGCAAAGTCCTCACTGGCAATACGCTGTTCGTCGTGGTTTTCTAAAAAGTGAAGCATATGGGGTGCAATATCAGAAACTTGATTGTGAACAGATACCAGCTCACTCACCTTCCCTGAGCCCTGCATAATGGTTTTAAGCGTATCGTAAAATCCAACTTTGTCGTATAAATAGTCCATCTTGCCCAAATGTATATAATCTCGGTACTTGGAGGGTTGATATACCTCTGCCAATAAAAATGCGTCAGGCGAACGATGTTTAATACTGCTGTTTAAGAATGACCAAAATTCGACAGGTACCATTTCTGCCATGTCGTAACGAAAACCGTCGACACCTTTGTCTAACCAATAATGTGCAATGCTTTGAAACTTATACCAAGAATCAGGGAGAGATTTGTCTTTCCAAAAATTCATATGTTCGCTATACGACTTGTTAGCGTACTCTGAAGGTAAGACAGGAAAGTCATAGGTGCCATCAGGCTTCACACCGTAGTTTATTTTAACGGTTTCATACCAGTCGTTAATGTCGGGTTTGGCAGCTCTTGCTCCGTTTCCGGTCCATTTTGCTGGGTACTCTTTAAATTCACCATCAGCTAAAGGATGTTCGTCCCCGCCAAGCGTTTCATAACCTTGTGCGGTAGGTACTTCAAAGGCTTTATCGACAACATAGTAAAAATTGTTGTCTCTTGCATACACCACTGAAGTATTGTCGCTGTGACCAAAATTGGTTTGTCCCTCTGGCAATGATAACGATTGATAGCTGCGAGCAACATGGTTTGGAACGATATCAATAATCACCTTCATGCCATTTTCATGTGTACGCTTTATGAGGGCTTCAAACTCTTCCAATCTGTTTGCTGGGTCTAGCGCGAGGTCAGGGTTAACGTTGTAGTAATCTTTTACAGCGTAGGGGGAGCCTGCACGTCCTTTGACTACATCGGGGTCGTCGTGTGATATTCCATAGTCGCTATAGTCGTTGATGACTGCGTGGTGTGGTACCCCTGTGTACCACACATGGCTGGCACCTAGGGCTTTTATACTCGCAAGTGCAGCATCGTTAATATCGGCAAACTTACCCACGCCATTGTCTTCGATGCTTCCCCATGGAATATTCGCTGTATTCTTATTTCCATAAAGGCGAGTAAAAAGCTGGTATACCACCGGCTTACCCTGAACTGATGATAACTGTTCGGTGGAAGACGTTTTAGTAGAAGGCGCTTTAATAGAATAAGACTGGCGATTCTCAGTAGGGTTCGAGCCCTGAGTTTGTTGATTACTCATTGTGTCGTTGTCTGAACAGGCTAGAAGACTTGAAACCACAATAGCAACCGCAATAGGTTTTCGAAACGAAGGAATAGTAAATGAAGACATATTTTTAACTGGCATCGTATTGATTACTTCTATTTTTCTGAATGCCGATAGGATACGCGTTAACGTATTGTTAAAAAACATGCATACGTATTCAACCCCAAAAAACCTATTATTACGCTGCTGCTGACACCCTATCCTCGCGCTTTGCGACAAACGGAACATTAGCGGTAGAGGTGAAAGCTTCAACACTTATTTTATTCAAACTCGGCTGAATGCTCTGATGGACCTCTTGCTGAAAACGCTTTAAGGTGTTTGAGAGTTCGCTCACCAATGTAGTTGGTGAAAGGCGGTAAGGCACTCGCTGCCCTTTAAAACTGATAGCTTCGCCAACTTCATTAAAGTGAATGCCAAACGCCTTCATTCGTCTAGCCAACTTTGGCTCCATTAGCACATAGGCGTGAGACATATTTAAATGCAAACAGACACTGGTGGCCATTAAATAGAGCGCAATGGATAAATAAGGTAATTGTTCAATATTGAACTTTAGGTTTTTGCTTTGCTTTACTTTCGCGAGTTTTTCATTTGGTAGCACTTTTGTTTTAAGCTGCCTAACCCGAAACTCTCTGGGCACAGCGAGACGAGAAATTTCACACACGCCGTCTGACACTAAACGAGAAGGCAAAAGTGACGAACACGAAAATGCATCTGAAAACTTGTCTTCCAACGGCAGTGCGCCACTGCCATGCTGAGGCAATACAAGTCGTATTGTACCTGCGCACTCTCCCGTAGGAAGGTGTTTAATATAGCAATTCACTGCTCTATCGTCGTACTTGTCTACCTCAAGAGACGACGCTCTTGTCTGTTCAAACTTCATTTCTTCACAATAGACTTTGTGACGTGTTTTAAAACTGACGTCTTTGTCTTTTTCATCGTTAGCAACAACCAGTTGATAACGGCTAAAAAAGAAACGAACAATTTCTTCGTCGATGGCGGGTTGTTTGGCAAACATATTTGGTAGCAATGATGGTAAATTGTTAAATTTCTGAGAAACCACATGGTTAAACTTACCCATCGCTTTTCTAGTTCTTGTGATCAACGCAAAACTCCCAAATTTTTATCATTTTGGTAAGCGTCCTAGCTCACATGAAACACGCACAATCGATTAGATTTTCGTTGTGTTATTTGTGTCTCTACTGCTCCGTATTAGCGCATCCCCGCTAACAAAATCAGACTTTGATAATCTATCGTACAACAGCACATTTGCTGTGGCGGCCAAGTTCATACATGAATATGTTGGTACGTATACAACATGGTCACACCAGGTAAGAACGTCACTTGGCACACTTCCGTCCTCAGGACCGAGTATATAAAACGCATTTTCTGGGTGTTCGAAGTGCGGTAACGGCACAGCACCTTCTACTAACTCAACACACACTACTTTCGCGCCTTTAGGTACAACATCTCTTAAACTATCGACACCAACAGTTGGAATAATTTTGTGAAACGCTTTTGTATCTGCGTTAAATTCCTTTGCCAACCTATATCGCTGGCCGGTATAAAAAACCGACGCTACACCATAGCAGCCGGCAGCCCGTAAAATAGAGGCGACATTCACCGGATTTTTTGGATTTATTAAGCCAATTGAGGCCTTTTGTTTTGCCAGTTCCATACTTCAGCTCAATTCACTGTTTTTATTGTTAGCGGATACTGCCACTTATTCTTACCACCTACCACTCGCAGCAACGTAAATTAGGCTAAGGTATAAGTTTTTAACCCTTTCACTCGTCGCTTAGAGGTCAACTAGGTCTATAAATACCGAAAACAGGTCAATAAATTGAGCCTCAATTGTGTGGCCTGCTTTATTACTTTGTTTAGATAAAGCAATTTATGAACCAGAAGTGCGTAAAAATTACAGTATGTCATTCGAACATCTTACAAGAGTATGTAAAGAGTACAAGGAAAGTATGATTAAACCATTTACATTTAAAATAACGAGTCAGAATGAGGGTATAAAATCAATATATTCAATACTTTAACTACAACTCCTTGTCAGATGACTTTTAAAATTAAAAGTCATATTGGTTCTTTTACATTTTCTTAATTCAATTTTTGAGCGGGACAAAAAGAAGGTTTTTTGAAACAAGTGCATCTCGTTCATATAGATGTATGCAATCGGGTACAGTATAAGGGACTGATTTTTTGCACTTATACATTATTACTCATTTATGGAAAGCGAATTTTAAGCTGTAACAGCATTATGTATAAGAAAAGATACGCTTTTACAGCTTGAATGAATGTATTCACTTTAAGTGAGCGCGCCCCCCAATAATCGAACGAAGCTTGCTTGCGTGGTAATTAACGGCAGCGCTTTAGGATAAATCGTGCAGCATAGACATAGAGCGAGGAAAAACAGGTAAAAGAGATACGAATAAAAAACCGCAATATCGTCGATATTGCGGTTTATACTTTGTTTCGTCGGATAGACGCTGAGCGTGTTAAGAGTTTACTTCATGGTGACAGTCAGTGTTGGCATTGCACCATCAGGTCAGTAATAATTCATCAATCGCACCAAAAGGGTTAGAAAAACGCGTCAAACAACCAATTGAAACTATTAAAGAGTATATGCATCTTCTTTTATAAGCCGCAAAACTGTTTAATAAACATATCGTGAGTCGCAATTTTTCCCACGGGTTCATTTTTAATATTTTTAATATTACGCATTAACTCTAAAAGTTTCTCATCAGACATGGCGTTCGCCAGTGGGTGGTAATCGTTAGCGTCAATGCCCTGCCCCATCATCACCTGTAGCCATGAACTCTCTAAGAAAAGGTCGTTTTGCTCTCTATAAATATTTCCCGATGCCTTAAATAATTCTATTTTATGGGTGAGACTTTTTGGTACTTCCATGTTTCTCACGTCACGCCAAAATTGGCTATCGTTACGTTCGTTTACATGATAATGCAATATTATAAAGTCGCGAATTTGCTCGTATTCCAATTTAGACTGCTGATTGTACTCATCAATCTGCTCTTGCCTAATGCCATTGTGAGGAAACAAATGAATTAAACGTACCACAGCTGACTGAATAAGATGAATACTGGTAGATTCCAACGGCTCAAGGAAGCCGCTAGCTAGCCCTACAGCAATGACGTTTTTGTTCCACTGCTTGCGTCTACGACCAGTTTTAAAGCGTATAAAATTAGGGTCGGCCAGTGGCGTGGTATCGATATTATTAGATAAAATATCTAGCGCCTGATCGTCACTGTAATAGTTACTGCTGTAAACAAGGCCGTTGCCGTTACGATGCTGCAAAGGAATACGCCACTGCCATCCAGCGCTATGCGCAATTGAGCGAGTAAAAGGGCTCGTGTTTTCATGACGCTCTGAGGGCATGGCTACCGCGCGATCGCACGGCAACCAATGTGACCAGTCTTCATAGCCGGTATTGAGGGTTTGTTGAGTAAGCAAACCTTTAAACCCTGAACAGTCGATAAAAAGATCACCGCTTATTGAGGTGCCATCTTTTAGCGTGACGGCTTTTATATAGCCGTTTTCGGTATGCTGCTCTACCCGCTCTATAATCCCTTCTTGACGAACAACCCCCATTTCCTCGCATTTTTTACGAAGAAAGCGGGCGTAAAGCGACGCATCAAAGTGATACGCATAAGGCATTTCAATGATGGGATCAGGGGATTTTATGTGGGCAAACTTTCCCGCCTCGCAGGCAAGATAGTTGAGGTCGTATTCCCAAATAGAGTCTTTCAGACCCAATTTTTGCGCGCGTTTAAAATAATGATGAAAATGGCAAAATGCAAAGCTCTTACCCGGCGCACCAAAGGTATGGTAATAGCTATCACCCTGCTCTTTCCAATTCTCGAAACGAATAGCCAGCTTCATGGTGGCTTTCGTTTCTCTGAGAAATTCTTTCTCATCTAAACCCAGCATCTTATTGAGCAGTATAATGGGTGGTATAGTCGCCTCGCCCACGCCTACGGTGCCAATATCTTCTGATTCCACCAATGTAACGTTAACTCGAGAACCTAATAGACGTTTGACAACCGCAGCTGAAATCCAGCCAGCTGTTCCACCACCTACAATTACTACATCTTTTACTGCTGTGTTTGTCATATTTTTGCCACTGCCGCTTGTAAACTTCACCTTTTTATTAACGCTTGAGCGTACTTTTCTTTGCTTTAACGATAATAAAAAGAAGGGGTATACGATAAAAGGCCCCAATCAGCATGACTATTTGGGGCCTTCATTTGTATCTTTCTAACTCTGTTTATACCACTCCCAATGAGAGCGGCACAAGTTAAGCGTTATCAAACATTAGAACGTGTAGTTAACACCGAGTAGGAAGTTGCGACCAAACTGCTGAAATTCAGTAATTTGACGTGAATCTCCTGGATTAGTGCGAATAGTAGGCTCGTCTGTAAGGTTCTGGCCCTGAAGAGTAACACGCAGACCATGTAGCGATTCAATGCCAGATTCACTGAAGTCATAACCGATTTGTGCATCCCACTGCTCAACACCCGCATCTTGGATTTGCGCTAGAGAAAGGCTAACCGCTCTTGTTTCTGTGCTAAACGCGTCGCGTTTGGTACCTGAAACGCGGAATTCAAACCCATTGCTTTCATAAAACGCTGTCAGTGAGTACGTTTCATCCGATAATCCTGGTACTGCATCGCCGTTGTCTAACTCACCGTCTAGGAACGTTGCACTAGCAAAAACACCAAAGCCTTCAAGAGAGTCGTGAAGCATGTCTAAAGGAAGGCTACCCTGCACTTCCCATCCACGTACGAATCCTTCAAGCCCATCTTCGCGGAAGCTTACTACGCCGTTAAATATTGTCGGTGGCACAATATCATTCTCATCTAATACGTCATCGTTATTAATGTCAGTTTGACCTGAAGTTTGATGGAAGCCTTCAATAAACGACTCAGAAAAATCACCAATAGTTTGGCCACCCACATGCCAGTTAGTCAAATCTTTATAGAAGAAACTAACGGCGACGTAGCCAGAATCGGCAAAGTAATTCTCATAAGCAACATCAAACTGGTTTGCTTCAAGTGGTCTTAAGCGAGCATTACCTGAACTTGCAGACCATGGTCCGTTACCCACATCCTGAGAGATAATTTGTTGGTCATTAAATACGAAATTTACCGTATTGTTTGGACGCATGTCATCCATGCGAGGGCGACTCATTACTTTACCCATTGCAGTACGGATAAACTGATTCTCTGCAATCTCAAAACTTAAGTTAAGCGTTGGTAAAATATCGTGATACGACGCACCGTCAGATATTGGTGTAACCGCTGTGAATCCCGTTGGACCGGTTGTTGTATTAAAACCAAATCCGCGCTGATCTACATCTATTACCTGAACACCTAAGTTACCGGTAATGTAGACGCCACGAAGTTCAGTGTCGATAGTCAGTTTGGCAAACATTGTAAGCAGGTCTTCAGCGATTGTGTATGTATCGCCTATTCGACCATTTTCGAATAGCTCTGCTTCGGTTTCTATATAGTAGCCACTGCGATAAAGACCCAGGCTGTCGTACGCTACAACACCTTCAATGCCAATGTGGCTTAAGTCTGCGGTACCAAGAGGGTTTGGTATAGATTCTGAACTTGGCCAAAGTGGAGATGTTAAGAACGCTCCGTTGTTGTCTTTTGACTTTTCACGTTCTTGGTAGTTAACACCAGCAGTGAATTTAGAGAACATGCCCCAATCAACAAAACCTTCAATATCAAGTCTTACTGCATCTAGAGTTTCATCAAAAACTGGTTCATTAACAAAGCCATCTTGTGCGGTATCTGGACCGAAGCCTTCCACACCTTGGAACTGCTCAACTGGTGCTAACGAGCCACCCCAGGCCTGTGGGCCAGCAAGTTGAATCATAGATGCGTCAGTTAAGTCAACGCTATCAAGTGTAGGGTGGTCGCTGTAAACAGCACCGGTTGATGTCATAGTCCACGAGCGAGGCGTCATAGGACGTCCTGCCACACCCGCGCGTCCAACACCTGAATAGCTTTCAATATCGGTAATCGTCTTATCTACTTGCCCTGTAGATACATCTAGTGTGGCCGTCCAATCATCATTGAGAATATACTCAACGTTAAGTCCGAAGGTAGTAAGCTCTGCCTGCTGCTGACGTGAATCGTTTCGAATAACGGAGAAGAAGCCATCAAAATACCCTGATGTAACCAAGCCATCTTCTACACCAGTAATAGTATATTCGCTTGTTCCCCACTCTGCGCCGCCTTCTTCAACACCACGTCTAACATCGTTCTCTTCAAAGTCGATGTATAGAGCGTCAAATTGAACTTTTAAGTTATCAGTTGGCGCATATTCAATAACACCGGCAACCGAAGTACGGTCAAGCATGGAAGAGCGCGTAAATGAATCGTGACCTCCGAGTACTACAGTACCGTCTGGAACCTCAACTGTATCTTGGCCATCAAATCTTCTTGGATTCCATAGCGGATTACCATTGTCATCAAATGTACCCTCTGGCGTTGTATTGACATTGGCATATCCCCAACCGCGGAAATATTTTTCTTGGCGAGGCGATTCCATATCCGCAACCACTAGCGCTACACCTAACTTGTCATCTGCGAATTTGTCTACATAGTTTACAGAAATTCTATGGCCGTTATTGTCAAAATCAGGGTTTCCAGAATCTTCACCGTTCACCTCATAACTACCGTTTATAGCAAAAGTCTCTTTCGCTGTAAGCGGGTTAACGGTTCTGATATCAATAGTACCACCAATGCCCTGAGTCATAAGACCGGCTTCCGGTGTTTTATAAACAAGTATGTTAGAAACGATTTCTGTAGGGTACAAATCGAACTCAACCCCACGGTTATCACCCATACCTAATAGTTCGCGTCCATTAAGCGTTGTACCCACGTAGTTTTCGTTAAAACCACGCACTGAGAGACCACTTGTTCTGCCGTTTCTACGCTCACCGGCTAGACCTGGAAGGCGTGCTAGTGATTCAGCAATAGAGGTATCTGGCAATTTACCAATATCTTCTGCAGAAAGTGCCTCTACAATTGAGGTGTTGTCCATTTTTATCGCTTGCGCGCGTTGTAAACTTCCGCGGATGCCACTGACTTCAATGACTTCCACTGCCGTTTCATCAACTGCGTCTGTATCTGACTGCTGAGCTAGTGCAGGAGCACTACCAAAAGCAACGCCGCCAGCGATAAGCGCTGTCTTAATTAGGTTTGGTTTAAAGTGTTTCATAAAACAGGTGTCCCGTAAGGTTTCAATTTTTGCCTATTTAATTGTTATTGTGACAAAGAAATGACAATAGATTACATGTCGTAATGCTATAGAGGTGTGAGTTATTGCACAATTGCTTGCATACGTATTCAATCCACTTTTTCAACAATACGTTAACATTAGCAGCAAATTTAATTTTGTAAGTTAATTACGCAAAAGCCATAAAAACGGGGCTTACAGGGCATTTTGTTGTTCTTTTGTTTCACCAAGGCAAAATAAAATGTAAATAGAAGTTTGTGCATTAAGACTAGTAAAAGATGATTAGCCATAAAAAAACCCGCTACAAGCGGGTTTTTATAATTATTTAAAGTGGCTATTTTAAATAGCTACTTGGCATGCCAATCGCTTACCAACCAGTGGTTTCGCGTAGTGCTTTACCAATTTCAGCTAGAGAGCGCACGGTTTTAACACCTGCATCTTCTAGTGCTTTAAATTTCTCGTCAGCTGTACCTTTACCGCCAGCAATGATTGCACCAGCGTGCCCCATACGCTTACCTTCAGGTGCAGTCACACCCGCAATGTAAGAAACAACAGGCTTAGTTACGTTAGCTTTGATAAATTCAGCAGCTTCTTCTTCTGCTGTACCACCAATTTCACCAATCATAACGATAGCTTCAGTCTGAGGATCGTCTTGGAACAACTGAAGAATATCGATGAAGTTAGAACCCGGAATAGGGTCACCACCAATACCAACACAGCTAGACTGACCGAAACCTTCATCAGTAGTTTGCTTAACCGCTTCGTACGTAAGTGTACCAGAGCGAGAAACAATACCTACTTTACCAGGCTTGTGGATGTGTCCAGGCATGATACCAATCTTACACTCTCCAGGAGTAATAACACCTGGGCAGTTTGGACCAATCATGCGAACGCCTTTGGCATTTACGTACTCTTTAACGTAAAGCATATCTAGCGTAGGAATACCTTCAGTAATACAAACGATAAGCTCGATGCCAGCATCAGCAGCTTCTACGATTGAATCTTTACAGAATGCAGCTGGTACATAGATAACAGTTGCCGTTGCGCCTGTTGCTTCTACCGCTTCACGTACTGTATTGAATACTGGAAGACCTAGGTGCTCAGTGCCGCCTTTGCCTGGTGTAACACCACCAACCATTTGCGTACCATAAGCAATGGCTTGCTCAGAGTGAAAAGTACCTTGACCACCAGTGAAACCCTGACAGATTACTTTGGTATCTTTATTAATTAATACAGACATTATTTGCCCTCCGCTGCAGCTACAACTTTCTGTGCTGCATCAGTTAGCGACTCAGCAGCAATGATATCTAAACCAGAGTTCGCTAGAACTTCACGGCCAAGCTCTGCGTTTGTACCTTCAAGACGTACAACAACAGGAACATTAACGCCCACTTCTTTGACCGCACCGATGATACCTTCGGCAATCATGTCACAACGTACGATTCCACCAAAGATGTTAACTAAAACGGCTTTAACGTTATCGTCAGATAAGATGATTTTGAATGCTTCTGCAACACGCTCTTTAGTCGCGCCGCCACCAACGTCTAGGAAGTTAGCTGGCTTGCCACCGTGTAGGTTTACGATGTCCATTGTACCCATTGCAAGGCCGGCACCGTTAACCATACAACCTACGTTTCCGTCTAGTGCAACATAGTTAAGTTCGAACTCAGCAGCATGCGCTTCACGTGCATCTTCTTGAGTAGGATCTTGCATAGCTTTAACTTTAGGCTGGCGGTATAACGCGTTGCCATCGATAGCTAGCTTAGCGTCAAGACAGTGAAGGTCACCATCTTCTTTGATTACAAGCGGGTTAATTTCAATCAATGCAACATCAAGATCTTCGAACATCTTGGCTAGGCCAAGGAAAATCTTAGTAAATTGTTTGATTTGAACGCCAGAAAGACCAAGTTTAAACGCCATTTCGCGTGCTTGGTAAGGCTGAGCACCAACAATTGGGTCAATTTCAGCTTTAAGAATTTTCTCAGGTGTTTCTTCAGCAACAGTTTCAATCTCAACGCCACCTTCAGTAGAAGCCATAAACACAACGCGACGGGTTGTGCGGTCAACTACTGCACCAAGGTACAATTCGTTAGCGATATCTGTGCAAGATTCAACAAGGATTTTGCTCACAGGCTGACCGTTTTCGTCAGTCTGGAACGTCACCAAATTTTTGCCAAGCCAGTTTTCTGCGAAAGCTTTAATAGCGTCAGTATCTTTTACCAACTTAACGCCGCCAGCTTTACCGCGACCACCTGCGTGGACCTGACATTTTACTACCCACTCTTCTCCGCCAATTTTTTTTGCGGCATCAACAGCATCTTGAGGAGTGTCTGCTGCGTATCCTTCAGAAACAGGTAAACCGTATTCTTTGAATAGCTGCTTACCTTGGTATTCATGCAAATTCATGGTGTTTCTATCCGATTTTTAGTAAGACAAAAGTCGCAAATGCGACTTGATTAGTTTGGCTGATATTATCACATCAAATATCAGCGTTGCGTTAGAAGCAAACACAGCATAAACCATATTTGCTACTAACCACAATTGCGTGAGACGGAAGTCTTATACGTCTAATAATAGACGTGTAGGGTCTTCAAGCATCTCTTTTACGGTTACCAAGAAGCCTACTGACTCTTTACCATCAACAATTCTATGATCGTAAGAGAGAGCAAGATACATCATTGGCAAAATTTCTACTTTCCCATTAACCGCCATTGGACGATCTTGGATTTTATGCATACCCAAGATAGCACTTTGAGGAGGGTTAATGATTGGTGTAGACATTAGTGAACCAAAAACACCGCCGTTCGTGATGGTGAAGTTACCACCTTGTAGGTCAGACATTGCTAGCTTACCGTCACGACCTTTCAATGCTAATTCTTTAATACCTTTCTCAACACCGGCCATACCTAACGTATCGGTATCTTTAAGAATTGGTGTTACCAATCCCCGTGGCGTTGATACTGCAATAGAGATATCGAAGTAGTTGTGATAAACAATATCATCACCGTCGATAGACGCATTCACTTCAGGGAAGCGCTTAAGCGCTTCAGTCACTGCTTTCACGTAGAAAGACATGAAACCAAGGCGAATACCATGACGTTTTTCAAAACTCTCTTGGTACTGCTTACGCAATTCCATAATAGGCTTCATGTTGACTTCGTTAAACGTAGTTAGCATGGCCGTAGAATTTTTCGCTTCTAACAAACGATTTGCAATCGTCTTGCGAAGACGCGTCATTGGAACGCGTTTTTCAGTGCGATTTCCAGCCGGTAAGTCTGGTGCTGATTCACTTGACGCAGAAGCTGCCGCAGGTGCTTTATTACCACCTTTCAGATGCTTTTCAACATCTTCTTTAGTGATGCGACCATTTTTACCTGTGCCTTTAACACTCGACGCATCGACGCCTTTCTCTGCGAGTAAACGACGAACTGATGGGCTTAATGCATCGCTGCTATCATCGCTTTCGTCACTATCATCTGCAGGAGCAGATGCAGCTGTACCGCCAGATGCGCCCTCTACAAATTTAGCAATCACTTCTTCAGCAGTAACTGTTGCGCCTTCTTCGGCAACAATTTCTGATAGTGAACCATCAGCAGGAGCAACCACCTCAAGAACCACTTTATCAGTCTCAATATCTACTAAATTTTGATCGCGAGATACCGCCTCGCCAACACCTACATGCCAGGTAGCTATGGTAGCGTCAGCAACAGACTCTGGTAATACTGGCACTTTTACGTCAGAAGCTTTACCAGAAGGTGCACTGTCAGACTTATCAGCTTGTGCTGGTTTAGACTCTTTCTCAGAGTCAGACGAGTCTGATTTAGCCGGAGCAGCAGCGCCGCCCTCTTCAAGTTTCGCGATAACCTGCTCACCTAAAACCGTTGCACCCTCTTCGTTCAAGATCTCACCGATTGTACCGTCCGCTGGCGCTACAACTTCTAGAACTACTTTATCAGTTTCAATATCAACCAGATTCTGGTCTCGTTTAACTGCATCACCGGCTTTAACGTGCCAGGTTGCAATGGAGGCATCGGCAACTGACTCAGGTAGAACCGGAACTTTTATCTCAATTGTCATTTCTGTTCCTTATTTAATAGTGAGAGCGTCTTCAATCAGTGCTTTTTGCTGCTGATTGTGAACGGATACATAACCTACTGCAGGCGACGAGGATGCTTCACGACCCGCATATGTTAACTTTGCACCTTCTGGAATTGCTTGCCAGAAATGGTGTTGGCTACAGTACCAAGCGCCCTGATTTTGCGGCTCTTCTTGGCACCAAACCCAATCTTTTACGTGGCTATACTGTGCCACAATTTTCGCGCATTCTTCTTGCGGGAAAGGATAAAGCTGCTCTAAACGAACGATAGCAACATCGCTTTGTTCATTCTTACGGCGTTGGTCAAGCAAATCGTAATACACTTTGCCAGAACACATTACCACGCGTTTGACGTCTTTCGGGTCTAAATCGTCTATTTCACCAATTACGTTGTGAAACTTACCTTCACTGAGCTCTTCAAGAGAAGATACAGCCAACGGGTGACGTAATAGTGACTTAGGCGACATAACAATAAGCGGCTTACGCATAGGGCGGACCACCTGACGACGCAGCATGTTATATACCTGTGCTGGCGTTGACGGCACACACACTTGCCAATTGTGATCGGCACACATTTGTAAGAAACGCTCTAGTCGCGCTGAACTATGCTCTGGACCCTGACCTTCGTAGCCATGTGGTAACAAAACAGTTAAACCACACAAGCGGCCCCATTTTGCTTCACCTGAACTTAGGAATTGGTCAAACACAACCTGTGCACCGTTAGCGAAGTCACCAAACTGGGCTTCCCAAATGGTCAAACAAGTCGGCTCGGCAGTGGCATAACCGTATTCGAACGCCATTACTGCCTCTTCAGACAGCACAGAATCGTAAATTTCGATTTCGCCTTGGCCTTCTCTTATGTGTTGCAGAGGTAGATAAGTCGAACCGTCTGTTTGGTTGTGAAGTACCGCGTGGCGGTGGAAGAACGTACCGCGACCACTGTCTTGGCCTGTAATACGAATATCTTCGCCAGCATCAACAAGGGTAGCGTAGGCTAAATTTTCTGCCATGCCCCAATCGAGAAGCTTTTCGCCAGCGA
Source organism: Alteromonas sp. P256 (assembly GCF_036864455.1). Taxonomy (NCBI): domain Bacteria; kingdom Pseudomonadati; phylum Pseudomonadota; class Gammaproteobacteria; order Alteromonadales; family Alteromonadaceae; genus Alteromonas; species Alteromonas sp. P256. The sequence continues at coordinate 43,600 of NZ_JAZETM010000012.1, forward strand.
CCATAGCTTTTCTGTCTTGATATAATTTGTTTACACGAGAGTGAAGCTTGTGGTCTTCAGGGAAAGACGTAATAGACTCTCCCAGTTCTTTAAGTTTTTCTACACTTATGCTGCCGTCGTACGGCGTATCCCAGTCGTGACCAAGATACGGAGACCAGTCAACGCTGTGCTCTGTCATCGGGCGCCACTCTTCTACAACACAAGCACCGTGATCAAGCGCTTCGCGATACTCTTGTAGATAGCGGTCCGCATCACGCTGCTCAATAACGCCTTCAGCAATGAGCTGATCGGCATATATAGCACGTGGAACCGGATGCTTCTTGATTTTCTGATACATTAACGGCTGTGTTGCGTTAGGCTCATCAGCTTCGTTATGACCGTGACGGCGATAACAAACCAAATCGATAACCACATCTCGCTTAAACTTCTGACGGTATTCAAGCGCTAGTTGGGTTACAAATGCAACGGCCTCAGGGTCGTCAGAATTTACGTGAAAGATAGGAGCCTGAACCATTTTCGCAATATCAGTACAGTATTGCGTAGAGCGGGTATCTTCCGTTTTTGACGTAGTAAAACCAACTTGGTTATTGACTACTATTCGCACAGTCCCGCCGACAGCAAAGCCTCGGGTTTGTGACATATTGAAAGTTTCTTGTACAACGCCCTGACCTGCTACAGCCGAATCACCGTGAATGGTAATAGGCAATACCGTATTGGTATCGTTTTCGCGGCGAACAAGACGTGCTCGCACAGAACCGATAACCACTGGGTTAACGATTTCTAAGTGGGATGGGTTAAATGCTAACGCTAAATGAACGTTGCCGCCTGGGGTGGCAAAGTCAGAAGAGAAACCAGCGTGGTATTTAACGTCACCTGCACCAAGTGAATCGTCGTGCTTTCCTGAGAACTCGTCAAACAATACTGAAGGGTTCTTACCTAGCACATTAACCAACACATTTAATCGGCCGCGGTGGGCCATACCAATAACCACTTCTTTAGTGCCAGCCGCGCCGGCTTTGGTTATTAGTCCTTTAAGCATGGGCACTAACGCGTCGCCACCTTCAAGAGAGAAGCGTTTTGCGCCAGGGAATTTCGCACCAAGGTACTTTTCCATGCCGTCAGCAGCAGTAAGCCCTTTAAGAATGCTTAATTTCTCGTCACGAGAAATTTCTGGCTTAGCCTGCACTGATTCAAACTTTTGCTGTAACCAACGTTTTTGGTCGGTATCGGTAATGTGCATATACTCAGCACCGATAGAGCCACAATACGTTCTGTTAAGCGATTTGACTAATTCACCTAACGGAAGCGACTCTTTACCAATGGCATATGAGCCTACGTTGTAAACAGAATCGAAATCTTCTTCAGAGAGGTTATGGTGAGAAAGTTCTAGGTCGCGTACTCTAGCTTGTTTCCAAAGCCCTAGCGGGTCAAGGTTAGCGTGCTGATGTCCGCGGAAACGGAATGCATTAATAAGCTGGAGAACTTTAACTTGCTTGCCGTCTGAACCACTTGCAGAGGGTGCCGTGGAACTAGACATTCGTGCAGTTGGACCTAACGCAGCAAGTTGCCTAAATTGATTTTTAATTGCTGTATGATTAGTTTCTAATGCTACGCCATCAAGATTGGGGAGGTTATCGAAGATTTGACGCCATGTTTCGGAGACGCTTTGAGGGTCTTCCAAATAGGCTTCATACAACTCTTCAACATAGGCAGCGTTGGCACCTGCCATGTGCGAGGAATCCCACCACGCTTTCATCACGCTTTCTTGCATTTAATTTGCCTTGCTACGTTTTATAAAATCTAGTTAACAATCAAGTACTATTATAAGGCTATTCTCAACAGAACCAAGTGTTATCACTATGAATACATAAAAAAAGCCATCCTAACTGGATGGCTATTTAGATTATCAAAAATCTGTGACTAACTTAGTTAGTAAAGATTCGAACTAAACAGCCCGAGACAGAAGCATAGACTTTATTTGTCCAATTGCTTTTGTTGGGTTTAATCCTTTCGGGCATACGCTTACGCAGTTCATAATACCATGACAACGGAATACGCTAAATGCGTCGTCCAGATCGTTCAATCGCTCGTCTGTCGCCGTATCACGGCTATCGATTAGGAAGCGATAAGCATGTAATAACCCTGCAGGGCCGATGAACTTATCTGGATTCCACCAAAATGACGGACAAGATGTTGAACAACAAGCACATAATATACACTCATACAGACCATCTAACTTCGCACGCTCTTCAGGAGACTGCAAGTGCTCTCTGGCAGGTGGCTGCTTTCCATCGTTGATCAAGAAAGGCTTAATCTTCTCGTATTGAGTGTAAAATTGCGTCATATCAACAACAAGGTCACGTACTACAGGTAGACCTGGAAGTGGACGTACAACAATTTTGCCCTTTCCTAACGCTGACAGTGGAGTAATACAAGCAAGACCGTTCTTGCCGTTCATATTCACACCATCTGAACCACATACACCTTCACGGCATGAACGACGGAAAGACAACGAGGCATCTTCTTCTTTCAATGCAATCAGTGCGTCTAGTACCATCATATCTTGACCTTCCTCTACTTCTAGAGTGTAGTCTTGCATGCGTGGTTTAGCGTCAACATCTGGGTTATAACGGTATATCGAAAATTCTAATTTCATTATCGTTACCTCTCTTAATACGAACGCGCTTTAGGAGGGAATGCCTCTCTAAGTTTCGGCGCCATATTGACATCACGTTTAAGCATTTTTTCAGTGTTCGGATCGTAAACGCTGTGGCATAGCCAGTTGTCATCATCACGATCTGGGAAATCGAAGCGGCTGTGCGCGCCACGGCTTTCCGTTCTGAAATTCGCTGCTACTGCTGTGCTGTACGCGGTTTCCATTAGGTTATCAAGTTCTAGGCATTCAATACGCTGTGTATTAAAGTCTGAGCTCTTATCGTCTAGGCGGGCATTCTGCAAGCGCTCGCGAATTTCGCTAAGCTCTTTCAGGCCGTCAGCCATTGCTTCACCTTCACGGAATACTGAGAAGTTAAGCTGCATGCATTTTTGCATGTCTTTCTTGATCTGAACTGGGTCTTCGCCCTTGCCAGTCTCTGAACTTTCCCAGCGGTTAAATCTAGCCATTGCTGCATCTAGGTCAGACTCTGATGCGTCGCGACTTGGCGCCATGTCTGACAATGTCTTGCCAAGGTGCATACCCGTGGCGCGACCAAATACAACCAAGTCAAGTAGTGAGTTACCACCTAGGCGGTTTGCGCCGTGTACTGATACACAAGCAATCTCACCACAAGCAAATAAACCATTCACAACTTTATCGTTGCCGTTTTCGTCCACTGCTAAGCACTGACCGTCAACATTAGTAGGAATACCGCCCATCATGTAGTGACACGTTGGTATTACTGGAATTGGTTCTTTTACAGGGTCAACGTGAGCAAAGGTACGAGACAACTCAAGAATACCAGGCAGACGTGATTCAAGTACGTCCTTGCCAAGATGATCTAGCTTAAGTTTGATGTGCGTGCCCCAAGGCCCCTCGCAACCACGACCTTCTCGAATCTCAGTCATCATTGAACGAGCAACAACGTCACGGCCCGCTAAGTCTTTCGCATTGGGTGCATAACGTTCCATGAAGCGCTCGCCGTCTTTGTTGAGTAGATAACCACCCTCACCACGACAACCTTCAGTAACTAGTGTTCCTGCACCAGCGATACCCGTTGGATGGAACTGCCACATTTCCATATCTTGAACCGCAACACCAGCACGTAGTGCCATACCAACACCGTCACCAGTGTTGATGTGGGCATTAGTGGTAGATGCGTAAATACGACCCGCACCACCTGTTGCTAGTACCACCGCGCGAGACTTAAAGTACACGACTTCGCCAGACTCGATGTCGATTGCTGTGCAACCAACAACGTCACCGTCTTGGTTTTTCACTAAATCAAGGGCGTACCATTCAGAAAATACTTTTGTTTTATTTTTTACGTTCTGTTGGTAAAGAAGGTGAAGAAGCGCGTGACCTGTACGGTCAGCAGCAGCTGCTGTACGTGCCGCTTGCTCGCCACCAAAGTTTCTAGATTGTCCACCAAAAGGACGTTGATATACTTTTCCGTTTTCAAAACGAGAGAAAGGTAGACCCATATTTTCCATTTCTATAATGGCTTCAGGACCTTCTTTACACATGTATTCGATTGCATCTTGGTCGCCGATGTAATCTGACCCTTTTACAGTGTCATACATGTGCCATTCCCAGTTGTCTTCATGTGAATTACCTAGCGCAACAGTAATACCACCCTGTGCAGACACAGTATGAGAACGGGTTGGAAAAACTTTTGATAACAGTGCACATGACTTACCAGACTGTGAAATCTGTAGCGCGGCACGCATACCTGCGCCACCAGCCCCAATTACAACTGCATCAAACTCGTGTACGGGTAAACTCATCTTACACTCCCCACAATACAAATAGGCCGACAGCTACGTAGCCAAAAGCGATGATATTTAATATATATTGTAATCCCGCGCGCAGACTTGTTGACTTAACATAGTCTGATAGTACCTGCCAAAGGCCGATACGTACGTGGATCATCACTGCGATTAGTGCTGCCAATGTGAAAACTTTCATAGCTAAACCAGAAAATAACCCACGCCATTCGACGTAACTTAAGCTACCGCTGGTTATAAAGTACCACGCCATGAAAATCGAGTACGCGAAAATAATTGCTGCTGTCGCACGAAGTGATACGTAATCTTGTACACCATCGCGCTTCATACTTGCTTGGTTGGTTACCATAATGCAACTCCCAATACTACGGTCAGTACAATCCACAGTGCGATTGTTGCTTTTGCACTATTGTTGCCTGACTCTAATTCTTCCCAGTGACCTAAATCCATAACAACATGTCTTAGGCCGCCTAGAATGTGATACGTCAGCGCTGAAGCTGTGCCTATTGCGACAAATTTTCCAAAGAAACCGTCCATAATTGCTTGTACATTCGCGAAGCCTTCAGGCGACTGAACAGATACTGCCCATGCCCAAATAACGAAAAGTAACGCGAAGAACATTGCAACACCGGTTACGCGGTGGAGAATTGACGAAATAGCAGAGGGCGGAAATTTAATAGTATTGAGTTCTAAATTTACTGGTCTTTGCTTTTTCACAATGTATGCCTGTTTAATCCGTAGGGATAAGAATTACTTGTATTTATTATGTCCTGAACAAGTGAATTCGCTTTTAACCTGTTAATTGCCTCATCCATTGAGTTGTTAACAATTTGTGAACTTATCTTTAATGCTTTTAACAGAATGATTATTCTAGTATTCAAGCACCGCCGAGTATATCCAGCGTAGTATATAATTACAATTTTTTGTGTCGTAGTAAGACTTTAGTCTGCATTAGCACTTTATTGGTAACTATTTTAAATAAAAAGAGATCACAATTGCTCCAAACCCGCCGCTTCTAACGTACTAACGTTTGATTTAGGTTATCAGTGCTGAGTTCGTGTGACCACATTATATAGAGCAAGTTAATGTCTTTTAATGTAACTGGTTAATTATTCTGCACGAGGTTTAAAACCTTGAAACTTAACTAGGTATAAAAACATCGATTAATGATTTACCTTTTCCCAAAAGTAATTAAAATTATTGGGGTATTAAGGAAAGTGGTGTTTTTATTTAATGAATAGTGAGCAACAAAGTTGCTGATACAAATCTCAGTGATAGAGAATATTTATTATACATATATGCAATAAAATTGACTTATTGGTGCATAATAAAGTACAAATACGCCCACTTTTCCCAATTAAGCGGACATTTTCGTCCGTTTTGCTGCAAACAGAACCATTCTGAGGAGAGCAATATATGGCAGATCAAAAAGCCATTCTTAAAGCCGGCGACAAGGAAATCGAGCTTCCTATTTTGTCTGGCACAGAAGGACAAGATGTAATCGACGTCCGTTCAGTTGGACAACACGGTTATTTTACTTACGACCCTGGTTTTATGGCTACAGGATCTTGCGAGTCAAGTATTACCTACATTGACGGCGCTGCCGGCGTACTTCTTCACCGTGGTTTCCCCATCGAAGAACTAGCGCGCGACGCTGACTATCTAGAAGTGTGCTACATGCTGTTACACGGTGATGCACCGTCTACAGAGCAATACGAGGAATTTAAAGAGACAATTACTCGTCATACAATGGTTCACGAGCAAATTAACATGTTCTTCCATGGTTTCCGCAACGACGCCCACCCTATGGCGATGTTGTGCGGTACTGTTGGTGCAATGTCATCGTTTTATCACAGCGACCTTGACGTTTCTAACGAAGAACAGCGCGTACGCAGTGCGCACCGTTTAATCGCGAAAATGCCTACACTTGTTGCTATGTGTTATAAGTACAATGTAGGTCAACCGTTCGTATATCCTCGTAACGACTTGAGCTATGCAGCTAACTTCTTAAACATGATGTTTTCTGTACCTGCTGAAGAACATAAGATTAGCCCTGCAGTAGAGCGAGCAATGGACCGTATCTTTACGCTTCATGCTGACCACGAGCAAAATGCATCTACCTCTACCGTTCGTCTAGCTGGTTCATCTGGTGCTAACCCTTATGCATGTATCGCTGCAGGTGTTGCGTCTTTATGGGGTCCTGCTCACGGTGGTGCAAACGAAGCATGCCTTAACATGCTAGAAGAAATCGGTACTGTTGACCGCATTCCTGAGTTTATTGCCAGAGCGAAAGATAAGTCTGACCCATTCCGCCTAATGGGCTTCGGTCACCGTGTTTATAAAAACCACGACCCGCGTGCCACCGTTATGCGTGAAAGCTGTCATGAAGTACTCAGTGAACTTAACGTAAAAGATCCACTGCTTGAAGTAGCAATGGAACTGGAAAAAATTGCGTTGAGCGACCCGTACTTTGCAGAGAAGAAGTTATTCCCTAACGTTGATTTCTATTCTGGTATCGTACTTAAAGCCATTGGTATTCCAACTAACATGTTTACATGTATCTTTGCGCTATCGCGCACAGTGGGTTGGATTTCACACTGGCATGAGATGATGAGCGATCCAAAACAAAAAATTGGTCGTCCTCGTCAGCTATACACCGGTCACAGCCAAAGAAAATATACTCCTATAAAGTAGTTATGAACTAACTGCCTTTTTAGGTTGTAAAAATAGCGCCACGATTGGCGCTATTTTTGTTTATGGCGTTTTTTTTAAGGAGTGTAAATGCCCTATTCTGCACTTGGTCTTGGTTTAGCAGGTTTAATACCGTTTATTGCTATGCCGCTGGCCTACGTATTTAATATTTTATCCATTACGCAAAGCGCAACGTACTTCGTGCAGTATTCCGCAGTGTTACTTTCTTTCTTTGGTGGCGTTCACTGGTGGGATTCAATAAGCAATCAGCGCTACGACAGGCAAATGTATTTGGCCATGTTGCCCACTATTGTGGGATGGCTTTGTCTTGTTTTCGCCAGTGATGTAAAGGTCCTCGGTGTGCTGTCGTTGAGCTACGTTGCCGTTATGCTTTACGATAAATTCACTCTCAGCCTACCAAAAGACCAAATTGTGAGTTACATCGGATTACGCATGGGATTAACCACCGTTGCGGTAGTCAGTCATGCCTGGATGATATTTCTATTATCATAAACATGACGATGTAAAAAAGCAGACCGCCACAGCTCGTTTGAGCTGTGTCGCGGTCTCGTCACTCTTACTTAGTGACTCTCGTGATTAGTGACTCTCATAATTCGCGTCTCTCTCACGTTGCTACAGTGCTACTTGGCAAGTCTCTTATGTTGCAAGTCTCTTATAATGTCAGTGTCCCATTTTTATACGCCTCAAACGCCTCCATTATTTCTTGCTGCGTATTCATAACAAACGGCCCATATTGGACAATGGGCTCATTAATCGGCTCACCAAATACCACAATACACTTGCAATCACCCTTGGCGAGAAGCGTTAGTTTTGAGTTCTCAGTACTTGTGGACGACAGTACCCCGAGTTCTGTTGCACTGAGTGTGTCTTCCAATGCTGCTGATTCTGGATTTACTGTCAACGCCCCCTCATAAACATAAATAAACCCCTCTTGTATTCCCTTAATATTAATAGAAATAACAGAGGGTTCATCCTCGGTGGGTGTAAGATGAACATCAAAAAACGACGGTGCGACAGCGGTGGTTTTTACAGGTCCAGCAACACCGTCAAATTCACCAGCAAGCACCTTCACTGTGGCTCCGTGACTATTTACAACCGGTACGTCTGACGGTTGAATGTCTTGGTAGTTAGGCGGTGACATTTTTTCATGAGACGGAAGATTCACCCATAATTGAAAGCCTTGTAAAAGACCCTCTTCTTGCTCTGGCATTTCTTCATGGATAATACCTTTACCTGCATTCATCCACTGGATACCACCTGCCTCTATAACCCCCTCGTTTCCTACAGAATCTTTGTGACGCATTTTCCCTGCCAACATATAGGTCACGGTTTGGAACCCTCTATGAGGGTGGGCAGGAAAACCTGCAAGATAATCATTCGGTTTATCGGAACCAAAAAAATCGAGCATTAAGAACGGGTCAAGCCTAGGGAGCAACGGCTGCCCAATAATGCGTGTTAAAGAGACACCGGCCCCATCACTCGTGGCTACCCCTTTTACCCGTTTTGTGACGAAGCGTTGAGTAACAGCATGTTTTTGATCATTAGTGCTTGAATTCATAACAGGTGCTCTCGCTCATTTACCGATGTTTTCTCTGCCATGGGCAGACATCAAATCTTGAGATGGTCCCACTGGAATAACCTGGGTTGGGTTAATCATGGTATGACTAAAATAATAGTGACGCTTTATATGGTCAAAATTGACGGTTTCTGCAATGCCAGGTATTTGGTAAAGCTCCTTCATATACCCGAATGTATTTGGGTAATCGGATATTTGCTTTTTATTACATTTAAAGTGTCCGTGATACACGGGGTCGAAGCGTATTAAGGTGGTAAATAGACGCCAGTCTGCCTCAGTTAACGTGTCTCCCACTAAATAACGCGATGAGGAAAGACGAGTTTCAACCTCTTCAAGGGCATCGAACAACGCATTGACGGCTTCTTCATACGCCTCTTGTGTAGTGGCAAAACCAGACTTATACACCCCATTATTAATATTGTGGTACACCAATTCGTTAATTTCGTCGATGTCAGAGCGCAATATCTCAGGGTAATAATCATCATAGTTTCCTGTTAGCGCATTAAAGTCGCTATTGAGAATTCGAATGATGTCTGCTGACTCGTTGTTAACAATGGTGTTGAGTTTTTTATCCCACAAAATTGGCACAGTCACTCGTGTTGTAATATCAGGGTCAACCTTGGTGTATAGCTGGTGAGCAAACTCAAAGTTAAAAAGTGTATCGCCAGTTGCACCAGGATACTCTTTAAATTCCCAGCCATAATCGAGCATTTCTGGATGCACGACAGATACGTCGATGTGGGATTCTAGCTTTTTAAGCTTGCGAAAAATCAGTGTTCTGTGGGCCCATGGGCACGCTAAAGATACATACAGGTGATAGCGTCCGCTTTCAGGGGCAAACTTTCCATCACTACCCCCTATTCGATGACGGAACTTACTTGCCTGCCGTTCAAACTTGCCGCCACTTTTATCAGTGTCGTACCATTTATCTTGCCACTTTCCATCAACTAATAAACCCATAACCTTACCTCTTTGTTAAGGGCGCGTTAACCGTTGCCGCGCATCCGAACCAACGGTTTTTAAAAAACGTTAACGCGCCTAAATGTTGAACACCTTAATTTCGATAAATTAATTAAAACATGTAATTTATAGAACGTATGTTGACTTAATACGGATTTATCATTCTAAAAAAGCTAAAGAAACTGATGGTTAGTGACCCGTTACGAGTACAAAAAACGTATCGTCGGTGTAACATGTTGAGTCCGTTGATGATTCTGGCAATGATTTTTGCGGTGATTTCTGAGAAAATGCGCCCCGTTTCAATTTAGGTGCAGCTAAGGTTGGCAAAAGGTGTGGCTAAAGCGCCAATAGATTGCTGACAGAATGCTAATAGAGTGCAGAGTAAAGCGCCGAAGAATTCATTGAGCTAATCACTAAATTATTTACGTAATTGGTTGCAGAGCTATCCATTGAATTAGTCGACGCGCTGTTCCTTGAGCTAATTACCGTGCTGTTCGAAATACAAAACGTAAAATGAAGTGCGAAACAAAGTGCGATAAAGGTGTTTAGCGCGCAATAAGCCATTCGCAGAGATAAACAAAACTAATTGAACAAGCTTGTTTCATTGAGCGAGTCATAACGAACTGAGTAAAATTACCATGTCTGAAGACCCACGGTTAGGTGGCATAGTGCGCCTGTACGGCGCAGAACAAACCCATGCACTAGCAAATAGCCATGTTGCCGTTATTGGCATAGGTGGCGTGGGCAGTTGGACCGCTGAGGCTCTTGCGCGCTCGGGAGTGGGCAAAATAACCCTAGTAGACTTAGACGATGTTTGTGTCACTAACACTAATCGCCAAATCCACGCACTCAATAACACAATAGGCGAGCCGAAGGTCGAGGTAATGGCATCTCGCATAGCGCAAATCAATCCAGCGTGTGACGTTGCGGTGATAGAAGATTTCATTACTCCTGAAAATACAAAAGATTTGCTAACAACTGAGATGGATATGGTTGTGGATGCTACTGACAGTATTCGCGCTAAAGCAGCCATGATTGCCCACTGTAAACGCAATAAAATTCCTATTGTTACTGTTGGCGGCGCAGGCGGTCAGATAGACCCTACCCAGGTGACACGGGGCGACTTGTCAAAGACAACCCAGGACCCTCTTGCGGCAAAGCTTCGAAGTGAATTGCGACGTTTTTACAATTTCAGTAAAAACCCCAAACGCCGTTTTGGCGTTGAATGTATCTACTCCACGGAACAGCTTCGCTACCCTCAGCCAGATGGCTCTGTGTGTTTTAGCAAATCAGCAATGGAAGGTGGAACCCGACTAGATTGCGCTGGAGGATTTGGTGCCGTTGTCACAGTAACGGCAACATTTGGCATGTTCGCAGCAGCAAGCGTCATAAACCGATTAACGGGTAACAAGTAATTTAAACGCGCTTTCATATTACCTTAGGGCAAACAACCTGTTATATTTCAGGGCCTATAGTATTGTCATGCCCAATGTATTGTACTGACTAGCCCGTGTAGATCTTAATCCACGGCTGTATCGCCTAAAAAGGAGAAGACTGTGTCACCAGAAGAGCTCAATAAATTAATGGCCGATTGTGCATCCGACGCAAAAGTTGTCGCATCTAAAGAGTTCGACATCACCCTTGATGACTCACCGCAAAGTATTGCAACGGTAGATGACGTTTTACTTAGCTTTATTGACAAGTTTCACGACCAGGCCTTAGAAGATGAGGCGGTTTTTACTATTTGTAATATTTTTGGCGCCTACGTGGGTGAAATATTAAAAAATCAAATTGGCGGAGAGTGGGTTTACGATCAGTCTAACCCGAAAGCCCCAACTGTCTTTTTAGGTGTTGGTGGCAATACTTATGCATTAGCTGGCATTTGTTACGAGCGTTTAGTCAACGACAGTCAAGTGAGTGTTTATGCTTACTATGAACAAGCCTTGGCCAACCATAAGCACTAATGCGGCTATGATTAGCAAGAATAAGGGTTAACTCCCTTAGCTTTTGTTAATTCCTTCATCTGGCTGTTCATCCTTATCTTCACTGTTGTTTTTTGAGGCGTTTTGGTTTTTGCTTTGCTCGTCAGGCGTCTCTACGGTCTCTACGGTCTCTACGAAGGGTGTTGCCCAATCGTAAATCATCCACTTTAAGTGGCGACTACGAGTTACCACATAGAGTGTTACTGAATAGAGTAAAATCTTTACTGCTGTAACCACCTCAAAACCCCATTGATGATGCATGAGATAATAAATTTGAGACGTGAGTAGAATAAGTACCCCTAGTTGTATAGATGGCAAAATACAATGACGCCAACTTACCAGGTCGTGCTTCCATAAGCGCTCTCTTTGACTGATCAATAAAAGAGTGAGCAATACAGGCAAGCTTGCTACCAAATTAAGGCCTAAGGCTTCTTTTTGTGGATAGAAAAAGGCTAGCAGGTCAGTGGTTTGTGTACGAGATGCAACGGAAAAAATAAACACAAGCCAATCTATACAAAGCAGTAGCAATAGCGAATACAACCAGACAGGCGGTAGTATTCGTCCAGATTCATCATAGTACTTTAAGGGTAGTTTAAGCATTGTGTCAGCTTTGTCATAGTCGATTTCATTTTAGTTTTTGTTTTTGCGCCAGTCTGATTAATGGGGCTGTGAATATAAAATTAAAGCGCACCAGCTAAAAATACCGTTAATTAAAAGCTGCCTCTTCATTACATCACCACCTTTGCACCTCATTTAATCAATCCCTCTGCGAAAATGTATAGCAAACGTCGTTTGTTACTCGTGATTAAAAACGTCTAATTTAAAACTCGTGATTTAAGAATTCTTATTTAATGAAAAATGGGCAGCTATGTACTGTGTTATTGTGCCACTTACTGTATACTTTGCGCCCTTTTTAAGTCGCGCCTAATGTACGTATAGTCATTGGGGCATCGTCATTGGCTAGGTGATATTTTAGATGACAGTAGAAACGTTTAATCCTAACAAAGTAACCAACAACACTACGACGTTAGAAACGCCGGTAAAAGTGTTGAATGAGACCAAATCGAACAACGCCAGCAACGGCAGTCGTATCGGCTTTGTTTCGTTAGGCTGCCCCAAAAACCTAGTGGATTCTGAGCGTATTCTTACTCAACTTCGCACAGAAGGTTACGATGTCGTACCGACTTATAACGATGCCGACCTCGTCATTGTTAACACCTGTGGGTTCATTGATGCCGCGGTTGAAGAGTCACTCGATACCATTGGTGAAGCGCTTAAAGAAAACGGTAAAGTAATTGTCACCGGTTGCTTGGGTATTAAAGAAGACGAAATACGTGAAGTGCACCCTAACGTTCTCGCTATTACAGGTCCTCATGCGTATGAAACCGTGGTAGAGCAAGTGCATGAACATTTGCCAAAACCGTCTCACAACCCGTTTGCCGACCTTGTTCCAGACCACGGTGTAAAGCTTACACCAAGACACTATGCTTATTTAAAGATATCGGAAGGCTGTAATCACAGATGCACATTCTGCATTATCCCCTCTATGCGTGGCGACTTAGTCAGTCGCCCCGTTGGCAATGTGCTTGATGAAGCTAAGCGCTTAAAAGATGCTGGCGTTAAAGAGCTTCTTGTCATATCACAAGATACTAGTGCCTATGGTGTTGATGTAAAACACAGAACAGGCTTTTGGAACGGCATGCCTGTTAAAACCCATATGCAGCAGCTGTGTGAAAAGCTAGGTGAAATTGGAATTTGGGTACGTTTACATTACGTGTACCCCTACCCGCATGTTGATGATCTTATTCCTTTAATGAACGAAGGTAAGATTCTACCCTACCTCGACATTCCGTTTCAGCACGCAAGCAAACGTATTCTGCGTTTAATGAAACGCCCTGGCAGCTCAGAGCGAGTACTTGAACGAGTAAAGAAATGGCGTGAAGCATGTCCGTCACTTGTCATTCGCTCTACATTTATTGTTGGCTTCCCTGGTGAAACAGAAGAAGAGTTTGAAGAGCTTCTCGAATTCTTACGAGAAGCGCAGCTTGACCGTGTTGGCGCGTTTGCTTATTCGCCCGTTGAAGGTGCAAGGGCTAACGATCTGCCTGATCCGGTTCCAGAAGACGTTAAGCAGCAGCGCCTTACTCGCTTCATGGAGGTGCAGGGAGAAATAAGCGCGGCTCGCCTACAAGCACGCATTGGCAACGAATACCAAGTGGTTATTGATTACGTAGACAGTGAAGGTGCAGTAGGTAGAACGTACGCTGATGCGCCAGAAGTTGATGGCCTTGTTCATCTAAATGGCGTTTATGATGTGAAACCTGGTGAGCGTGTTTGGGCCGAGGTAATCCACGCTAACGAACACGACGTTTGGGCTGTGCTCTCTGATGAGCAGGACGTGCAAGACGACACGTAATACCAATGGTATAAAACACGTCATACGAAAAAGGCGCTAGTGGTAGCGCCTTTTTCGTTGGTGCCTTTTACCAAGGCAATATTTCACCATTGGAATGAACAAACTGCCCGCTAGACTCGATATTCAATTCAGAAATTCGCTCTACCAAACGCTCAGCACACGTTGTGGTATCAATATCGCCAGCACCGCCCACCATTTCGGTTTGCACAAAGCCTGGATGAAACAGGCCAACCGCTATACCTTTTGGCTTAAGATCGTTCGCTAGCGACACACCTGCGGCATTTAGCGCTGCCTTTGACATACGATAGCCGTAGTAATTACCAGAGCCATTGTCGGTCATAGAGCCCATGCGGCTTGTAATTAACGCAACCTTGCTGCCTGAAGATAAGCGCGGCAGTAACAGTTGGGTAACCAGTAATGGGCCTAATGCATTTACTCTAAATTGATAATCAATGGTATTGGGATCCCAGTCATCAATAGACTCTTTGCCCAACACCCCTGCATTATTAATGAGCACATCAATATTGATATTAGATAACGGCGCTAATTGCTCGCCTAACATATCGGGGCGAGACACATCTACCCCCTGAATGACATTAATCCCTGTACTGTTTAATTCGTCACAGCTGTTGCGGCATGTTGCATACACTTTTGCGCCTTGCTGTTGATATTGCTTGGCCAGTGCGAGTCCGATGCCGCGATTGCCTCCCGTTATAACAACATTCATAACGCCTCCCTTTGCGTGTATTCACTTATATGATTGAGTTGATTAAATTGATTTAGATGTTTTAGATTTAACTGTGTTGTTCCAGCGCAACTAGCAAACGTTCTAAATCTTCAGGTGTATCGATACCTATAGGTGGTGGCGCTTTGGCCTGCTGGCAATGGATGCTATCGCCATACCACAAGGCTCTCAATTGCTCTAGCGATTCTATTTGTTCTAAAGCGCTAGGTTCATAACTCACATATTGCTCGATATAGCCTGCTCGATACGCATAAATGCCAATGTGGCGATGATAAAGCGCCGTATTTGCATCGCGCTTATCACTCATCATTCTATCCCGTTCAAAGGGAATGGGTGAGCGTGAAAAGTATATCGCTTCGTTATTCTTGTTAACCACAACCTTAACAATATTGGGGTTAAACACATCGTCGGTACTGGTAACCGGTGTGGTTAACGTAGCCATCTCACACTCTTTAGCGTGTGCTAAATTGAGCGCAACTTGGCGAATATTTTCTGCGGGAATAAAAGGCTCATCGCCCTGCACATTCACCACAATGTCGTCTGCGCCGAGCGCCATTTTGCGAACCACTTCGGCAATGCGCTCAGTACCAGACTGATGCTCTAAGGACGTCATGCAAACCGTGCAAAATTGACTTGCTACTTCTTCAATTCTGACGTCGTCGGTGGCCACTATAATGCGCTCTGCACCGGCTTCTTTAGCACGCTCAACAACATGCTGAATCATTGGCTTTCCGTTAATGGATGCTAAAGGCTTACCAGGAAAACGACTGGAACCAAAACGTGCGGGAATAACAACTGTAAATGCCATAGCTTGAAGTACCATTTAGAAGGGCAAAAATCTTACTTATTTTTGTTTAAAATGCGACTGCAGTAAAACAATAGCGCTTGGTGAAAATCGCTATTGTTTTAGCGAGTCGCGTCCACTTGCTCTAACGACAAGGTCGTTGCCTTGGCTTCAATCAACACAGGAATGCCGTCTTTAATATCATAGGCAAGACGGTCAAAACGGCAAACTAAACTGTCGTTAGAATCACCTAAGACAAGCTTTCCTTTGCATACTGGGCATGCTAATACTTCTAATAGCTTTTTATCAAACGCCATCTTCTTTTTCCTTTTCGCTCTCTATAACTAACCCCGTTATGGCTAGCTTATTATCTATATTATTAAAAAACCCATCACTAATACATGCACTAACTGGCAAAAACCAGCAGTCATCGTGGGCATATGAAGCCACCTTTACCGCGTCTTTTTCTGTCATTATCACAGTACCGTCAGGAATATCATCACGAGTAAAATGATAGTGATCGGGAAACGGTAGAGAGGCAACAAGATTTAGCCCCATCGCTTTTAACTGATTGAAAAAACGTTGGGGAGAGCCGATGCCTGCAAGTGCACTAACGGGCTTTTCACGAAACGACGCTACGCTAGCCTGCTGTTTCTTATCTTGAATGTTGGTGAGTTGCCCTGGCTGTAACGACATGGAAAACTGCGATGAAACGCCGTGGCGAAATTGAGGAATTACGTCACTGTTGTGAATAATTGCATCCACGTTAGCTAAACGCCACGTTCCTTCTCTTAATGGTCCCATGGGCAACAAAAAGCCGCTACCCACTTCTCTATCGTCCATTACCACTAATTCAACATCTCGATGCAGCGCATAATGCTGTAGGCCGTCATCGCAAATAATAAGTTGGCAACCCAACTCCTCAACCAGATAGCTCGCGCCACGAGCACGCACTGGGTCAATGACCACAGTACAACCGCTTCGACTGGCTAACAGCCTTGGTTCATCACCTACTTCTTCGGCGTTATCATTCTCATTCACCTTTCGCGGGTAAAAACTTGAGTTGCCGCCATAACCACGGCTAAGAATACCCACCTTAACGCCACGTCGCGTGTAATACTCTGCAAGGGCCAATACGACTGGTGTCTTTCCATTCCCCCCCACAGAAATGTTGCCCACAACGATGACCGGCGCATTCACTTTTATGGCTTTCTTAACGCCAAGTTTAAATAGCAGTCTTCTACCTGCAGAAACGCAGTAAAAAAGCAGCGTAAGAGGCGCTAACAGCCACACCAAGGGGTGTCCCACATACCACTTTTTTACCAAATTACTCACTTAGCATCACCAAACTGCAGTGCATGAAGTTGTGCGTAATGACCATTTTTCTTAAGCAGTTCGTGATGGCTGCCTTTTTCGATAATCTGCCCCTGTTCCACCACCATAATAGCGTCTGCGCTTTCAATGGTAGAGAGTCTGTGTGCCACCACAATACTTGTGCAGCGCTTTTGCAGTGTTTCTAATGCATCTTGAATTAACTTCTCAGATTCTGTGTCTAACGCCGACGTTGCCTCATCAAGAATAAGAATAGGCGCTTGAGCTAAAATAGCCCGTGCGATAGCAATGCGCTGGCGCTGTCCTCCCGATAACATCAGGCCGTTCTCACCGATGACGGTGTCCAGGCCATCTGGCAAGTTAGCGAGAAACTCTTCTACATGAGCCATTTTTGCTGCGTGTTCAATCTGGCTGCGGGTGACATTTTCCCGCGCGCCATAGGCAATGTTGTTAGCAATGCTGTCGTTAAATAAAGTCACGTTTTGAGACACTACTGCAAACTGAGCACGCAAGTCTTTAAGGTCAATTGAATTGAGCGCCTTGTCATCAATGCGAATTTCACCCTGTTGGGGTACATAGAACCGCGTTAGTAAGGACGATATTGTAGACTTTCCACTACCTGAGCGCCCTACTAAAGCAATAGATTGGCCAGGGTTTGCAGTAAACGAAACATTAGACAGTGCAGGCGTTTGCTTACCTGGGTAACAAAAAGTGACGTCATCAAATTCAAGCTTTCCTGCTGCGCGCTCAAGAGGTAATGCTCCGGTATCATCTTCATCTCTTTGATCTAGAATTTCAAAGATACTCGCACAGGCGGCCATGCCTTTTTGAAATTGATTGTTGATGGTGGTGAGCTGTTTAAGCGGCTTTAACAGCATGACCATACAGAACACGACATTAATAAATACACCAGCGGTGAGTTGTTCTAACATGCCTGGCGTACTGGCAATAAATAACACTACTGCCAAGGCAATGGAGGCAATAACCTGAATTGATGACACACTGAGAATTTGAGTGACAGACAGCTTCATAGTTTGCTGTCGATTGTGGTTATTCTTTTCTTTAAACTTATCCTGCTCTATTTTCTGGCCACCGAACATGATAACCACTTTATGACCGCGAACCGCCTGTTCTACTGATGAGGTCAAGTTACCCATAGAGTGCTGAATATTTTTACTTACCACCCTGAAACGCTTGCTAACAAAGGCAACAATAATGGCAACTAATGGGCCTATCAGTAGGAAAATGAGAGACAGCTGCCACGAGTAATAGAACATTACGCCTAAAAGGCCTATGACTAATGCCCCCTCTCGAATAAGGGTAAGCAGTGCTTTCCCTGATGCGTTAGCAACTTGCTCGGTGTCGTAGGTAACTTTACTAATAAGTCCGCCAACGGCGTTATTATCGTGAAAAGACACAGGCAGGTGAATATACTTTTCAAATAGCTGCTGGCGCATACGCATTACCACCTGAGCGCCAATCCAGCTCAATGTGTACGTTCCTAAAAAATTGAATATGCCTCGCAACAAAAACAACGGGACAATGGCATAAGCGGCAAGGCGCAAATATTCGTGATCATTTTTTCCCAATGACTCATCAATCATGGGTTGAAGCTGCGCAAAAACAAACGTGTCCACCGCCGAATAGCCAATCATACCTATGATGGCAAATACGAAAGGCACCTTGTACACCTTGAGGTAGCTAAGAAAGCGCTTAATTTGAAAATCCGAGGTGTCGGCTTGCTGCATGAATTATTTTCACCCGTCTTGTCGTTTGCTGAGTTGTTAAATGCGTTACTAAATGCGGTATTAAATACGTTAATCGGTAACTTCTTCGATAAATTGCCCGATAAATTATCCGATAATTAAAGCCCAACGCGATGTTGTGTCTTTAACTAGGTTTTTTGACCTGTGCTGCCCCTTTTAATGCCCCCTTTTTACTGGCAAATAGCTGCAGCGGCATGTGCTGCCCAAATAAGGCAAATGTTTAAAGGCTTGCTAGCCAAAATAGAAAAACATCTTACACGAAATAAACGGCACTAAAACCTGTCCTTTATTGTACTCGTTATTCATTCAATTCACTAATTTCACTCTTTATTTGCTTAAAATGCCACCGACACTTTCAGTATTAGATCAATGAGATTCAAGACTTAGTAAGAGGTGAGTAGGATATCGAGCGTCGAGATACCAACGCTTATTCAAGTCAAACCGCTGAGAATGAACAGTGAAACCTGTGGTGTTTTGATTGAAATAGGTGTGGCTATCTGCGGGAAAAGAAATGGTTAAATAACCATGGAAACTTGTCATATAGTAGGGAATATTAAGAGCCTCGTAGCGCAAGGTAACGGCCTTTGCGGGAAACTGCCACCGGTTCTCAAAACCTTGAGTGAAAATTGCCGCTTTAGGCGCCACGTATTTCAAAAACACGTCAGTGGACGATGTATTGCTGCCATGATGCGGTGCAATAAGCACATCTGCTTTTAGGTTTGTCTGTGAGTTAGGCAAGGCTAGAATGGCGTATTCAGTAGTGCGCTCAATATCACCCGGTAGCAAAACACTGCGCTGGCCGTCGGTTATTTTTAACACACAAGAATGGTCATTATTGTTAATTGAATTTCCAGCCTTTGGCCATAAAAAATGAATGGCCAGTCCCTCCCATTGCTCTACTCGCCCAAGCTCACAGTTTTTTGTGGGTGAAAACCACATTGCATTTTGAGCTAATGGCGAAGATGCTAGCGCCGCTTTGCCTCCGGCATGATCGTTGTCTTTGTGTGTATGAACAATAATGTCTATGGCTTTCACGCCCTCTCTTTTGAGTAAAGGGAGCAACACCGAGCTCGCCGTATAGGCAAGGTTACGATAGCTAGCCCCCGAGTCGATAACCATGGCTCTTTCGCCTTTAATTACCACTATTGCACTGGCCTGCCCTGCATCTAACACGTGCACCTTCCATTGGTCAGGGTTTGAAGGGATATAAAAGGCTAACAGGGGGATGGTTAGCACAAAAAGCGCATGTCGCTTGTAACGCCATGGGGGAGCGATGATGACCATCATAAAAACCAGAAGACAGGCTGCTACTTTCGAATCAATGTGAATATTAATTGCTGCCCAGTCATAGTGGGCAATGTAGCGTAAAACACTAAGTAACCACGATAATGCACTATCTAAATAAATGAAAAGACACTCAGCCATTTGATAAACTTTATCTACTGCGCTTCCATCTAGAGCGTCTACTTTCGAGGGATGTACTAGGGGATATACTAGGGTAAGTACAAGTAAAATAATGAGTGCAGGAGGCAGTAATAATGTAATTACTGGAACGGCAATAATATTGGCAATCAACCCCGCTACCGACAGTGAGTTAAAAAAAATAATGGTTAAAGGCGCCATAAATACGCCCAGTAAAAGCTGTAAAAGCAGTAGGGTTTTAAACCGTGACCCATTTTCTATGCGAAACCGTGTGGTAAGAAACCAAATATAAAAGACGGCACATACGCTTAAGTAGAAACTAGCACTTAAGATAGACAAGGGAAAAAGCACAATACTCATTGCCACCATTGCTGTGGCTAAGTGTATGGGCCGGTAGGCAATGAAAAACAGTGAGAACACACTGGCAATAGTGAGTAGCACGAACGCTCTAACCACAGGGAGTGCAAGGCCACTTAACGCAGCATAGAACCCGCAGACCACCCACACGGCCCCAATAATCATTATTCGGTATTTTATGGCAAACACTGGGGTTAATGTATGGGCTTCCTGCAAGGGTAACTGCAAAAATAACTGCAAAGAAGCGAACCAACGAGGGAAACGCGGCATTGAAATCAAAGCCTGCACCACTCTCTTTGTGTAACTTGCAATGAGCAGAAACCCAGCGCTGAGCAATAACGTGTGCGCTGCGACGACACCTAAATGCATTCCCGAAATACTAAAAAGGTGCCCAGTGCCGGTAACCTGCAATAGCTGCCAATGAGATTTGTCGAAATTAACACGTATTCCTACTAATAACGCTTGCCACCAAATGCGGTTTTGAATGTCGATAGCATCGAATACCGCAGCCATTCGTAGTCGGAAGCTGTGGTTGTGGGTAACAGACGCCGAATGCAAAGTTTTGATGTATCCAGTTACATGAACGTTGTTTACCAACAGCTGCTTTTGTTTATTAAACCCAACGGGATTTTGGGTGCTGTATCTCGGTTTAAGCTTTACCACCGCTGTAAATTCATCGCCGTTGTGTAGGCAGTGTTCTGCATCAGCGTCTTTAACAAATGTATATGTAGACAAAGTTAGCAGTCCTTTCTTGCCCATCAATAACTCGGCATTGCTTTCAGTTTGGGCACGATTACGCAGCGATACCTTTGGTTCAAATGCAATAAATTTCACTAAGTATTTATAACTTTTTTCGCATGTAGAAGCGTGCTCAGATTGGAGATTGTCTGAGGGGACACAACCGCCCTTAAGTACACGAGCTCGAATTGTGATCTCTTTTTGAATTTTGTCGTTTGGTAGTTGCCAAGCATAGTGTAAATACCCTACACTCGCCTCCATCAATGCTCCGGCAACACAACCGCTCAATACTAGACTACAAAAGCAGACGCCTTTACCGGCTTTGCCTTTCAAAGTGTCCAACGTATTGTTGATGTGCTTGCTATACAGGGATAGAAGTATGGGCAGCAGGCATAAAGTACACAGAATCGTTAACTCGATTTTGCTAGGTAGCCGAGGCCAAAAGACGGCACTTAACGCACCTAGGCAAAAACTGATTAGCCAAATTGTGATACGATTTACCATGTGTCTACGTAGTCATTAATGCGTATTACATGGTATGTGGCAAGTAAAGCACGTTCAGCTGAACATAATTTCTTTTTTATTAGTAATGGATTGCGAGCTATCATGTTCTATTTGACTCTAATTTTAAGACGCATCGAAGTTTATGCCTAAGAAATTCATACGACGCTTTTTGCCTGATCATCAAAGCATTAAGCAAAACAAAGCACTCAAAATATTTGGCCATGTGCTTCATGAGCCAAATCTGTGGCATTTGAATCGTCGTTCTGCGTCGGGTGCTTTTGGCATAGGACTTTTTTTCGCATTCTGGCCAGTGCCTTTTCAAATGTGGCTGTCTGCAGGCGTTGCCATTCCTTTTAGAGCCAACATTCCACTATCAGTCGCCACCGTTTGGATAACGAATCCCTTTACTATTCCGCCCATATTTTATGGCGCATACAAAGTGGGTACTACTGTACTGGGGACTAAGCCTGAGCATTTTGAATTTCAGTTCAGTTGGCAATGGGTGGTGGAAAGCATAAATACCATTGGTCCAGCGTTTTTAGTTGGTTGCGGTATTTGTTCAGTCGTATTTGGACTACTAGGTTATTTATCGCTTAATTGGTTATGGCGCTTTCAAGTGAGCAAAGCGTGGGAACGCAGAAAGCAGAGACGGAATTTGAAAACGAATTCGCTGTAGGCTTTTTACTATAGCTTTGGAAGATAGCACCGTAATACACACCTTACAATCGCAATGCTCTGTCGATGAAGAGTGTTGTTAACACAATAAACAACGGCGCCGTATATGATTACTATACTTTCTAGCGCCGCTATCCACTTTTAAAGCATCTCTAGCCTTCGTGTTCGTCAAGAAATGCAATTAGCGCAGCTTCGTCCCACACTGCAACATCAAGCTCTTGAGCTTTGGTTAATTTAGAGCCTGCCTTTTCACCTGCTACCAAAAAATCCGTATTTTTGGATACTGAACCTGCAACCTTTGCACCTAATAACTGAAGTCGAGCTTTAGCATCTGTTCGGCCCATTTCATTGAGCGTTCCGGTGATGACGCAGGTTTTACCTTTTAGCGGCAAGCTGTCTTCTCTAGGCTTCTCAACGGTAGGCCAATGGATGCCCTCACTTAACAAGGCGGCGATCACATCGGTGTTGTGCGCTTCATTAAAGAAATTGAAAATATGCTCGGCCACAATAGCGCCTACATCTTGCACTTCAATTAATGACTCAATGGACGCCTCTTGAATAGCCTCAAGCGTGGTGAAATGCATTGCAAGGTTTGCAGCAGTGGCTTCACCTACCTCACGAATGCCTAACGCATATAAGAATTTGGCTAACGTTGTTTGCTTAGATGCCTCAAGTGAGTCTAACAACTTAGACGCCGACTTCTCGGCCATTCGTTCTAGGCCAATTAAGCGACTAAGCGATAAGGTAAAGAAATCGGCTGGACTATGCACTAAATCAGCATCGACAAGCTGATCAACAAGCTTATCGCCTAAACCGTCAATGTCAAACGCCTTGCGAGACGCAAAATGCTTGAGTGCCTGCTTGCGCTGGGCTGGGCAAATTAGTCCTCCTGTGCAGCGGGCAACAGCTTCGTCCTCTAATTTCTCGGCCTTCGAGTCACACACAGGACAGTGGGCTGGAAAATTAATATCTACCTCATTACCAGTGCGGTTAGCCTCTACCACAGACACAACTTGAGGAATAACGTCGCCAGCCCGTCTTATCACCACAGTATCGCCAATTTTTACGCCCAAGCGCTCTATTTCGTCTTGATTGTGAAGCGTTGCGTTCGATACCGTTACACCGCCTACAAAAACAGGCTCGAGTCTAGCCACAGGCGTTATCGCGCCAGTACGCCCCACTTGGAATTCTACATCTATTAGTGTAGTCACCTCTTCCTGGGCCGGGAATTTTTGAGCAATAGCCCAGCGCGGCGCTCTAGCGACAAAACCTAGGGTGCGTTGAATGGAGATATCATCAACCTTAAACACAACACCGTCGATGTCATAAGGAAGTGCATCCCGTTTGTTTAAGATAAGGTTGTAGTAATCTAAACAACCGGTTCCGCCCTCAGCAGTACTGATATCAGGGCACAAAGGCAAGCCCCAAGAGGCAAGCTTATTAAGACGCTCACTGTGCGTATTAGGAAGGTCAAACGACTCAGGCTCAACCACGCCTAGTGAATACGAATAAAACATTAGCGGGCGTTTTGCGGTAATTTTAGAGTCTAATTGTCGCAAACTTCCTGCCGCCGCATTTCGAGGGTTAGCAAAAACCTTCGCACTTTTTTCACGCTGGGTATTATTGAGCTTTTCAAACCCCTCTTTGGGCATGAAAACTTCGCCACGCACTTCTACACGGGCTGGAAGATTATCTCCGCGAAGCGATAAAGGTACATTGGCAATAGTTCTAACGTTAGCAGTAATATTTTCGCCAACCTGCCCATCGCCGCGGGTAGCCGCTCGCACAAGTTCTCCATTTTCATAAAGAATACTTACAGCCAGACCATCAAGCTTAGGCTCACAGCTAAATGCGAGTGTCGTAGTATCTTTTAAGCGGTCTTTCAAGCGCTTTTCAAAGGCCAGTAGCGATGCGTCATCAAACGCATTATCTAGCGATAGCATAGGCACATCGTGAGTCACCTGCTCGAATGAGGACAGCGCCGCGCCGCCCACCTTTTGACTTGGTGAGTTAGCACTGTATAAATCTGGAAACTGCTTCTCTAATGCAATAAGAGACTGCATGTCGCGATCGTACTGTGCATCTGGTACAGAAGGATCGTCCAGCACATAGTATTGATAGTTATACTCGTTCAAACGTTTGCGAAGTGTCGCAACATCATTTTTTGCTTGCTCTAAGGTATCTGACATAGAGTCGGTATCACGCCATAATAAAAAGTGAAAAACGTTAAACAGGTATCATGAATTTCTCTACAGACATCTGTTTAAATGAAAAAAGGACTTGATAGGCAAGTCCTTATAAATTAATCGTACTGTTCTAGCTAAGCCTCTACCTAGCTACGCGAAATCATTCTCTTGCGCTCAAATTCTCGAATTTTCTCAACGTACTGCTGCAGCCCTTGTTTTGTTAGCACGCTGCGACGACCATCGAGCACTTGTGCATCAAATTCGTCAGCTAATTTGCGAGCCGCATTATGCATCATATTAAACACTTGATGCGGATCGCCTTCAATGGGCAGGATCATAAACAGCGAGATGCCTTGGGTGTCAAAGTTCTCTAAATTGTCTATATCAAACACGCCTGGCTTAAACATGTTTGCAAGGCTAAACAACACAGGTCCCTTACCGTTTGAGTTAACGTGGCGGTGAAAAATATCCTGATCGCCAAATTTGAAACCCAACGTCAGTAGCATAGGCAGTAAAGCCGCTCCCGATATAGGCGAGTCATTCTTTGCTCGCACATTCAGCACTAACACTTCTTGTGCGGCTGTGTGAGAGGACTCGTTTGATGCGGCCTGATTAGAGGACGCGCTAGAAGCCTGATTAGAAGATTGAGTATCGTTATCGTCGAAATCGATACGCATTTGATCATCACCAAAGTTTGGCTCTTCCCGTTTTCTCGCCGCGGGCTTTGTACGTTTGGTTTTCGAGAATCGTTTTCTCTCACCAGCAATCTCATCGTGATGAGTGGCCGCACGTTCATCATCGCCCTTCTCTCGCAATGAGCCAGAAAAAGTAGGTTCTACCCGCTGCGGTGCAGCTGTTTTATCAAACTGACCTCCTACAATTTTAGACTCTGAAGCGCCGTTTTCTAAAGCGCCGTTTTCTATAGCACTCGTTTCAGAAGTCTCTTCTTTAGTTGCATCTACATACAACGTCGAGGTGGCTTTCGGTACTTCAGAACGCTGGTATTTTTTCGACTCACTCGCTGTATTGGCAGCGTCGGCTGAATGTTCTGCCGTCTCTGATGCATTATTTTGTGCGCTTGTACTTACACTGCTGGTTGAATCAGAAAGAGACTCCGAACTCTCGTTATCAGCGTCGCTTTGTTCAATCGCTTGAGACCCATGAGAAGCCGCTTCAGATTCTTTCAACAAGAACCCCGGAGGCTCTGGAAAATCTGCTATGTTGTCATTTTGAACCGGTGCAGTGTCACTAGAAGAGCGGCTCTGGCCTTGCAAATGGGGCTTTGGATTGGTGATCACTGAGCCATAAAGCGTAGAGCGCTGCTCTTGGGCATCATCACCTTCCTGCTCGATATTGACCGAATTTGCGCTTTCAGAAGCATTGCCGGAAGCATTGCCAGAAGAGTAATCGCCACCTTGCGCTCTATTTTCCGCAAATGACTTTCTATCAGCGTCATCGGCAAACGCGCTGGAATCGTCGCTACTGGAATCGTTGCTGATATCACTGAAAGTACCGTTATCAACGCCTGACAACGTGTGCTCGTCATCTGAATGAAAGCGGCTCTCATCAGCGTCGTCACCATGAAACGAACGGTTGCCGCCAATAACACGAACACTGCCTACACCGAGTTCGTCGAACCCACCGTTTTCTGATGCTCCATCACTTTCAACATCGCTATCTGGGCTATCGTTCCACTGTCGTGGCTCTAAACGTTCCTTGTGCTCTGGCTTACTGTTTTTTCTGATTTTCCATATACCATGGGCCAAAATGCCTATGATAAAAACAGAACCACCTAACAGTAAAAATAGACGTAATTCATCTTCCATTTAATTCTTTCGCCCTTTGTTATGCTTCTGCGAATGCAACGGCTTCATCAACATCAACGGCTACCATCCGCGACACTCCTGGCTCCGCCATTGTGACACCAGTAAGGTGACTTGCCATTTCCATCGCTATCTTATTATGGGTTATATAAATAAACTGCACTGTTTGCGACATTTCCGACACCAAGTTACAAAAACGCCCAACGTTTGCATCATCTAATGGTGCATCAACTTCATCAAGAAGGCAGAACGGCGCCGGATTTAATCTAAAAATTGCAAAAACCAATGATAAAGCGGTTAACGCTTTTTCTCCACCGCTTAAAAGATGAATTGTGCTATTTTTCTTGCCAGGTGGCCGAGCCATTATGGTAACACCAGTTTCTAACAAGTCGTCATCGGTAAGTGCAAGGTAGGCAGAACCACCACCAAACACCTTTGGAAAGAGTGTTTTTAAATCTTCATTAACCTGCTCGAAGGTATTCGAAAAACGCGTTCTTGTTTCTTTATCAATTTTACGAATAGCAGATTGAAGGGTTTCCAGCGCGTCGGTTAAATCATTATTCTGCTCATCAAGATGGGCCTTTCGCTGTGATTGAGTTTCAAACTCTTCCACTGCGGCCAAGTTCACCGCACCTAAACGCTGCAAACTTGCTTGTGTTTTTTCCAACTCATGTTGCCATATCTTTTCATCAGCATCACTTGGCAATTCAGCCAACAGCACTTTAAGAGACTGATTTGACTCTTCAAGCTGCTCTAATACTGTATTAGCACGAACACGAAAGCCCTCAATTTCTATATTCAAAGAATCAATATGTGCTTGCCTAGCTTGAATGTCTTTCGCTAATGACTGCTGCCCTTTTTCGGCTTCTCGTAGCCATTGCTCAACCTCTTCTAAACGCACAAGTGCCTTACTGCGCGATTGTTCAAGCTCTGATTTAGTGTGCAGTAAGTGCTGTAGCTCTTCGTGCTGAAGCTCTTGTGGTGAAGTGAGTTTTGTCAGTTCGTCTTTAAGTCTGGCGGTGGTTTCAGCGTATTCGCTCATCTGACTTTCGTTACGCGTAACCTGTTCGCGATACAGCTGCTGGTGGTTATCTAACTGCTGTTTCTTTAATGCAAGTTCATGTTTTGTAGACGTTAGCATCTCAACTTGTCCGCGAAGCTCGTTGAGATTGCGCTCTGCTAGTTCGCGCTTTTCAACCACGCCACTCATGTAATCCTCAGACTCAATCAGCTGAGCCTCGTGCACAGCGAGTTCTTCAGAAAGCTGTTCTAACTGCGCTTCCTCGTCTTTGTGCAGTTCTTGCTGAGATAACAGCTCGTCATATAATTTTTTGCATCTCACTTGCTGCTGCTGTTGCTGCATTTCAATTAATGAGCGGGCGTTTTTTAGTTGCTGCAAAGCACCTTCGCTTTCCATTATTGATGATTGTAAACGCTGCTTTGCCTCTCGTACTTGATTGAGATTTTGCTCTTCTCTTTCTAGCGCATCAGCACACACGCTTTTAGCCTGCTCTAATTCAACGAGCTCAAGCTCTAGTTGTGAGAGTTTATTTGCTCGTTGCAACACACCATCTTCAATATCACCTGGCTTCACTATCCAGTTGGCACCACACCATAAACCCGTTAATGAAATGGCACTTTTGCCCGTGTCTTTTAACTTCTGCTGAGTATTCGCGCTAAATAGCTCGCTATCTGTCTCGCAAAGAAAAATATCGTTTAAAAAGCCAGGTACTTTTTCGTTCTGTTTCTGCTCAAGAAGTGCATGGGCTAATGTGCTGGTGTGAGCATGGGTAATGAAAACCTGATGTGTATAAATTCGCACGCCATTTGGTAACGCATTGCTTGCGTCATAAAGTGCAGATATATCGTTTTGGTTTGCCAGTAAAGGCTGGTTGAGCTGATTGAGGATAACTTCGATACACGGGGCAAGGCGCTCAGGTGCCGTTATTGATTGCCACAGAGTTTCCGCTATTTTCTGTTTGCTATCATGGCTATTTTTACTGTCATCGTCTTTACTGTCATCGCCTTTATCGCTACAACTGACGAACTGCCGCGAAGCGTCACTTTGTAGCGCTGATAACGCCGTGTAGCCAGACTGTATGGATTGCCACTTACTTTTCACGCTATCAAGTTCAGAAACACGCTGCTTAACCGCGTTTAACGCCAGTAATTCATCCTGCTCTATCTCGTGAATAGCATCTTTTTGTTCATTTTGATTAATTTCAGCTTCTTCGAGTTGCGCATCTAATAACGCACTTTGCTCTTCGTAATCTTCATTTTCAGCTTGTGCTAATTCTTGTTGAATGTCAGAAATTCGCTGTGACGTTCTTAGCTGCACGCTCATCAAAGACTGAATTTGGCTATGGCATTGCTGCACTTTGCTTTTCAGTTGATTATAAGTGGATTCTTGCTCTCGTGCCCTTGCATTAAAATCACGCAGTGCTTGCTCTGCGTCTTCAAATCGCTCCTTAACGCTATAAAGCTCCGCTTCTTTAAGCTCAATTTCCGGCTCAATATCGACTAAGGCAGCATTAGAACTCGATAGCGACGATTGTGCTTCACTCAAGGAGGTACTTAATAGGCTTTGTTGCTGTGCTAACCGCGCAATTTCTTGCTCTACTTGCGACACCCTTTGCTTGGCGTGCAGCGCGTTTTGCTCTAAACGGGTAATGGCAGTACTTGTTGTGAAAAGTGATTGTTGTAAATCATCTATAGACTGTTTTAATTCTGCCTGCTGCTCTTTATAGGCAATTGCACCCGCTTCATCACCTTGCTGGCGAGCAATTAACGCGTCCATCTCAGCGGTGAGCCCACTTTTGTTTTGTTCTAACTTGTCTATGTGTTCGCTGTTTTTCAAAAACCGAATTGCTGCTAACTGCCCTTTAAGATCTCTCGCTTGCGCTCTCAACGCTTTATATTTTGTTGCCGCTGCGGCTTGTCTTTGCAGTTTTTCTAGCTGCCTACCCAATTCATCTCTTACATCGGTAAGGCGCTCTAAATTATCTTGGGTATGCTTTATCCTATTTTCTGTTTCCCGTCTGCGCTCTTTGTACTTGGAAATACCTGCCGCTTCTTCAATGAATACTCTTAATTCTTGCGGCTTAGACTCTATCAAGCGCGATATCATACCTTGCTCGATAATAGCGTAAGAGCGCGGCCCTAGCCCGGTTCCTAAAAATAGATCGGTGACGTCCCGTCGACGACATTTCGCTCCGTTAAGGAAATAAGTAGATTGCGCTTCTCGAGTAACCAGGCGTTTAACAGACAGTTCGTTGTAGTTAGCATACTCGCCAGATATTCGACCAGAGCTATTATCGAATATCAATTCAACGCTACATTGGCCAACGGGCTTTCGCGACGATGAACCGTTAAAGATAACGTCGGTCATGGCGTCGCCGCGCAAATTCTTGGCTGAACTCTCGCCGAGTACCCAACGAACAGCATCAATAACGTTAGATTTTCCGCAACCGTTTGGCCCAACCACAGCCGTCATCTCACCAGGAAACGGTATAGAGGTAGGCTCAACGAAAGATTTAAAGCCCGCAAGCTTTATCTTTTTAAGTCGCACAGAATTTCCCCAGCCGCTGAACGCCACTCATATTTACAACACTCATGTGAACAACCTTCTGAGTGTCGCAACGAAAGAATGACGACCTAGTCTGATACTTAGTTGAGTAACTAATTAAATAGCTAAATGAATAACTCTGTGGAATATCAAGGGTAATCACGTTAGTTGCGTATACCAGTTAACATGCCATTACACTTAAAATGCAATAGCACCTTGTTTTAGTTGTTATTATGAAAAAGACTCTACCAAAACATACAGCTTGTAACAATTAACATTTAAGTCTGACACGCCCCTAGGGCGTGTTGATCTTTGCTGTACGAGTTTTGGGCTAAATGGAAGCATTTTAATCGCGAAGCAGTCCTGTAGGCATAGTGGGCTAAGTCAAAGGGCCCAAATAAAAAAGCGGGGCCAAAGAGTAAAATGCTTCCATAACGCCCCCTTCGGGCAGCGCCTGTGAGCTATTTACTCTGCGTTGAATGGTTTCGATTTAGCCCACTACACCTTCAACCATTCGCCTTGATTAAATAGCTCACAGACCGTTGCAAAAATGTACAACAAAGATCAACACGCCCTTGATATTAAGATGTTATTATTATTTTTATGACGTTTTATATCACCGAAGCAGCTGATTTATCAAAGGAGAGCAAATGAGTTCTGGCGGCGTACACTATTTCTTTATGGGTTTTTCGCTTATTAAAACCAAAGGGCTAAAGCGGTTCGTTTTTGTTCCTTTTAGTATTAACCTGATTTTGTTTTCGTTGGCGTTTTATTTCTTATTTGGCCAAATTGAAACCGGTATCTCCTATGTCATTAACTTAGTCCCAGAATGGTTAGGATGGGTCAAAACAGCAATTACCTTTTTATTGTGGCCACTAGCAGTAATAAGCGTTCTATTAATATTTGCGCTTATTTTTGGCACCCTTGCCAATTGGATTGCCGCACCTTTTAACGGCGTTTTGTCAGAAAAAGTAGAACGCCATTTATCCGGTGAGGCATTAGGCGATGAAGGTGTAATGGCATTGGTTAAAGACATACCGCGCACTATTGGTCGGGAAGTGACAAAACTTGCATGGTATTTACCTCGCGCAATTGGCTTTCTTATTCTCTTTTTTCTACTACCCGTTATTGGCCAAGTACTGTGGTTTCTCTTTAACGCTTGGATGATGGCGATTCAGTACTGTGATTATCCTTACGACAATCATAAAGTGCCCTTTACACGCATGCGCCTTCATTTATCAGAGCACAAAGGTAAGGCGCTGACGTTTGGTATGATGGTGAATGTGTTTTCACTTATTCCCGTGGTTAACTTTATTATTATGCCAGTTGCCATTTGTGGCGCCACCGCAATGTGGGTAAATGAACTAAAACAAGACGCACAAACGTCGCTGAGAAACTAGAAAGAACCTTAGAGTCTTTAACTTTTTAAGAGGTTTTACCAACAAACGCCTCGTATTTGGCAAGCCAGTGTGCGGCCTCTTTTTGGTCGCCCTGGTGGTGAAATGCTTGGAAAAAATTCATCGAGATAGGACGTTGAGCCTGCTGTTTCTCTAGCTGCTGTTGCCAAAGCACCAAGTATAGTGGCGGTATGGCTCCTGTATCGTGATGTTCCATGAAAGTAATACGCCTGCTTGGCTTATAGCTATTTTTAGATACGCCTTCACAAGTTTTTGCCTTCGCCACTATTGTGTTGGGGTCTATTTTCGCCCAACGGGACACGGTATCGACAGGGGCGTAATAGTGCGGGCTATCAATCACTAAGTTTGGCGGGGAAAAGTCACTGATACGTTGAATATCACATATCTTTCTGGCCATGCTTCTGGCAATAGGATATTCATCGGCAAAGCCTGCAAAATGGGCTAACTCGTGCACAAACACCGAATACGTATCACCAATGTCTAAAAACATCACCCCATTTTGAACGTTCGCCTTTCCTTGCTTAGCAACCACTACCGCATGGCTAAACTGCCTTTTTTTCGCGATATTCGCTAATGGCTTTACGTCGCATCCCAGCACGTTTCTATTATTGTAATCGTCGCTGCATGACAACGCGTCTTTAGGTAACCAAATTGGCGGGGCAACACACAGCGACAGCGACGCTAGCCGCTCGTCGTTATTGAATTGACGATAAAAACTATCGGCACGGATCATGGTAGCCAGCGAGGCCGCAAATGGCTGAATTCGTTGTAAACACTGATTGCCCTGTGTCCAGTCAAACGGCTTTACATCGCCCAGTGCTGTTACGCTGTAACGCTGTGTAATGGCAAGCGCATCTTTTGCCTGTTGCTGACCAAGATTAGCGGCTTTCTTTAAGTAGATTTTTGCCTCATCAACGTTGCCCTCATCCCATAATAGCCGGCCATACTTAAAAGCGCTTTGCATATCTAATGATGCTGTGGCAGCAAGTAAAGGCTTGGCTTTCTTGTTTTGATCATGCAGCAAATACCAGTCGGCAAGTGCCGCTTGGGCAGGCAAATATTCTTGTTCGGCAGCGCGAATTAACCACTCCTCACGCTTGTCAGGAGACTGCGACGACATGGCGTACGCTAATTGCGCTTCAGCAACATTGCCTTTAGCGGCAAGGGCCATAAAACGCTCTGAAGCACTCTGTTCACCGATAAGCTGGTACAGCAACCACGCTGCGTCTGCATTATCTATCGACACTAGTTTCTCAAGCCAATAGATGGCATTTAGCTTTGGTACTTGAGTTGATGTGTTTGCGGCTGTTTGTTCGTTTGGCCGTTGTTGAAGTAGCTCATCGGAATCTGCAAAAGCTCCTGGCGGGCTTGGAAAGTGTGACTCTGGATTCAACTGGTGAGACGTTATCTCTTCAATAGACGTCATGAGTGTTCGCTGTGCGTCATCGCTATTTAATTGCGCTGCGTGCCACAGTAAGGCAAAGGCAGAACGCACCCGATAGGTGTTTTCAGCAGTAAATTCTAATGGTAGCGTACGCTGTGGCGGCTCTTGGTCTTGGGACTGTGCGCTCGGCTTGACGTGAGACGCGGTCTGCCCTCGTACGTAGGAAAGCGCGGTTGTCGCATTAGCCACAAGTTGGGGTGCGTAGCGACCAGTGTCGCCCACTATAATGAGCAGTGCGAACACTGCTAAGAATAAACCGCGCATGAGCTAGGCTTATCTATTCATCATCAGTGGACACTTCAGCCGTGCGCTGACGCAGTCGGTTTAACTCTATACGCGCGTAGCGGTGTTCTACATAGTCATAAACATTCGTGCTAAGCGCCAGTTTGAAGTAGTTTGACGCTATTCCTCTATTGCCATTTTGACTGTGGAACTTACCTAAATAAAAGTACGCTTCGCAAAGCCTGTCGGTAAGTGCTTTTTGACTAGTAATGCCCTTTAATAATGAGTTTAGTACTTCGTTCTCGTCAACAACACCAAGAAACAGATCTACTAACGAAGTAGCCCAATGCTCGTTATCCAGTAACGGCCTGACCGATGCCAAGTACTTTGCGCCTTGCTGTGGCGATATAGCGTGATTGGCAAAATACGACCATAACGCTCTAAACGGGTCTTTTTCGTCTTTTTTAAAAAACGTATCTAAATCGCTGGTGGCAAGTTCGGCCCTGTCGCCGTAGTAAAGTGCAATACCGCGATTTAAAAAAGCAAAATCGAGATCTGGGTTAATTTCTAGGGTTGAATCAAACGCCTCATACGCTTGAATGAAGTCGTTTTGTTGAATGTAGTGAATGCCAATTGAATTATAGGCTTCAGCAAGGTCGGGCTTTAAATTTATCGCCTGGCTATAGTCAAACTGTGCTAAACCGTTCAACCCAACGCTGTCGTATAACATGCCGCGCTGAAAATGAAGTTCTGCTTTGTCGTCATCTGATAATGCGGTACTCGTGAGCACTTGATTATAGCGGGCAATGGCCATTTGCGAACGTGGATTCGCGGGTGCTGGCTCTGCTAAAAGCAAGTTCCCCATTTGACTGCGTTGCTCGACAGGCTGCGTTTGTGCGCAACCGGTTAAAATACAAACGAATAAAGAAAAAAAGATGAGACTAACGTTTCTGCGCATGGTAAAAAAGCATTCTGTAGAAAAAGAAAAAACCGCCAGTATAAGAAGCATACACTTGAAGCGGCGCTGATGCCGCCAACCTTCTCGCATTTGATAGGAAAAGTAAAGTGCATTAGGCGGGTAACAAAGGTACCCATGAAGAAAAATAACCTAGAACAACTTTCACAACTTGCATTTAACGCACAGCAACACTCACATTCCCCCTACTCTAAATTTAAAGTTGGCGCCGCCATCGAAACAAGTACTGGGGAGACTTTCGCAGGCTGTAATGTAGAAAGCGCTGCGTTTCCGTTAGGCCAATGTGCTGAGGCCACTGCAATTGGCAATATGGTATCAAACGGACACAAACGTATTGGACACATTGTGATTGCCAGTCCAAACGAAGAACTGTGCTTTCCGTGCGGAGGCTGTAGACAAAAGATTGCAGAATTCGCCAGCGATGATACGCCGGTTACTATGGTAACAAAGAGTGGAAATTCGCATGAAACCACCATTGGTGAATTACTGCCCAATGCGTTTCGTGCTCACGACCTCGACAAGTAAAGTTGCGTCACAATCGCAAAGCTAGAGTCTTAAAAACCCCTTACACAAAACTCTTACACAAAGCTCTTATAAAAAACAGCCCAAGGCGTTCACACCTTGGGCTGTTTTGTTTTAGGAATAAACGTTTATGGCTTATCATCGCTGTTACTGTCTTGGCGCTTGTTTAACTTTACCGCTGCCATAAAACCAATGAAAAATAGCGCAAAAATAACAACACCAACCCAAATTAACACGTTCAGCAAAAAATCCATGTTTCGTTTTCCTTTCTCTTATCGATGTTGCTCTTTGCTACTTCGCATAAGCGCAAAGCAATTATTTACCGACAGCAATACCTTCTCTACGAGGGTCTGCGCCGCCAATTAATTTTCCAGATTTAAACTGAATGCCATGTAGCCCGCTGTTTAAATCAATAACCTTAACATTATGACCAAGCGCTTTAAGCGGCTCCTCTAATGCAGCAATAGGCGTACCCTTTTCTAACGCAGTATAGTCGTTTCTGTTGGTGATCTTAGGCAGGTTTATTGCTTCTTGAATGTTAAGACCATAATCAATCATGCCAATCAGCGTTTGAGCAACATAGCTTACAATTCTTGAGCCACCTGGTGAGCCTACTACCACTTCTAACTCACCTTCTTTATCAAACACCATGGTTGGGCTCATAGCACTACGTGGACGTTTACCAGGCTCAACGCGATTAGGAACAGGAAAACGATTTTTTGTTGGCGAGAAAGAAAAGTCAGTCAACTGATTATTAAGTAAGAAACCTCCTACCATAATGCCTGAGCCAAACATAAATTCGATGCTGGTTGTCATAGAAACCGCATTTCCTTCTTTATCAACAATAGAAACATGGGACGTATTAGGTAACTCCATCGATGTGCCCATGGCTATTTCAGTGCCAGCGTAAGGGTTGCCTGCTCTCGCTCGGTGCCATTTTTCATCCAAGCTGATGCCTTGCGCTCTGCGCTGTAAGTAGGCTGTATTGATCATGGCTGCAAATGGCAAATTAGTGAAGTCACTATCTGCTATGTATTTCTCTCTGTCGGCATAGGAAAGCGCGCTTGCTTGAGTGTATAAGTGAGCGAACTCTGCCGAATTTGGTGAATAGGCACCAATATTCTTATCTTCTAGCATTTTTAAAATTTGAAACACATTGACGCCACCAGAACTTGGCGGCGGCATGCCGCAAATCCGTTTTTCGTGATAGTTACCACACACTGCATTACGCTTGATGGCTTCATAATTTTCCAAGTCTTCTAGAGACATGCTTCCAGGGTTAATTTCTGCAGAGTTTACTGCATCCACAATTTCCTGTGCCAATTCCCCCTTGAGCAAATAATCACTGCCATTGTCGGCAATGCC
Organism: Alteromonas sp. P256; assembly: GCF_036864455.1. Lineage (NCBI taxonomy): Bacteria > Pseudomonadati > Pseudomonadota > Gammaproteobacteria > Alteromonadales > Alteromonadaceae > Alteromonas > Alteromonas sp. P256. Next base: position 79,533 of record NZ_JAZETM010000012.1, read on the forward strand.
TTTTAGGGTTTTGGCTAGTTTTCTATTTTTCTTGGTTGTCCCTTCTTTTAACGGCATACCTGCCGGGAAAAAGTAGGTAGAGCTAGCAGGAAACTTTTTTAGGCCTGGGTGATAGTCTAACGCAACCAATTTGGCTAAACGGGGTGACACTTTAAAGCCGTTTTGGGCCGTATTAATAGCGTCGTCGAACAAGGTATTCCACGGTAGCGTACCAAACTCAGCATGGGCTAATTCAAGGGCTTTTACAGCGCCTGGCACGCCTACCGACTTACCGCCAACTACAGCATCAATCCATCGCATTGGCTTATTACTTTTAATAAACCAATGCGAGTTAACTGCTTTAGGCGCAGACTCTCTGCCATCAAAAGTGTGCAGAACTTTGTTTTTGTTATCCCAGTAAAGAATGAACGCACCGCCACCGATGCCTGAAGATTGAGGTTCTACCAAAGTAAGCATAGATTGAATGGCTATTGCAGCGTCTATCGCACTACCGCCTTTTTCAATGACGTTCTTTCCCGCCCATGATGCATAGGGGTTAGCAGCAACCACCATATATTCGTCGGCCTCAAAGGCTTTCTTTTCAACATACCCAGTGGCCGCTTCGGGCTCGCCGACTTCTCGAGCCTGTTTACCGTATACATTGGAAAGTAAACTGCCGGTTAATGCAAAAGCCAATACTGACGTGCTTAACAAAGAACTGAACCTCAAAATCGTGTTTCCTCTTATTTAAATTTCTCTGGGTTAATGGGACGCTTTTTCAAAAACGCATCAAACGCTTCTTGTGCAGCAGAGGTAAGCAGCGCTTCTAGAAAAATATCAAATTCGGCATTCATTTGCTGATTGACATAATCTGCCTCACCTTTGAGTAGTGCTTTTGTCTGCAATAAGGCAAAGCTGGGTTTACTTATCAATTTTTGAACGGTTGCTGAAACTGCATCATCGATGGTTTGTGACGACACCACCTCTGTGAGCATGCCAAATTGATATGCGTCTTCGGCTGTGAATGGTTCGCCTAGCATCAACCACTGAGCAGCTTTAACGTGTCCCGCCACTTTGGGTAAAAGATAACTTGATGCATATTCAGGAACAAGCCCTAAATTGATGAAAGGGAGAACAAATCGGCTGTCTTGTGTGGCATAAACAAAATCACAATGTAATAGCAACGTGGTTCCTATTCCTACTGCTAACCCATGCACTTGAGCAATAACAGGCACAGGACAGGTCATGAGTGAACGCATGAACGCCGCTGTTTCAGGTACCTGAGCCCCTTCTTTTTGTGCAGCAAAGTCGTTGATATCGTTACCCGCGGTAAAACAGTCGCCGCTTCCTTTAATTACAACGGCTTTTGTTACGCCATCATTTTTAATACTTAGAAGCGCATCTGCCATTAACTGATACATTTCTCGGGTTAATGCGTTTTTTTTATCCGGTCTGTTTATAGTAATGGTAAGAGTTTGATTACTTTGCGAAGTTAAAACTAAGGACATTATCTTTCCTTTTCTGTCGACATTATTATGGTATCGGGCGCATATCTATTTTCACCCGCAGGGTAATTTTCTGTATCATAGCGAGCAAATTCAAAATAAAAAAATAACTAACGCTGATGATTTCACTGCCGTTTTCGTTTAAGTACAGTGCAGGCCCTTTAATAATAGCGCTCTGCGCTTTGATTGCCTTTTTCTTTGAGCCACAAGCAAGCGAATGGCTCGCCTACGACCGTTACGCAATACAAGGGCTGGATACGTGGCGCTTGATAACGGGTAATTTTGTGCATACCAATGGGTATCATTTATTGCTTAATATCGTGGGGCTAATTCTACTGTGGGCCCTACATGGCGAGCACTACCTGCCAGCTCGATTTTTAAAAGTGTTTATATGGTGCTGTATAGCCACCAGCGCAGGTCTCTATTTCTTTTCAGAAAACCTGATTTGGTATGCGGGTTTATCGGGTGCGTTACATGGCTTATTTGTGTGGGGAGCCTGTATGGATATCAAAGAGAAAATGACCTCGGGGTGGCTATTACTGATAGGCATTGCGATTAAAGTAGGCTACGAACAATACAATGGCAGTAGCTCTCAGGTTGCTGAGCTTATTGATGCAAAAGTAGCCGTTGACGCCCATATGTTTGGCGCAGTAGGCGGATTGATTATTTTTCTTTTAATGATAAGTACTGCAAAGCGGGCGTAAAACAGCGGAACGTTATTTGTAACAGCTCAACGAAATTCCAACTAATGCCCAACGAAAGCCCAACGAGTGTTGGGCTTTTTTTATGAATGGTAAATACGACTACAGATTTTCTTCAAATAACTTATAGATCCTACGGTATTCATCTAACCAAGAACTTGGCTGAACGAAGCCATGTGGCTCTACAGGGTATATTGCCGTCTCAAAGTCTTCTTTTTCAAGTTCGATTAACCGTTGTACCAAACGCACGGTATCGTGGAAAAAGACGTTATCATCAACCATAGGCGCATTTATCAGCAGCGGCTTTTCTAACCCTTCTGCAAAATAAATAGGTGAACTGCGCTCGTAGGCAATGGGGTCCACATCAGGCGTATTGAGAATATTAGATGTATACGGCGTATTATAATGCGCCCAATCGGTAACCGGTCGTAATGCAGCACCAGCAGCAAATAAATCTGGCGCTGTGAACATAGACATAAAGGTTAAGAAGCCACCATACGAACCGCCATAGGTGCCGATGCGCTCTCTGTCTACGTTAGCATTTTCCACTAAATAGTTGATGCCATCGCGTAAATCCTGCACCTCTGGTGTGCCCATTTGACGATAAATAGCCGTTCGCCAATCTCTGCCATACCCAGCAGAAGCACGGTAATCCATATCTAGTACTACATAGCCTTGTTGTACCAGCATGCTATGGAACATGTATTCACGGAAATAGCCCGACCAGCCCATGTGGGCATTTTGTAAATAACCTGCGCCATGATTGAACACAACCGCTTTGTTTTTCTTTGTGCTGTCGTACCCTTCAGGCAGGTAAACACGAGCATAAATTGGCGCGTCGGTATGTGACGATTCAATGGCAACAATTTGCGGCACAGCCCACGGTAGCGAGGCAAAATCGTCGCTGGTGCTAGACGTGATTTGTTGTGCCTTTTGTTGGCCAGTTGACGATTTTACGTAAAGTTCAGCTGGCTGATTTACCTTACTATGGCTTAAAAGCAATGTAGCATCATCTGGACTGAGCGTGTAATCGGTGATGCCGTTAAGATCGGTAAGGGTGTCAATGGCTTTTGTTTGCGTATTTACACGGTAAATTTCATAAATACCTGGGTGTTCGCTGTTTGCTTTGTAGTAAATGTATTTATCATCAGCGGTTAACGTAAGGTCATCAACAATATAGTTGCCGCTAGTTAGCGCAACAGGCGCTTCACCAGGTGTTTGTAAATATAAGTGCGAGTAACCTGTATGCTCAGATTGGAAGTACAACGTCTCGCTGTTATTTAGCCAATCAAAAGAGTTAAAGCGATAGTTTACCCATGCGTCATCATGAAGGCGATGTTGATTTTCAAGGGTTTTATTGTCTAAATCGACAGTGGCAATCCATCTGTCTTTGTTGTCCCACGCTTCTAACATAACCGCCACTGCGTTGCCGTTTTTGTGCCAGCGTATAGATGGCTTGGTCCAATACCAGCTTTGCAATAGCGTTATTGGGCGAGGCAACCTGTTGACTTCATAGGTTTCGCCATTTGCCTTTGCATTTTCGGTTTTGACATCGGCCAATACATCGTCGTTATATCCAGGTAAGTCGAAATAGTTTAACGCTTGTTTTTCACCGGTTGATAAATTGAGAAGCCACAGTTCGTGGTTTACAGGCTCGGCATCGGCCACACGTTGTCTTACTGATTTCGCCGCAATACGGCTGTCTTCTTGAATATAATGCGGCATGATGTCGCTGTCATCGCGGGTAGGCTTGCTTTCAGTGGTTGCCACTACGGCATAATTTCCAGCAGGTGATACGCTAATGCCAGCTAGGCGATGTGATTTATCGAAATAAAACGGTTCAGGTGCTACCCCTTTGTTGGCTGCCGCAAGTTGTGCACTGGCGCTATCACGCTCTTCGCTTATTTGTCTTTGTAACTTAATGTACTCGATAAGAGATTGCTGCTCTTGGGCAATGTAGTCTTTTGCTGGCTTTACTGGCTCTGGCTTGTCATCAAACTCCCAGCTTACTAACTCTTCTCTTACGCCATTGGTAAGGTCGATAGCAATAAACTTGTTTCCGCTTAACGCCATTAAACGCCCATCGGTCATAAATGAGAGTGTCGAGAGTGCATTTCCACCGCGGGTGAGCTGCACCGTGTTGCCATTGGTAAATTGCACGTACACGCTATCTTCAAACGTGTAAGCAACAACGCCATCATCTCTCACTACCCTCTCATCGAATCGATATTTATGCATGTCGGCCAATGGAACTTTTGCTTCGTTTTTAAGGGTACTCGCTTCAACAGCAAATACATCGGTGAGTGTACTATTTTGTTTTTCACGCTCAAAAACGATGGCACTACCATCAACCGACCACCCCATGTTAGTTGGCAATGCACCTATCCACTGCGGGTCGGACATAATTCTTTCTAGGGTAATTTCACCCTCACCAGCGGTAGACATCACCGCCGTTTGTGGCGTAACCATCGACTGAATATTGTTGGATGGTGTAACTGTATTTGCGTCTTTCTTATCGTTAGTGCTTACACAACCACCCAGTGCAATCGTTACGCTGGCAGCAATAAGCAATGCTTTATATTTTTTCATTTTTTTCATCATTGTTATGTGAAACCCACTAGCATTATACGCAAAGCTACATTCATGTAGTCAACACTCATCGTTATCGTTAGTGCAACAAACGCATAACAAACACGGTTATTAATGTTCCTTTTTACAAACTAGAACCGTATAACTTCGCAATTAGCGCTTTATTTTGCCAATAGCACTAAAAAAACCAAGCGCGCTGTCGTCTATTGCTGATAATTAATTAAGCAACAAACTAAGTTCACTTAAACTAAGTCCACATGTTATGTCAGAGGGTACGAACAATGAAATTGAAAGGAATTACTGCAGGTGTTGTCACCATAGCTGCTTTGCTTTTCCAGCCGGCTATGGCAAACGAATGTCCTAGTGTATTGAAGTTTATGAAGCGTAAACTGAATTCTCAAGAAACCGTTAATTTATGCGATGAGTATGCTGGCAAGGCCGTTCTTGTTGTGAACACAGCAAGCTATTGTGGTTTCACGCCTCAATTTGAAGGACTAGAAGCCCTATACAGCGAATATAAAGACGATGACTTTGTGGTATTAGGATTTCCATCTCACGATTTTAACCAAGAAGCAAAGGACGAAGGCAAAACGGCGGAACTATGCGAACTAACCTATGGCGTGAAATTTCCAATGTTTGAACCAACGTCAGTGCGCGGCGACGATGCAGACCCAATGTATCGCATGCTAAAAGCAGCCACAGGTAAGTCACCTTCCTGGAACTTTAATAAATACCTGATTGATAAAACGGGCACCAAGATAACGCACTACCCAAGCTCTACAAAGCCAACAGATGCAAGTTTTGTGGCAGATGTAGAAGCCTTAATTAACGACTAACTTAGCGTTTAAACTAGCCGTTTACACTGGCGCCAATCAGGCATAAAAAAGCCCCGCTACACAGGCGGGGCGAGAAACACACTCAACTTGGAACACACATTTTGCAGAAAACACATTAATCTGTTTTCAATCACTACACTTTGTTAGTCCACAACTTTTCCGTTAAGTTCACGCACTTCGAAATTTTTTTAACATTTATTTTCATTTCACAATTCAACGCACCAAAAGCCTATCCTTTATGCGTTTCGACGACACCTTTACAAAAATTCTCAACCATCTGTTATTTAAAGTAATTATGTAGAATCAGGCTTTAAAAACAATGATGCCAGAAGAGCATAATTATACAAAAGTATTACACTTACTTAATGTTAATGAGGTTAATGATCTGTAAATAAAATAGTGGCGTAACTTTGATGGTCTAACAACAATTAGAGGAAACAATGATGAGAAGGACTAAGTCGCTACTAGCGTTTTCGATTTTACCCCTATTTTTAGTAGGGTGTAATGACGATGACGATGATTTTGTTGAACAACCGGCCCCCGCCCCTGAATTTGCCAACGTACGGGTAGTGCATGCTGCCTCAGATGCCCCCATGGTAAATATTACGGCGAACGATGCCATTTTAAACAATTTAGAAAACGTAGATTACCAAGTAGCGTCCTCGCGATTTGAAGTTGAGACAGGAACCTACGATATTGGCGTTACAGGTATTCTACCTGGCGATAACGCAGAAGTTTTACAGGCAGACCTTACGTTAGAAGCAGACACAAATTATGACGTGTTTGCAGTGGGCAACGTTGGCGATAGTTCACTGGCACTATTACCTGTTACCAGCTCAGAAACAGCAGTAGAAGCAGGTAACGCGCAAGTACAAATTGTTCACGCCGCATCATTAGCGCCTACTGTTGACGTTTACGTTACTGCACCGGGTACCGACATAAGCGCAGAGCAACCTCTTGTAACCGCAGAATTCACCGACGCCACAGGCCTTACGCAAGTACCGGCGGGTGATTATCAAATTCGTATTACGCCTGCGGGTGAAACCACGGTTGTGTACGATTCTGGTACGGTAGAGCTTACTGATGGCGCTGACTTACTTATTGCAGCTACAAACAATGTGGGAACAGGCGACTCTCCTGTTACATTGCTAGTCGCTGACGGCGATGGAAGCTTTAAAATATGGGACGCAGCAACTCCCTCTGACGTTCGCGTTGTACACGGTATTAGTGATGCGCCGGCTGTAGATGTTATAGCGAACAATGAAGTCGTGTTAGTCGATGGTATTCAATTTCCTCGTACTACAGACTACCTTTCGGTTGCTCCTGGCGATTATTTAATTGACGTAGTGGCTGATACTGATAACAGCATTGTGGCAGTTGATGATGCCGAACTTACCCTTGAGATTGGTATGTCGTATACCGCTATTGCTAATAACACATTAGCGGCACCAGAATTGGACGTACTAGTAGATGTACCACGTTCAGTTGCCACTGAAGCTAAAGTGCGTATTGTCCATTCTTCACCAAGCGCTGGTAACGTAGATATTTATGTTACAGCTGACGGTGAAATTGATGCGGTAGACCCAGCGTTTAGCGATATTGCTTATTCTACTGACGATTTAGCTGAAACAGGTTATGTGAGCTTAGCAGAAGGCGATTACGTGGTAACCGTAACCCCTACTGGTACAAAAACAGCGGCAATTGAAACCGGCGTGCTCAGTTTAGAAAATGGTAGCATTTATACTGCCATCGCGTTAGACGGCGACATGGAAGGCGATCTTCCTCAATTAGCTTTGTTAGATGGTTTAGCACCACCGCCACCAGCATTTAATGCAGACAAGACTTATAACCTTAGTTTAAGCGGTTCACAAGAAGTGCCAGCAGTTGACACTATGTCTGAAGCTTCGGCAGTGGTTGAAATTGACGAAGACTTACCGGCGTTTAGCGTGAGCGTTGATGTATCTGGCTTAACTGATGTTACAGGTGTGCACGTACACGATGGCGGTTTAGGTATGAACGGACCTGTTGCCTTTCCTCTTACTGATGCGGGCGACGGTACGTACGAACTTGCACAAACCAATATTTCACCTAGTAATTTAGACGCATTAACGAGTGGTGAATGGTATTTAAATGTGCACACAGAAGCGAATCCTAGTGGCGAAGTACGTGGGCAAATTGTTCCGGACACAACTGCAGTGGTTACATTTCCATTAAGCGGCAACCAGTCTGTTCCCGCAGTGGATACAATGGCTTCAGGTTCTGGCTACGCCCTTTATGATACAACTTCAGATTCTGTATACCTTGTTGCTGCAACTACCATAGACAATGCAACCATGGCGCATATCCACAGTGGTTTTGCGGGTGAAAACGGCGGCGTTGTTGTTACGTTAGTAGAAAACGAAATGACAGCTGGCACGTGGATGACAGATGGCTATGTTGAATTAGAAGAAGCCGTAGCATCGCAACTGCTTTCTGGTGGACATTATGTGAATGTGCACACAGAAGCAAATCCTAGCGGAGAGATCCGCGGTCAAATTACACCAGACAATATTCAAGTGTTTGGTATTGTCGCTACTGGCGATCAGGAAGTGCCAGCGGTTGATACTGCAGCGACTGGCGCTGGTGCATTTACTTTAAACACAACCACAGGCGCGTTGTCAGGTAGTGTTACCATTACCGGTATGACAGCAAACATGGCACACATTCACGAAGGTGCAGCTGGTGAGAACGGTGGTGTGATACTAGGTCTTGAAGGTATGGACGGCGTGTGGTCTGTGCCAAGCAGCACTACGCTTGACGCTGACCAAATGATGACCATGCAGGCAGCTGGCTATTACACGAACTTCCACTCAGATGCATTTCCTTCTGGGGAGATCCGCGGTCAAGTGACGCTAGGTTTCGAATAGCAGTGGTTTCGAATAGCAGTGATTTTGAGTAACAGTAGTTTCAAGCAAGCTCAATGAACGGTGATTGGTCACCGTTCATTGTAAATTTGTTTGAATTCAAAATTTACGAAATTGCATGAATGAAAAAGGGGCTTACGCCCCTTTTTTGTATGTGTTGCGTTGCCTTACTACTCGCTGGCTACTGCGTGTAGCGCATTTCTAAAGTCGGCAATAAGGTCGTCGGTATCTTCAATACCCACTGAAATGCGAAGCATGTTGTCTGATACACCCATCTTCTCTCGCTCTTCAGCTGTATTTTCAAAGTAGATAGTAGGCGCTACTGGCAACGCCAGTGTTCTATTGTCACCCAAATGCGTGGCGCAAATTACTAGCTCCATTTCGTTTAAAAACGCTACTGGGTCGATATTATCCACTAAATTAAAACTTAAGATGGCACCGTAGCCATTATTCAACTGCTCTCGAGCCATAAAGTGCTGTGGATGGTCAGCAAGACCAGGGTAAAAAACCTCACTCACGCTGTGGTGGTTATCGAGAAATGTGGCTAACTTTAGTGCGTTCTGCTGACTGCGCTGAAGGCGAAGCCCAAGGGTCTCCATGCCTATTGCAATGGCGGTGGCCGACTCTGGCGCAAGTGTAGCGCCTAAATCTCTCAACCCCTTTTTCTTAATTTGTGTAATTCCCCACTGCGCCTTATCGGCTACCTTGTAAGCGGATTTAATATTGGTGTATTTTTCCCAGTTAAAATGACCGGTATCGGTAACAGCACCTCCAAGCACGTTGCCATGGCCTGCAATGTATTTGGTTAACGAACAAAATATGAGTGACGCCTTATAGTCTTTTGCATAACAAAGCGGAGGCGGTGTCATTGTATTATCAACCATAAAGAGAATGTGCTTCTCTTCACAAAACTGCCCTATGGCATGTAAATCTGAAACTTGAGTAACCGGGTTGGCCACGGTTTCACAATAAACCCCTTTGGTATTGGGCTGATATGCTTCTACTACTTGTTCAATATCGGTAACATCGGTGTAGGTGACGTGAATACCGAAATCTTTTAAGGTTTCGAAAAAGCTGCGCGTATTACCAAACAGATACTGACTAACAATAAGATGATCGCCAGCTTTAAGTAGCGCAAACAAGGTGCTGCTAATAGCTGCCATTCCCGTGCTAAAGCAAAGTGTGCCCACTCCTCCCTCTAATTCGTTGAGCATGTTTTGCAACGCAGCCACAGACGGTGAAGAAGAGCGAGAATAAACATGCGCGGCACGTTTACCCTGAAAAGCGTCGATAATGCCTTGAGCATCTTTAAATTCAAACAGCACAGAATTTGATGTACTAGTGTGGACACCGCCGTGTTCTGGCGTGTTTAACATGCGATCGGCATGGACTTGTCGGGTAGTGAATCCCTGTTTTGTCACGAGTAAAACTCCGGTAGTAAAGTTACGCGACAACCTCAGAAACCACGAAATAGCATATCGATGCTGTGCGCATAGAAAAAGCCGTGGTGGTTTTCAAATGAATTATTGAGGCCGTGTTATGCATTTTTCTGGGTATTTTGGGCAAACATTATCATAAAATGTATAGATAGTTTGCATTTGTTCATCAATGTTTTCGACCTTTTGAATGACGGGGCCAAAGCGGATTATTTTAGTGCGATAATCTAGCGAAAGCAGCTGAATAGGTATATCTGCCTCTCTCGCAATGTGCAGAAAACCGGTTTTCCAAGGAAAGATTGGGCTTCGCGTACCCTCAGGTGCCAGTGCCAATACTAATTCATCAGCCTGTTTAATATTATCAACAATACTGGTTACCACCCCGTGAGCCTTACTTCGCTTAATGGGAATGCCGCCCAACTTTTTGATGATGTACCCGAGTGGCTGAACAAAAATGGTATGTTTGCCGAAAAAATTCAATTTTAAACGCAGTGAAAACACCACAAACAACCCGATAAAAAAATCCCAGTTGGTTGTGTGAGGCGCAACCGCCAATATGGCTTTCTTTTTATTAATAAAAGCCCCTTCTACTCGCCAGCCCCGTTTGGTGAGCACAAAGGTAGCAAATGACGATAACCAGTGCGGCCACTGCCGCGGTATGTGGTCATCTATCTGCAACTCATTGATTTTCAAAATAGTGGTGCTTTTTGTCTCTTTGTCTTTCTTGTTGAGAGTGTTATTGCTATTCATTTTTATTATTCTCATACTGCTCAAGGCGTTAAGAGTAAAGAAAATCAAAACGCAAAGCTACGATTAACGGCAAGCGCACAGTAAAGCATACCTATAACGACTCGATTACAGCGCGATAGTACGCACAGACAGACGGTACTGGCATACCGAATAAGGTGTAAATATGTGTATTTTATTTATTGCTCGGCAGAAGCACCCTCGCTACCCGCTTATTATTGCGGCGAATAGAGATGAGTTTTATGCAAGGCCAACGGCTCCCGCAGCATTTTGGAACGACAACCCATCCATATTGGCGGGGAGAGATCTTGAAGCAAACGGTACATGGATGGGTGTTACACGAAATGGAAAAATTGCGGCCATTACTAATGTACGTGCTCCGACTGAAGTGCGCACAGACGCGACTTCGCGAGGTGAGTTGGTAACCAACTGGCTAAAAGACGACAAAGCACAAGTTACTGGCCATCTTACGGAAAAATTAACCGAGCTTTCAACAGAACAGTATTTACAGACGCTGAAAGACACTCGTCACCACTATAATGGCTATAACCTGGTGTTCGGTAATGCGAGCGCTTTGCATGTTTACAATAACGTGAACAACTCTACACACCCTATACAGCAGGGTGTGTTTGGCCTTTCAAATGCCGACATTGTTACCCCATGGCCCAAGGTTACCCAAGGTGTTACAAGCTTAAATAAGTACGTATTACAGCACGACACGATAAACACCGAAGATTTGTTTGCGCTATTGCGCAATGAGGACAAAGCAGACGACCAACACCTTCCTAGTACTGGCATTGGTTATGAATGGGAAAAAGCGCTGTCTTCCATTTTTATTAACATTCCCAGCTACGGTACGCGAACATCCACTATTTTGCTGGTTGATAGCAGCGGCGAACTCAGCTTTAAAGAACGAACCTTCACCGAAAAGGGAGAAACAACGCAAACACGAGAATTTTCCTTCAAAATTTAACGGGTTTGTAGAATAAATCTTTCGAGGTTTACAAAATTCGATATTAAATTGAAATATTTTCAACGAATAGGTGTCATTTTTTCTATCAGCAATGGCATAATGCGTGCCTGCTAGCATTTGCTTTCCATTATTTGCAGACCACTATTTGCACACCAAAGTGAGGACATATCGTGTTTGAAGTATTACCCTATCTTGCCCCAGATCCAATTCTTGGCCTTTCTGCTTCATATAAAGAAGACACCAACCCGAGTAAAATAGACTTGGGTGTTGGCGTTTATAAAGATGAGCAAGGTAATACCCCTATTCTTTCGAGTGTGTCAAAAGCACAACAACTTTTACTAGAGCGTGAAACCAGTAAAACCTATATTACTCCACAGGGTAATCAAGGTTTTATCGATGGCATGCTATCGCTACTACTTGGTAAAAACAGCCCGGTACTCATGGCCGATCGCGTTGCTGCCGTTCAGGCTCCAGGTGGCTGTGGTGCCCTTCGCATTCTTTCTGAGCTTTTAGTGCGTTGTAACGACAATGCAAAAGTATGGGTAAGCGACCCAACATGGGCAAACCATATTCCGCTTATCGGCTCTGCGGGTTTAGAAATAGAAACGTACCCGTACTTCGACAAAGCATCTGCAAGCATTCGCTTTGATGCCATGATGGACACCCTTCGCAACGTAGATAAAGGCGATATAGTGTTACTTCACGGCTGCTGCCACAACCCAACCGGTGCAGACTTAACGAATGCACAATGGGACGAAGTATTAGCCGTTGCTAAAGAACGTGAATTTTTACCGTTTATCGATGTGGCCTATTTGGGCTTTGGTGAAGGGTTAGAAGAAGATGCCTACGGTATGCGCCTTCTTGTTGAAAACCTTCCTGAGGTTGTTGTTGCTGCATCGTGCTCTAAAAACTTTGGTTTATATCGCGAGCGTGTTGGCCTTGCCGCAATTGTTACCCAAGACACAGCAACCCGCAAAATTGCGCAGGGACAAATACAGTCTATTGCTCGTGCTATTTACTCAATGCCACCAAGCTACGGCGGCGCACTTGTTGACTTAATTCTATCTGACGAAGCCCTTAACAACGAATGGGTGTCTGAAGTGAATGAAATGCGCGACCGCATGAAAACGTTGCGTGCAATGCTAGTGCAAAACCTTCATAACAACGGCTCACCCAAAGACTTCAGCTTTGTGAACGACCAAAAAGGTATGTTCTCGTTTTTGTGCATCACGCCTGAACAAGTGCGTGAAGTAAGAGAAAAGCACAGCGTATACTTTGTAGACTCAAGCCGCGTAAACATTGCTGGTATTAACAAAAACAATGTTGAAACCTTAGCAAAAGCATTGGTTTCTGTTCTTTAGCCCAAGGTTATTGAAGCATAACCGAGAAAGCTACAGTTTAAGCTAAACGAAAAGCCGCCGCGTTTAATAACGCCGTGGCTTTTTTTGTTCCCTAAAGCCCCCTCGCCCAATAGCTTGACCACTCCACATCTAAATTATGCCAATGTGGATTAGACTCAACACATAGCGCTTTCTGCTTTGAATAGATAGAAATCAGCGTTAAAAACTTCAAAACGGCGTAAATAATGCTTTTCAGAAATATAAATGATCTCAAACATAATTTTTCTGACAATGCATGAAGTACACCTCTCCCACCTAACACACCATTTTGGTACTTTTTACCCATGAGCAAAAAACACTGTTCTAATTTATTGTTTTATTAAGGGGAGTTAGAGGGTAATCTGGCAACTTTGATAATATTAAAAACCCCATAATGGTATGTTTAGACAGACCGGTTTGGGGTCTAGTAAATTGTTATATGCTAATTGGTATTTAACTCATGGAAGAATATTTTGCTGGCCTAAGAAAAATTAAGCTTCGTTCTGACAACGTACATGCTGCTCGTTGGCCATGCTTTTATTTAGTATCAATAGGGATCTTTCTTGGCTTCTTGTTTCCGTTGTTGGGTTTTATTGCCCCACTATTCATCTATCTTTTTCTCTTTTTATTACTTCGATTGTCGTTATCAACCTGCCCACGTTGCAATAAACGCTTTTATTCCTTGTTAAACATCATATTCAACGGTAGTTTTTATTCAAAATCAGGAATGTGGGCTGTCTCGTGTAACTCATGTGGCTTAAAGTTAAGCGAGCTTCCGGAGGTTGACGAAATCGCAATCAGCTCCCACAAAGACGAGTGGTTTAAATGAACAACGCATATAACAACTCAATAAACTCACTCACTTCGTTCGCTGGGACGCATACACGCAGGGCGGCTTCGCCATTATGCCCTACGTGCCTGCGCCCGTTATTGAAAAGTTAGGCGTCATTTACTTACAGCATTAAAATGTGGGTTCAGACCTGACATTCCAACATCAAGGTTGTTTCATTAGGTTGTCTTTACGGCTTGCTTTTTCGGTAGTTCCAACGGCTTTAGCAACGCCCTTTTCGTCAACTCAGCAACGCCAGCATTCTGCATCTCCAGTTGTTTAAACTCGCTCTTTTATCCAGCAATGTCGTTAACATCTGGCTTTTCGCACAGGGTTGTTTTATCTTAAATTCAACAATTTAAACACGCGGTCTTTTTGGCTAGTGGTGGCAGCAAAGCTGCGTACTTTCAGTTGTACGCCTAACAAAACGCTGTTGGCACTCCCTTCGGTCGCTGGGACGCTAACAAGTGGGCTGGCTCACTTCGTTCGGATTTTAGCCCACGTGCTAGCGCCCCAAAGCTTAGCGTTAGGCATACAAGGAAAGCCAAGGATGGGATATTTTTTTTGGGTTATTACTCTTATATTAGTGGTCATGAGCGTCATCAGCTCTGAGGGTATAACAGAGTCTACTTCGGACTTAATTCTCTTTGTGCTGTTATCAACTTGGGCCCCAGTTTTATTCGCTCTACTTCACTCCGCACTTGGCAAAAATAAAAACTTTTTTCAATTTGTCTTTGCATCAGCTTTCACCGCAGTAGCTGGCACTGGAATTTACATTCTCTCACTCGCATCAATGCAGGTTTTAAAATCTGGACCATTGGAAGCATCAGGTATGATATTCGTGGCTCTTCCTCTGTTGTATTTTAAATATGCATTCTATGGCGCTCTGTTTGGTGCTTTGGCATTTTTGGTTATGAGGTTGTTTGAAAAGCATGCCTAACAAAACGCTAAACTCGTTCCCTTCGGTCACTGGGACACAAACGAAATGCGAGGCTTCGCCAATTATCGCATTCCGTTTGCGCCCGTTAGCTCAAAGTTAGGTGCTATGAAGGAAAAACAATATCCGGTTGTCGTATTGGTATTGATTGGAGCTTTGCTGGTTTTCGCTTTCTCTAGTAATGATCGCAGCTATTTTATTCTTGAACTTAACGGCATGGATGATTTAGAGATTAGCAATATCATTGTGGAAGGGCCTGACTTTACTACTGGCTTTTATATGACTGCACAAGTTAAAGAAGAGATGAGTGGACTCAAAATTAATGTGGACAGTCCGGTCGATGAAGGGACAGCTACAATTACCATAAATATAGAAAACAGTTCCTCTCTTGTCTTATCGAACATGCCATTTAAAAATGGCAAAACAAACTATATCAGCCTAAATGGTGGCGACTTAAACTATGTTAAAGCACACTGGTAATTTTAAAACGCACCTAACAAACAAATGTTGGGGACACAAACACGCGGGCTCTGCTTCGCAGTATAGCCCACGCGTTTGTGCCGCCAAATTAGGGCGTTAGGCATCATTTACTTACAGTATTAAAATGTGGGTTCAGAAGTGAAATGCCAGCATCAAGGTTGTTTCGCTAGGTTGTCTTTACGGCTTGCTTTTTCGGTAGTTTCAACGACTTTAACAACGCGTTTTTCATCAGCACCGCAACGCCAAAATTCAAGAGCAGCAACCTTCTCTACTCGCTCATTTATCCAGCCACTTCTATAACATCTGGCATTTCGCACAGGGTTGTTTTATCTTAAATTCAATCATTTAAACACGCGGCCTATTTGGCT
>NZ_JAZETM010000013.1:0-95124 GCF_036864455.1 Alteromonas sp. P256
AGGGCAGTAACACTGCCCTAGTTTAGAAAAAACTGGCTTAAAACGGACTGTTTCATAACAAACAGGCCCAAAGTGAAGTCAACACCAATTAATTTATACCAGATCACGTCGAATAGTTTTATCGCCTGAGCATAATGCCTGCCACGGCAGCGAACAGTAGACTTGGTAAAATAGCGCCTAAGACGGGCGGCAGCTGATAAACTAAACTCACCGGGCCGAACACTTCATTTAAAATAAAGAATCCAAATCCTGTCAGCACGCCCATAATAACCCGAGCCCCCATGCTCACGCTTCTCAGTGGACCAAAAATAAAAGACAGCGCCATGAGCAACATAACACCAACAGACACCGGTTGAAGTATTTTGCGCCATAGGGCCAGTTCGTAGCGAGCAGGGTCTTGGTCGTTACTTTCTAAGTAATTGACGTAATCAACAAGCCCGGAAATAGATAGCGCCTCTGGTTTTACAGCAACAATGCCCAATTTGTCTGGTGTAAGCGTGGAATTCCAACGCTTTCTTTCAAAGCTTTCGCTGGTAATTTGCTGCTCGGTAAACGACGTGATATCTACATTATTTAGCCACCACCCGTCATCATCAAATGCCCCTGAATTTGCATAGCTGATGCTTTGTAAGGAGAGGTCTGGGTTGAACGTATAAATGCGAATGTCCTTTAATGCGTCTTGGCTGAGTACTTGGCCAATGCTGACAAAACGCTCTCCATCTTTCGCCCATACCAGCTTATCAGACGAAAACAAGCTTCCTCCAGAAATCGCTTCTGTGCGAATTTGTTTGGCTTTTGTTTCGCTAATAGGGGTTACCCATTCGCCTACTGCCATTACCACAAGGATCATAACGAGGGTGGACTTCATGGCAGAGTTAATGATATTCCATCGGCTTAATCCCGCAGCTTGCATCACCACCAGTTCGCTGTTGCTGGCAAGTACCCCCATACCTATTAAGCCACCGAGTAGGGTAGCCATAGGGAAAAACTGCTCTAGGTCACGAGGTAGGCTCAGTATCACATAGAGAAAGGCAACGAGCATATCGTAGTCGCCTTCACCAATTTTTCGTAGCTGTTCTACAAATTTGATTAGAGCGCTTAGGCCAATCAGCACGCTTAAAGTAACGGTTACCGTACCAAGTAATGTGCGAGCGACATATAAATCGAGGATTTTAAACATTTACTTTTTACCCAGTACCCAAGCGCGCAGCAGCGTGCCGGTCTTCCTATCGCGCACAATTAACACAAATCCAATAACCAACATGACAGCATGAACCCACCACAAACCCAGTTGAGGAGGCATTTTTCCATCTTCTAATACGCGGCGGCTAGCCAGTAATAATAAGAAATAGCCCAAATAAAGAAGAATAGCAGGGAACATCTTTCCAAAGCGCCCCTGTCTTGGGTCAACGGCACTTAATGGCACAGCAATAAGGACTAAAAACGGGATCGACAGTGGAATAGCAATGCGCCACTGCAATTCTGCTCGCGCTTCAATACTGGCCTCGTTCCATAACTCTACCGTGGGCAAAACGCTGACTTTTTTGCGGGGCTCTTCAGCGGGCTTATCTGCAATTTGAATCTGGTATTCGTCAAATTCTACCTTTCGGTAGGCCTTGCCAGATTGAGCGCCTTCGTACTGCACGCCCTGCTTGAGAATAAGGTTTCGGGTGCCGTCGGCATTGGTTGCCACGTCGCCGCTTTGGGCGTAAACCACACGAACTTGTTCTTTGCTATCGTCGCTCTGGTTTTGCGATAAAAATACCCGCTGAAGCTTATCGTTTTCATCTACGTCGTGAGCAAAGATAACCGCCTTTTCGTTACCGGTTTGTTGAAAACGGCCGGGCATAAGGGCGGAAATGCCTGCTTCATTGCGCGCTTTTTCTCTTAGCTGGTATTCGTTTTCTGCAGCTAGGGGCGCAAAGTACAGCGTGATTGCACCAGTCACTATCATGATCAGCACCGATAGAAACAGCATTACTCTGGTAATGTACCATTCACTGATACCACAGGCGCGCATGACGGTCATTTCACTATCGACGTATAAACGACCGTGAGCCAGCATTATTCCAAGATAAGCGCTTATCGGAAGAACAAGAGATGATAGTATGGGGGCATAAAGCGCTAGAAAGCCTAAAACGAGCCCGGCTGGGATATCGCCATCAGACGCGTCACCTAAAACGCGAACAAAGCGTAAAGTGACAAAAATGGCCATTAAGATAAAGAAAATCGCTAGCTGAGATTTAAGCGTTTCCTTAAGTAAATAGCGGAATATCAGCATCTCAGTCTGCCCGGATAATTAGGAATTTTAGTGAAAGAAAGCACAATTTTGTTTAAACTTACCGTTTTTACAAGTTTTGCCTGCAATCATAAACCGTTTGCATGATGTTTAGACGCAAAATTGGCCTATATTTATGGGCAAACGCGTTAATTGCAGTGAACTAAAAAGTTATGCTGCGTATTAAAACATAAAGCAGCGCGAAACGTTACGTGATTTTAGTTATCGTGCAAACTATAAACGACGAAAAGCGAGGTAATATCGTGGAGTTTAGTGTAAAAAGTGGCAGCCCCGAAAAACAACGTAGTGCCTGTATCGTTGTAGGTGTCTTCGAACCACGCCGATTAACGGCAGTGGCAGAGCAGCTTGACGAAATTAGCAATGGCTATATTAGCAACCTGTTGCGCCGCGGCGACCTTGAGGGTAAAGCCGGGCAAATGTTGCTACTGCATAACGTACCCAACGTATTAAGCGAGCGCGTGCTTCTTGTCGGTTGTGGCAAAGAGCGAGAGCTAGACGAGCGCCAGTACAAAAACATTATCGCTAAAACAATTCAAACACTGAATGAAACGGGTTCAATGGAAGCGGTGTGCTTCTTAACCGAGCTTCATGTTAAAGGTCGTGATACCTACTGGAAAGTGCGTCAAGCAGTAGAAGCTACTGAAGACTCTCTTTACACTTTCTTACAGCTGAAAACCAAAAAAGGCGAGCCTCGCCGCCCACTGCGCAAAATAGTGTTCAATGTGCCTACACGTCGTGAATTGACAGTAGGTGAGCGCGCCGTCGATCACGGTCTAGCTATCTCTCGCGGTGCTAAGGTGACCAAAGACGTGGCCAATATGCCGCCAAATATCTGTAATCCAGACTATTTGTGGAAACAAGCCCAAGAGCTCGCGAGTCGTTATAACAGCGTAACGGCTGAAGTGGTGGATGAAACGCAAATGGCCGAACTAGGCATGCAGGCGTATTTGGCTGTAGGCCGCGGTTCAGAAAATGAAAGCATGATGAGTATTATGCATCATCGCGGCGGTCCTGCAGACCAAGCGCCTATTGTACTAGTAGGCAAAGGCCTGACTTTTGATTCCGGTGGTATTTCAATTAAGCCAGGCGAAGCCATGGATGAAATGAAATACGACATGGGCGGCGCTGCCGGTGTATTGGGAACCATGCACACCATTGCTGCGCTGAATTTGCCAATCAACGTTATTGGCGTGTTGGCTGGCTGTGAAAATATGCCCAGTGGCAACGCCTATCGTCCAGGCGACATACTGACTACTATGTCGGGACAAACCGTTGAAGTGCTTAACACCGATGCCGAAGGTAGATTGGTATTGTGCGATGCGCTTACCTACGTAGAGCGTTATGAGCCAGAGTTAGTGATTGATGTGGCAACGCTCACTGGCGCGGCAATTATTGCGTTAGGTCATCATGCTACGGCGGTCATGAGTACGCATAACCCACTTGCACACGAGCTGTTAAATGCTTCTGAGCAAAGTTCAGATCGTGCGTGGAGACTACCGCTATGGGACGACTATCAAGAGCAGTTAGAAAGCCCGTTTGCTGATATGACAAACCTAGGTGGACGACCTGCAGGCAGTATTACTGCTGGATGCTTCTTGTCCCGCTTTACGAAAAAGTACAACTGGGCCCACCTGGATATTGCAGGAACAGCATGGCGCAGTGGCAAGAACAAGGGCGCAACCGGACGCCCAGTACCTATGTTGTCACAATTCTTGATGAATCGTGCCGACATTAAGCTAGAGGATTAATCTTCTATGCCACAGGTTATTTTTTATCAACTCAGTGCTAGCGACAACGGCGTAACGGGTAAAGCCAGTGAAGTCGTTGCTAACGCGTTTGCTAACAAACAAAAAATTAGCGTGCTGTGTGATACACAAGCACAAGCAGAAGAAGTTGATGAATTGTTGTGGCAACTACCGGCGAACCGTTTTGTTCCTCACAACCTTTATGGTGAGGGTCCGCAAGCGGGCACGCCGGTAGAAATATGCTGGCAGCCTGAGCAGGTTGCCAGACGACAAATGGTGGTTAACGTTGGTTCTGGCATGGTGTCATCGCCTAACCAGCACCGCCAAATCATCGATTTTGTGCCCGTGGATGACAATGCTAAGCAAGCAGCGCGGGTGAGATACAAAAACTATCAGCAAGCTGGATGTAATATGCAGTTTAAGTCTGCGTGACATAGCGTACTTGGTACCGCTTATTCAACGCAAATTTTTATAGTGCATGGCTAGGTTTGAGCGAAACAACAAAAATCGCCTACAGTCGTCAACTTTTTTACATCAGCTTTTAAACGAGAGTCAGTAATGGATAAAACCTTCGAACCGCAGTCTATTGAGCAGCAATGCTACCAAAAATGGGAAGAGGCGGGTTTATTTAAAGCATCTGGTAGCGGCGACCCCTATTGTATTCTTCTTCCTCCACCGAATGTGACGGGTAGCCTGCACATGGGTCATGGTTTCCAGCAAACCATTATGGATGCACTTACTCGATATCACCGCATGAAGGGTGACAATACTCTATGGCAGGTGGGTACCGACCACGCCGGTATCGCTACGCAAATGGTGGTTGAACGTCAGCTAAACGCTCAGGGCAAAACTCGCCACGATTTAGGTCGAGAAGACTTTATTAAAAAGATCTGGGAATGGAAAGAACACAGTGGCGGCACAATCACTAGCCAAATGCGTCGATTGGGCACCTCGCCTGACTGGTCTCGCGAAGTCTTTACTATGGACGATGACCTTTCAACAGCAGTAACCG
Organism: Alteromonas sp. P256; assembly: GCF_036864455.1. Taxonomy (NCBI): domain Bacteria; kingdom Pseudomonadati; phylum Pseudomonadota; class Gammaproteobacteria; order Alteromonadales; family Alteromonadaceae; genus Alteromonas; species Alteromonas sp. P256. Next base: position 5,057 of record NZ_JAZETM010000013.1, read on the forward strand.
AAGTGTTTGTAAAACTGCACGAAGAAGGGCTTATCTATCGCGGTAAACGCTTGGTCAATTGGGACCCTGTTCTTCACACCGCCGTTTCCGACCTAGAAGTGCTAAACGAAGAAGAAGACGGCCATATGTGGCACATGCGTTATCCTCTTGCCGATGGCAGTGGTGAGCTTGTGGTTGCCACAACCCGCCCAGAAACCATGTTAGGTGACACCGCTGTAGCCGTTCATCCTGACGATGAGCGTTATCAAGATTTTATCGGCAAAGACATTAAACTGCCTATTACGGGCCGTTTAATTCCTATTATTGCTGATGATTATGTAGATATGGAATTTGGAACCGGTTGCGTAAAAATAACGCCAGCTCACGATTTCAACGACTATGACATGGGTAAGCGCCACGACTTACTTATGATCAATATCTTAACCGACGATGCCAAAATTAACGATGGCGCACCAGAGGCGTACCGCGGTTTAGATCGCTTCGATGCGCGCAAGCAAATTGTTGCCGACCTAGACAGCCAAGGTGTATTGGTTAAAATTGAACCGCATAAACTTAAAGTGCCTCGTGGAGATCGCACCGGCGCGGTTATCGAACCGTATCTGACCGACCAGTGGTATGTAGCGGTAGAGTCACTTGCTAAGCCAGCCATTGAAGCTGTTGAAAGTGGAGAGATTCGTTTTGTACCAGAGAATTGGAACAAAACCTACTTCCAATGGATGAACAACATTCAAGACTGGTGCATATCAAGGCAGCTTTGGTGGGGACACCGAATTCCTGCATGGTATGACGAGAGCGGCAAGGTATATGTAGGGCGCACAGAAGAAGAGGTGCGTGCAAAACACAGCCTTGGTGATGATGTGACGCTTTCACAAGATAACGATGTACTTGATACCTGGTTCTCAAGTGCGTTATGGCCATTTGCAACAATGGGGTGGCCTAAAGAAACCCCTGATTTAGAAACGTTTGTTCCCTCGTCAGTGTTGGTAACAGGCTTTGACATTATTTTCTTCTGGGTAGCCAGAATGATCATGATGACGAAGAAGTTTACCGGCAAAATTCCGTTCAAAGACATCTATATCACAGGTCTCATTCGCGATGAAAGCGGTGATAAAATGTCGAAGTCAAAAGGTAATGTACTTGACCCTATCGACCTGATTGACGGCATCGACCTCGAGTCGCTTGTTGAAAAGCGCACCGCCGGAATGATGCAGCCTCAGCTAGCGGAAAAAATTGTTAAGCGCACCCGCAAACAGTTTCCTGACGGCATTCATGCCTACGGTACAGATGCACTTCGTTTCACGTTTGCTGCAATGGCATCGACCAGCCGTGACATTAATTTTGATATGTCTCGCGTTGAAGGCTACCGCAACTTCTGTAATAAAATTTGGAACGCGTCGCGCTTCGTATTAATGAATACAGAAGAGCACGATACGGGTGCTAACGGCGGCGAGATGGTACTGAGTCTGGCCGATCGTTGGATTTGGGCAAAGTTCCAGCAAACTCTCGTTGAGTTTGAAAAAGCACTGTCTGACTACCGTTTTGATATTGCAGCACAAACAATTTACGAGTTTACGTGGAATCAGTTCTGCGACTGGTATTTAGAGTTGACTAAGCCGGTACTGAGCAACGACGCGAGTAGCGAAGCTGAAAAGCGCGGAACTCGCCATACGCTCATCAACGTGCTAGAAAGTCTTTTGCGTTTAATGCACCCAATAATGCCATTTATCACTGACACTATTTGGCAGCGTGTAGTGCCATTAAGTGCGCTTAAAATAGACGACGACGCTAGCATCATGGTGCAGCCGTTCCCAGAAGTAGACAGCGCTAAGCAAGACGACACTGTTCTCGCTGATATTGAATGGGTGAAGAAGTTTATTGTTGGTATTCGCAACATTCGAGGCGAAATGGATATTTCACCGAATAAGCCGTTAAATGCATTGCTGAAGAATGTCAGTGACTCTGATGCGTTACGTTTAGATGCTGCGAAAGCTTTCTTAGACAAACTGTCCAAGCTTGAGAGTGTAACTATTTTAACCAAAGACGATACTGCGCCAGCGAGTGCTACTGCGTTAGTAGGGGAGATGGAAATTCTTATCCCCATGGCAGGGCTGATTGATAAAGATGCAGAGCTTGCTCGTATCTCTAAAGCCATGGAGAAAGTAGACAAAGACGTGTCTCGAACTCGTGGAAAGCTGGGTAATGAAAAGTTTGTTAGTAATGCGCCTGAAGCGGTTATTGAAAAAGAGCGCGCAAAATTAGACGAAGGTGAAAAGGCACTGGCCAAGCTTAAAGAGCAGTACGATACTATTGCTGCACTTTAAGTGAGTGATTCAGCTAACGAATATTTAAGTTACTTTAAATGACGTTTGCTAAGGCTAAGCCTTCTTGAGGCTTAGCCCGCTCAATGTCTGGTGCGACGTTTACCTTTGCCTTAAAGTCTCAGTATTCGGTAACGTACATACGCTAAACAAGCTATAAAAAAACGGGGCTACAGTACGCTATGTGTGTACAGTCGGCCCCGTTTTTTGTTCGCAATGGCTTAAATTTAATAGTTGTTTTTGTTATTCCCATCGTGAGAGCCACTTGAGAGGAATTGCGCAAGTTTCACGGTTAGCGCCTTTTGCTTAATAGGCTTAGTAAGATAGTCACTCATTCCTGCATCAATGGCATTTTGTTTATCTTCTTTCATCGCATTAGCAGAGAGGCCAATGATGATAATGTCGGTAAAGCCTTTTGCCCTTAGTGCTTTGGTAGCCTCGAAACCGTCCATAACTGGCATTTGAACATCCATTAGAATGATGTTGTACTCCGAAGAGTTTTCTATTTTGCGAACGGCTTGTTGACCATTTTCGGCCACGTCAAACGTTAGCCCTAGGTTGGTCAGCATTTCACCCGTCACAAGTTGATTGATATTGTTATCCTCTACAAGTAGAACATGCCCTTCAAACAGAACGTTTTTCTCTTCATTCTCTTTGTCTTTTACAATCTGAGACTCCTCAGGTGTGTCTTTTGTTATCACCTGCTTAATAAACCGCTCAAATTGAAGCGGTGTAAACGGGTGCATAATAAGCGGACTATGCCAAAGGGATGCATATTTTGCTTGCAGCGCACTACCCGCACTTTCCAACACTAGACCTACAGATTTGCCCTTTTCAATCAATGTTTTAAACCAGCTTAAATTTTGCCTAAATGTAACAAAGTCGGGCACGTCAATAAGAATATGCGCTGGCAGATTAGTCATACCTTTCCCTTGTTCAATAGTCACAATCGACTGTGACGAAAGCTGAATATGTTGAATATAACCTTGAGGCAGCAGTGCACAGTCAGTCACATATATACTGTCATTAGGTAACGCTGGGGTTTGATGTAACACACCTTTTTGCTGATTAATCACTTTAAGCGGAAGGGAGATAACGAACTCGCTGCCTTTACCTAAGGTTGATGTGGCGTGTAATTCGCCATGCATGAGCTGGACAAGTTGGCTCACAATGGCTAAGCCTAACCCCGTCCCGCCATAGGTTCTATTTGTTGAGCCGTCTGCTTGCGTAAAGGGTTTAAATATTCGGCTAAGCTGGGATTGACTCATTCCTATGCCAGTATCAGACACTCGCATAGTCAGATTGAATACGTCACCAGAATCACTTAAAGCGCCGTCAAAACCTATTTCAATGCGTCCCTGTTCGGTGAACTTAACCGCATTATTACCTATATTCATGATGATTTGAGCAATGCGTAAAGGGTCGCCGACAATTTGTGAATACAGAGAAGGGTTGACTGAAAAACGAACTGAAAGGTTTTTTTCTTTCGCCCTAAGCGCTATGACGGCAATTAAATTATCAAACAGTGAATGGAGGGAGAAATTCACTTCCTCAATTCTCAATTCGCCCGCTTCAATTTTTGAAAAGTCTAAAATATCGTTAATCACGCTTAGTAAAATTTGACCGGAATAGGCGGCTTTATCAAGATAGTCTCTCACCGTATTGCTGAGGGTCTGCTTTTGAGCAAGTTCTATTAAGCCAATAATGCCATTCATAGGGGTACGAATTTCATGGCTCATGTTAGCTAAAAAGATGCTTTTTGATGCGGTGGCCTGTTCCGCTTTAAGTTTTGATACTCTCAGTTCGTGATTCAGACGCTCTTGTTCAACATTTAAATTTTGTGCATCTTCTAGTAGCTTTTGGGTTTGCCTGTTCTTATCGCGAAACACCATAGCTGCTCTCGACAGCTTGCCAATTTCATCAATGCGTTTGCTACCGGGAATATTTTCGATCTGCACATCTTGAGAAAGCTTATTAAAAACACTCGTAATAGAGCGAATAGGCCCAAGAATTCTTACCATGGTAAAAATGGCGGCTACAAGGGCTAATAAAATAGAAATTAATGAAAATAGCTCACCGTTTTTCTGCGTTCTTGCTGCAAGTTCATAAGTTTGCCTTGTGATAGCGTCAGACTGCTCCGATACGTTATTTGCTAATTCGCCGCTTAAGTACAGAAACTCTCTCGCCGAGCCAGCCATCACCACATTAACTAAAAACAAATTCCCTTGAGTAATTTGAGTCAGGGTTAAAAAATCGGCTTTAAGTCTATCCACTCTCGCCGTAATACGCTCAGCTTGGCTATCACTTTCTCCATTCACAATTGAGGCAAACGGGCGCAGTGCCTGGTTAAAGGCGTTAACAAAGATGATATCTGGTTTTTGCAGGTACTTGAGGGTGGCGTTTTCGGCAAGAATAAGCTGGCTTTTAATCTCGCTAAAAGTAGTCGCGCTTATTTCGCCTTGCTCTACAAGCCGGGTTGTGAGGTTTTGTAAGGCAATAATGTTGGCAAGGGTACCCTCTGAAACTAAGTTATCGCGCTTTGCTCGAGCTTCAACAACGTGAGAAAAATTATCCTTGTACGCATTGAGATGCTCATGCATTCGAGTAAGCACATGATTCTCATCTGATTCTGAATAGACGATGTTAGATTGCGCTAGTGTGTCGAGCTTTACATTTATTGAAGCCATTAGTCGGGTGAAACGGGTAATGGCTGAGGAACTCGCATTTTCTTTAAAAATCAGCACATTTCGCTGTAGGTCGACTACATCACGTTCGAGTTCTTTTACAGTGCCTACCGCAGTAATTGCAGCGCTGGCAGAGTCTACACCTCGATTTAATACCACCTGGTTCTCATGGGCGATGTAACTTTGAACAAGTATCAGTGCAATAAGTGCAGCAAGAACGATGACAAGCTGAGTTCGTATTGAGGATAGCATGTAGCGCGAAAGCCTTATTTTTGTTTACTGACTAAGAGGTAATAAATTCGTACCACTTTTGTAGGCTGTACTCATAGGTTGGCATTACTGTATTCCAAACTGCCACATTACTAAAGCGGTTTTCGTAACTGCCACCGGTTCGTTGCGCCCCTTTTAAAACGCTTATCTTACCGTCTGTGCCGGTGAGGTCAGAGGAGGCGGGTTTACCTTCATACCAATAATCCCACTCAGCACGAGATAGGTATTTCGCTGAACGCTGAGGGTTAGAGATATAGTACCCCTGCCTGGCGATAAATGCGCCAGGCCAGCCCGACAACCACCAGTTCATATATTCATAGGCTACGTCTTTGCTACGTCCTGTGGAGGCAGAAGAGAGGCACATCACGCCATGCCATCCGCGATATCCTTCTTTGGGTGCAGCAAAAGTCACTGGTATGCCCTGTCCGTTGAGTGCTGAAACCGCAGGCGAAAACATACTTTCAATGGCCACCCTGCCACTTTTCATAAACTGCACTGATTCCGGTACGGAAGTCCAAAAGCCATTAAAATGGTTAAGCTGCATCAGCTCAATTAGCACACTAAACAAGCTATCAAGTTCTTGCTCGGTCATGGCGCCCATATCGTTGAATGTTACAAAGCCCTTAGCTTGGGCGGCTAACGCTAAGTCGAAAAGACCGATAGTGGGGTCATTGACAATGGCAACGCTTCCCGAGTAACGGCTGTCTAAAAGCCATCCCCAGCTCTCAGCGTCTTCTTGCATTTCTTTAGGTAAACGTCTTCTATCGTAACCAAAAGAATCTACGTTGTGCACGTAGGGCAGAAAGCTGACTTCATCAGTAGAGTTAGCACCTAAAGTACCATCATTTTGAATATTTAAAATTTTATGGGGGGCATCTCCTGCTCCCATTCGCGCATTCGCGGTGAGTTTACCTGTTTTAGACAGATCGTTAATTTCTTCCCAATATCCAATGCGTTTTTTCTCAATAGGTTGAATAGCTCCTGCGCGCCACAGCACGCCTATACTATTAGACCATTGCTCGTACAAATCGAAAGAAGTAGGGTCCATCGATGCTTTTTGCAGCACGGTTGCACTGCCGCCGGGCTTAAACTGAATATTAATACCCAAATCTTCCATTGCCCGCTGTCTTATGGCCTCCTGAAGCGTTACGTGGGTTCCCATCACCGTAAGCGTGGGTTTAGGCTTACCAATGGCAAACGGAGTAACCCCTGCTGTGATGCCAAGCGCGAGGCTTCCTTTGATCACGCTGCGGCGAGTGAAGACAGATGGTGTACTTTTCTTTTGCGTCATGTCACTACTATCACTTTCAAAGCATTAACTTTTTGTAGTGTGGCACTGATTTATGAAAGTTACCAACAGGTTTTGAAACTAGGGCGAGTCCTAGCGTTTAAGTCATTTTCGCGATGCACCTGCTGCAAAAAGCCTCAGCCCTGCTGCGCTAACAATAAAGCAAAGCGAGAGCCATGACATAGAACCACCGTGTTCTTCAACAATAACAACCGTGTCTTCTACAATATATTCGTTGGTTTCACTTTCTAGCGGTACAAAAGCAAACTCAGCGTTGTCGTAACCGTCAGAAAATGCCACAAGCTGCTCAGTTTGCGCATCGTACAGTTCCAGTAAAATGTCGTAATCGTAAGAGGGAAATCCCGACACTAAGGTACTTTCTATTACAAAGCTGTCGCTGGAGTCTTCGCCATAAATAAAAAATTCTGATGACACATGGATTGCATCATAGACGCCGTTTTGACCTAAATAGAGCACTGCATAGACAGGCGCATCGACAAAAATGGTGTCGGCATCAAATTCCACCGAAAACGCAGAGTAATAGCCGTCGTAATCTAAATCATGCTGCAGGCTAACCCAGCTATGGTAAATCCAAAACTCATTCACACCGGTAATGACAATATCACTTGATGACTTTGTTGTGTTTGCATGTAGCTCAATACGTGCAGCTTGTTTTGAGCCGCTCGGGGCGGTCTTCAAAATGCTCCCTGTAGAGGCAGTGTCAACATCAGCGTCGCTTTCATCCTTGCTAGGCTGGGCTGGTAAACTGTCAGTATTAGATTGAGTTGGCGTAGGAGGCGCCTCTTTACCTTTTTCTTGTTCGCTATTTTCGTTAACGGCAGCTTGTTCCGCCCCAACATAAGGCTGGTTGTAACGGTACTCTTTCGAGGTCACCGTTTTCTTTACAGAGGTGCTTTCTGCAGTATTTGCTGCAGCACTCTCTTCAGTATTTTCCGCATTGGCGTATGTCACAGGCAGTACTAAACATGTAAGTGCTGATAATACTCTAAAAAGGGGAGTGCTAACGCCTAGCTTGCTTCTTCTGTTAATGGCGCTGATATGAGAACTGTTGCTGCATGGGTTACGTCTACAAGAAGCAGCTTTGGGTAGTGCGGTGACAACAGATAACAATTTCATGTGTACATCCTTTTCCAATCAATAATAACACTGTCATTGTTGACGGAAAAAGATGAACCAAAGCTGAAGCGAAACTTAATAGATGGGTTTTACGGCAAGCTAGCGCTTTTTCTACCTATTAACGCTAGCGAGTTACCGTGGGTAAATACAGAGCGTGCTAGTCGTTTAAGTGATGGTGTTCTTCTTCACCTTCACCATCCATTACGCTGTCTTCGCGAGGCTCAAAATAGGTGCCCCAACCGTCGTAGGTAACATCGTGCTTGTCGGCTATCTTTAACAGCTTATCAATGTCTTCGTTAAGCACGTTGATATCGAGTTTGCGTTCCACGACGGCGTCGAAACAAAACACTTCTTCACCATCGTCTAGCACTAATTCTTCTGCATCAGAAACTTCAAAGCCGGCTTTGAAAGCATCTACGGCTGCTTTTTCAAGCACATCGAAGTCGGTACTCGCAAAATGATGTTCAATAGCGTAATCGGCATCGGCTTGGCTGCCATCTTCTAGCAGTGCATCAATCGTTTCTTGATTGAATTCATACCACTCTTCTCTTTCGTCAAATTGATTCATTTTTTCGGCCTAACCTATGCGTTGAAATTGGCTGCAAGTTTACCTGCTTTTCTCTAAATCATCGACCTGCTCATTCAACTGTTCGAACTTTTCTTTCATTTGCTCGTTAAATATTCCCATCCACTCTTTAATAGAGTGCTCTTCGGTTAAAGGCTGGGGAGCGCTAATGTCGATAAGAACGATGCCGTTGTTCCACTTATTCCAGCGAACCTTTTTGTGTAGATTACTCGCCGTTACCATAACCACTGGCTCATTGGTGGTTTTTGCCAAACGAAACGCGCCTTGTTTAAATGGCAAAATTCCTCGGCCATTACTGCGAGTGCCCTCTGGAAACAGCCACACTGAGGTTTTCTTTTTGGCAATGCGGTTTGCAGCGATATCGAGTGTGTTTCTGGCTGCGCCAGAATTTTTGCGGTCTATCATGATGTTGCCTGATAGCCAGTATATTTGACCAAAAATAGGGATCCACTTAAGGCTTTTCTTGCCAATGGTAACAACCCCGGGCAGTGCGGCTTTGCAAATAGTCATTATATCGAAACTATTTTGATGATTCGCGATAAACACATAGGGCTCATTCAGTTTCACCGCTGGGTCTCGTTTAATAATAATTGTTAAGCCCACAACCTTGGCCATTTGAGAATACAGTGCACCAGCGGCCTGAACGTTATCTTTGTGAAACGGGCGTAAGATACAGACGAATAGCAGCACTAGGTTAATAACCAAGAATGCGATAAGAAGAATGGGAATACGGAACAATGCTATCAAAACGACTCCAAGCGAATAATTGTGCGCGCAGTATAGAAGAAATTTCAGCGTACACTTGTCCGATGAGTTTTTATAGTGAAGTTTCTAATCTAGTCTACGCTTAAAGGCGGTGCCTTGTGACTTTGCGGGTTGCACAGGTTTAGCTTAACATGGGTATAGCCCAGCGTGTTGCTACATCAACCGAGGTGATAAACCGCTTAGATTCAAAATCATGCTGTCAGCAACAATAAGCAGGGCCGACGTGAATTGCGTTAAAACGATGTTTTATCACCTTTAGTATGAAGCATTTTTATCGATAGCCCATTACAATAGAGAAGAACGTGCAGCCTAACCGTAGTTGGTACCAATAAGTATGTTGACATTTACCCCTGACGAACTAGAAGAAGATATTCTTGCAGATCTCATGGAAGAAATTAACGAACTCTATGAGTCAAGTGAGCAAACGTTAATCGAACTTGAGCTACGCCCAGCAGACAACGAATTGCAACGGGCTCTGTTTCGCTCAATCCACACTATCAAGGGCGACTTAGGGTTAGTTAATTTTTCTCCAATGATCCCTCTTCTGCAGCACGTAGAAGACCTACTCGACTTTCTTCGCAAAGGCCAAGTTGATTACACCAGCACCATGAGCGACCTAGTTCTGTTAACCATGGACAGGGTGAAAGCGTTTGTTGAAGAAGTGATGCAGCGGGGCAAAGCTGACTATGACAACACGCTGCACGAGCAGCTAGTGCTTGCGATAAGTCGAGTTTCACCTGAAAACTCAGCTGAACACGAGCACCTGCTTACCGACGCAGTATTACTGTTAAATCCGGCTCTCGATGTAGCAAAAAATGACAGCACTGCGACTACCGCAGGCCAATCAAAAGCCCCGGTGCTGGCATCCACGGGTATTCCAAAAGACATTAGCAATGAAAAGAAGCAAGATGTCTTGTTCTTTAGAGAGCTTATGCAAACGGTAGAGCGCCGTTCAAACTTCTGGGCGGGTAAGGGCGATCGCATCGCTAAACTGGCTATGTATATCAACGACGTTGCCGATAATATCATTGATGAAGACCAGCTCGCGGTGGCCAGCTATGTTCACGACTTTGGTATGGCGTTTATGCCTATGAAGTTGCTCAACAAGGGCGATACCTTGAGTGAAAATGAATTTAATTTGATGCGTTCTCACGTTTACAAAAGTGCCCGATTGCTGGAGCATTTAGACGAATGGGATTTAGCGAGAAAGATTGTTATGCAGCACCATGAGCGTACTGATGGTTCAGGATACCCTCTGGGCTTAAAAGAAGACGATATCTGTGAAGGCGCAAAGCTGTTAGCAATTATTGATACGTATGATGCCTTAACGCATGCCAGAGCGCACAGTGAAGACAAAGTAATGTCGAAAAAAGACGCGGTTATACATATCAACAAGCAAGCGAAAGGCCAGTTCAGTATGAAATGGGTACGCTTATTTAATCAGGGCATGACGGGCTTATTAACAAAAGGGCATTAAGCCCTTTTGTTACTCTTGAGTAGAATATAAGAAAACTTTTGAGCAATGCGCTTTAGTTAATCCCAAGCTCTTTTAATTTACGAGTAAGCGTATTGCGTCCCCATCCCAATCGCTTGGCCGCCTCTTGTTTGTGACCGTGGGTGTGCTGAAGCGCACGCTCTAGCATCACTTTTTCAAATGTCAGCATGGCGTCGTTTAGTATGTCATTGCGGCCATCTCTTAGCTGTTTGTCTGTCCAATTAGCAAGAAGCTCGGGCCAGTCGCCCACGGTTGCGGCAGCGGTTTCGACACTACCATCGCTGTGAATTTCAGGAGGCAAATCGCTCGGTATGACTTCCTGCCCGCTAGCCATTACGGTAAGCCAGCGACATACGTTCTCTAGTTGCCTAACGTTACCGGGCCACGGTAATTGCGACATAACTCGCTCAGCGTTTTTGCTAATGCTTTTGGCGTCAACATCGAGCTCTTTTGCAGCGCGACGCAAAAAGTGACGAGTCAGCAACGGAATATCTTCCCGGCGCTCAGAAAGTGAGGGCAGGTGCACACGAATTACGTTGAGACGGTGAAATAAATCTTCGCGAAACTTACCTTCAGCAACCCTAATTTCTAAATTTTGATGGGTTGCTGCAATAATTCTCACATCAACGCTCACCGATTGATGACCACCGACTCGGTAAAACTGGCCATCAGCAAGCACCCTTAAAAGCCGGGTTTGTACGTCTAACGGCATGTCGCCAATTTCATCGAGAAACAACGTTCCACCATCGGCTTGTTCAAATCTTCCTTGGCGGGCTGCTTGTGCACCGGTAAACGCCCCTTTTTCGTGCCCGAATAATTCGGACTCTACGAGGTCAGCGGGAATGGCCGCCATGTTTAATGCAATAAACGGCTTGTGTGATCGCGGGCTGTGTCTGTGAAGGGCGTGAGCAACAAGTTCCTTACCTGTTCCAGATTGCCCGTTTATGAGCACACTGATTGATGAGCGCGAAAGTCGGCCAATAGCGCGAAAGACTTCCTGCATTGCAGGGGCTTCACCAATGATTTCAGTGACCACTTCATCAGGCTGTACCTTAGTGGCTGAAGACTGCTCTCTGGAATGATCTAATGCACGCTGGGTCAGTGTTACGGCTTCATCTATATCGAAGGGTTTGGGCAAATACTCAAAAGCACCTTTTTGATAAGCGTTCACAGCGCTGTCTAAATCTGAGTGCGCAGTCATAATAATAACCGGAAGCAACGGATGAGAGCTGTGTACTTCATTTAATAGCGTCATGCCATCCATCTGCGGCATACGTATATCCGATATAATCACTTCAGGGGCTTGACCGCTTTGGATTTGACGCAGCAAGTCTTCAGGGTTTTCAAAACTTAAGCAGCTGATATCTGCTGCCTGTAAGGCTTTTTGCAGCACCCAACGAATTGAACTGTCATCATCGACAATCCATACCGATTCATTCGTCATCGCCTGTCTCCTTGCTGTTAATTGGAATGTATATCACGAATTTTGTATAACCCGGGTGGCTATCCACATCTATCTTGCCGCCGTGATGGTTAATAAGAGTTTGCGATATTGATAGCCCTAAGCCTGATCCATTCTGCTTACTACTTACCATGGGATAAAATAACGTGTCCTTGATATCTGCTGGAATACCCGGTCCGTTATCGATAATTTTAACTTTAGCCACTAATGCATGGCGCTCAGACTGAATGGTCATCTGGCGCTCGATACGCGTGATCAATTGAATTTCTGGGTTTGGCGTATTGTGCTCGTTTAACGCCTGAATGCTGTTTCTGACGATGTTCAATACTGCCTGCTGAATCATATCCGGATCGATTCTTAAATCGGGAATGCTCGGATCGTAATCCCTAATAATTGATATTGGATTTACCGAGTCTACCAACATTAGGCTTCGAACTTTCTCTAGCGCCTGATGAACGTTACTTATCTCGAAGCGGGGAAGAGAGTTCGGGCCTAACAATCTGTCAACTAATGTGCGCAAGCGATCAGATTGCTCAATAATCATGCGGGTGAATTCTTTATGCTGCTCGGGTAGCTCTTTTTCTAGAAGCTGGGCTGCGCCGCGGATGCCCCCTAACGGATTTTTGATTTCATGAGCTAGGCCTCGCACAAGTTCTCGCGCCGCATAATGTTGGGCGTTTTGTAGGTTTTCTCGGGTAATTCGCTTTTGCTGATCAATCTTCTTAACTTCAAAAAGTAGGCCGGGCCCATTTGCCGTAGTGATATTTGTTACGGTTAAATCGACAGACACATAGCGGTTATCTTTAAACGCGAGCTTTATTTCATTTTCAGTAAAGTCTTCGCCTTTTCTTATAGCCGCTTTAAGCCGTGTGGTTTCAATAGTATCAGGCAAAAAGAAGTCTGGCAGAAAGTGCCCTTGAAGTTGTTTCATCCCTGTTTCAAATAGCGCCTCACCAGCATGGTTGGCGTAAACAATGCGCAGGCTACTATCAACGGTAACGAGCGCTGTGTTTAAACTATTTAATAGCAGCTGTGTCTCTGACTCGGTAGATACCATCCGAGCATGTCTCCTTTGCACCAAGTTTGTGCATTGTAGCGTACAGCTAAGAAGACCGCCTCGAATTCTCTCAAAAATTATTTTGAATGAACCGCCGTGGTGCGCTTGTTTGTAAGGACTGCACGCTAGTTGTTATTAATAAACACCGATGCCTGATGTAGGTATAGGGTTTGTATAGGAGACGATGCAAGAGTCTTGCCCGTATTGTTAGTAAGTTCAACTTTATAATCGTGTGCTCCACGATTAATACCTTCTAGCTTAAATATGCCCGAAGAGTTGCGCTGAATTGGGGCACCATCAAACACTAAGCGATACAAAGGTGCCTTTGATGCACTGTTTTGTGACGCTTTTATTACAAAGTCTCCCGCATTGTTTCTAATAGTGGCTTCGGGAGCGGGGCTGGTAATACTGACGCTGTAGTCTGGCTTTTTCTTTGTAATTTTACTTTTTTGTGGTTTAGGTACTTTCATTGCAGACACCACATTGCGGGTCTTTACATCAAGTTCAACGATATCTGCATTAGGTGGTGGCGTATCGGTATAGGTCACTGAGCCGTCTTCGTTAACCACCTTATATATTTGAGGGGCGCTCTTGGCGGGTGGCTGTTCTGGTGCATTCTCAGCATCCTGCCATGCAAGTGCGCTTTGCGTACTCAGGAGCAAGCAGCATGACGACAACGATAAAAGCTGCAAAGCGCGTTTTGTTAGATGAGTCATGATAGCTATTCCTGAAAGTGGTATGTCTTCATAATAGATAATGTTTGGGCAATAAAAAAGCCCGCACAAGCGGGCTTTGATATTTGTTCTAATAAAATATCTGTGTAGATACGATATTAAACGCTGTAGTACATGTCGAACTCGATAGGGTGAGTTGTCATGTTAAGCGTTGTGACTTCTTCCGACTTCAGATCGATATACGCATCAATCATGTCATCTGTCATTACGCCGCCAGCAGTAAGGAACTCACGGTCACTATCCAGTGCGTCTAGCGCCATTTCTAGTGAACTCGCCACTGTTGGAATTTCAGCTGCTTCTTCTGCCGGTAGGTCGTACAAGTCTTTATCCATAGCATCGCCAGGGTGGATCTTGTTTTTGATACCGTCAAGGCCAGCCATAAGCATTGCAGTAAATGCAAGGTATGGGTTACCAGTTGGGTCAGGGAAACGAACTTCGATACGGCGTGCTTTGTCGCTTGTTACATAAGGAATACGAATAGATGCAGAACGGTTACGTGCAGAGTAAGCAAGCATTACCGGTGCTTCGAATCCAGGTACAAGACGCTTGTACGAGTTAGTTGATGCATTAGCAAACGCGTTAATTGCACGAGCGTGTTTAATGATACCGCCAATGTAGTAAAGCGCTTCTTCAGAAAGACCAGCATACTTGTCGCCCGCAAAGATGTTTTTGCCATCTTTAGAGATAGACTGGTGACAGTGCATACCAGAACCGTTGTCGCCAACAAGTGGCTTAGGCATAAAGGTAGCTGTTTGGCCGTATGCGTGTGCCACATTGTGAACTACGTACTTGTACACTTGAATTTCGTCGGCTTTCTTAACAAGCGTGTTAAATTCACACGCGATTTCGTTTTGACCAGCAGTCGCTACTTCGTGGTGATGCGCTTCAATTACAAGGCCCATCTCTTCCATAACCATACACATTGCAGCGCGGATATCGTGTGCTGAATCTACTGGAGGTACTGGGAAGTAACCGCCTTTCACGCCTGGGCGGTGGCCCATGTTTCCGCCTTCAAACTCTTCGCCTGAATTCCACTTTGCTTCTGATGAATCAATTTTGTAGAACGAACCCGCCATGTCAGTATGGAAGCGAACGTCGTCAAACAAGAAAAACTCTGGCTCTGGGCCAAAGAATACTGTGTCACCGATACCTGTTGATTTTAGGTACTCTTCCGCGCGACGAGCAACAGAGCGTGGGTCGCGCTCATAACCTTCCATAGTAGTAGGTTCAACGATATCGCAACGAATATTAACTTGCGTTTCTTCTGCGAAAGGGTCAACTACGCAGCTGTCTGCGTCTGGAAGAAGAACCATGTCAGATTCGTTGATGCCTTTCCATCCAGCGATTGAAGAACCGTCGAACATTTTTCCTTCTTCAAAGAAATCGTCATCAACTTGGCTCGCAGGAATAGATACGTGTTGTTCTTTACCTTTAGTGTCGGTAAAACGTAAATCGATAAACTTCGCTTCGCTTTCTTTAATCAGCTCTAATGCCTTTTCTACTGACATCGTGTCCTCCAGGTTTAATGTAAAAATGCAGAGTGATCAGGCTCACTCCAACAGTGAAAATGTGAAAGCGATAATCATGCCATCTATCCAACCACCGTATTCTGTGACGTGAGAAAGGATCGATACTTAGTTAATGATTCCTGCTGCACTATGTTGGTGCTTTGAAGTTGCATTTTGGTGCAGTGTGCAGGCGCCTTAGAGATTTAGACTAGAATACTTTTTCATCCCTTGCCACCGTTTTTCTAACGTGCGCGGAATTATGGTGCGAGGTAAATCGGGCTAAAGGCCTTTAAAAACATAAGATAACCGTAAACATTCACTGCAAAGTGAAAAAAGATGCGCAAACGGCGCGTTTTTTCTGTACAATCCGCGCAAAATTTCCATCTGCATTTTTGCACGAAATCTCATGCATACCGTGTTGGTATGTATCGATTTATACAGGCTCTATATAAGCATGAATACCACTGATATAAGTAAGTTGCGTAATATCGCAATCATCGCCCACGTTGACCACGGTAAAACTACCTTGGTAGATAAGCTTCTTCAGCAATCTGGAACGTTGGAATCTCGCGGCGTACAAGAAGAGCGCGTTATGGACTCGAATGACATCGAGAAAGAACGTGGTATCACCATCTTGGCGAAAAATACGGCAATTAACTGGCAAGATTACCGTATCAACATTGTTGATACTCCTGGACACGCTGATTTCGGTGGTGAAGTAGAGCGTGTAATGTCAATGGCTGACTCAGTGCTGCTGCTTGTTGACGCCCAAGAAGGTCCAATGCCGCAAACGCGTTTTGTTACTCAAAAAGCGTTTGCTCAAGGCCTTAAGCCTATTGTTGTTATCAACAAAATCGACAAGCCAGGCGCTCGCCCTGATTGGGTAATGGACCAAGTATTTGATTTGTTCGATAACCTTGGCGCAACTGATGAGCAGCTTGATTTCCAAGTTGTTTATGCTTCTGCACTCAACGGTTGGGCATCTAACGATGCTGACACACCGTCAGAAGATATGACTCCGCTTTTCCAAACTATTGTTGACCAGGTTGCTGCACCAGATGCTGATGCCAACGGTGGTTTCCAAATGCAGATTTCACAGCTAGATTACAACTCTTATGTGGGTGTAATTGGTGTAGGTCGTATCAGCCGCGGTTCAGTTAAAACCAACCAACAGGTGACAATTGTTACTGCTGATGGCAAAACTCGCAACGGTAAAGTTGGCCTAGTATATGGCTACCTAGGCCTAGATCGCCACGAAGTAGACAGCGCGAATGCGGGCGATATTATCGCTATCTCTGGTCTTGGTGAACTGAAGATCTCTGATACAATTTGTGACGTTAATGCCGTTGAAGCACTGCCAGCACTATCGGTAGATGAGCCAACTGTAACAATGACGTTCCAAGTAAATACATCACCTTTTGCGGGTAAAGAAGGTAAGTATGTCACGTCGCGTAATATTCTTGAGCGTTTGAACGACGAGCTTGTTCACAACGTTGCACTACGTGTTGAAGAAACGGCTGATCCGGATAAATTCCGCGTGTCGGGTCGTGGTGAGCTTCACTTAGGCATACTGATTGAAAATATGCGTCGTGAAGGTTACGAGCTTGCCGTTTCTCGCCCAGAAGTAATTCTGAAAGAAGAAGACGGCAAAACAACTGAACCGTTTGAAACACTGACCGTTGACTGTGAAGAACAGCATCAGGGTTCTATAATGGAGCAGCTTGGTCTTCGTAAAGCAGAAATGACTGATATGTCTCCAGATGGCAAAGGTCGTGTTCGTATCGACTTCGTTATTCCAAGTCGTGGTCTTATCGGTTTCCAAACAGAATTTATGACAATGACGTCTGGTTCTGGTTTGCTATACCATTCATTCGATCACTACGGTCCTTACAAAGGCGGCATTATTGGTAAGCGTAAAAACGGTGTTCTCATTGCCAACGCTAACGGTAAAGCACTGACTAACGCATTGTTCAACCTTCAAGAACGTGGTCGTTTGTTCATCGGTCATGGTGTTGAAGTTTACGAAGGTATGGTTATCGGAATTCACAGCCGTGACAATGACCTAACGGTAAACGCGTTGAAAGGTAAGCAGCTTACTAACGTTCGTGCCTCTGGTACTGATGAAGCGCAAACACTTGTACCACCGATCAAAATGTCTCTAGAGCAAGCCTTAGAGTTCATCGATGAAGATGAATTGGTAGAAGTTACGCCTGTATCTATTCGTATCCGTAAGAAGTTGCTTACAGAGAACGAACGCAAGCGTGCGTCGCGAGCGCCAAAATAGTTAACGCGATAATCTCATCGTTTAAACGTTAAAAAATGCCAACCTCGTGTTGGCATTTTTGTTTTTGCTTCTCTGTTATTTGAATGCACGGCGCTTAAAACGATAATGTTTAAAGCCATG
Source organism: Alteromonas sp. P256 (assembly GCF_036864455.1). Lineage (NCBI taxonomy): Bacteria > Pseudomonadati > Pseudomonadota > Gammaproteobacteria > Alteromonadales > Alteromonadaceae > Alteromonas > Alteromonas sp. P256. The sequence goes on from NZ_JAZETM010000013.1 coordinate 22,765, forward strand.
TTGTTTGAAAGAATTTGCGTTTGAAAGCATGGCGTTTGAAAGAATTGGCAAACTTCTACCAAAGGCGAGTAGCCATTTGGGCGATTTGACCCTACACTTTGACATATTGTTGCTATGGACTGTCTAGCTAAAGGGCATTTTTCGAGAGGTTTGTAATGCTATCTGTCGCTGTAATTGAAGATGATCTCATCACTCTCGATTTAATCACTGTTACTCTTGAAACCGAACTTAATGCGACGGTTTATCCTTTTAGTAGAAGCAAATTGGCCCGGGATTTTCTGTTACAGCAAACCACCGATTCTCTTAATCTAATTATAAGTGACCAAGTAATGCCCGATTACGACGGACTAAGCCTGTTAAAGGTATGCCGTGCTAGAGGGTTAGATATTCCTTTTCTGCTGATAAGCGCCGACCCGAATAAGGCGCTTGTATTAGCCGCGGTAAAACTGAAGGTCGCTGGCTTCCTTGCTAAACCAATCAGAATGGAAGAACTTGTGGCAACGTCTAGCAAAGTGACAGCAGCGTTAATTTAAACAACAGCTAACCTCGATTCGCTTCATCACTTGTCAGCTAGTCCTAATTAAGTACAAATTGTTATAGGGAAAGTTGTTATTTGCCCTAGTTTCTTATAATGCAAAAATTTACACTCAATCCATAACTTTCTCGGCAACAGGATGTAGTGTGAGCGCATTATTTGATAATACTCCTTCTCGTAAAGATACCCATTCATTTAAATGGCAGAAATATAAGGGCAAAGACATTATTCCGGCTTGGGTAGCAGACACGGAATTTTCTTGTGCCCAGCCCATACTCGATGCTATTTCGGCGCAAGTTGCACATGGCAACATGGGGTACATGCTTCCTGGTCAACACACTAGTGCTATTAATGCAGTAGTACGTTGGTTAAAAGAAAAGCACGATTGGCATATTGAACCTGAATGGTTGGTATGGACGCCAGGTGTGGTGCCGGCCTTTAACACAGCGTGTAAGGCATACTGCAGTGCGGGCGACAAAGTACTCATCCAAACCCCTAACTACCCGCCTCTTTTGGCTGCTCCTAAGCTTAACGGATTAGAGCGGGTGGATATTGGTACGGTTATCGACACAGAAAGTGATACTCTGCGTCATACACTCGATTTTGACGCCCTTGAGCGCGAAGCAGCCGATCCAAAATGTACGCTCTTCATTTTGTGTAACCCCATGAACCCTGTAGGCACGGTGTTAACGCAAGCGGAAATAGACCAAATAGCTGATATTTGCAGCAAGAATAATGTGAAACTGTGTTCTGATGAGATTCATTGCGATCTCATTTTAGAGACAGGTAAGAAGCATATTCCTGCCGGTCGCGAAGCGTCGCTTGCTGACAATAGCGTCACCCTTATGGCGGCAAGTAAAACGTTCAACATTGCAGGTCTTGGAACGTCTTTCGCCATCATTCCAAATAGAGCCTTAAGACAGTCATTCACTAATGCGGCAGCAGGCATTGTTCCATGGGTCAATGTGATGGGCTTAGCCGCCACTGAAGCAGCTTTCACGCAATGTGACGACTGGCACGAGCAAGAACTCGACTACCTTCGTGGCAATCGAGACAGAGTGTTTAAGGCTATCAATAATATCGACGGGCTTAGCATGCTCAAAGCGGATGCTACTTTTTTAGCATGGGTAGATGCAAGTGGGCTAGGCGTTGACAATGTGCAAACGTGGGCGGAACAAAAAGGCGTGGGCCCATCTCCGGGTGTTGACTTCCATAAGGCTGACCATTTCAGAATAAACTTTGGCTGTAGTCGAGCCATGCTAGAGGATATATTGGTTCGTCTGGGCGCTTAAAAGATTATATAAAAAGAGTGATTTAAAAGTACCGCTTAAAAAAGAGCGTTTAAACTAGCTCTCACGCTATAAGTTAAACGAAGAGAGCCTTGTTAACAAAGCCTTGTCATAGCCACAAGGCTTTCTTTTTTGGTGGTACTGAGTTGCGTGAAATTGTGTTGATATTACGTTGGCATAAATCGCTGCGCCCGTTGTGTCCATGATGCAGCTAAACCTTTTATAAAGCTCAAAGCGCTTTTATAAAAAGCAGGCTAGCTAAAAACGTTGATCAATTTATAGCAGCCCAAGCCCACAACGGTGCCAACCACAATAATACCGGCAGCATTGCTCTTCCAAGAATTCCTAAACGCGCCTAAAGCCTGACTTTTATTCATAACGACCAGTAGAAAAATAGCGATAACGGGAAGTAGCAGCGCGTTAGTCGCTTGGGCGAACAATATGGCTGGTAATGGTTTAAAACCAAGAGCGGCCACACTTACCCCAACCAAAATAATCACCATCCACACCGCTTTGAAGCTTTTGCTTTTCATGTCATCGCTTAAGCCTAACGCACCTGTTACGGCATAGGCCGCAGCTAACGGTGCGGTAATAGCGCTAGTTAAACCCGCTGAGAATAAACCTAAGGCAAAAAACCACTGCGCTTTATCGCCAAGAACAGGCTTTAGCTGCTCACCCATATTGCTAGCATCCATGGTGGCAGCTTGATTGAAAAATGCCATCATGGCGGTTGCCATGACAATAAGCGTGATAAGGCCACCCATGCTAATGGCTCTTGCTGACTGGCTTCGACAGGCCACAACCGCCTGTTGCTTATCTTGTCCCTTAGAGGATTTAGCGACCAGGCTAGCGTGCAAAAATAAATTGTAGGGGACGATGGTCGTACCGATTAACGCCAGCACGGTAGTAATGGCATCGCTGTTAAGTTTAGGTGACGTTAACTGGCTGAACATTGCCGATAGGTCGGGCTTGGCAACGAGTAGGGTTATTAAAAATACTCCAGCCATTATAAACACTAAATATACCAGTACGGTTTCTATCCACTGGTAGCTACCAGAGTACAGCAGAATAATGGCAATGGCGCCTAAAATACTAGCCCAGGGGCCAATACCAATACTGATAAATGCATTAAGACCAATAGCCGCTCCTGTTAAGTTTCCAGATTCATAAGCCGCATTTCCAATGCCAATGGCACTCACAATAAGAATAATAAATACGGTTTTAAGCCATGGCTTATAGGCCATATCTTTCATAGCACCAGCAAGGCCTTGACCGGTTGCAACACCGAGCCGAGCGGCCATATCTTGCAAAATAATCGTTGCGAAAACAGAAAAGATCAGCGCCCACACAAGGTGAAAACCAAAGTTTGCGCCCGCTAAACTAGCAGTGGTAACAGTGCCAGGGCCAATAAAGGCGGCCGCGATGATATATCCTGATTTATCTTTTGCCATTTGCAACGACTCTTAGTTATGTTTTGCTAGTATGATAACAGCTAGACGGACAATAGGTAGACAGACCCTAGACATAAAAAGCAGTCTGCGCTATCTGATATCCATGTTAAAAAAGGCGCGCAGCCTAACGTTTCAAAAATCATAACGCAAACGAAAATGAGAAGACGCCGTGAGTGAGTTATTACCAATAGAAATTATAAAGCCAGTAATAGAGCAAGACAGTTTTCGCAGCGTCTTACCCTGCGCAGAGAAGGTGGATGGAATGATTTTTGCCGTTGCTGCATGCCCTGACATTCCGATGCCGGAACAGTGGATGCCCTGGCTTATTCAAAGTGGCGCTAGTCGACTAGTAGACAGCGATGTGGATATTTTGGCCGATACACTGATGAATGGCTTGCGTTCTCATTTAGACTATATGCGTCAAGGTCGAATTGCATTACCACCTTATTGTTATTGTGTGGATGCTATTGAGTCTAACGATGACACCAAACGGCCAAGCGACGCGCTATCCCAATGGCTAACCGGTTTATTGTATGTTCATAAAAATGTGGAGTCAGTATGGCAAAACGCGTGGCAACAAGCAGAAAAAAAGGAGAGAAATGCTGAAACGGGCTCAAGTGAGCCACCGGAGGCACGACTCACGCGATGTTTGAAGATGTTTTCAACGCTGGCCAACATAGAGTTAGCGTATCAGCAAAGACGTGTAGAGCAAGTCGCTCAACTTAGCGAGAACCTGCCGTTACTCATACAACAGCTACCTGCACTACTTAAAGATTACACCAACCTTGCCGGTGATTTGGCGTGCGCTTTACCCAATCAGTTCGAGACCTTTAGTAAGTCGACGGAGAATAAGGCAACGGACAATCAGTCTTAGGGCGCAGCCTTTGCAGTGACAGCTAGCGATGTCTTTGTTGAAGGTATTTGTCATTAAGAGTTTGTTTAAGAGACGAGGTGTAGGTATCGAGCGCTATTTTCGCCTCTTCGTATTGCTGATTAAGTGATAGCGAGTTGGGCTCACGCATGAGGGCTTTAAATGCAATGTCGGTTTGCTTCAATAGCTCTTTCAAGTGCTGATTACTGTCGTCCATGGTCTTCCCTGTATTTTAGCGTTACGTACGAACGTAAGTTCTTGTTTCTAAAGCATTGCTTCAAATGCTGTAGTACTCAGGCAACGAGGCTTAGTCACTATCAACTTCCTTATCATAGACCCAGAATGTGAGTATGACACTGTTATTGAACGTATTAAGCTGCAATAAGTCGAACTTCCTTCATTGCATCTTTCTCGCTGCTTTTTGTCCTATCCATTTACTTTGCTCTTTTGTGTAGGTTGAGATGCCTATGCAGGATTAGATGTTAAAAAGGTTTCAAAATAGCAAGGCATACTACTGCGAAGATAATTAATACCGGCGCCTCATTTAATATGCGATAAAAGCGTGGAGTGTGTGTATTTTCATCGCGAGCAAATTGCTTCATTAGCTTAAACAGATAGAAGTGATAGCCATAAATGGCAAGTAAAAGAAGAATTTTTATATGTAGCCATCCCGACGCTTTAAACCATGCGCCGCCGTAACTTACGATAAGCGCAATACCAAAGGCCAGTGTGAGTAGCGCAAAGGGGGTGACAAAATACCAAAGGCGTCGTTCCATGACTTTAAATTCGTCTTTCACTACCTGTGACGTTGTCGTGGCGTGATACACGAAAAGGCGAGGCAGATAAAAAAGGCCAGCCATCCAGGCCAACATAAAAAAGAGATGAAGCGCCTTAAACCATAAAATGTGCATACTAGTAATTTGCCTTCAGTAAAAAGCTTTGGAGAATATTCCAGGTAATAACGCCAATGATATCGTTATAGTCTTGGTCGTAAATATAAACTGCGCCAGAACGCGATTTTTTAAGATGTTCGTACACTTCATGCAGTGTCGACTGTGCGCTGAGGCCTTCCATTTGATAATAGCTAAGCGCTGTAGCGTCGTGTTCCAAGCTCACATTGTATTGCACCAGCTTGTACTGAACATCAATTTCAAATTTAGACTGCTGAACCACTATTTTGGTTGGCTCTTTTTCCAAATGATCGGTCAGCGCTTTCTCTGGCGCATCGTTAAACAGTTTATAGTCTGTATTCATGGCGGCCAGTACACCGGTTTTCTCTAGTGCTTCTCTAATGGAGGAGATGGCGTAAGGCAAGTTTTGATAGTCGAGCTGGAGAATGAAAATAGAACGATTTTTAAAAAATTGGGTTGAGGTAACGTATGCCGGCACAATCACCAGCATTGCTGGAAGTATAATTTGAGGGCTATAAGACAGCTCCATTACGGCAGAAAGTGCAGCTAACGGTGCATGCAATACAGCGGTAAGCATGCCTGCTATCCCTAAGAGAGCAAAACTATTGGTAAATTCGGGCACATCAATAAAGTATGACAGCGGCAATAGCAGCACTGCGCCAGCGAGCATGCCAATGACCATCACTGGGCCAATAATACCGCCTGGGATCCCAAGCCCAATGGCAAAAACCGCAAGAATGACTTTAAACACCAGCACCGACACTAACAAGAGTGTGCCGGGATCACTGTCAAACAGGTGCTCTACATCAATAAAGTTTGCGCCCAACGCCTCTGGAAGTAGTGCGCCTACGGTTCCGGTGATACAGGCGGCAAGAATTAAACGCCACACCATAGACACCGGTCTAAACCACGTCATCACCCGCATTAGCTGTCGGTTGAACAAGGTAGCTAACATGCCAAGTAGTATACCTAATACCACTAAGTACAAGTACATCCACTGACTAAACGCGGTGAATGAGAGAAAGGAGAGTTCATTGACCTCACCAAACACGCTGCGCGCAAGCACCGAGCCGCAGGCCGCCGCAAGCATAATAGGTACAAAGATGTGAGTTTTGTACTCTCTTAATACCACTTCCATGACGAAAATAACGGCGGCAAAAGGGGTATTAAACGAGGCGGAAATACCCGCCGCGATACCACAGCCGGCAAGTATCCTCACGCTGTTGTAGGGCAAGCGCAGCCACTGTCCCAATAGGCCGCTGCTTGACGCTCCCATATGAACAGAAGGGCCTTCTCTGCCAACTACAAAGCCGCCGGCCAGCGCGAGCATGCCACCAAAAAATTGGTTTATTGTGGTTCGAAAAGGAATGTTGCCGTAAAAATATTTTACTCGGTGAATAACGAATGGAATACCAAGCCGGTAATGCTTAAAACCGGTTAAAAAGGCAATGAAAAGAATAATCGCTACACTGATAAGCGGCATGAGCAGTAACACTAGCCAATCGTGAGCCAGCCAGGATGTTAGCGTAGCCACGCCACTTTCGCGTATCCATTCAACGCACAGACGAAACAGAATAATGATAAGCGCAGCAAGGGTTCCTCCAACAATGCCCAAAAGGCATAATTGAACCGATGTGCGTGGGTGAGCCACTTCCTGTCGTAAAGCCTGAAAGCGCATGATGTGGTACAGTAAAGTAATTGTGTTATAAAGCTTACCACAACCACTTAAATTTCATAATGTTAAGAATGTAGTCTTAGCAGTAATCAGCATTGAACAAGATTTACACACAGCCAACTATGACAACAGACCAACTCAAAACACTTCTTGGCAACCACAAATTCGCTTTGTTAGTCGCGTTTCTAATGCTGATAATGCTTGGCTTCGGCTTTCAATTAGCGCGTTATATAGACAAAGGCGATGGGTTAATTGTGAAAGCGCAAAAAGAAACTATCGCCATCCTGTCCACTGACAATAATAAGCTGACCACGCGTGTGAATCAGTTAGATGTAGAAATGGAACTCACGCAACTCGAAAATGAGTCTCTTACAAAAACACTTGTCGAGATTAAGCAGCAGCTTGAAGAGCAGCAGCAGCTACTGACTTTTTACGAGAGGGTAGTTGCGCCAGAGAAGTCTGACAGCATATTTGTTGCCGACGATATCGAACTATTTTCACTTGGCGATAATAACTATCAGTTGCGAATGGTATTGCTGCAGCCTACTCAGCAGAAATCTGTCATTAACGGCTCGCTTAAGCTAATCATAAAAGGGGAGCTGGGGGGTGAAGCCGTGGCGTATAAGTCAAACGATGATAACTTTATTGGCGATGACATTACGTTTCGCTTCCGCTATTTCCAAGCAGTGAGCATAGACTTCTCGCTCCCTGAAACCTTTGAGCCCGAATCTCTTTTGCTCTTCACCACAGTGTATCGATATAAAACGAACAAGGGTAATTATGAGCGAACGCTGCTTTGGAGCGACATCGAAACGGATGTTCGAAAGAATGGCCTGTCACAAAGCCCAGTTAGCTCGCTTTAATAAAGCCAGCCGCCTGGGGCGAACTGGCTTTTAGGTTTTCCAGCGCTAGGTTATTACCTTTACTGCGCTAGGCTGACACCTCTACTGCGCTACGCTGACACCTCTACTGCGCTACGCTGACACCTCTACTGCGCTACGCTTTGACCGTTACAGTGCCTTTCATAATACCAATGTGGCCTGGGAAAGAGCAGAAGAACATGTACTCCTCGTTAGCGTCTAGCCCCTTTACTGAAAAGGTTGCTGTTGCCTCTTCACCGCCACCAATGACATCAGTAGCGCCAATCACTCTTGCATCGTTTGGCTTCAAGTAATTGTTAGCTAAGCCAGCACTCATGCCGTCAGTGGCGACTGCTTGGCCGTCTGCTTTAGTCGTCATTACCCAGTTGTGCCCCATGGCTTGCTTAGGCAACTGTCCCGTGTGCTTTAACGTGACGGTAAAGTCGTCGCAGGTTGCAGGAATGACCACATTAGCTGTGTTGAATTTCATTGCATCATTACTTTCAACCGTTGTGGCGCATTCGTCTGCCGCCGCCGCGTTAGTTGCTGTCAATAATGCTGCAATAGCCAATGGAAACGATAGCGCTGTACTGAACAATAATTTTCTCATCACATTTTCCTTTTTTTACTACATGAGGCGGCAATTGCCAGCCTACTAATTTTCTTACCTTTTTTACGCTGCGGGTTAATGAGAGATCACCTTATTGATAATAGTTATCATTAATTTCTTGTTGGCTTTGTTATACAGTTGTTTCAACGATAAAGTGATCAAAACCGTAAAATAGCATTACAAACTTGTAAGGTTAGAGGTAGGGCAAACATACCTCGATGTATTGCGTTTTTTAACGCATCGATTTAGCCCGACTTATTTAACCCTACTTGGTTAACCCCATTTATTTAACGAGATGTTTGAATTGCAAAAAGGATGAATGCTATGACTAAAACGCGAGTGGAAAAAGACAGTATGGGCGAATTAAACGTACCCCATGATGCCTTGTATGGCGCGCAAACACAGCGTGCGATTAATAACTTTCCAATTAGTGGTCAGCGATTACCCGAACCTTTTATCCGCGCACTCATCACCGTAAAAAAGGCAGCCGCGCTAGCCAATATGAAACTTGAAGCCCTCGACGAATCAAGAGGGAAGGCAATTGTAAGTGCCTGCGATGAGCTTCTTAATAGCAATGATGTCATGGCGCACTTCCCGGTTGATGTCTTTCAAACGGGTTCGGGAACCAGTTCAAACATGAATGCCAACGAAGTGATAGCTACTGTGGCGAGTCGCTATTTGAGAGAGACTATTCACCCAAACGAGACTATCCACCCAAATGAGACTATTCACCCTAACGATCACGTCAATTATGGTCAAAGTTCGAATGACGTTATACCCACCACTATTCATGTTAGTGCGGCATTAGAATTAGAAAAGCACCTCATTCCCGCTGTTGAAATACTGATTGCGCAAATAGAAGAAAAAGCAGAGTCGGTATCCCAGTACTGTAAAACAGGTCACACACACTTAATGGATGCCATGCCAATAAGAATGGATCAAAGTTTGTTGTCATGGTCGGCGCAACTTAAACAACAGGTAAGTACACTTCGCTCCCATCAACCTGCGATTCAATCTCTTGCCCAAGGCGGCACTGCCGTGGGTACAGGTATCAACGCCCACCCAGATTTCGCCGCTACATTTGCAGATACCATCAGCGAGTTAACAGAGCTAAAATTTACCCCAGCAGAAAATTTCTTTGCTGTTATTAGCTCTCAGGACACAGCGATTAGTTTGTCAGGCGCGGTAAAATCCCTTGCCGTCACCATGATGAAAATTTCCAATGATTTACGCTGGATGAACTCGGGGCCTCTTGCCGGTTTAGGGGAAATAGCGCTAGAAGCATTACAACCAGGCTCTTCAATTATGCCTGGAAAAGTAAACCCGGTTATACCTGAAGCTGTTGCCATGGCCAGTGCGCAGGTTATTGGTAACGATGGGGCAATTACCATTGGCGGTCAGTCTGGTAACTTCGAGCTCAATGTTATGCTGCCGATGATAGCGAGTAACTTACTTTCCTCCATCACCTTAATGACAAACAGCGCTTCGCTTATTGGCGAAAAGGCAATTAAAACATTTTCCGTTAACAAAGAGGCCTTAGAGGAAGTGCTTTACCGAAACCCGGTGTTAGTGACCGCGTTAAACCCTGTGATTGGTTATGCCAAAGCGGCCGAAATAGCCAAGGTGGCCTACAAAGAAAATAAGCCTATTTTAGAGGTGGCAGAAGCAATGACGGATATACCGAAAGACGAGCTGACTGCATTGCTCGACCCCAAAAAGCTAACGTCAAACCGTGAATGAAACAGTTGTTATATGGGGTAAGTAGTTTACTCGCAGTCGACCAAAAAAACGGCCTTTGTAATTGCTTTTGCAAAGGCTTCTATCACTATTTTCTATAAGGCTTTTCTTATCGATTATATTTATTGAAGCCTGCCTTTCGATGCAATTGCACAGCCTTTCGTTTTTATTTTCTTTTATTGGCTATTAAGTAGACGTTTATGGGAATGATGTTCGCTTTATAGTTGCTGTAAAGGGGATTTTTGATACAGTTAACATACAAGTGTGACGCAGCGTTTTATGGCCTTTACAGCCAGCGTCCTATAAGTCTTTCGGGAAAATTAAATGACAGCAACGTGCTTTCGCATGAAGGGTACTACGCTCACCAGCATAGTACTGGAAGTAATCGACTTTGAGCCAGATGCATTTACATCGCAATTAGAGAGTAAAGTCGCCAGTGCACCTCAGTTTTTTACGCGTTCCTCGCTGATAATACACCTAATGAAGTCACTCTCTGCAACGGAGTTTGAACTACTTATTGCACTTTGCCGACGCCTGCAATTGCAACCAATGGCGGTAAAAGGTGAGGTGGGAGCGCTAAAAGCCGTCATCAACGACCTTGGGCTTGCTGATGTTAGTCAAAGTAAGTTTAGTGACAGCGAAGTAAACGCGCCTAGAAGCGAACCCGCAAAGGAAAAAGCTTCAGATCGTGATAAGCAGAATTCACATTCAACGGTTAATTACCAAGCAGCAGAGCCCGTGGCGACACCCACTGCCGCGGCCCTAAAACCGGCAAAAGTCATTATGCGCCCAGTGCGCTCAGGTCAGCAAGTTTATGCCGAAGGCAGCGATTTGGTAGTGACAGCGTCAGTCAGCGAAGGGGCTGAGCTATTGGCCGATGGTAACATTCATGTTTACGGCACGCTGCGAGGCAGGGCGCTTGCGGGTGTAAAAGGAAATAGTAGCGCACGGGTTTTTTGCCAGTCTCTTGATGCAGAACTCGTTTCAATTGCAGGGCAGTTTATTATGCACGACACCGTGAAAGGTGAATGTTGGAAAAAACCTGCTCAAATATATTTAGAAGAAGATACATTACGCATAAAGGCGTTGGTTTAACGGTTTGTGCGGGTACAAAGGAAAACAGTAAATGGCTAAGATTATAGTAGTAACATCGGGCAAAGGCGGTGTGGGTAAAACCACGTCAAGTGCAGCAATTAGCACAGGTTTGGCGTTGGCAGGTCACAAAACCGTGGTTATCGACTTCGATGTAGGCTTGAGAAACCTCGACCTTATCATGGGGTGTGAGCGTCGCGTGGTGTATGACTTCGTTAACGTTATCAACAAAGAAGCGTCGCTTAAACAGGCACTTATAAAAGATAAGCGCACCAGCAATCTATTTATACTGCCTGCCTCGCAAACCAGAGACAAGGACGCGCTTACTATTGAAGGCGTACAAGCGGTATTAGACGAGCTTAAAGAGAGCTTCGACTTTATTATCTGTGACTCACCAGCAGGAATTGAGCAAGGTGCACAGATGGCGCTTTATTTTGCTGATGAAGCCATTGTAGTGACAAACCCTGAGGTGTCGTCAGTACGAGACTCAGACCGTATTCTTGGTATTTTACAAAGCAAATCGATGCGCGCAGAGCAAGGCAAAGCAGTAAAAGAGCATTTACTGCTTACTCGCTATAACCCGGCTCGAGTAGAAACAGCAGAAATGCTTAGCGTTGCAGATGTAGAGGAAATCTTAGCTATTCCGCTACTTGGTGTAATACCAGAGTCAGAGTCTGTGCTTAAAGCATCTAACCAAGGCCAGCCTGTTATTCTTGATGAAGAAGCCAATGCAGGGCAAGCCTATACCGATGCCGTAAAACGTCTGCTTGGCGAAACCGTTGAACATCGTTTCCTTGATGCTGAGAAAAAAGGATTCTTCAAGCGTCTACTAGGAGGTAAGTAATGGGCATTTTCGATTTACTAAAGAAGAAGCAAAAGCCAAGCACAGCGGCGGTGGCAAAAGAGCGCTTACAGATTATTGTGGCTCATGAGCGCAGAAAGCGCACTGAACCCGATTATTTGCCGATGATGCAGCAAGAGATTATCCAAGTTATTCGCAAGTACGTGGCAATAGCGGACGATCAAGTGTCTGTACAGTTAGATAACAACGATGACTGTAGTGTGTTAGAGCTAAACGTCACGTTGCCAGAGTAGTTAGTTTTTACTTGTACCGAATTAAACTCACGTTATTTGCCGTAAATACTGATGTATTAGATACTAAGGCATAGTAAAATGAACGAAAAGTAATTAACGTTAGGGGTAAATATGTCAGTCGAAACGGCGTTGCCAATAGAGTTTTCTGATGCGGCGGCACATAAAGTGAAAGCGCTGATTACCGAAGAAGAGAACACAGAGCTTAAGTTGCGTGTTTACGTTACCGGTGGCGGGTGCTCAGGGTTTCAGTATGGTTTCACTTTCGATGAGAAAGTCAATGAAGGCGATATGACCATTGAAAAAGACAGTGTAACACTGGTTGTTGACCCAATGAGCTTACAATATTTAGTCGGCGGTGTTGTCGATTATGTTGATGGGTTAGAAGGCTCTCGATTCTTAGTGCAAAACCCTAATGCCACAACAACGTGTGGATGCGGAGCTAGCTTCAGCGTATAAGGTCGCCCATCTTAAACCCAGTAGCGGGCAGATATAGTTTTTTCATTTTATATCTGCCTAATTTACCCTCTTTTGTTGTTCCTCAATTTTATCCATTTTCATTTCGTTTCATCCTTTTCATAGAGGCAACTTTGTGTCTACACTATGATTAAAGCATAACTATGGAAGGACGCAATTGTGAAATTATATGGCTCCACAACTTCTCCGTATGTAAGACGAATCCGCATTGTGCTCGCTTCAACAGAGCATGAATTCTTAAATTTAGATATATTCTCTGGTAATGACAGGCTACTGCTAGCTTCGCGCAACCCCACAATGAAAGTGCCTTGTTTAGAAGATGGCAGTGAAATTATTCTCGATTCGCGCATTATTTATAACTACCTTGCCGAAAAGTATAACTACGAGCGACTCTCGTGGAAGGCTGAGAATCAATTAACCTTAATTGACGCAGTCAACGACTCCCTAGTACAGCTTTTACTGCTCAAGCGCTCTGACTTTGATATTGAAAAAGAAAAGTTATATTTCAACTTGCAAAGGGAACGTATAGAGGGCGTGTTATCTATACTTGCAAAGCAAATAAATGAGGGGAAATTTGCAGGCTGGCACTATCCTGAAATATGCCTTTACTCATTAGTCGATTGGGTACTGTTCCGAGAGCTACACGACATGCGAGATTATCCTGAGCTACTGATGTTTCATGAAAAACATCAAAACAAAATTGAAGTGACAGCTACCGATCCTCGCACATAAATTTGCACTGCTGATAACCTCTAATAGCCCTTTGTGAAGTCGAGTTTATAGCGTAGCGGTTGATGGTTGAGATAGCGCTCGGCATTGTCTAAAAACACCTGTGCCACATCTTCAGGTTGAGACTCTGCCGCAGTGTGAGCAGTTACCGTTATTTTTGGGTGATGCCAAAATGGATGAGTAGCTGGCAATGGTTCATGGTCAAAAACATCTAAAACAGCGTGAGCCAGCCGGCCTTCGTCTAACGCATTAATTAATGCGTCATCGTCTATAGCGCTTCCTCGCCCTGCATTGATTAAAATAGAATGGGGCTGTAGGTGAGCAAAGAAGTCTTTAGAGAGCAGCTGCTGGGTGTGCGAGGTGTCGGGCATAAGATTAACAACGTGATCGACATTCTCTGCAAATTGGTTAATTTGCGAAGGCATATACATGGCGTCTGCACCGTCGACTGGCTTAGCGCTTCTCGACACGCCAATCACTTTCATCCCAAAACTACGTGCTACAGGAATAAGCGCACGGCCGATATTACCTAAACCAATAATACCCAGTGTTAAACCGTTGAGGGGAAAGCGTGTCTCAGCGCGCCACACCGGTGGCTCAGCGTTTTGATTCGCGGCAAATGCGGGTATGTTTCGTGCAAACTGTAGTAAGTAGGCAAACACATACTCACGCATTAACTCCCCAAATACGCCTTTTAGCCCCGTTAATTCATAGTCAGTTTTTTCAAGGTTGAGAAGTGGAGCATTGCCAGCCCAGGTAGATTGGCACCATTTCAAATGCTGGCAGCGCGGAATAACCCTAGCCGCTAGATTGGGATCTGCAAGCAGCACTTCGGTGTTATCACAGTCGATATCCTCGGTGCTCTCAGTGGCGATGCTTATATCAATGTACTGAAAAGTATCGGGTAAAATTTCCGCTTTTGTACGAATAGCGTCAGCAATCTGCTCTGCCTCGTTGCTTAAAATGACGACTTTTAATGGTTTTTGAGCGCTTTCATTCATTCAGATTTTACTCTTAAGTAAACTTTTCTTTCCTAGTGCATGTTCATCTATCGCATGCCTGTTTGTTCTCAAATTGTAAATATCGTTTTAAGTTTTAGTTAATGGTTTGCTTTTTAGCTTAGCCAACAGTCCTAATCCAATTTCACTATTTTAATGGAACTATCATGCAGTCGGATAATACCCACAATCATTCTATCTCGGTTGAACACGCTAAAGTACTTTCACCTAAACGCAATACCACTGAGGCCAATACCACAGAGGATTTAGTTAGCGAACAGCTAAGCCATTTTGGCATCGATGCGTCTAGCGACTACGGCAAGGCTTTAGCACAAACCGCGCACCACCTATATGGCGCACAATCAAGTGTAATGGAGCTGTGGAATATTACTACCAACACATTGCAAACGTTGGACAAAGAAGACAGGGTCGCCTATTTCAATGCTAAAAAGTTCTTGTCTTTTCAAATTGCCAAGGTGCTAGATACATTACAAAACCCGTTTCGCGCAACTTATCAAAGTTTGTCTAGCGGCAATGGCTCTCAGGGTCATTACCCAATGTTTGATAACGTTACTGCGCTATTTTCAGCGACTCCGGTCGTGGTGAGAACAGCAACTTACGTGTATGCCTGCACAGAGTGGGTAGACGATGCATTTCAAGGCAAAGAGTTTACTCACCAAATATATTCTCGTTTACTGAACCCAACCAATATTTCCCTGGCGAACGCCATTGTGGACATGGAAGCAGGCCCCTATGCTTCTGAATACCTTGCTTGGAATTTTAACTCTGGAATGGCAGCGATTGATGCCATGCTGTCGAACGTATTAAGTCATGGCGACGTGTTAATTGTGTCTAGAAATGTGTATGGGGGCGTTTACCAGCTTCTTCACGATTTCTTCGCCAGAGAAAATAGGATGGATATTCAAATTGTGTGGTTCGACGGGTATGACAAAGAGAGCTTTGCAGATTTTATAGCACACACTAAGCATCAGCACGCTGAGCGTTTAAACAATGGTGCTTCAATGCATGTTTACATGGAGTCTCCGTGTAACCCCCATGGCTATGTTCTCGATGTGCCTGGTATCAGTGAGCTTGCTCATGCTGAAGGTGCGCTGGTAATGCTTGATTCTACGCTTGCCACGCCGGTATTACATCAGCCACTGCAGCATAAAAATAAAGCTGCACGCCCAGATTATGTTGTTCATAGCTATACCAAAGACTTGTGCGGCAGTGGCGCAACAACCGCTGGTGTGGTGATAGGTGAAGGCCACCGCATGTTTCAGCCTAAGGGAAGCAGTGTAGACGGTGTAGATTGGTCGCAAACCATGTTCTGGGACGTGTATTACATCAAGGGCGCTTTCTTAGACTCTGAAAAAGCGTTTGATGTATTAAATGGCATGAAAACGTTAGAGCAGCGAATGATGACGAAAGTTATCAATACACAAGTGTTTACGACATTTTTAAGCTCTCATCCGCTCATTAGAGTGAATTGCCATGCACTGCCAGAGCACGAAAATGCAGGACTTAGGGAAAAACAGCACGCTCATGGCTGGCCGTGTACCTTATTTACTATCGATATGGCACCCGCTGGTTTAGCGAAAGACGTATTTACTCGCTTTTTCGATGCCCTAGAGCCTGCGTTTAGTCATCAAGTGAGTATTGGTCAGAACAACACTATTGTGCTTTGCCCTGCGTTAACCTCGCATTCTGAGTTAAGTAAAGGCGAGCAGTCGAAAGCGGGAATTGAGCTTACTACTATGCGCATTGCGATGGGTAGCGATAACGTAAAGCAGCTCATTGCACATTTTATGCTGGCTTCTCGTCACTTCATTGATTCCAGCACGCCAGGGTTTAGTCATCAATTTATGAATAATGAGGCAATTGATGCGCTGTATGTAAAGGTAAGCCAAAGAGTCTGCGCTCAGCATTTTGGTGGTAAGCCCAGTATGAAGTCACTTATGGGCAACTCATGCTGAGGAATGATTATCTCAGCGCCATTCTAATGAGAAAATGGTATTAAGCTGGATTGTGGGAATATAGCCTTATTAGGTCACTCTTGTTCTGCGTTGTGAGATTCGAATAATTTCAAGGTAAGAAAAAGTTGATCCTTGATTTGATTGAACAATGTTTCTAAAGCGTCAAACTCTGCTTCTATAGCATGATCTTCTAGCATAGCGAGAGTGTTGTAAAGCGCAGCTGCGCCGACGTCACCACAATTGCCTTTAAAAGCATGGGCGTCCATTCTAATCTGCTCTCTGTCTTGCGCAGCGAATGCAGTGGTTAGAGATTGAACTTTAAGATCGCACTCGTTAGTGAACAACTGAATGAGTTGGTCTAACAATTTATGTCTTCCGCTCAATCGTGATAGGGCACTTTCTTTATCCCATAAAGTATCATTTTCTTGGTTGTTTTTTTGCTGCGAAGGCGCTTCTGATAGTGTTTCTTCATGTTCGTCGACGACAACAGTATTAGGCGACAACGCTTTGTTTGTATTAAATTGGTCGGTTATTTTACCAATCAGAATATCCGGTTCAATAGGCTTTGTCACATAATCGTTCATGCCCACCTGATAACATTTATCACTCTCGCCTTTCATGGCATTAGCGGTGACGGCTATAATATGAATAGACTGGTAGCCTTGCCCTGCGTCTCCACGTCTAATCGCTTTTGTGGTGTCGTAACCATCCATAACCGGCATATTACAGTCCATCATAATAAGGTCGAAAGTGTGAGGTGATTTTGTGAGCACATCTAATGCTTCTTTACCATTTCTTGCAGTGGCTAACGTGACGCCAAGGGGCTCTAAAATAAACTGAGCAACCTGCCGGTTAATTTCATTGTCATCAACGATCAGAACGCTATGTGACTTGAAAGAAACCATGCCAGACTCAGCGCTGTGAGCATTTTTTGTTTCAATGGTAGTTGTTCGACCAATCGACGTATTACCACTTAGTTGTGAGGCAAAAATAGAACGATATAAGGGAGTAATTAAATTAGTCGAGTTGTCTGGTAAGCTAAATGAAGGTTGAGATGAGTCAGATATTACTATCAATTTAATAGTCTGTGTGACTGAAGAAGGGAGTCCATTCCAACGGTCTTTAAATAAAGCAAAGTCTGGGTGTTGATAATCGACAACTAAAGCAGAGCATTGTGTGAACATTTGGGAGTGGAATGGGCCATTCAGCGTTAAAGCTTCGCCACCAAAGGATTTCACCATGTCATGCAAAAGTGTCAGTAACCCCGGGTTTTGAATGACTAATCCTGCACTTTTTCCCGCCATCAAACTTGTGGTGTTGTCGTGTTTTTCCCTCCAGTCTTCAACAGGAATGTCTAAACTAAAAACAGAGCCTTTTTCCAGTACCGAGCTTACTGATATTTCCCCACCCAAGAGTGAGAGTATCTGCTTACAAATTGATAGCCCTAGACCGGTGCCTCCATATTTAGCTGAGGTAGTGTCTTCGGCTTGGACAAAGGGTTCAAATAAACTGTCTACTTTGTCAGCGGCGATTCCAACGCCCGTATCTTTTACTTCAATATGTAAATAGCTGACGTGCGGCTTGATATCACTCCAAACCTTAACCCAGATCTCGCCTTGCTCGGTAAATTTTATTGCATTATTGAGTAGATTGTTGAGTACTTGTGTGAGTCTGTGGGGATCGCAATAAATTTGTGCAAAGCGCAAGTGGTTAGTATCTATGTAAAGGGTAAGGTTTTTATCTTTAGCAATAACCGACATGGTGCTGGTTACGCTCTCTAGCAGTGATTCTGGTTCGAAAAAACGAAAATTTAGCTCAAGTTTACCCGCTTCAATTTTGGATAAATCTAATACGTCGTTAATAACAGCGCGCAACGAATCTACGCTATTTTCTGCAATTTTGACGAGATTTATCTGTCTTTCATTCAGCGTTTCTTTTTTTAATAGGCTAGTGGCGCCAACAATGCCATTAAGGGGAGTACGCATTTCATGACTAACATTTGAAATAAAATTTGTCTTAATGTCATTTGCCTCAAGTGCTTTACCTATTGCTCTTTCAAGTTCCTCTGTACGCTCGGCTACCGTCGACTCAAGCTCTCGATTTACCGTTTCAACTTTATCAAGTGCTATTTTTTCACCTGTTACGTCTTGCACAACGACGGCATAAGCCGCATTAGACTGTTCCGCGCGCACCTTTGATACCTTGATCCGCAGCCACTTTTTATCGCTGTTCGCCGGTTCATAAAGCCAGTCATATTCAGGAAAGATGAGTTTTCGGCTCATCTCGTTGCACGCAACATCAAACTGAGTATCACCTAACTGCTGTAAAACATGAGACAGCGATGCTTTGTGTACATCGCCAATACGCAACGAAAAAAGCTGTTCAAACGCCCTATTTATTGAATTAACTTGCCAAGACGCGTCGGTGGTTATAATAGCGTCTTCTGCAACGTCCACCGCGGCCTCAGATTCTTCGCTTTTTTTCAGTAGTTCTGTTAGTTTTAAGTTGTTTCTCTGCAGAAAATATATTGCAACCAATGACACTGCCAGAACCCCAGCAAGCAGCAGCCATGATTGAATTCGTCGCGAAAACAGACCATCTTGGTATTGTTGTTCTGAAAGGAGTAACGATATCGTAAGCAGTCCGCCTTGAGGTGTTTGCGCAACGGTGATGGTTTGACTGTGTCCTATCCAGCTTTTTTCGTTGAAACTATACTGCGTCATTTCGCTGTTTAAAAACTGAGATTGTTCATAAATAGTTCTCAATGTAGCGTCGGGGGCTAAATCGCGGCTATATTCTAAACCTCTGTCGAAGTGCTTTATAAAAAAACCATCGCTGTCAGATAGTACAATATTGTATTTATTAGAAACCAGTTGCTCGATAGCGTTTAGTAAATCGGTTGTATCGACATTCATAACCAGTACACCAAAAAATTCATTTGTTGTACTGAAAATAGGTCGAGCAAGTCGTACTGTTGGCGTGTAAGGAAACGATAATGCATTATTTTCTTCGTTTAAGTCGATACGCGAGGTGAAAACTTGGCCGTCTACCATCGCTTTGGCTTGCAGAAAATAAAAGCGTTTGCTTTTGTCCTGTAGCTCACTATTGGTAAGGCGACGCACGCTGCCCTCCGCTTTATCAACTCTTACAATTTCATGACCCTGAGCATTGAGAACACGTAGCTGAAAAACGCTGCCGTTGCTTTGTATTAGGCTAGCGAAAATTTGCGCTAGGCGGTCTTTTAGGCGTGCAGTGGTGGTTCCGTCTAAGGGGTCTATACCATTATTTTGCGCAGCACGCGCAAGACCGCTAATAGGGGGCGTATTGTACAGCAAAGCCAAGTCGTCGTTAAATGCTTCAAACTCACTTACCAGCAAGGTCTCTAGTTCAAAAAGGTCATTGCGTATATCGTCGTTTAACTCTGTATTGTAAGAATTGATAACCTGTTTATTGGCAAAAAATGTCACTATAGAGATGCTAATTAAAACCAGCATTGAATAGAGTGCGGAGGATGCATGTATTTTCATTGGATACACAATTTATAGAGCAGCAGCGAGATTAATTACCGAAATCGGCGAACAAAAGCTCAAATTTCGTAGGAGTTAGCCAAAAGCAATCATATTTCTTCAACATTAAATTTAGATAGGTTCGCTACAAATAGCAACGTAATTATTGCAGGAAGAGTATAAAACTGTCTATATTTGTGTATAGATTTTTCCGCATATAATCTGCAACACAGTGTAATAATTTACGCAGAACTAAATACAAATTAATAGAGAGTGTACAATTTGGCAACTGAACAATTTAGGGAATTAGTCCTACAAAAGGGCACAGTTTTAGCAATTGATGACCAAAAATCGGATCTTTTAGTCATCGAAAGTGCGTTGTCCGACATGTACCAAGTTATAACTACCACGTCGCCAGAAGACGCTTTAGTATTGGCAAAGCAGCACCTGCCTGATGTTATTTTGTTAGACATTGATATGCCGAAAATCAGCGGTTTTGAGCTATGTAGAGCTATGCAAAATATTCCTGAACTCTCGTTTAGCAGCTTTATTTTTATTACTAGTCACAACAACGCATCTATAGAGACCGAAGCGCTTGAATTGGGCGCGGCTGATTTTATTGGAAAGCCTATTCATCTAGACATCTGCCGCCTGCGTGTGCAAAGCCAAATGCTCATTAAGCAGCAGGCTCGATCGTTGCACAAAGCCTATACCCTGCTGCATAGCGAAAAAAACCATTTAAATACGATTTTACGCTCTATTGGCGATGCTGTTATTGCTACAGATAACAATGAGTGTGTAACGTTTATCAACACGGTAGCGCAAAGGCTAACAGGGTATTCAGAGAAAGAGTCGCTAGGTAGACCGATTGCAGAGGTTATGAATTTACGAGATGCATCAAATCATGAGCCGATGAGAAATCCGCTATCAATTGCACTAGAACAAAAGCGTGCAGTAGCGATGGCGCTTAATGCCGAGTTAATGGGTAACGACGGTACTTGTTATCGTGTTGAAGATACTGCTTGCCCTATTTTTGATATGGAAGGGAAGCACATAATTGGTGGGGTGATCGTATTTCAAGACGTAACCGCGTCTGTTGCTATGTCAACGCAAATGACGCATCTCACCCATCACGACCAATTAACAGGGCTGCCCAACCGAGTATTGCTGCACGATAGAATGCTGCAGGCAATTAGTTTGTCGCAGAATACTGACATTATGGTAGCCGCCTTGCTTATTGATATTGATAACTTTAAATATGTTAACGATGCCAAGGGTCATCATTTAGGCGATACCATTATTAAGCACGTGGCGTCGAGACTAGAAGGTGTGGGAGATGCTTACACAACAGTTTCTCGCATTGGTGGCGATGAGTTTGTAATACTGCTTAGCAGATGTAAAAGCTATAGTTACGTTAATCAAATTGCCAGTAGCGTAATCAGCACTATTAATACCCCATTTCAGCTTGATGACCAAGAGCATAGGCTAACAGTGAGCGTAGGCGTGAGTGTGTTTCCAGATGATGCTCAAACGCCCGAACAGCTTATGCGGCATGCTGACACCGCCATGTACAAAGTAAAGAACGATGGCAAGAATGGCGTTTCTTTTTATGCAAATGAACTTTCCGAAAATTTAGAGGAGCGCGTGAGCATAGAGCAACTGCTTCACCAGCGCCTTGAAGAGAACGCTATGATAGTGCATTTTCAGCCAAAATTTAGCCTTAAAGATAATCGTATAACGGGCATGGAGGCGCTGGTAAGGATGGAGGGGCATAACGGTGAACTCATGTCGCCCTTCACCTTTGTGCCTATTGCTGAAGAGTGCGGATTAATAAAGTCTTTAGGGAAAGCGGTGCTAGAAGAGAGCTGTAGGCAGGCAAAAAAATGGCTAGCTAGTGGTACTCCAGTAAAAGTTGCTGTGAATATAGGTGCATCGCAGTTTAATGAGTTTGGTTTTGCTCAAACTGTAAAGGAAACCCTCGCTGAGTATGGTTTACCGGCACAATGGTTAGAGCTCGAAATTACCGAGTCTGCGCTTATTCAAAATATCACCAGTGCTAAAAAAGCCATTTACTCTTTACAGCAATTAGGCGTGTCTGTTGCGCTTGATGACTTCGGCACAGGTTATTCGAGTTTATCGTACTTAAAGAGCTTTAATTTCGATGTTCTAAAAATAGATCGCTCATTTATTATTGATATTGAGACAGACAAACAGGCTCTGAGCATTGTAAAAGCCATTTTCGATTTATCTAATTCACTACATTTAGAGGTGGTGTGCGAAGGTATTGAAACACAAAGCCAAATGCAGGCATTAAAGGAAATGGGGTGCGAGTATGGTCAGGGATATTATTTTGCTTACCCTAAACCTGCTGAAGCACACAATGAGTTACTTCTAGAACTTATAAAATAATAGCAGGAGTCAGCATGTCAGAGCACCACTATACAACTATTGACCTGCCTGATATTGACCGTAAAAGCTTACCTGATTGCCAAGTGCTTATTGTGGATGATGAGCAATCGAGTCGGCTAGTGCTGTCCTCAATTATTGATGAGTTTGCACAATGTCATGTCGTTGACGACAGTAGTTTGGTTTGTCAGACATGTGAAGATATTCGCCCCGATTTAATACTGTTAGACGTAAATATGCCTAAAAAAGATGGGCTTACTTTATGTAAAGAGTTAAAAAGTACCGCTAACTTTGCTGATACACCGGTTATTTTTGTGACTGGAAGTGCAGATCCTCATGTACAAGACAATTGTTGGCAAGCGGGTGGGGCTGATTTTATTGAAAAACCCATAGTGGCATCAACCTTGGTCCACCGGGTTAAAAACGCGCTGCAGAATGCACTGCGTTTGTCGCTGCTAAGAGAGCTAATTTTTCACGACCAGTTAACCGAATTGTATAATCGATACTATTTGGCGACTGAAGTACCACTGCTATTAAAGCATGCAGCCCGAGATGGTGACCCTTTTAGTGTCATCATGCTCGATATCGACTATTTCAAAGGGTACAACGACACCTACGGGCATATAAAAGGTGATGCGTGTTTAAAGTCGGTAGCTACTGCCATGAATGATAATGTCAAGCGCCCTCAAGACTGTGTAGTTCGCTATGGTGGAGAGGAATTTTTAGTAATATTGCCTTACACAAATAGGGATGGATGCATTAGCGTAGGGAGAGAGCTAGTAGAAGCTGTTGGTTCGCTGGCAATGACCAACAGTGCAAGCCCACTAGGCAAGGTAACGGTAAGCGCTGGTTTTTCAGCATGTCAACCATCGCAAAATACGTCGATAGAGCAGCTCATCGGCGAGGCAGATAAGGCATTATTTAAAGCCAAGTCTGCTGGTAAAAATCGCCTGTGCGGTTAGGAGATTAAAGGGGTTTTTGATATGAGCCCTATTGTAGCTGTAAATCTGACAACGCAGATTTGCGTAGCATGCGGTCAGTCTATACAGTTCCATTAGTTGCACAACCTTGATTGAATAATTTGTTGCGCCGTTACTAGGTCAACAACCTGTTACAAAGACAGGAAAAGAGAGGGAGAAAGAGGGGCGAAGAGGAACGAAACGTTAAGCATTTATGGACATTGGTCGATATCATTAGCAACAGCAACAGCAACAGCAACAGCAAAGCAGAGTCCATCTCGCTTACGTCAGTGTTAAAAGTGACTCTTTATAAAGTACTCCATGTAAAATGACAAAGGCCATCTTATGCATCAATTTACTATAGACGTTACCTTTAATGCGTCACTCCCTTTCATATATGCCTCGTTCCATGAAGTTGAGTACCTCTCTCAGTGGTTTGCACCAGGCAATTGCTCAGTAACTCAAGTAATGAACGATTTTAAAGAGGGCGGACGATATCGCATTAAAATGATGGAGCCTAACGGAGTCGAAATGTCGTTAACGGGGGAGTACGTTACGCTGTTAGCTAACGAGCAACTGGTATTCTCTTGGGCTTGGGAAGATAACCTAGAAGACTCTGTAATGACTTCAGTAAACATTCATTTTAATGAAGTTGAGGAAGGCCACGTTAACGTTGTGTTAGAGCAAAGTGGTTTTATGACTCAAGAAGAGTGCCAGCAACATGAATACGCATGGATGTCATGCTTAGAGAAATTGGCCGTGTTGGCAAGTAAGCAAAAAGCGCTTAGCTAAAGTTGCATCTCCAGGGCTACGTCAAATTACACGCTAATAAAAAACGCTTAATCGTTGTTAAACGATAGGCGTTTTTTATTTTTACTGGCGCTTACTTAATTCTGCGCTTATTACTTTGTATTTCGTAGCCCGTGCTTAGGCTGTGGTGAAGCAAACCCTGTTATGTTAACGACGACATCGCGTCTTTACCGCTTGATTCGCGATACGTTTCATAATCGGTGTAGCCTTTTTCGTCGCCGCCATACCATGTAGATGGATCATCAAAGGGGGTTAGCGGGTAGTCGTGCTTAAAGCGCGTCACAAGGTCTGGATTGGTTATCCACGGTCTACCAAAAGCAATCATGTCACCGTCGCCATCGCTAATGCGTTTTTCTGCTTCTTCTTTCGTGTATCCGCAGTTACCAATAATAATGCCGTCGAACAGCGCTCTAAACTCTGCAAGAGTCATTGGCTCGCCACGTTCGTGGAAACCAAAAGCCAGTCCGTCCATTACATGCAAATAACCAACTTTCAGCTTGTTAAGTTGCTGTGCTACGTACGTAAAGGTTTCTCTGTAGTCGTCGGCACCCATGTCGTTGAACACACCATTAGGCGATAAACGCACGCCTACATCTTCTGCAGACCAAACGCTTAGCACTGCGTCCATAACTTCAGCAAGGAAACGATAGCGGTTTTCCAAACTGCCGCCATAGTTATCGTCACGCTGATTGCTGCGGCTATCTAAAAATTGATTAAGCAGGTAACCATTGGCAGCGTGAACTTCGATACCGTCAAAACCAGCGGCTTTTGCATTTATCGCCGCTTTTTTGAAATCTTCTACCGTGCGCTGAATGTCATCAGCAGTCATAGCGCGGGGTACTTCGTAAGGTTTTTTACCTTTAGGTGTGTGAATTTCGTCGCCTTCAATTTTGATAGCCGACGCTGAAAAAGGTAGCTCGCCATTGTGAAAGTCGCTGTGCGATGCGCGGCCTGTGTGCCATAGCTGCAGTACAATTTTTCCGCCTGCTTGGTGCACGCGATCAATGACTGAACGCCAGCCTTCTACCATTTCATCGTTATAGATACCGGGAGCATTAACCCAGCCTACACCTTCTGGAGAAATTGATGTGGCTTCAGAAATGATAAGGCCTGCATCAGCACGCTGTACGTACTGGTCGCCCATGATTTTATTAGGAATGCTTTCGTTGCCTGCGCGTCCACGGGTCATTGGTGCAAGCACCATTCTGTTTTGTAATGTCTTTCCGGCCCACTCGATGGGTTGGAATAATGCTGAATCTGTCATTAAGTATCCTTTATGGTTTCTACTTTAGTCGTAGTGGATACATAAGTGGATGTAACTTGGATTGATTCAATAGGCGATATTAGTGCGAAATTATATAATAAAGATGTTTTGAGTCTTTAAAGGCTCGCGTTGTAACTGAGGAAACCGGTGAAATGTTCGTATTGATGCAAAATCAGTACGCTAGTTCTTTTTGTAAAGCCCTCCAAGAACAGCAGCTCTGCTTGCTCCGGTAACTTGCGGCACATTGCCTGTAATATCATGAAGGTAAGCAAACGCTAGCCAAGCAAATGCCGCTCCCTCAACGTGCTGTGGGTGAATGCCCACATGGTCAGAACTCAGTACGGTGTAGCCCGATGGCTGACCAGAAGAGTCAGTGAGTGAGTTAGCAGAAGAGTCAGTGAGTGAGTTAGCAGCCAAGTCGGAGAGTGAGTTAGCAGCCAAGTTAGCAGCCAAATTAGCAAAAGGTTCAGCAGGTGTCTCGTAAGCTAAGTCGGAAGCTAGCTGATTCATTAACGCGCTATTGAAGGTGCCGCCGCCACAAACAATCACTTCAATATCGTTTTGTTCGAAATCCCTTTCATCATGGTTTGTATGCTGAGTGCCTACCACTTGCTGTATTGCATTGGTAATAGTTTTAGCCGTGAGTTGCAACAGCGTGGCTTGAATGTCGACGGGGCGAAAGGCGTTGTCTTTACTGCTCTCGTCAATGTGCCCCGTTCTCTCAGAGAAAAAGGATGATAAATAGTTACTTAGCCAGTCGATATTGAAATACTCTCTGCCGGTACTTTTAGGGCAGGGTGAGGAGAAGTAGGTGTCGCTTAACATGTGATTTAACAGCGACTGATTCACGCGTCCCTGGGCTGCCCAGCTGCCTTTGTTATCGAACGGTTGGTTTAAATGTAGGCGGATCCAATTGTCCATTAGCGTATTGCCAGGCCCAGTGTCAAAGCCTAAAGGCGGACGTTGCTGATAAGCGGGTGGCACAACAGTTATATTGGCAATGCCGCCAATATTAACCAGTACCCGGTATTTTGAGGGATGTGCGAATACGGCATTATGGTAGGCTGGCACAAGGGGAGCACCTTGACCACCAAGTGCAATATCTTTTTTCCTAAAGTCGGCAACCACATCAATTCCGGTGAGTACGGCAAGGGTATTGGCATCGCCAATTTGACAGGTAAATGTGCGCAGATTGTCCTTGCTAAAGCTTAATGAAAGCACGTTGCAGTCTGGGTGATGTCTTATGGTTTGCCCGTGGGATCCGATTGCTGTGATATCACTAGCAGATAGTTTTTCTTGCGCTAACAGGGCATGCACAGCCTCGGCAAATACCTCGGCGACTAGCCTGTCTGCTATCGCTAGTGTATTTAGCTCATTGGAGCCCTCTACACACAGCGCATTTAGGGCGCTAAGTAACTCATCCGGGTAGGGAAGTGAATAAGCGGCAAGTGTTCTACAAACGGTTTCTTTTTTGTTTTCTCTGCCTTCGTTATCTGAGACAGAAGTGCCATCGGAAATATCACAAAGGACGGCGTCCACGCCGTCCATACTCGTCCCTGACATCAATCCAATGTATTTAGCCATTAGTAAATATTCACATAACCATTTATACCGACTGGTATTATACTATCATTGCATAGCAAGCATAATGCGCTTGTTATTATCCAGTTGCTGTTGCCTTACCGACGCAATTTCCATAAATCGCGTTTTTTCTTCTTTTGCAATGGGCAGCGCTTTAGGTAACTGAACCGTTCTTGGGTTTCGGTGCACGCCATCTACCAAAAACTCATAGTGAACGTGTGGACCTGAAGCAAGACCCGTGCTGCCTAAATAACCTACCGTTTGTCCCTGTTTAACGGTATCGCCAACTTTTACCGCACGCTTTCTAAAGTGAAGATATTTTGTAGTGTACTTCTCACCGTGCTTAATAAACACGTGGTGGCCGTTGTACTTATCGTAAGCTGATTTAACTACTTTGCCATCGCCTGCTGCCATAACTGGCGTTCCCACTTTCGCGACATAGTCGGTGCCTCTGTGAGCCTTCCATCGTTTTTGAACAGGGTGAAAGCGGGCTTTAGAGAAGTTAGAGCTAACATATCGAAAGTTAATAGGTGCACGTAAAAAGCTCTTACGCATACTGCGCCCTTCAGGCGTATAGTATCTGCCATCTTCATGTAAAATAGCGCTAAACTGCTCGCCTTGGTTGGTAAACTCAGCGGCAACGATATCGCCATAGCCAACAAACTCACCGTCGATGTACTGTTCTTCAAACACCACATTGAAGGTATCTCCAGCGCGTATTTCTAACGCAAAGTCGATGTCCCAACCAAAGATCCCCGCAAGGTTCATAATTTGGTTGCTACTCATACCCGCTTCGCGGGCGGCATTCCAAAAGCTAGACGTTATTTCGCCTTGAGCAAAATTATAGCGAATATCTACGCTACGCTTTTCAAGCTCTGCGACTAGTGCGTCTGAATGAACGCTGGTGTGTTCACTTGCATCGTTTTGAGGTTTATTTCGGCGTACCAGCAATGTCTCGGTTGCCGATAAAGCGTATTTCAATTCGCTAAAACGACCTTCGCGGTCAGCTTTAAAGGACAGGTCGTCGCCAGGGAGTAAAGTGACTAAGGTTTTCGCTAACTCTCCCGAATTGGTAACGTTATAAACGTCACGTGCAGTAAAGCCTGCGCGCTTAAATATTTTTGCTAACGTGTCGCCACTTCTTACTTTATATGTCTGCCAAGGTGATTCTTCTTCACCAATGAAAACGTCGGAAGACGAAGTAAGTTGAAGTGCAACGGGGTAACGTATACCTGCATCAAGAGATAACGCCTCTTGATGGCGACTCGCTTCTACCGGCTCTGATGGTAAAAGGATAAGCGCACCTAAGAACATGCTGGCTATTGCGAGGCTTGTTCTGTGCTGCTTTGGTAACTTTTTAATTAAATTGACAGCTTTAGAAGTGTCTATTTTTTTCGCCATTTCTTTTCTCATTTCTTTTCTCTTTCTACTGCTTTCTAGAGAAATACTGCATACATAGTACTATTCATCAAATACTATGTCACATAGGTTGCTTAAAAATGCAACTTTTCTTACTGTTTATAAAGCAAAAGCCACCATTTTTATATGTGTTCAGTGCCGTGAAGTAGGCAAAGTTTGTTTATTCAAAAGCTTCTTAAAAGCAAGATAAAAAGAGTATCAACACAACGTTGGAATCTTACCTGATAAAACGGCAACTGCTTATAACTCAATTTTGACGAGTAAACCTTTTAATGGTTCCGTTGTATGCGTAAAATGCCGCACAAAATGAATTAGTGTTATCAAAGAGTGTGAATAACAAATGAATGATTGGCAAACAGCTCTCGCTGAAATTAAACGGGGGGTTGATGAGATTCTCCCTGAAGACGATTTAATAGAGAAACTTAAATCTGGCAAAACCCTAACAATCAAAGCTGGGTTTGATCCAACTGCGCCTGATCTTCACCTTGGTCACACTGTTTTGATCAATAAGCTTCGCACTTTTCAGCAGCAAGGTCATAAGGTTGTTTTTCTTATTGGTGACTTTACCGGTCTTATTGGCGACCCAACAGGTAAAAACGTCACGCGCAAACCATTAAGCAAAGAGCAAGTTTTGGAAAATGCAAAAACCTACCAAGAGCAGGTTTTTAAAATTCTAGACAAAGAAAAAACGGAAATACGTTTTAACTCACAGTGGATGGATAACCTCGGCGCAGCTGGCATGATCAAGCTGGCGGCCAGCCAAACAGTGGCCCGTATGCTAGAGCGTGACGACTTTAAAAAGCGTTACAACGGCGGTCAGCCTATCGCAATTCACGAATTTCTTTATCCACTGGTTCAGGGCTGGGATTCTGTTGCACTGAAATCGGATGTGGAGCTTGGCGGAACCGACCAACGTTTTAACCTGCTTATGGGGCGTGAGCTTCAAAAAGAGCAGGGCTTAAGCCAGCAGTCTATTGTAATGGTGCCGCTGCTTGAAGGCCTTGATGGCGTTCAAAAAATGTCGAAGTCGCTAAATAACTATATTGGTATTACCGATGCACCAAACGATATGTTCGGTAAAGTGATGTCAATATCTGATGATTTAATGTGGCGCTATTACGACTTACTCAGTTTCAGGCCGTTAGAAGAGATTGCCAGCCTTAAAACCCGCGTTGCTGATGGTGAGAACCCTCGCGACATTAAAATTCTGCTTGCGAAAGAGATAATTGCTCGCTTCCACGACGAAGCGGCAGCCGAAGGCGCCCATCAAGATTTTATTCAGCGTTTCCAAAAAAACGCAATTCCAGATGATATGCCTGAGCTAGAAATTGCCCTGCCTGCCGATGGCGTAGCTATTGGTAACTTGCTAAAAGAAGCAAAGCTTGTGGGCTCAACTTCAGATGCAATGAGAATGATAAAGCAGGGTGCGGTTAAAATTAACGGCGAAAAAGTAGAAGATACACGCCTTGTGCTTGTTGAAAAGGGCGAAAATGTTTACCAAGTGGGTAAACGTAAATTTGCTCGTATCACTCTTTCTTAATTCGAAGGTTTTTACGGTAAAGTTACGAGCGTTTACGGCGAACGATAAGCGCTTTACCGGCAACGCTGTGCAATCGTTGCGTAAACCCTGATGCGAATTATCAGAAGCCTGCCAACGCTTTTTACATAAATAGCTATTTATTTAAATAGTTATTTACTTGAATAGTGTTGGCAGGCTTTGGGTGTAATGGCGATACTGAAGTAGAAACGAGGGGATCGTAGATTATAGTCAGATTTGCGACTTATTTTGAGAAAACGAAAGCATCATTTCGGCACCTTCACAGTAACAGTGCTCGTCGCAAACAGGGCAATCGTAACCTTCGTAGATTGACGCGTACTGCCATTTATTAGGATGTTTTTTGATAAGTACACCGCCATTTTTCGAGAAATATTTAAACGCACTATTCCCCGGACTGGCTAGCCATATATGAGCGAGTCCAGCAAGAGCGCCTTGTATTGATGCGCTTTCAATCGACTTGGCCAACAGTTTACTGCCAATCCCCAAGCCTTGTTTGTCAGGAACAACCGTATTGCATTTAAAATAACAGACTTTGTCTTTGTCGACGGTCCAAAGGTTTGTTGTACACCATTTATCCGGCGTCCATTGAGTGTGCGCAAACGTAAGCCTGAATCCCACGACGACGTCATTGTGCAATGCTAGCCAGCTAGCATTAACGTTATTGTGAAAGCTACGCGTGTAATAATCAGTCATAAGCTCGGGAGTTAAGTAGTTATCGCCATGAACGTGATTTCCCAGTGCAATTACGCCCTCAAAATACTGTGGGGCTAGCTGAACATAGTGTATGTCATGGCGAGTTTTTCCTTCGCGTGCGGCGTCTTTAGAGGCATTGTTGTGCATCAGTCACCCTTCATACCGTCTAAATGAACGTCAAGTGCCTCAACAGAAATTAAGATTTCTCGTACAGACATCCAGAGTGAGTAAAGTAACGACACCAAGCTTGCAGCAAATATCCAATTACCGACTTTTTGATACGTCAGGTAAATGGCAAGCATAGAAACTACGCATAAAAAGAAGCTACCTACCCCGGCTATTTGCATACGCTTTATCAGTGAAATACGCTGACGCAGGTTTGTGATTTGCGCAACCGTATTGTCGTTGCGTTCCTCTTTCGCAAAGTTTCTAATGATAGTCGCAAGGGTAAGAAATCTATTCGTATAGGCCAGTAACAGTAACGAAATAGCAGGAAACAACATAGCGGGAGTAGCAATATCTATTTGCATTTGGTTTTCTTGAGGTTGCGTGTGTGAAAACGTGTAGTGAAAAAAGTGTACCACACAGTTGTACAGCTTCGCACGGCCCGCGTTGTGGTATCACTGTGAACTAGATAGGGGCTTAGATAGGGCATGGGAAGACCATCTCTAGGTAATAGCTAAATGCAGAGCTGTTACATTTTTTGCACAGCATACCCAGCTTCATTCCAGCCCAATATATCGCCTTCCAAATGCATAACGTCGGTAAAGTCTTGCTCTTGCAGCACTTTCATTGCGAGTTTGGCTCGTCTACCTGAGCGGCAGTAGAGAATGATGGGCTTGTCTTTATATTCCTGCAATTCGCTTATGTACTCATCAATGCTTTTGTGGGGCATGTTGATGGCACCAGGAATGTGTCCGTCGGCGTATTCTTCAGGAGAGCGCACATCGATTAGCAGCCAATCGTTACTGGCCACTCTTTCTAGCAGAAAAGGTGATGCTTCAATATTTCGATAAGTGGTGGCCTTAGCGCTAAATTGCAGTGATAAAAACAATGCAACGCCCACAGCAATTAAGAAACCTGTCACAACAAATCGCATGATGACCTTTCCCGTTGCGATAATTCAATGAACAATATACTACAAAAGTTTAATTAATACCGCTGCAAAGTCGTTTTAGTTCATCTGCAAGACGCAGTGAGAATCGACTGGTTATGTCGGGATTTACAGTAACTATTTCCGCATCTAAAAAGTCTGAATGAGGTTCCCAGAATGATGACAATGACGCTTTGCTTTCGTTACTTGCTGCAATAATTACATCAACCTGACGGACTAGCACTTCTGAAACGGATACTTGAGGGTAATCGATGGGGCTATCATAAAATGCCGTCTGCGCGCCGCATACGTTCAGTAGTTTGTTAGGCCATGCTTTAGGGCCTACTGTCATCAAGGGTGTGGACCACGAGTAATAGAACACGTTTTTGGGCGTTTCCCTTGAATAAGCGTTTTTTAACGCCGCTATCTTCTCATTAAATGCTTCAGCCAGAGTTTTCGCCTTTAAACTAGTATGCGTTAGCGTACCTAAACGAATGAGCTCTGATGGGATATCGTCTATTTGCGTTATTGCGCTATCAAACACGTTAAGCCCCAAAGACGACAACTTTTGTATATCTTGTGGCTTATTCCCTCCTTTCCATGCCAACACCAGATCGGGCTTAAAAGCGAGAATGGCGGCCATATCTATGCCTTGGTAGTCTGCAACGCGAGGCAGCGCTTTCGCTGCCTCGGGGTAATCGCTGTAATCACTGACTGCCACAAGGTTAGGGCCTAACCCCAAACTGTACGCCCATTCGGTGAGGTGTGGAGCCAGGCTAACTATTCGCAAGCTGTCTTTATTAGGAGCCTGTTGCCCCTCGTGCAATGCAGAGCTTTCTGTTTGATGGTATTCAGAGTTGAAGTTATTGGGTGAGCCCTTATTTTGCCCTTGTGGCAATAAGCTGGCGGCAACGGTTACGTTTGCAACAAGTAAGAAACTAAGGGTAGCACTCCCTATTAAACCTTTAGCCAGGAACACACCACAAAAAGCAGAAGAGCGACAAGCAAAGCCAGACAATAGATGAGAAAAAAGCCACGAAAAAAACCAAGAAAAAAGCCAAGAAAAAAGAGATGCGCGTTGAATACGGAGCTTTAGTGAAGTCATTATATCTACATGCCTATAACAATGAGTAACAGTGTGGCTATCGCAGTGACACCAATCATGGCGTTGGTGATTGTTCTTTTGACATAAACCATGCTTGAAAATTTAACCTCGTGTACTCCGCCTACCCGTGGGTAGCGTATTTTTCTGTTGGCATAAATGGCAGGCCCGCCCAGCTTGATATTATGTATACCGCCAAGGGTTGACAATAGCAGCGAGGTTTTATCTTTATCAGAACAGCGTTTAACTGCTTTTAAACCGCGAATAGGTCTGCTGCTTATTAACGTGATGAGCGCGCCTAGTAAAGCGGGCGGAAGCACTAATACGCTAACAACTTTTTTTATGGGTTTAGCAAATAGCGCCATTTTGGGGTCTCGATAGTGCCACTGCCATGAGGTTAAAAGCAGGAGTCGATACACTAAGGCGCCAATGGGCCCAAAGACGATATAGTAAAAAATAACGCCACAGAAGAGATAAAGAAACTTTAGCCATAGCGACTCTATAGCCGCTTTTGCAATACCTATATCAGTTAGCGTATCGCATTGACGCGCTGTGATGCTCGACACTAACTCACGAGCGAGAGATTTTTTGTTTCTGCCCACAGTCGCCAACACTTTTTTGTACTGCTGGCGCTGATAGCCGTAATCAAGCAGCACTATCATAATGACAGCATCAAAAAAAACAGGGTATTGTGCCATTGAAACTAAAATGGCGAGGCAGGCAACGAGAGGGCTGTGTAATACAATGGCTGCCAGTGTACCTGAAATGTAGTGCTGGCTGGGTGCAAACGATGAGGACGGTAACACTTTACGCCCCATCTGAGTGACCAAATAGCGCATAAGTGTTAGTGGGTGAGTACGCTGCGGCCATCGCCAAGAGGCGTCGATAGCGATGGCCAACCAAAGTATCAGTAGTGGTTGAAAATCAATGCCACTAATCAGTGAATTCATTGGTGTGGTAAGTCTTTATTTTCGATTAGACAATCAGTTATGCAAAGTTTTTTACCATTGCCATTACCAGCTGTGCAGAGTGCTTTGCTGCGGTCTCTAAATACTCTTTAAAACTCACTGTCGAGGTTTTCCCGGCAATATCTGACAAAGAGCGTATAACAAGAAATGGCGTATTCAGCATGTAGCAAACCTGGCCGATTGCGGCCCCTTCCATCTCAACCGCTTTCATTTCTGGAAAGTCTTCTCTTAATTTTGCTACGGCTTCATCGCTGCCAATAAATGCGTCGCCGGTGCAAATTAAGCCGCTGGTAGATTGTATTTCAGCAATGTGTGATGTGGCATTTTTGGCTGTTTCAATGAGTGCTTCATCACAGCGAAAATCTTCTGGCATACCGGCGCATTGGCCAAGTTTGTAACCAAAGTGAGTAAGATTGGCATCGTGATGAATAACGTGGCTGGCTATAACCACATCACCAATATTTAGGTCTTTATCAAAACCACCCGCCGAGCCAGTGTTCACTACCGCATCGGGAGCGTACTGCTCAATTAGCACCGTTGTTGCGATAGCGGCCGCTACTTTACCTATGCCGCATTTTACTAATATCACTTCAATGCCGCTGAGTGTGCCTTCGTAAAACGTTAAATGTTTCCACTTCGTTTCTTTCAAGTCGTCGAGTGACGCTTTAAGTAGCGCAACTTCTTCATCCATTGCACCTAAAATACCAATTCGTTTCATAATTGTACCGACAAGTTAACGTTTTAAAATGTGCTGTTGCACTGCTTTAACCGCAATATTATAAGCTGTTACGCAAGCAGTTATAAAAGCTGTTGTATTCCTAATTGTATAAGGAATGTGGTGAAACTGACAGAAAAATGCCTTTGTTACCGTCACTCTGTGTAAGTTTGAGCTGTAACAAAGGCAGGGGGAAGAGGTAATTGTCTATGCGCACTGGTATATATGATTAAGCAGCAGCAGGGCGGCTTGATCTAATAGGCCTTGTTGGGCGTTTTGTAGGCTCTGGATTCAGCGTAGGCTGTTGCGCCATCTTTTGCTGTAGACGACGATATGGCACAAGTTTGTTTTCAAGGCATTCTCGAATATCTTCAATACTGTAGCCCGACTTCACTTTAATGCGAACATGAGGAACTCCAGCAGCGTCCAAAGCACCAGTAACAAACCAATCTTTTTGGGTTTTGTAGCCCTCCTTTCCCTGGTTGTGTACTAGGTCGATGGCTAACACTGGGCTCATGGTATCTTTTTCTACAAGCACAAAATCCAGCTGACGACTTGATGCGCGTGAGAGTGCCTGTGATGCCGTTTTCTTTTTCGTCGATTGACGAACGGCCACCATGTCGTTCAAACGAACTCGGCACATGACTCTAAATTCACGACCTACCGCTTGTTCAATTAACGTTAAAAATGAGTATTCCACTTGGGTAAACAGCTGTGGCTTACGTCGAAATGGAAATGCCATTCCTCCATCAGACAATTTTATGGCGCCTAGAGCAACGACAATAAGTAACATCATCAAAATAATTGCCAATTCCATCTTTATCCTCACATATATCAATCAATATTAGCGTCAAAAAGGTGACGCGAAATCAAGCTAGACCTTTGGTAAGGAAGATACTGCAAAGCAGATGCCAAGAATTGCTGTTTGGGTAATGAAGAGTTACAGGGTGTAAATAAAGAGTGTTCTGATTTTTTATAGCAGAGTGTGTTCTAGCGCTTCTGCGGCATCTAACAACGCTCCCTCATTGCCAGGGGCTGATGCGAGCATTATGCCTGGAACTAAGCCAGTTTTTGGATCGCTAAAACCACGAGCCGGCACCGTAATGCCCGAAAGGTCGAGCATGTTAACAAGTGTGTGAGCTGTGATCTGTTTATTGAGTCCAGGTTTCATTAAGGTTGCACGGTTCATAGCACCGTGCCTTGGCGCGAGCATGCCTATTGTGGGTAAGCATAGTAATGCATCATGGCCTAATAACGTTCGATAGTTTTTTCGCGCATGTTCATAGGTTTCAATGATGCCGGTCAAAGCGGTTTTTTGACGAGGGCGATATAGACCATTGATAAGCGATAACCAAAGAAAAAAGCCTGGTTGTACTGTGGCTCTTCCAGTCATTTGACGCAGTGTTTCATTGATAATTGAAAATGGTTTTCCGTCAACAGAAAGCCAGTCTTTCCATACAGAGACCATTTCTCCGGTTACCAATTTAGGCACGTTCATAAATAGTGTTTTGATATCATCAAGCACAAGTTCGTGCCTTACCATTCCCGCTGTTTGCAACCCCTCTAATGCGGCTCGATAGGCCGTATCGATGCATTCGTCTTGTGCTTCGAAGGGGTAATTCTTTGGAGCGATGAGCTTTAGTCCACTAATAGATGCGGGTAACGCTGGTGGTTCATTGGCTATTACCGAATACGCTAGGCGGGCATCTCGAACGCTCCTAGTAATTGGGCCTATTCCATTGAATGTTTCAAAATACGGACCCGACTCGGGGTACACCGATCTTTTGTTAACGGCAGCCGAATGAGGCCTAAAACCCACTAAGCCACAAAACGCCGCCGGAATTCGTATAGAGCCTAAAATGTCTGTTCCAAATCCTATCGGCGATACACCACTAGCTACCAGTGCTCCTTCGCCTCCAGTTGACCCACCCGGCACAAGACGTTGATCTTTTGGATGATTGGTGCGCCCAAAGCGCAAATTACTTGTTTCCGCGGTCATCACAAATTCAGGAACATTACTTCGCGCAATAATGATTGCGCCCGCTGATTTGAGTCGCTCAACAACGGGGGCATCTTTTAAACATTGAATAGGCTGCATACGCTGGCTACCAATAGTAATTTGCTCACCTGCTAGGGCATACGTTTCCTTGAGGGTTATTGGTAAGCCTGATAACGGCCCGGCAATTGGATTTTCAGCGGCGGCTAATGCTTGTTCGGCAAACACTTGAGTTGCCGCGTTTAAATGCGGGTTTACCAGATGGAGTCTGTCTAAGCTGGCTTGTACTAGCTGCTTACTTGAGAGCTTTTTAGTGCGCATCTGCTCGAGGGTTGCTGTGGCATCGGCCATG
The DNA here is from genome assembly GCF_036864455.1 of Alteromonas sp. P256. Lineage (NCBI taxonomy): Bacteria > Pseudomonadati > Pseudomonadota > Gammaproteobacteria > Alteromonadales > Alteromonadaceae > Alteromonas > Alteromonas sp. P256. The sequence continues at coordinate 59,490 of NZ_JAZETM010000013.1, forward strand.
TCGTGGAGAGTGAAATCTGGCAATTTACAATTCTCTCTTTTATTTGGCTTGTTATTTAGCCGCCACCAAAATATCTACTTGAGCACCTGCATTATCGGGTGATACGACAATTTTTGTATTTCGCTCTTTGGATGTAATCAACGTGCGCTGATTGATTGCTGAATGCGTTTCAAATTTGGGAAGTCGTTCTTTATAAAAGCTCACTACCTGGGAAGGCGTAAGCGCGGTGTGGTACACCATAGCTGCGGGAGTTTCGCTCTCAAATTGCTGACATTGAGTGGCGTCTGAGGACAGTACTACTGCGTGAAACTCGCTCGGGCATGGCGTTGTGTTTGGTTTACCCAAGGTTTCAGCATGCACTGATGCGCTGCCTAGCAAGGCGACTGCGCAAACGATAGCGTTTTTAACAATTGGGTACTGAACGAGAGCGCTCTTAATTACCAATGGCTGGGCTGATAAAGGTGTGGTTGAAAAAAGCTCGATGAAGCGGCGCTTGGCAAATGAGACGTGCGCAATAATAGGGCGTACTGAGCTTTCATTTTTCATGGTATTACATATTCTCGTTATTTTTAAAAAAGGGGAGCTTACCCGTTGTTCTGCACTCGCAAAACATTAACCTCTTGGCGTGTATATGCCGACTTACGTATACCACCTATTTGTGCAGCTTATTTATGCAAAAGAAGCAGGTGCAAGCCTCAGTGAAAAGATTACTACAAAAACACGTTATAAAGATAGTAAGAAGAATAACGAGGAAGTTCAACTGAACCTGCATGTATTCAGGTATAGGAAAATGAAAAAAGGTATAGGGGGAGTATGCAGGTAGGGTTATTTTCTGCAGCGTAGTTCAACGGGCATAAGCAAAAAGAAAGTAAAAGAAAGCAAAAATCAGCACAGTATCTGACGCAGTAAAAATTAAAAAGGCCTAAATGCACAATGCATTTAGGCCTTTCATTGACTTAAGTGTATTACACACCCATAAAGTCCATCATGCCCTCAGCAGCTTTACGGCCTTCATCGATGGCAGTAACCACCAAGTCACTACCTCGAACCATATCACCACCGGCGAATATTTTCGGGTTAGACGTTTGATAAGCAAATTTACCTGCACGCGGAGCACGCACCCGGCCTTTTTCATCAAGCATAATGCCGTACTCGCCAAACCATGGCGCAGGACTTGGCTGAAAGCCAAAAGCTATAATAACCACGTCTGCTTCAAGGACGTGTTCTGAGCCTTCTACTTCGATAGGGCGACGACGACCGTTTGAATCTGGCGGGCCCATCTCAGTTTTAACCAACTTAACGCCTACCGCATTGCCGTTATCATCTACGGCAATATCCAGTGGCTGAAGGTTAAACCTAAATTCAACACCTTCTTCTTTGGCGTTAACCACTTCGCGACGTGAACCAGGCATGCTTTCTTCATCACGACGATAGGCACAGGTTACGCTTTTAGCGCCTTGACGAATAGACGTACGCAGGCAGTCCATAGTGGTATCACCACCACCTAGCACTACAACGCGTTTATCTTTCATGTCGATAAAGTCAGCAGGGTCTTTTTCTAACCCCATTACGCGGTTGGTGTTGGCAATCAAAAACGGTAGCGCTTCATGAACACCATGTGCGTGTTCATTGTCAAAACCACCCTGCATCGACTTGTACGTACCCATACCTAAAAATACGGCATCGTAATTGTTGAGCAGATCATCAAACTGGACGTCTTTACCAATTTCAGTGTTAAGTACAAACTCAATACCCATATCTGAAAAGATTTGGCGACGCAGTTTAATCACGTCTTTTTCAAGTTTGAATGACGGAATACCGAAGGTCAGTAGTCCGCCAATTTCTTCGTACTTGTCGTACACCACCGGCTTAACGCCGTTTCTGATAAGAATGTCAGCACAGGCCAAGCCAGCAGGTCCGGCTCCAACAATAGCCACTTTCTTATCTGTCCACTCAACATCGGACATGTCTGGACGCCAGCCCATTTCAAAGGCTTTGTCGGTGATGTATTTCTCAATACTACCAATGGTAACAGCGCCAAAATCGTCGTTTAGCGTACATGCACCTTCACACAGTCTGTCCTGTGGACACACTCGCCCGCACACTTCAGGCAAGCTATTGGTTTTATGTGAAAGTTCAGCGGCTTCAATAATTCTGCCTTCGTTAGCCAAATCAAGCCATTGAGGAATGTAGTTGTGCACGGGGCACTTCCATTCACAATATGGGTTACCGCAGTCCAGGCAGCGATCTGCCTGACCTTCGGTTTGTGACTGGCTTAGCGGCTGATAAATTTCCGCGAACTCTTCCTTACGCACCATGATCGGCTTTTTAGGCGGATCGATACGTTCAACATCGACAAATTGATATACGTTCTTTGCCATTAAGTAAATCCTCCTATTGAGCCTGAATGCGCAGTTCAGCGCTTGAACGACTGATGTGACCAAGCAAGTTTTTCACATCACTTGTTTTAGGCTTAATAAGTTTGAAGCGTGCTAGCGTTGCATTGAAATCCGTAAGCAGTGACAAAGAGTGCTCGCTGCCTGTTTCTTCGTAATGCTGATTAATAAGACCTCGTAAATGCTCAATAAGAATGGCTTTGTCACCAATTGGCATAATATCGACTAAGTCAGTATTCACGCGGTTATCAATGTCATCGCCATCGTCCATTATGTAGGCGAAACCCCCTGTCATACCGGCGCCAAAGTTAACGCCCACAGGGCCAAGCACAGCAACGATACCGCCGGTCATGTATTCACAACCGTTGTCACCGATACCTTCAACAACGGCTATTGCGCCAGAGTTACGAACGCCAAAGCGCTCACCCGCACGGCCAGCAGCAAATAACTTACCGCCCGTTGCGCCATACAAACAGGTATTACCCATTATTGCGCTTTCGTGTGCATCAAATTCGATGTTTTTCGTAGGGTGGATAACTAGCTTACCGCCCGTCATACCTTTACCCACATAATCGTTAGCGTCACCTTCTAAGTGCATGTGTAAGCCACCAGCATTCCACACGCCAAAGCTTTGACCCGCAGTACCGGTAAGCTCAACTTTAATAGGTGTATCTTCAAAGTCTTGATTACCGTGATGCTTGGCAATTTCACCAGAAAGCAGGGCACCCACAGAACGGTCTGTGTTGCGAATAGGGTACTTTAGAGTGATTGATTTGCTATTCACTACAGCGCTTTGTGCATCGGTAAGCATCTTAGCGTTAAGCTCGCCCTTATCCATTGGCGCATTAGTCGTTTGCGAACAGAATAGACGGGTATGTTCACCAGCCACAGGCTGTGCCAATAGCGGCGACAAATCAAGACGGTTTTGCTTGGCCGTAATACCATCAAGTACTTTAAGAAGCTCCGTACGGCCCACTAAATCGTCGAACTTGCTGACACCAATAGACGCCATGATCTCGCGCACTTCTTGAGCAATAAACTTAAAGTAGTTCATTACCATGTCAGGAAGACCAATAAAGTGATCGTCACGCAGTTTCTGATCTTGGGTTGCAACACCGGTGGCGCAGTTGTTTAGGTGGCAAATTCGAAGGTATTTACAGCCTAACGCTACCATTGGGCCAGTACCAAAGCCAAAGCTCTCAGCACCTAAAATACCCGCTTTGACTACGTCTAAACCGGTTTTTAAACCGCCGTCAGTTTGTACGCGCACTTTATGGCGTAAGCCGTTTTCAATAAGTGCTTGCTGTGTTTCAGAAAGACCAAGTTCAAATGGGCTACCAGCGTATTTCACCGAGGTTAACGGGCTTGCACCTGTTCCACCGTCGTAACCAGAAATAGTAATAAGATCTGCATAAGCCTTTGCCACACCAGTTGCGATAGTACCTACACCCGGTTCAGAAACCAGCTTCACAGAAATTAGCGCTGTTGGATTTACCTGTTTTAAATCGAAAATAAGCTGGGCTAAATCTTCAATAGAGTAAATGTCGTGATGAGGTGGTGGAGAAATAAGCGTTACACCCGGCACAGAGAAGCGCAGCTGCGCAATGTATTTGTTAACCTTATCACCCGGTAACTGACCACCTTCACCAGGCTTCGCGCCCTGAGCAACTTTTATCTGTATAACGTTAGCATTAACTAAGTAATGCGGCGTGACACCAAAGCGACCAGAAGCAACTTGTTTAATTTTTGAGTTCTTTTCAGTACCGAAGCGAGATGGATGTTCACCACCTTCACCCGAGTTAGACTGACCGCCTAAACGGTTCATCGCAATCGCAAGGGCTTCGTGGGCTTCAGGACTTAACGCCCCAATCGACATGGCCGCAGTATCGAAGCGAGGGAAAAGATTTTCCGGCCCTTCTACATCGCTTATATCAATAGGATCGCATTCTGGGTTTAGCGCAAGCAGGTCGCGGATGTGCGATGGCGCACGCTCGTTAACCAGTTTAGCGTATTCTTGATAGTCGGTGTATTCACCCGATACCACCGCTTTTTGCAGTGTGCTAACCACGTCTGGGTTATACGCGTGATACTCGCCATCGTGTACATATTTCAGTAAACCACCGTGAGAAACAGGTTTGCGTTTTAACCAAGCAATACGGTTCAAATTGATGTGGTCTTGATGAAAATCATCAAAGCCTGCACCCTGAATACGTGAGGTAACACCCTTAAAGCAAAGCTGCATGACTTCATTGTTAATACCAATGGCTTCAAACAACTTAGAGCTACGGTAACTGGCTACTGTGCTAATGCCCATTTTAGACATTATTTTGTACAAGCCCTTATTGATACCTTTGCGGTAGTTCAATGTTGCCTGCATGGGCGAAATATCAAGTTCGCCTTTTTCGCACAGTTGTTCAATCGTTTCGTAAGCTAGGAACGGATAAACCGCCGTTGCACCTAAACCAATAAGCACGGCAAAGTGATGTGGGTCACGCGCACTTGCTGTTTCTACCACAACGTTTGCATCGCAACGCAGCGACTTTTCAACCAAGCGTTTTTGAACTGCGCCTACTGCCATTGCCGCAGGAATAACTAAGCGATTTTTCTTGATGTTGCGATCTGAGAGTATAACAAACGCTGCGCGCTTGTTTTTAACCAGCATTTCAACTTCGTTGCACACTCGCTCGACGGCTTTTTTCAAGCCTTCTTGCGGTAGGTACTGAAGTTCTATTACCTCAGAATAATAGTATTCTGGGTTGAACTCGCGAAGCTGTTTAAGATCTGTGTACATCAATATAGGCGAGTCGAACAATACGCGGTCAGCGTAACCGGACGTTTCGCTAAATACATTCTGCTCTCGACCAATACAGGTTGCCAACGACATCACATGATTCTCACGCAATGGATCGATGGGTGGGTTTGTCACCTGTGCAAATTGCTGACGGAAGTAATCGTAAATGGTGCGCTGACGAGATGACATAACCGCCATCGGCGTATCATCACCCATAGAGCCAACGGCTTCTTGACCGTCTTTTGCCAATACTTTCACAACTTGCTGAATTTCTTCGTAGCTGTATGCATGAAGCTTGTGATAAACCGCCATGGCATCGTCATCAAACACTCGTTTGCCGATAAGCGATGCATCTAGCTCTTCAATAGGCGTTAGGCGACGGATGTGCTTTTGTAGCCACTCTTTATATGGGTGTCTCGCTTTTAGCTCGTCATCAATTTCGGTAGAACGCCAAATTTTGCCTGTATACGTATCTACAGCAAGCATTTCGCCTGGACCCACACGTCCTTTTTCAATGACCTCGGCTTCTTGGTAATCCCAAATGCCTACTTCTGAGGCTAGGGTAATAAAACCATTTTTGGTAATGACGTAGCGCGCTGGACGCAAGCCGTTTCTATCAAGGTTACATGCAACGTGGCGACCGTTGGTTAAAACGATACCCGCTGGGCCGTCCCATGGCTCCATGTGCATGGAGTTAAATTCGTAGAATGCACGAAGGTCATCGTCCATTGTTTTATTGTTTTGATAGGCTGGCGGCACCAATAAGCGCATGGCACGGAATAAGTCCATACCACCTGCTAGGAACAGCTCAAGCATGTTATCCAGTGAAGAAGAGTCAGAACCTTCGGTATTGACGAAAGGTGCTGCATCTTTCAGGTCTGGAATAAGCGGTGTTGAGAATTTTGCCGCTCTTGCCATTGCCCAATCGCGGTTGCCTTTAATCGTGTTAATTTCACCATTATGAGCAAGAAAGCGAAACGGCTGCGCAAGTGGCCAGCGAGGTAATGTATTCGTTGAGAAACGCTGGTGGAATACGCAAATAGCGCTTTTCATGCGTTCGTCAGCAAGGTCGAGGTAGAAGGTTGGTAAGTCTTTCGGCATTACCAAGCCTTTATAAATAGTGACTAAACCTGATAGACACGCCACATAAAAATCTGGGTCGTCTTCTAAGCGTTTTTCCGCACGGCGCCTAATCATATAAAGGCGTCGTTCAAGGTCGCGCTTTCTCCATCCAGCCGGAGCGTTGACAAATACCTGTTCTATTTGAGGAACACCAGTAAGGGCAAGCTCGCCAAGTACTGATTTATCAACAGGCACTTCTCGCCATCCAACAACCGAAAGCGTTTCTTTTTCTAACTCTTCATTGAGTACTTCACGGGCAGCTTGTGCAAGTACGGGATCCTGACTCAAAAAAATCATCCCTACGCCGTACTTTTTACCTAGCTTCCAACCATTTTCGTCGGCAATTGAATGGAAGAAGGCATCTGGCTTTTGTAGTAGTAAACCACAGCCATCACCGGTTTTTCCATCAGCGGCGATACCGCCTCGATGTTGCATTCGGTCTAAACCGTGGATTGCAGTGGATACCAATTCGTGACTGGCTTCCCCGTGAGTGTGGGCTATTAAGCCAAACCCACAATTATCCCGGGAATCGTTGGGATTGTATAAACTCATCTATTAACTCCTTCAACCTTATTGACTGGGCAAGGTATGCGTTGCGTGCAGATGCGCCTAGGTTTGCGTATCGAAACATAATTAGACATCTTTTCGCGCTTGGGCCATTTAGCTCAGCGCATGCGTCTTTCTTGTCGTTAATTATTATTAGAGGATTCCAGCCGTTCCGCATTTTTATGCATTGATGCGATGCGGGCCGTACAAAATACCCACATTGAAAACTAAAATCAAACGCAAAAAAAGCCTCATCCCTAATGAATTAGTATAACGTTTAAAAAATCTTTTAGATTCAATGGTATGAAAATTTAATTTTAGATTTGTAACAATAATGTTATAAAAATATTCAAGGGGAAAACAAACATACTAAAGATGATAATACTTCTCATTTGTCATTTGTTATTGAATAAATATTCATTGAAATGCTTGTTTTATTGAGTCAAGGGGTGGTTTTTTGTATTTTTATTTACTTGTAAATAAACTATTCCACTCATATTAGTTAACTGCTATGTTAGGAAAAATTTGAGTGAAAAGTGAACAGTATTTTGGTTGGTAATCGTGCTTTGGTTGGTAATCAAGATAGTAGGTAGAGTTCATAGTCGCCGCTCAAAGAGCAAACCACATGGTTACGGTAATGACAAATACATACTCAGCACCCTTAAACGCAGTTCGCATTGAAAACAATAGGTTACACGGAAGTGAGATTAAACATGTTACCTCTCCAAACACCTCTGGAGAGTTCCCTCGCAATTTGCCCGATACCTTAGTTATTCATTTTACTGGCGGCAGCAGTGCGTCCTCGTCAGTAGAATATATGGTAAACCCAAAAAGCAAAGTATCAGCCCACCTTGTTATAGGAAGAAACGGGGAGGTAATACAGTTACTTCCTTTTAATGCCATTGCGTGGCATGCAGGGCAGAGCAGCTTTGCTGGCAGAAAGCAGTTCAACAACTACGCTATAGGTATCGAGTTAGATAATGCGGGTCAACTTGATATCAATGAAAATGGCGAATTTGAAAGCTGGTTTGGAAAACGATACCACCCTGACGACGTGTTTGTTGAAAATTCGCATGTCAGTTTCCAAGGCCGCTCTGTCATTAAAAATAACAGCGATTTGCAAGAAAGCCCAAGCGCACATTCTTCTACGTATTGGCATCGTTATAGCGAGGTGCAGCTTCAACGTACTTTTGACCTGTGTAGGTTGTTGTGTAACACCTTCCATATTAATTACGTACTAGGGCACGAAGAAATTTCACCGGGAAGAAAATTTGACCCTGGCCCTGCATTTCCGCTTCGCCAACTTCGCCGCTATCTCATACCAGTCCGCATAGATAATCACCCTCTCAGCGAGAATTAAAATGTTCGTAATCGCGGCGTGTCACTGCAGGTGCAGTGGTTCTACATCAAGGTGACACAACAAAGAGTACGGACATTTTAAACTTGCCAGGGCCTTCTGAGTGGGCAATTATCTATGCGGATTGGTATCAATCAACACTCTTTTAACGCTCAACCTTCTGATGTCATCAAAGATGAACTGTCCCAAGAGCTACCACCTTCTTTGCAATATACCAATGAGAAACAGCTATCTGTCTCGCGAAAGTCCATAACAGCGCCACAAGACTTTCCTTATACATCTGCCATTGTTAGCGTGAAAAAATTAAATGTGAGGTTTGGCCCCAGCACAAAGTTTACTAAGGCAAGTAGTCAATTGACCTCAGGCCAAGTAGTAGGGGTATTAGAGAGCGGCGATACCTGGTCTCGCGTCGCGTACACCGCAGAAGGCTGGGTAAGTAATGAATATCTGACCTTTATTACATCAAAGAAATAGAAACAAAAGCGCTAAAAGGCTGAGAGGTCTTGGTTGATATGTTGAAGTTTCGTACTTCAAAATGCAACGAGCACTCGTGTACGATGGTTAGTGGATTCCAGAACGTCAGAAAGACTGATAGGATAGGGCAAAATGGTTATCGACTAGAAGTACATGCATTCAGATTCTCCTAACGATTCATGGGCTATCCGCTTTGCCCAGTTTGTGCAGCGATTTGGCACACTAAAATTAAGCATATTATTCGTTGTATTCTCACTGGTATTTACCCTTGGCGGCTCTTATGTCATACGCGTCAGCCTAGGCAGCCAAGTGCAGCCTGACGACTTTATCAGCGCAGTAATTTTAACAATGCTGTCAGCTCCTTGGGTGTTGTACTTTTTTAGTGAACTGATTAAGCAACTCGAAAATTCTCGGACAAACTTAAAAGAGGTGGTGAGTCAACTAGAGAGCTTGCGCGAAGAAGATGTGTTTTTGAATCGCGAGCTGCAAAGCAATATTCGACAGTTGAATCATGAAATTGAACAGCGAAAAATTGCTCAAGAAGAACGCGAGGGACTGTTCAAAGACTTAGAGCAAGAAATTAAAAATAAGTCTGAACAGGAATCTCAGGCTCGCAGGCTGTCTACCTTATTACGCTCTATCATCGATGCTTCTCCAGATCTCATCTATTACCGCAATGAAGAAGGGCAGTTTGCAGGATGTAATCGCATTGCCGAGCTAATGACTGGGAAGACTGAGCTAGAGCTACTCGGTTTAACCCCAGAAGATGTGTACGAAGAAGAGTTGGCAAGACAAATTGTGGCCAGTGATAACGAAGTACTTGAGACAAACGCCAGCATTACCGAAGAGTTGTGGCTTAAGTTTGCCGATGGCCGACGCCGCTACTTCGAAATGAAGCGAGTGCCGTTCTTCGATAAAGAAGGTAATCGCCTTGGCTTGTTATCGTTTGGGCGAGATATGACCGAGCGTAAACAAGCGGAAAATGCCGCAGCAAAAGCCAACACAGACAAAACCCGCTTTATCGCTACAATTAGTCACGAGCTACGTACACCGCTAAACGGCATTGTGGGTTTAAGCCGTATGCTTCGCGATACTGAGCTTTCTGAAGAGCAGTTCAGCTGGGTGAGTACGATTTACGCCAGTGCGATTACTTTAGGTAATATATTTAACGATATTATCGACCTAGATAAGTTAGGCCGAGACAAACTAGAGCTCAGCTTGAAAACCATATCTCTACAAGACTTTACGGAAGAACTTAGCAGTATTATTCGCTTACTGGCTGGAGATAAACAGCTTGAGTTTAAAACCGCAATAAAAGAGCCATTGCCTCGTCTTGTTGAAATAGACGGTACGCGGTTACGCCAGATATTATGGAATATTCTGTTTAACGCGGTGAAGTTTACGCAAAAAGGTCACGTGAGTTTGTCGGTATCTGCTACCAAGCCAGAGAATGACAAAGCCTTTGTTACCTTTGTAATTGAAGATACCGGTGTTGGCATTCCAGAGGGGGAAATAGACAAAATTTTTGCGATGTACTATCAGGTTGATCATCCGGATCATCAATCGGCTACAGGTACTGGCATTGGCTTGGCAATTTGTAAGCAAATGGTCGATTTGATGAGCGGTGAAATTAACGTGACCAGTAGCGTCGGCAATGGTACTCGCTTTGAAATTATCTTGCCGGTGCAAATTTCAAACAGCCCAATGAAAGTGGCTGAGCTTGAGGTAACGGGGCTAAATATTCTTCTGGTGGAAGATATAGAACTCAATGTGATGGTGGCTAAGGCGCTGCTTGAAAAACTTGGTCAGCGTGTTGATGTAGCAATGACGGGTCAAGAGGCATTAGATAAAGCCAGAGAAATCCAATACGACCTGATTTTGCTCGATATTCAGTTACCGGATATGACGGGGTTCGATGTGGCCAGCACGCTAATAGAAGAAGATTTAGTGATGCAAACCCCCATCGTTGCACTAACCGCTAACGTTATTAAAAAGCGCGAAGAGTATTTGGAAAACGGCATGGACGATGTTATCGCCAAGCCAATTAAAAAATCGCGTGTTATTGAAGTATTTAACGACCTATTTCACGCGCCGCCAGCGCCGTTAGAAATAGAAGGGCAAGTAGAACGCGTGCAGCCCAACAAAACATTCAGTAACATTTTAGATATGGACTTGTTGGAGATGTTAGTGGATACCATAGGGGATGACATGGTTCGGGCGAGTGTAAAAGTTTTCCAAGAAAAAATGCCTGAATACATGGAAATACTGCAGCTGAGCTTAACCGCTGATGAAAAGTCTGAGGTGTGTTCCCAAGCCCATAAAATAAAAGGCGCTGCAGGCTCGGTTGGTTTAGCAAGAGTACAGCGTATTGCTAACCAAATTCAGCAGGGCGATCACCCTACATGGTGGGAGAACGTCCACGACTGGGTTGAAGAGTTACAAATGGCAGTACAGCACGATATGAAAGGGCTGAATAGCTGGCTCAACGAACAGCAGTTTGATGACTAGTGCATTGCTATGACTATGTAGCATAGCAGCTGTGTGGGCTTATTTGAGTAGGCTTAGCTGAGTAGTTCGATTACAGTGGCTGACTAATAGTAACTACTAGAAATGAAGAGGGGGCTGATGCTCCCTTTTTATTCTCTTTGAATTACTGGTTGGGGCATTTGGCCGCTCTGGCAGTAACGCTAAGTAGTGAGCTTGCGTAAATTTTTACAAGGATAAGGTGTATGTTTTCAGAGTCAAAGGCGGTCGATTTTTCTAACGAACCGCTTTTTCAGCAGGATTTACCCGCGTTAGATCTACTGGCGCTAACGCCAGTGTCGAAAAAGTATCGCACCATTAATTTAGCCGTATGTTCCACCGTCACTGTGCTTTTGCTTGGCGCGCTATCCGCAGCAAAATATCAACCTTGGTTTCGTGTGCCAGACGACCTTCACAATGCCTACCCCTATGCGTGCCTAGTCATTTTTACGTTGGGCTTTTTGTGGTTTACCTATCATTTTTTTGCCGACAAGAAGGTGAAGTTTGCTGTTAGAGAGCAAGATGTCAGTAAGGAGTCGGGCCTTTTCTTTCGGCAGTTATCTTGTCAGCCTATTCTTCGAGTACAGCATGTTGAGTTAAAGCGAGGCCCACTTGACCGATGGGCTGGACTGGCCTCGTTACAGGTTTTTTCTGCTGGCGGTGAGATGCATACCTTTGAAATTCCTGGGCTTGAAATTGATGAGGCCAACCAAATTAGGCAGTTTATTCTTGATCATAAAGATGTGAGCGCCCGATAGTGGAAGAGCAAGAGATTACATCATCGAATGCCGAGAGCTCAGTCAAAGTAGAAACCGGTGATGCGTGGCAGCGCTTGGCCATCATCGCTATTTTATATTTTTCGGCACGCAACATTAAAAATTCTGCCCAAGGGCTCATTTATATTATTCCCGCGTTGGCCATAGGCTCTAACGTGTTCTCCAAGCTAAACTCGCCAGAGGCGTATATTGCTATCGGCACCCTAGTATCCCTGGCGGTGGGCAGTGGCCTGATAAGCTTTTTTATGTACACTTTTCGCGTGCACAATCAGCATGTTGAGATTCAAACTGGCGTATTTCAACGTCGCTATACTAATTTACCATTTTGGCGCATTCAGAATGTAAAAATAGAGCACCCCTTTTATTATCGTCCGTTTGGCTATGCATTAGTGGTTTTGGATACCGCAGGAAGTGGTAAAGAAGAAGCTAATATAGTAGCGGTGCCGGTTTCCTATGCCAATGCGCTTAGAAAGCAAGTATTGGCTGAAAAGAAGAAAGAAGAGTATTCCTCTGCTCATTCATCTTCAAACTTAAATTACAGTTCAGTTCAAAGCCCAGCTCAGAGTGCTTCCGAGCATCTTTCTAGTGATAATGGGGCGGCTCGCTTTGGCATGCTAGAAAACGATAGTGTAGAGAGCGACGAGGAGGTACTCAACACCCGCTCTATTGGCGATATTGTCATTCACGGAATTACCAATAACAGGGTGTGGATAATACTCGGTGCCGCAGCCCCTTTTTACGATGACGCTATAGGTTTAGTCTCTGACTGGCTAGCGGATAAAGGCCTACAGCTTAACCAAATCGTGGGTGAACAAACCGTCGCATGGTGGCAGTTTGGGCTTTACGCGTTTGTGATCCTTATGATGATAATGGCTGCTATGGCGCTACTTAGCGTAGGTGGAGCACTATTCACGTTTTATGGATATACCCTCTCTCGCTCTGACGACAGGTACATTCGCCGCAGCGGTCTTTTGAATAAACAAGAAGTCAGCATGCGTGCGTCGCGCATTCAAATGGTTACCGCTAAACAAGACTGGCTCGACAAAATTCTCAAGCGAGTCAATGTGTACTTTGAGCAAAATTCCACGGCAGGTCAGAAAGTACAAGAACTAATGTCGCCCAATAAACTTATTGTGCCATCGGTTACCGAACAGGAGGCGGTTGAGCTTAGCCAAGAAGTGATGCCCGATTGCCAACTGCACCGCGATGATTATTTAGGCGTTAGCAAACGCTTTATACTGCACTGGTTGATAGTAGCGTGGAGCGTACCCATTTTAGCGCTCTTTATTGTTGGTATTGTTTCATCTCAGATCGATATTCTTCTTGGCTCAATTGGGCTTTTGGTTGCAGGGAGTCTGCTGCTTACCCTGCGCTGGTGGCGATGGGGCATAGCGGCCGATGGCAAGTACGTATACGTTAGGCGAGGGCGGATTGGTGTTGACTACCTATGTTTTGAGCCATACAAAATACAACAAGTGATTGTTAAACAAAGTGTGTTTATGCGACGGCATCAGCTTGCGTCTATCAAGTTCGTATTAGCGTCAGGGGCGGTTACCGTTCCTTTCTTGCCAGAGCATTACGTTAAAGCTCTTGCTGACAGCGTGCTTTATGATGTGGAGTCTACGCGTAAGTCATGGATGTAGATGGCGTTTTAAAAGTAACGACTAACGCAGCTTGTTGCCTCAAGTTGCTATTCTGAAATAGTTTTTTCATCGCGAAGAATTATTTGGTCCTTGCCCGCGTTTTTAGCGTGATATAAACGCGCGTCGGCAACATCTAGCTGCAGTTCGAAACTGCTATGGTCTTCTACACATACGCCTATGCTGCACGTAATATTGAATTTGTGAAGGGTGAATTTCGTTTGCCTTACTGCATTCATAAATGTTGATAGTGCGGATAAGTAGGTTTTGGCAGAGCGCTGAGACAAAACGGTGAATTCTTCTCCCCCATAGCGAATAATGAGATCTTCGGGAAAGTGGAGTTTAATGAGCGCGGCAAATTCTTGTAGCAGCGTATCTCCTGTTTTGTGGCCATAAGTATCGTTTACGTTCTTAAAATTATCAGCGTCGATCATCGCAACGATAATGTTATCACCAGGCCCTTTGTTGGCATACAGTTCTTCAGCTTTTTCGTGTAAATAACGGCGATTGTAAACTTGAGTAAGAGGGTCGAGGTTAGCGTTATCACGAATGGTTTGAATCATTTCCTGCGACTCTAAATTTTGCATAACGCGGCAAAGAAACTCCTCGTGATAAAAAGGTTTTGATAAAAAATCATTCGCGCCGCTTTTTATAAACTTAGAGGTCAGCACGCTATCACCTGTAGAAGATAATCCGATAAATATCGTGTCCTGCATCCTTCGTTCTTGACGAATGGCCTTGATGAGCTCGTACCCGTCCATCTTAGGCATCCTATGATCAGATATCACCATTTTAATATTTTTGTGGTTGTCCAGTTGCACCAAGGCTTCTATTCCATTTCCGGCTTCATGAACCCGAAATTTGAATTTTTTGAGAAGTTTACAAATGTAATTACGGCTGGTTATCGAGTCTTCAACTACAAGGACATCGGTGTAGAGATTCTTGCGAAGCCTATCAATAAGCTTTGCCACTTGCAGGTAAGAATAACGCGATTCTTTGGTTATGTAATCAAGCACGCCCTTGTCGAGGAGTTGTGAACGGGTAAACTCATCGAAGTTTCCGGTAAGCACAAGTGTCGGTAGATCATAAGAAAGCGCCAAGTCTGCGCTTTCTCCATTTGGTGCATCGGGCAAATTAAGGTCAACAATAGCGGCAAGATAATTACTCGAAGCCTGCAGGGCCACTTCGGCCTGTGCTAAGTTTTCACACAAATCACAGGATAAAAGGGGATTATCTTCGATCAATTTATAGACTATTTTTCGAACCGTAACACTATCTTCTACCACAAGAACTTTATACATTGGCAATACTCAAATGATCTTGCGGGTAATCATATGCAATTATTCACAAAAAAGCCCTTATAAAAAGGGCGTTTTAGACTTATGTATAGCGCTTATGTTCATGTGTGTGATGGTGGAACCCGAACATTTCCTTCCATCAGCACCCGAGCACTTCTACTCATAGTTGCTTGCGCAATATGCCAACGATCCTTTGAAAACTCAGCTTTTGCGCCGACGCGTAATGTGCCAGAGGGATGGCCGAAGACAACGGCATCACGGTCAACACCACCCGCACTCAAATTAACTAGTGTGCCTGGAATTGCTGCGGCAGCTGCTATGGCAACAGCGGCTGTGCCCATCATGGCGTGATGCAGTTTGCCCATGGACATGGCACGAACCAAAACATCGATATCAGAGCCTAAGATATCTTTTCCACTAGACGCTTTATAAGGTGAAGGAGGGGCAACCATAGCAACCTTAGGAGTATGCTGACGGCTGGCCGCTTCACCAATGTCGGTGATCAAGCCCATTTTTACTGCGCCATGGGCCCTAATTGCTTCAAACTTCGCCAGCGCATCAGGGTTGCTATTAATATCGTCTTGCAGCTCTGTACCGGTATAGCCAATGTCTTCTGCATTGATAAAAATAGTGGGAATGCCAGCGTTGATCATAGTAGCGTGCAG
Source organism: Alteromonas sp. P256 (assembly GCF_036864455.1). NCBI lineage: Bacteria > Pseudomonadati > Pseudomonadota > Gammaproteobacteria > Alteromonadales > Alteromonadaceae > Alteromonas > Alteromonas sp. P256. The sequence goes on from NZ_JAZETM010000013.1 coordinate 75,078, forward strand.
CGAACCCACTCCCGGTACTTCAAGGGTATCTATCAGTCTTCCCGTAGGAAAAATAGCACCCTCGCCATCGGCCGGGTCCACAAAAGCGACTTCTACTTCTGCTGCAGGAAACGTTACGCCATCAAGCTCAAAATCACCGGTTTCCTGAACCTCACCGTTGGTGATGGGAACGTTCGCGATAATAGCTTTGTTGATATTTGCTTGCCAAATTTGCACAACAGCAATGCCGTTGTCTGGAATTTTACTTTTATCAACAAGACCATTATTAATGGCGAATGCACCTACAGCAGCCGTTAAATTACCGCAGTTTCCGCTCCAATCTACGAAAGGTTTATCGATGGCAACTTGGCCGAAAAGATAATCAACATCGTAACCTTCTCGTTCACTCTTACTAATTATCACCGTTTTACTGGTGCTTGATGTGGCTCCGCCCATGCCATCGGTGTGTTTACCGTAGGGATCTGGACTTCCGATTACGCGAAGTAGCAGGGCGTCTCGCGCTGCCCCAGGTTTTTGAGCTGCCTCTGGCAAATCCGTTAAATTAAAAAATACACCCTTACTCGTACCGCCACGCATATAGGTAGCGGGTACTCGAAGCTGTGGCGCATACTGTGTCATGTTTATTCCTTTTTCTTTTGAGTAAGGGGAAGTTTGATTACGGTTTGAAACACGCGGTGAATACATCCATGTACGCTCCCCAGCCGCATCCATGCGGCTGGAGGGTTTCAAATCGTAATCAAACTCCCTCTAAACTAATTAAACATCGTTAGAGGTGAGTGTTTAGTCCATGCGCCCCGAAGGGTTCACCTGAGCACTCGTTCTCTCTTCAAAATTTCCACATTTATGTACGTTAGAGGAAAAGGGTTTCAAATCGTAATCAAACTCCCTCTAAAATAATTAAACATCGTTAGAGGAGAGTGTTTAGTCCATGCGCCCCGAAGGGTTCACCTGAGCACTCGCTCTCTCTTCAAAATTTCAACATCTATCAACTTCAGGGAGGGTTTCAAATCGCAGCCAAATTCCGCGCAAAAACTACAGCCTTTATTAAAGAAGGCTAGTGAGTTAGGTTCAGGGCCCTCAATTCGCATGGATGCGAATTGGGAGCTTACAGGGACGTATTTACGGCGTGCCCTGCACCTAACTCACTTGCCTTCCTATCGCGATGGCTGATTTTACCTAATTCGCATGGATGCGAATTGGGAGCCTACAGGGACGTATTTACGGCGTGCCCTGCACCTAACTCACTTGCCTTCCTATCGCGATGGCTGATTTTACCTAATTCGCATGGATGCGAATTGGGAGCCTACATGGATGTATTTACGGCGTGTCCCAAACCCGGCTTAGTGCTTTCTGCCCAGTCAGCCAAATGTTAAGACAACTTAGCCAACCTCAGCTTCTAAGAAGTCTTTTGCAAAGCGTTGTAATACGCCGCCAGCGCTGTAAATAGAGACTTCTTCCATGGTGTCTAATCGACACGTCACTGGAACATCTAATTTTTCGCCGTTGGTGCGGTTTATCACAAGAGTAAGCGTCGCACCCGGTGACGGCTCACCTTTAACATCGTAGGTTTCAGTACCATCTAGCTCGAGTGTTTTGCGGGTGGTGCCCGGTTTAAACTCAAGCGGTAGCACGCCCATTCCAATTAAGTTGGTGCGGTGAATGCGCTCAAAACCTTCGGCGGCAATCACTTCAACACCTGCTAAACGCACGCCTTTTGCTGCCCAGTCTCGTGACGAGCCTTGGCCGTAGTCGGCGCCAGCAACAATGATCAAAGGCTGCCTGCGAGTCATGTAGGTTTCAATAGCTTCCCACATGCGCACAACCTTGCCTTCGGGTTCGATACGCGCCAGCGAGCCTTGCTTGGCTTCGCCATTTTCTTGCACCATTTCGTTATACACTTTTGGGTTAGCAAGCGTGGCACGCTGAGCAGTTAAATGATCCCCTCGGTGGGTTGCATAAGAGTTAAAGTCTTCTTCAGGTAATCCCATTTTCGTCAAATACTCGCCCGCCGCGCTGTCTGCCATAATGGCATTAGAGGGAGATAAATGATCGGTAGTAATGTTATCGCCTAATATGGCAAGAGGACGCATACCAGTCATGGTGCGTTCTGCATCCATAGCGCCTTCCCAATAGGGCGGGCGTCTTATGTAGGTACTTTGTTCGCGCCATTCATAGAGCGGGTCGATATGACTGCCATAATCTACGCTTAAGTCGAACATTGGCTCGTACACTTTTCTGAAGTGTTCAGGCTTAACGCTTTTGGCAACAATGGCATCAATTTCTTCGTCACTTGGCCAAATGTCTTTTAACGTTACTGGGTTGCCGTCGTTATCAATACCCAGCACGTCTTTTTCAATATCAAAACGAACGGTACCGGCAATCGCGTAAGCAACAACCAAAGGCGGCGAAGCTAAGAACGCTTGTTTGGCATAGGGATGAATACGACCATCAAAATTTCGGTTGCCCGATAGTACTGCGGTGGCGTAAAGGTCGCGGTCGATGATTTCCTGTTGAATTTTAGGGTCTAGTGCACCGCTCATGCCGTTACAGGTAGTACACGCAAAAGCCACTACGCCAAAGCCAAGGGCTTCAAGTTCGCTCATCAGGTTGGCTTCTTCAAGGTAAAGCTTCACTGCTTTCGACCCAGGCGCTAACGAGCTTTTTACCCATGGTTTGCGGGTGAGGCCGCGTTCGTTTGCGTTTCGAGCAATAAGACCAGCAGCAATCACATTGCGTGGGTTAGACGTATTGGTACAGCTTGTAATGGCAGCGATGATAACCGCGCCGTCAGGCATTTTATCGTCTTCTTGTTCCCACTTAGCCGCAATGCCGCGACTGGCAAGGTCGCTAGTCGCCAAGCGAGCATGTGGATTAGATGGTCCTGCCATGTTACGACCTACTGACGATAAATCGAAAGTGAGTACGCGCTCGTATTCAGCGGTTTTTAAATCATCAGCCCATAAGCCCGTATGCTTCGCGTAGTTTTCTACCAAGGCTATTTGGTCTTCTTCACGACCGGTAAGGCGCAAATAATCGATGGTTTGCTGGTCGATGTAGAACATAGCGGCAGTGGCGCCGTATTCTGGCGTCATATTCGAAATGGTAGCACGATCGCCAAGGGTAAGGTGTGAAGCACCTTCGCCATAAAACTCTAAAAAGGCAGACACTACTCGCTGCTTACGCAAGAACTCCGTAAGTGCCAGTACGATATCAGTTGCAGTAATACCAGGCTGTGGCTTACCGGTTAACTCGACACCTACAATGTCAGGCAGACGCATGTAAGACGCACGACCAAGCATGACGCTTTCGGCTTCAAGTCCACCCACACCAATAGCAATAACACCTAGAGCATCTACATGAGGAGTATGGCTGTCTGTTCCTACTAAGGTGTCGGGAAACGCCACGCCATCGCGAGATTCAATAACAGGTGACATACGCTCCAAATTGATTTGGTGCATGATGCCGTTACCTGGAGGTATAACGTCTACATTTTTAAACGCTGTTTTTGTCCAGTTAATAAAGTGAAAACGATCGTCATTACGTCTGTCTTCAATAGCGCGATTTTTTTCAAAAGCGTCTTCTTCAAAACCTGCGTGTTCAACAGCTAAAGAATGGTCGACAATTAGCTGGGTAGGAACCACTGGGTTCACTTTGGCCGGATCGCCGCCTTTTGCCGCTATCGCATCGCGCAAGCCTGCTAAATCAACCAATGCGGTTTGGCCGAGAATATCATGGCATACTACACGCGCTGGAAACCAAGGAAAATCGAGGTCGCGCTTGCGATAAATGAGCTGCTCTAGCGCTTTATTAAGTTGCTCGGGTGCACAGCGGCGCACCAAGTTTTCAGCAAATACCCGAGAAGAGTAGGGCAGCTTTTCATAAGCCCCTGGTTCTATCGTATTTACTGCCTCGCGGGTATCGAAGTAATCGATACCCGCGTTTGGCAAAGGTTTACGGTAATCAATATTCATAAATGGTTACCTTATGCTCTATCAGCAATAGCTGGCACTGGACGAAGCTCTTCACCGGTATAGTCAGCTGATGGACGAATAATGCGGTTATCAGAACGCTGTTCCATTACGTGAGCTGCCCAGCCTGTTAAACGAGACATGACAAAAATAGGTGTAAATAGTTTTGTAGGAATACCCATGAAGTTGTAGGCAGAAGCATGGAAAAAATCTGCGTTACAGAACAGTTTCTTTTCACGCCACATGACTTCTTCACAGCGCACTGAAACTGGGTAAAGCACTGTATCGCCCACATCGGCAGATAGCTTTTCAGACCATTCTTTAATAATGCCGTTACGCGGGTCTGAATCAGCATACACTGCGTGACCAAAGCCCATGATTTTTTCTTTGCGCTCTAACATGCCCATCATCTTTTCTTCGGCATCGTCGGCAGAGGTAAAGCCTTCAATCATTTCCATGGCGGCTTCGTTTGCGCCGCCGTGAAGAGGACCACGAAGTGAGCCAATGGCACCCGTTACACAAGAATGCATATCAGAAAGGGTTGACGCGCATACACGGGCTGTAAAGGTTGAGGCGTTAAATTCATGCTCTGCATAAAGAATTAGCGAAACGTGCATAACTTGCTCGTGAAGTTCGCGTGGCTTTTCGCCGTGAAGCATGTGAAGGAAGTGGCCGCCAATAGAATCATCATCGGTTTCAACTTCAACGCGCACGCCGTCGTGAGAGAAGCGATACCAGTAGCAAATGATGCTTGGGAAGCACGCCAACATGCGATCAGTGGCTTCTTGCTGCTCGTCAAAGCTCTTTTCCATTTCAAGGTTACCTAGCATGGAGCAACCTGTGCGAAGCACGTCCATTGGGTGTGCATCTTTTGGAATACGCTCAAGCACTTCTTTAAGTGCATTAGGTAAACCGCGCATGCCGCGAAGCTTTTCTTTATAGCTGTCTAGCTCAGCCTGCGTTGGCAATTTACCTTTTAAGATAAGGTAAGCCACCTCTTCGAACTGGCATTTATTGGCCAGATCTTTTACATCATAGCCGCGATACGTTAAACCCGAGCCTGATTTGCCTACGGTTGATAATGCTGTTTTACCTGCAACTTGGCCGCGTAATCCCGCGCCACTTAATTGTTTAGCCATCTTGTAATCTCCGGTCTTTTAAATTTGTAAGGTACGTTAGTAAAAAATCTATTATGAAAAAGGAACGAATTCCTTAGTCGCTGTTAAATCTAAACTTTTATAAGCGGGCTCAATGCATTGAAAAGTGGGAGCGGTACTTAGGTCGTTACCCCCTGCGAGGCATGGATGCCGAGCCGGAGCCCCCATGGATGGGTTCACGGCGTGGTAACGACCTAAGTACCGCTCCCGCTTCAATAGTACATTGCGTCCCAATTACTGTTTAATGTGTTTAATTTAGTTTTTACCTTTGGCGAAAAGCTCATCTAGCTTTTGCTCGTAATCGTGGTAACCAAGGTAATCGTATAGTTCCATGCGGGTTTGCATGCTATCAACGACGGCTTTTTGATCGCCGTTCTCAAGAATAGAAGCGTAGACCATTTCTGCAGCTTTGTTCATGGCTCTAAATGCGCTTAATGGGTAAAGCACCATATTGGCTCCCCATTCGCCAAGCTGTTCTTTGTTCCATAATTCGGTTTGGCCGAACTCGGTAATATTGGCAAGAATAGGCACGTCTAATGCGTCTGCAAAGGCGCGATAATGCTCTTCGGTTTTTACTGCTTCAGCAAAAATGCCGTCTGCACCGGCTGCTACATAGGCTTTAGCGCGTTCAATCGCCTTTTCCAATCCTTCTTGAGCGAAGGCGTCGGTGCGAGCCATGATGAAAAAGTCAGGGGCGGTGCGGGCATCGACCGCAGCTTTAATGCGGTCTACCATTTCTTCTGTGCTGACAATTTCTTTGTTTGGACGGTGACCACAGCGCTTTTGCGCAACCTGATCTTCCATATGCACTGCGGCTGCGCCCGCTTTTTCCATATCGCGAACGGTTTTCGCGATGTTAAAAGCACCACCCCAACCAGTGTCAATATCGACTAATAAAGGGAGATCGCATGCTGACGTAATACGCTGCACATCGACAAGCACGTCGTTAAGTGATGTCATGCCTAAATCTGGCAAACCGTACGATGCATTGGCAACGCCTCCACCAGAAAGATAAATAGCCTGATGACCAATGGATTTTGCCATCATGGCTGAATAGGCATTAATAGTGCCTACAATTTGTAGTGGTTTGTTCTTAGAAAGGGCGTCTCTAAATTTTTTTCCTGCACTCATTATAGTTACTCGCTTAATTAGAAGTAGGGTAGAGGTGAATGAAAAATACCGAAGCGTCACTGCATTTATGCATGATTGAGCTTCTTTTCTATATTATTTTTTGAATAAAGAATGTGTCTGCGCATGAGTATTTCTGCTAGCTCTTCATCGCGATTAGCAATGGCGTTTACTATGTGTCTGTGTTCATCAAATGCCGTAGTGACGCGAGGTCCTGCCATGCCAAGCTGTACGCGATACATTCGTACTAAGTGATACAAGCCATCTATTAGTACGCTGATGAGATGGCTGTTTTTGCTACCAGTGACAATACGATAATGAAAATCCACGTCACCCGCTTCTTGATAGTAGCTCTCGCCGCCTTTCACTTTATTGAAGTGACTGTCTAGTAAACCTTGCATCGCAGCTATTTCTTCATCGCTCATGTAGCGTGCCGCGAGCCTTGCTGCCATACCTTCTAAGGCCTCTCTCACTTGATACAGCTGCACTAAGCCTTCTGGAGAAAGTGCGACTACACGAGCGCCCACGTTGGCCTTACGTTCAACAAGATGGCAGGTGGCAAGACGATTAATCGCCTCGCGCACTACAGCGCGAGACACTTCATATTTTGTCGACAATTCGGTTTCGCTTAACTTACAGCCGGACGGGATAATACCCTCGACGATATCGTTTCGAAGCTGATAAAACGTTTTGTCTGCGCTAGTAATGGCTTGCTCGTTATTTAGCGTCACAATAAGCTGCTTGTTTTCTCATAATGTCGACAATATAGCCACTTTGAAACTCAATATCAAATTTTAAGGCCTCTATTGTCGACAAATTAATATTGTTGTCATATTGCGATGGTCGGTAGAAAATGTATTGAAATGCGTTTCAGTGGGAAATAGCGACGCGCGTGGCTTGAGCTTCCAATCTAAGCTCGTAACCTGAGTTCGTGATTTAAGCTCGTGATTCAAGCTCATTGTCCAAGCTTAAGGTATTGGCAGATTTCAAAAAGATTGGCAGTTCAAAAAACGGATGTTGATCTTTCTTGTGATGAAGCTGGTTTAGTAGGGTCTTAAAATAGGGGCTTAAAAGAACTTCTGTTTCAAGTGCATCTGGTTTTTAGTCTTAATTCTTACGACTAAAGGCTAAAGATTATGTAAAGAAGACCAAGGGTTATTAAGGATCAGGTAAGTTGATAATGGCAGCGAGCAGAGTTGTCTATATGGTCAGTTTGAGGTGTCGATGTTATAACTGAAAAACTTAAATAATATGTTTTTAACGTATTGAATTTTAATGCTATTACACGGTTCATTTTTGCTTTCTAAAGGTCGTACCAGCTAACCAATTAGTCTGTTTTTGGATTTTTAATTTGGTGAAAAAATGATAATTAACTTTCCAAAAAGGCAAACTGTCGGTATCATACTCGTCCAGTTTTCGAGCCTAAGTAAGACACTTAAACGGCGAGGACTGGTGCACGCATTTATGCATGCTGTCAGTAAAATACATTTCAACATGTACTTCTTTGCCCCCAAGGTCCTTAGGTTGTAAGAGTTCCGCAGAAGAACTTGAAACACAAACTATAAGCCGTAAATACCAAACACTCACGCAAAGGGGTTCCACCAAATGACCACTCACACTGACGTGTCTAAGACACTAGCCAGTAAGCTTTCGCCTGTCGCTTTAGCAGTAGCGATGACCGTTCCAGCACTTACCAATGTGGCTGTTGCACAAGAAGCAGAAACAACAGAAGAGCAACAATTCGAAGCAATAACCGTCACCGCGACGAAGCGTCCGCAGGTTATTTACGAAGTGCCAATTGCACTGAGTGCTTTTGACGGTGACAAGCTCGCTGCACAGGGTATTACCGACTTAACTGACGTGGGTAAATTTGTACCAAACCTAAACGTTACTGGTTTCTCAGCAGGACATACTTCATCAGTAAATCCGTTTATCCGCGGTATTGGTCTACAGGATCACTTGATTACAACCGACCCAGGCGTAAGCGTATACGTTGACGGCGTTTATTTAGGTCGTCAGGTTGGTCAGAACTGGAGCTTGAATAACATTCAGCGTATTGAAGTACTGCGTGGTCCACAGGGAACACTGTATGGTCGTAACTCTATTGGTGGTGCAATCAACATCATTACCAAAGAGCCAGATCAAGGCGATGTGACCAGAATTAATACAGAATTTGGTACTCGCGGTCGCGTAAAAGCTGACTTATTCGTTAACCATGCGCTTTCTGATACATTGGCATTTAATGCCAACTTATCGTTCAACAAGCGTGATGGTCTGGGCGAATTTATTAACATTCCTAATGCAGAGTATGACGTTGGTGAAACTGAGGATGTTTCAGGGCGTGTATCTGTTAAATGGGAGCCTTCAAACGATTTTCGTATGATACTAACGGCTGATGCAAATAATGGCGACGGCGGTCTTCGTCCATACACTGTACTTATTGATGAAGTTGGCTCTGCCCGTTATTTCGGCGGCGGAAACGGTCTAGGTGTTGAGTTACGCAATACCGATGTTATCCCTGCAGGTGCGGATCGCTTTGACAATGCCACTGGCACTGAAGAGGTAACGACTGTATCAAACGAAGCTCGGGGTATTGCGCTTACCACCGAGTGGGATATTAATGAAGACTATACCGCTAAAGTAGTGGCCAGTCAGCGCACATCAAAATACAAAGCGGGCCTAGACGACGACGGCACGGTTTTCTCTTTAGACCAATTTCCAGAGCGCGGCGAAGCTGACCAAACCTCTGTTGAGCTTCAGTTAAATGGTTATATCAACGAATATACTGATTTTGTTGCGGGTCTTTACTACTTTAATGAAGAAGGTAGTAACAGACAGGGTGAAGAATCTAGTTTCGACGGTGGTCCTAACTTACTTGAGTTAGACCAAGAAACTACGTCGAAAGCTGCTTACATTAATGTTCGTCACGACATTAACGATGAGCTATCTGTATCAGGTGGTTTGCGTTACACGAAGGATGAAAAAGATGCTTCTGCTAACGTATTCTCTGCACTAGGTCCTATTTTTGATTCGAACGACTGGAACGAAGTAACATGGGAATTAGCGACTAACTATACGTTTGATAACGGTATGACGGGTTATGCGACTATTCAATCTGGCTATCAGTCAGGTCAATATCCGGCACGTCCATTTTGCCTAATTGGGCAGTTCTTTGGTGCTGGTGGTTTTGACGACATCGACGGTGCACAAGCCGCAGTGCGTGCCAATAACTGTTTTACGGCTTCTGACAATATCACGGCGACAAACTATGAAGTAGGTATCAAAGGCCGTATCAACGAATATGTGGATATGAGCGTTGCGGTGTTTAACACTGAGTTTGACGACCTACCTTACCAAGTAAGCCGTGTAAGTGAAGGTGGTTTCGACACTGCTAACTTAGTGGTTGAACAAACTTCTCGTGGTATCGAACTAGATACAACGCTTAATTACGGTAATTTCAGCATGATGACCAGCATTGGTTATATGGATGTTGATGTAGAAGAGCAAGCAGGATTTAGTCCTGTGGCACCACTTACACCTGATTTGACACTTGCAATTGGTCCACAGTATACCTTCGAGCTTGATGGCGGTGATTCAATTCGAGTACGTGCCGATTATTCATATCGTTCAGAGATGTATGGCGAACCAACATCTGCACCAGAGCGCATGACTGAACTGGATAGCCGTGAGCTTGTAAACTTCGATATTGCCTACACGCCAGCAGACGAAGGGTATACAGTGGCATTATACGGTCGCAACATCTTTGATGAACGTTATGACAATGCTCGCTTAAATACTGGCGATTATATTCTGCAAATACTCAGCAACGATGCGAGTGAGTTCGGTGTGAGATTCTCAACCGAGTTCTAAAAAAGCGCGCTTGTATAAGCATGAGATAGTACACAAACACAAAAGCCGGTCCTTTCTAATGAAGCGACCGGTTTTTTATATTTAATGCTTTTGAGGTGCGGCAAAAAAAGTTTTAATGCAGTTTGCATACCTAATATGTAACTAAATACATTGATAATCTTGTTTTACTGACGATATTAGAATAGTTTTATTACATCGACCTTGTGTGACTAACTCTACATCAATAAACATCGGTTAGTGACAACCAAATGGACAAGAGGATTAGCAGGGGTGGGGATACTATCTAAGTTACAACGTTCTTGGACTGAACGAAAATTTAAAAAGCATGACTGGCGTATCATTCAGCAGATCCCCTTCGACGGCTTTGAACAGCTAATTGTTTCACATGTGGATAACGGCTGGGAAATTGAAGAAGACTATCTGCCGCTTAAAGAATCAACTAAAAAGTGGGAGTGTGAACTAAAAAAAGGCACCAGCATATTGGTGTGTACATGGTCTAGCGACAAGCTAGGGCAGGTAGTAGGGCCAGAGAGAGTGGTGACTGGACTTGCTTCAAATTTAAACTTGCCGGCGTACACGTCTCCCCAATATTAACTAAAACCAGCGGGAATACGGTGTAATTTAAAGCCATCCTTTTTGCTGCGCTATTCGAGCAGCATCAATGCGGTTGGTTGCGTTTAGCTTTGAGATAGCCTCTGAAAGATAATTTCTTACCGTACCTTCAGATAAAAACAACGCGCTAGCAATATCATGAGTTTTCATCCCCTCTGATGCGAGCTTAAGCGCTGACATTTCTTTTTCGGACAGTGGATTGTTATCGTCTAACGCCATTAGCGCAAGTTCAGTAGATATAACGACTTTTCCTGCAATTACGTCCTTAATCGATGCAATTAAGTAATCGCTATCGGCTTCTTTTAAGACAAAACCTTTTACGCCAACACTCATGGCTCGCTTTATATAACCAGGCTTGGCAAACGTCGTCATTAACACCACATGACTAGCAATATGATGACTTGCCACATGTACTGCTAAATCTAGCCCACTCATTTGAGGCATTTCAATGTCACTTAAAATGATATCTGGCGCGGGGTTATTTTCTAAAAAGTGAATAGCCTCTTGTCCATGACTGCATTTTCCTATCACATCGAGCTCGTCTTCTAAAGACAACAGCATGGCAATAGCGTCGCGCACGAGTGATTGATCTTCAACAACGAGAATGGTGGTCATCTGCTTCCTTTATCATTAAGTAAACAAGGGCGTCTTGGGCGTGTTAGATGTAAGCGTAAATGTAAAACCAGGGTGAGAGGAAAATGTCATAGTGGCTTGGGCGTTTATCGACGCGGCCCTCTCCCTCATTCCTTTTAAGCCATTGCCTTCTTTTATTTTATTGACGTTATCTAGATGACCAAAGTCGTGATATTCCAGTGTATATGAAGGGTGGGGCGTATCAACTTGCAATAGTTTCAAACTCAAGGTTACGTAGGTAGCATTTGAGTAGCGAAGTGTATTGGTAAAGAGCTCTTTAACCATAAGCGCGAGCTGGGTTTCTTCCATCGCGCTAATATGTTGATTGATATCATCATCAATATACAAGTTAACACTGACGTCTTTTTCCAGGAGCAAGGCTTTGTTTTTGGTAATTTCATCAGTTAATGAAAGTTGTTTTATGTCGGATACTGCATGGCGTATTTCACTAAGAAGTGACTGCGATAACGCTGCTAGAGCCCTCACTTCTTGCTGCGCTAATTCAACGTTGTTTTTGCTCAACAGCTTATCGGCAAGTTGTGCTTTTAAAGAAATAGAGCTTAGCGCATGGCCTGCAACGTCATGTAAATCTCGCCCAATGCGTTCACGCTCTGCAATGGCTGACAGTGTGCGTAACGAGGCGGCATGCTGTGCCTCTTTTGATTGATGAAGCGTTTCTTTGCGCTCCATAATGCCAAAGCCAAGAAGTACGACACTGTTTATCGCTGCCGCAAGCAAAAAGTAATCGTTTGTTTTGATGAGATAAATTTGAAGTGCGGCGAGCGAAACAAGCATCAATGACATGATGAGCAATGACCGTTTCAGCGCATAGTAATAACCGCAAATAAACGCGACAAAGCCAAAAAATACGGCACCACCTGGATTACTGTAGGTGGTGATATACCCGAGTGCCAATATAAGGACTATGTAAAACGGAAGCTGATGCTGTGGTTTATTAATTGCGACAAGGTAAGTAATTACAAACAGCGTATAGGCTAAAACGTTAAACGATATTACAGCGTTGCCCAGAGGCAGTGAAAGTATAAGCGGCACAAAAAAGAACAAGGAAAAAAATAGGCTGCTATACGACCATCGCTTCTTGCGCCCACTAGCAAGCAAAGGCATAACGGGCGCGTGGGCGTGACGTTCTTTAAAATGCGCTATTTGGGTATTAGCATCGTGTTGAGACACAAGTATTTCTTCCTTATTGAAATACGACGGCAGACTTACTCGTAATAAGCACTGTACCAGACACAATCAGTATAATACCTATCACGGCAAACATGTCGAAGGTTTGTTTATAGAAAACCACTGATGCCGCTGTAATAAGTGCAATACCCAAACCAGACCAAATGGCATAAGCAACCCCAATACCCATGTGCTTTAATACAACCGCAAATAAACCTCCTGATACCGCATAAAATGCAATAGCGGCGTACCCAAATGCCCATTTCTCCCATCCATCGGACGCTTTGAGAAGCATGGTTGCAGTCACTTCGGTAACAATGGCAAGGGCTAACAATAGATAAATCATAAATAACTTCCTTTTCGTGTAGTGTTAAAGAGACTGGTAACGACGTTCTAATGCATAAAGAGACACAATGTAGACAGCAACAATCACCGCTGATATTGCCTCTACCCGTGCATCGGGGAATAAGTACCATGCTGCTACAATACCTGCGGTGCGGGCGCTAGTATGAAAGTAGCCCACCCAATGCTCGATAGACCAAGACAGGGGCATCCACATCAATCCTGCTAATATGCCTAAGGTTAACGGCACGGTCGTATGGTCGATGGCAGCGACAGGCATAGCTATCCCAAATACCATTAAGCTCATAATCATGCCCACGAAAAAAAGCGTGTCGAAACTCGTTCTAGGCGTATCTTTTGAGAAAAAGCGTTCGCCAGTGAGATAAGACAATCCTGCGCCGAGATAAAAAATAGCGCCGGTGCCGATGTACAACATCCAAGTTATCGCAACCTCAGAAACAAAAGGCGCCGCAATACCTAGCAAAGCCCATACGATGGTGCCGGCCAAAGGCATGGCAATAAATCTATTTTGCTTAAATAGCGTGCGTTGCTCATCAAGTGATAAATCACGAGCTGATAGAAGTTGATTTTGGGCTTGCTCGAGTGAGGCATCTTTCATTTGGCTGCTCGAGGGGTTGCTCAAGTAGTTGCGTTTACTTTGGTGTAACGGACGCTCAATAACATTGTTCATGTTCATGTTCATTTCCTTCAATACTGTGTTGAGAGTGCTGAGAAGGTTGAAGTATGACGATGCGACTGCACTTAAGTAAGTCACAAACATCACCAATGCAGCATGACAATTGTCATCGATACGGTGAACAATGGACACGCGCTAGCAAGGCGCTTTGTAAACCAAATAGGCCTAGTTTCAGTATTCTACTGTCTTAGTAATACACTTTTTAGTATCGTGTTGCTTTGCCTGAGCGTGTTGGATGCACCAAAGAAAAATCACCAGGGCCTTTGTGAAGGTAATGAAAACTAGAAAGGAAAGTTTCATCTAATGAGCCTATTTTGGATCCCGATTTTATTACTCATCGGCACCCTTGTACCCAAAACTACCGAAAAGCTCGGTAGAAATGTATGCACAGCGATGACTATGCTCGCCCCTGCGGCATCATTGGCTATCATCGCGAGTTTTGCCCCCGCTATATTTGCTGGCGACGTTATTACCGACTATATCGAGTGGATCCCCGCCATAGGTCTTACACTGTCGATGAGACTCAACGGCCTAGCGCTGCTTTTTGCTTTTCTTATCCTAGGTATTGGCCTTCTTGTTATCTTTTATGCGCGCTACTACCTCTCTGCAAAAGAGCCGATGGGACGGTTTTATGGTTTTTTAATTTTATTTATGACCGCAATGCTCTCTATTGTGCTGGCAAATAATTTGCTGCAGCTTTGGATAGCATGGGAAGTAACCAGTATAAGCTCGTTTTTATTAATAGGGTTTTGGTCTTATAAGTCGGCGTCTCGAAAAGGGGCGCGTATGGCCCTTACCGTTACTGGTGCTGGTGGGTTGGCTCTGCTTGCAGGGTTTCTGTTAATAGGCGATATTGTCGGAACTTACGATATCGGTGTAATCGTAGATAGCGCCAACACCATCAGAGATCATAACCTCTACCCAGTGGTAATGGTATTAGTGCTGATTGGTGCATTTACCAAATCGGCCCAATTTCCTTTTCATTTTTGGCTACCCCATGCCATGGCAGCACCTACGCCAGTAAGTGCCTACTTGCACTCTGCTACTATGGTAAAAGCAGGGATATTTCTTTTAGCGCTACTTTACCCCGTATTAGCAGGCACCGAACTATGGTTTTTATTAGTCAGTTTGGCGGGGCTAATGACGTTTTTACTCGGCGCCTATGTGGCTATGTTCAAACACGATTTAAAAGGCGTGCTCGCGTATTCCACTATTAGCCATCTAGGACTTATTACGCTATTGCTAGGGCTGAATACCGAGCTAGCTGCGGTGGCAGCGCTTTTTCATATTATGAATCACGCTGTGTTTAAAGCCTCGCTATTTATGGCTGCGGGTATCATCGACCATGAAACCGGTACACGAGATATGCGTGAGCTCAGCGGGCTGTGGCGTTTTATGCCCTATACCGCCACGCTAACAATGGTGTCTGCTTTATCAATGGCAGGTATTCCCTTGTTCAACGGCTTTCTGTCAAAAGAAATGTTTTTTGCAGAAACACTAGAACAAGCTGTGTTTGGCTCGCTATCGTGGATGGTGCCACTTCTTGCCACCGTAGGCGGGGTATTATCGGTTGCTTATTCATTACGCTTCATCAAGGACGTATTCTTTAAAGGTGAGCCAGAGGCACTGCCTAAAACACCGAAAGAGCCTCCTGTATTCATGATGCTGCCTATAGCGCTTTTGGCTGTACTGTGTATTTTAGTCGGCGTCTTCCCTGGCTATATGGCAGGCGATTTACTCGCTATTTCAGCTTCTACGCTATTCCCTGCATCATCTTTACCCTACTACAGCTTATCTATATGGCACGGGCTCAATATTCCCTTGTTGATGAGTGTCATCGCTATTGTGGGTGGGGCAGTACTGTATATTAACCGCCATCCTCTTTACCGTTTTCAGTTTCAGTTTAACGACCCAGATGCAAAGCAAATCTTCGAACAGGCCATGCAAAAGCTCGTAAAGTACGCCCAGCGAATGCATAACAGTTTAGACAATGAGTCACTGCAGCGGTATATAGGGTTACTCTTTCTTTTAGTTATTGTGATGACCGCACCACCGTTAATTATGCTTGAAAGTGCTGCGGGAAGTTCACCGCTTCAATCTGTCAACGGTATTGAAATTACATTAGCGGCAATACTGTGTATTGGCGCCATTGCCACCGCTATTTTGCATAAACAGCGCATGACCGCACTCATTGCCATTTCGGTAGTGGGGCTTGTGGTCTCTATTACTTTTGCGCGTTTTTCAGCGCCGGATCTCGCGTTAACTCAGTTAGCGGTAGAAATTGTCACGGTAATTTTGCTGATGTTAGCACTGTTCTTTTTACCCCAAAAAACCTCTGCCGACTCAGCGCCAAAGAGAGTAGTTCGCGACATAAGCATTGCCGCCGTTATCGGCGGCATAGTGGCTACCATTAACTATGCAATAATCACCCGTCCCTTCGAGACTATTTCTGATTTCTTTGTAGAAAACAGTAAAACAGGCGGCGGTGGGACTAACGTTGTCAATGTGATTTTGGTAGATTTTCGTGGCTTCGATACCATGGGCGAAATCACTGTGTTAGGCATTGCCGCGCTGGGTATCTTCAAATTATTGACGAGAATTCCACTTGCCATGCCCTCGGCCGATAATAAGGGCATTCCATGGACGAAGGATATTCACCCGCCTATTTTAGTGATGATTTCTCAGTCGTTGCTTCCTCTTGCGCTGTTGGTGTCTGCCTATATTTTTGTTAGAGGTCATAATATGCCCGGCGGTGGGTTTATTGCAGGCTTAGTTACCTCCGTAGCGTTAATTCAGCAATACATTGCCCACGGCGTTAAGTGGGTAACACCACGTATACCTGTTAATTATCAAAGTGTGATTGCATGGGGGGGATTACTGGCGGTAATCACCGGTGTGGGCAGCTGGGCGTTCAAAAAGCCATTTTTAACATCGTGGTTCGATTACTTCGATATTCCGTTCATCGGAAAGACAGAGTTGGCCAGCGCGCTTGTATTCGATTTAGGCGTTTATCTCACAGTAGTAGGGGCAACGTTATTAATTCTAGCGAACTTAGGTAAGTTAACCACCGAGCATCGCCCTACGATGGAGGAAAACTAATGGAATTATTGTATTCACTCTGTGTGGGCGTAATGACTTTCAGCGGTGTATTCCTGTGCTTACGTGGCCGCACGTTCCCAGTGGTTATGGGGTTGATGATGCTTGGTTATGCCGTTAATTTATTCCTGTTTTCAACCGGACGGCTTAGCTTAGATGGCGCCGCTATTTTAGGTAAATCAGAGGCCTACGCAGACCCACTTCCTCAAGCGTTAGTGTTAACGGCGATCGTGATTGGTTTCGCCATGACTGCCTTTGCCGTCATTTTGTCGATGCGGGCTAGAGCCGACCTTGGGAATGATTTTGTGGACGGTAAAGAGCCACCTGGCAGGCCAAAGCAGTCAGTGTCTCGCTGGAGCACTAAGCAATGATGGACCATTTACCCATACTGCCAATTTTAGTGTCACTGATAGGTGGGCTACTGCTTTTACTGCCGCCTTTTACTGGCGTTGAGCGCTATGTAAATAGAAGAATTGCTGCGGCATTTTTATGCTTACTGCAAATAGCCTTTGCAATAGCGCTCATGACAAAAGTTATTGATGCTGGGCCTATTATGTATGCTGTGGGTAACTGGCAGGCGCCTTTTGGCATTATATTGTATGCAGACTCTCTTGCTGCACTTCTGGTTCTTCTCACTGGCTTTTTGGGGCTAGCGTCAACGCTTTATTCATTTGCTGGCACCGACCGCGAGGGGCGTTATTTTCACCCCATAATGCAGTTTCAGTTAATGGGTATAACGGGAGCGTTTTTAACTCACGACCTGTTTAACCTATTCGTATTTTTTGAAGTGTTATTGATTGCCTCTTATGTACTGCTTGTTCACGGTGGAGGAAAACAAAGAACCCAAGCCAACGTGCATTATGTGATATTAAACCTTGTGGGCTCCGCCATATTCTTGATTGCCTTAGGAACTTTATATGGTGCTACCGGAACGCTCAATATTGCAGATATGTCGCTTAAAATAAGCACTTTATCAGGGGGAGTGCAAGTGCTGGCCAAAGTAGGCGGCATGATGCTATTGGTGGTGTTTGGGCTAAAAGCCGCCATGCTGCCACTACACTATTGGCTGCCCAATACCTACAGCGCTGCCTGCGCGCCCGTGGCTGCGCTATTTGCTATTATGACAAAGGTAGGTATTTACAGCATATTTCGGGTGTTCACTGTCATCTTTGGTGATGGAGCGGGGGCGCTTAGCAATATGATTTTGCCTTGGATATGGCCGCTGGCTATTTTAACGGTAATCGTTGGAACCATTGGCGTGTTAGCTAGCCCTAACTTACGCAATATTGCGTCTAACACAGTGATTATATCAGTAGGCACTTTGCTAATGGCTTTTGCATTAAGAAGCCCAGAGGCTAGCGCAGCTGCGTTTTACTATGCTTTGCACAGCACATTAATTTCCGCAGTGCTCTTTATGCTTGCCGATATGATAGGGCAGCAGAGAGGGAAAGCTTTCGACCGCTTTGCCATCGCCAAAAAGGTGACTCAGCCAACACTGCTAGGCGCACTCTTTTTTGTAGCTGCCATGGTGGTGGTTGGCCTGCCGCCTTTTTCAGGCTTCATCGGCAAGGTGGTTGTTTTACAATCTGCCGCGACCGGACTTGATAGGGTTTTAGTGTGGTCTGCTGTGCTTATCTCTACGCTACTTACTATTATTGCCCTTGCACGTGCCGGTACAACCCTTTTTTGGCGGCATGGGGGAGAGAGCAGCAACTCAGAAGATGAGTCTGCATCTGTATGGCAAGTTGTGGGTGTTGCATTGCTGTTGGTGGCATCGCCAATAATGGCAATTTTTGCTGGGCCTATTACCGAATACACTTCGGCAGCCGCTGCTCAGCTTCATGACTTACGACTTCCTGTGAGTGTTTTGCAGTTACAGGGAGGTCAGCAATGAATTTGTTGTCACGCCTGCTTCCCACGCCTGGTCGAAGCGTTATATTACTTGTTATATGGTTAATGTTGAATGTGACCGTGAGCCCAGGCCACATTATTTTGGGGGCTGTGTTTGCCATTGCGATCCCTTTATTGTGCGCACCGTTACAAATTTCACAGCCGAGAATTAAAAAGCCGCTTAAAGCACTTAAATACTTCTTTATGGTGCTAGGCGATGTGGTAATAGCAAACGTGCAGGTGGCGATTTTAGTGCTTGGGCCCATGAGCAGAATAAAACCTGGCTTTGTTGCCGTGCCGCTAGACCTAACAGAGATAAAACCTATTACTATGCTTGCAAGTACAGTAACGATGACGCCAGGCACTGTAACCGCCGAGCTCTCAAAAGATAAGCGCTATTTGTATGTGCATGTGCTGCAAATGCCGGATGACGAGCAGGAAGTGATACGGCTCATCAAAGACCGATACGAGTCGGCGATTAAGGAGATGTTTCAATGTTAGCATTTACTCTGCTATGTGTAGGAATCATGATTTCTATAGGGTTAGTCCTTAATCTATGGCGCTTATTAGTCGGGCCAGATGTAGTAGACCGCATATTGGCACTCGATACTATGTTCATTAATAGCATTGCGTTAATCATGGTGTACGGCATACACAAAGGCACGTCGCTATATTTTGAGGCGGCACTGCTTATTGCCATGCTAGGTTTTGTGAGTAGTGTTGCATTCGGAAAATATATTCTTCGCGGCGATATTATTGAATAAAAAATGAGTAAAAACTGAATAAAAGACTGATAGCTAAGCGTAAGTAATCGAATGAGTAATAAAATGAATAGACTGCGGATAAGGATAGGTAATGAATTTTTGGCTTGAGTTAACCGTGTCAGCTCTACTTATGATTGGCGGTATATTTGTGCTCGTGGGCTCAATAGGCTTGTTTCGTCTAAAAGATGCTTACACACGCCTCCATGCCCCTACTAAAGCGACTACAGTGGGCTTAGGTGGCATTTTACTGAGCTCGGTTATTTATATGTCGCACCTTCAAGGCTACATCAATGTTCACGCATTACTGATCACACTATTTTTGGTGATTACTGCGCCGGTAACTGCACACATACTGGCCAAAGTTGCCATGCATCACAAAGTAAAAACTATGCAGTCGACACAAAACGAAGGGTTAGTTGATACGGCAAGAGAGCAAAAATCTGTAAATGATGAGGCTAGTTCTAGAAACAAAGGTAAGTGAAATATATTTCTGAAGATAGCCACACGCTAGAAAAAGCACGCCCGGTTTCGTTTTGAGTTAGATAGATAGTGTTAGTTAGATTTTAGGAGCGCTTAAGGCGCTTTATTCTGTTACTGAGGCATCAGAGATTGCTTAGTAAAGGAATGAAGGTCTGCTTGAGACTTGCAGCGTGGCAACAACCGCGCCAGCGATAGCATGCACAATACACTTAATTGCCCATG
>NZ_JAZETM010000014.1:0-94063 GCF_036864455.1 Alteromonas sp. P256
ACCCCAATTATCTATTGAGTTTAAGCGGACAATGTCAGTGTGTATTTCGAAATGTGTACCTGACCCCCTTGATTTTTTGCGTAAAGATTTTCATACCTTATTGGTACAAAACCATTGTCGTAAATTATGTCTTTCAATGAAATGGTGATATACAGACTATCATTAAAATATTGTTCTTATATCTGGTAACGAAATGCGTAACTTTTGTGGTTCTATGGTGCTTTCTTTAATGATTTTAGCAGCCTTGTTGCCACTTTCTGTGTTTGCGCATGAAGAAGCTAAGCCCGTTACCTTGGGGATTGTAGTATTTCCACCACTTGTGATAAAGGACAGTGAAACCGGGCGTTGTTATGGTGAAGTGGTAGAGATGTCCTCTAAGCTTTTAAAGCAGCTTGGTTACACTATGAGTATTGAATGCATTCCCCCTATACGGCTTTTTGAAAGGGTGAAACAAGGCGAGATTGATTTAACCGTTAATGTAAAAGGTACAGCTGCACTTGACGATCATGCTACGTTTATTGATAAGCCCGTAACAAACCTAACGTTAATGAGAGTGACAAATAACGCTCGCCTAAATGAAAAATCCATAGCGGGTATCAGAGGATATGATTACGTAGGGGAGCGTATTCGTTTAGTTGAAGAAGGGTACGAATTTGTCGATATGCCCTCTAGTGTAGATTCCATCAGGTTTTTTCTCTTCGATAGGACAGCCAACCTCATTACATACGAGCGACCTTTTTATTATTTTCTTGGTGACAAAGAGTTCGATGGAAGAACAAGTTCAATAATATTAAAAAAGAATATTCCCACATTCTTCGCAGTGTCGTTACAAAGCAAACATAAAGATGATCTTCTTGAAAAACTCTCAGCCTACAGTGAGTCTTTCAAGGAAGGAACTATCTTAGAACACGCCACTAAACCCACACCACAGCTTTAAAGTATTTAAGTCTGCGCAGTATTTTCGCGAGGGTGTTTACTCTCAAATAAAAAATATTAAAAAAAGTTAAAATTTTGTGAAAGCAAATTGTTAACACCTCGGTCTTATTTATTGAACGTCAACATTGTGGTTTAACAATAGAATAAATTTCCGAGGGCTAAAAATGAAGCAAATTAATAAAACATCAATAGCAACAGCGTTAGGTGCAGTAGTTATCGGCTCGTTAGCATCAAGTGTAGCGGTAGCAGATACAAATCCATTCGGTATGCAATCTCTTGAGTCTGGTTATAGTCAATTTGCCGCAGAAGGAAAATGTGGTGAAGGCAAGTGTGGCGGCGATAAAGCCGCAAAAGAAGGCAAGTGCGGCGGTGATAAAGCCGCAAAAGAAGGCAAGTGCGGCGGTGATAAAGCTGCAAAAGAAGGCAAGTGCGGCGGCGATAAAGCCGCAAAAGAAGGCAAGTGCGGCGGTGATAAAGCCGCAAAAGAAGGCAAGTGCGGCGGCGATAAAGCCGCAAAAGAAGGTAAGTGCGGCGGCGATAAAGCAGCAAAAGAAGGTAAGTGCGGCGGCGATAAAGCAGCGAAAGAAGGTAAGTGCGGTGAAGGTAAATGCGGTAGCATGTAACCATTGCTTTCTAGAATCGTAATATGGCCGTCAATTGATGGCCTTTTTTTTAGTACTGTTCTTGGAGACTAAGAGTGAATAATATCAAAGGTGCTGGTTTAGGTTTCAGACGTGAAATGCTTGACGAACTATTCCCTACACTTCCTAAAGAAGTCGACTTTTGGGAAGTGGCGCCAGAAAACTGGATCCCTCTTGGTGGCATTTATCAAAAACAATTTAAACAGGCCACTGCACAAGCACCATTTAGTACTCATGGACTGTCTCTTTCGATAGGCAGCAGTGATAAGCTTGATGTTGAGTTTATAAAAACCGTGAAGCAGTTCTTAGATGCCAATAACATAGGCCTATACAGCGAGCATTTAAGCTATTGTTCTGGAAACGGTCATATGTATGATTTGATGCCTATTCCATTTACTGAAGAGGCGGTTAAGCACGTTGTTGCTAGGGTTAAGCAAGTGCAGGACATTCTTGAAAGGCCCCTTGTCTTAGAAAATGTTTCTTATTATGTCGCGCCAGATCAGGTTATCTCTGAACTTGAATTCACCAACGCAGTTTTATCTGAGTCTGGCTGCTCTATGTTGCTAGACGTCAATAATGTTTACGTAAACAGTATTAATCATAACTATTCCCCACATGAGTTTATTAAAGGGCTGCCGTCTCACAAAATAGTTTACGGTCACATTGCGGGGCATTACGACGAGGCTGCAGATTTAAAAGTGGATACACACGGTGCCGATGTTATTGAACCAGTATGGGAGCTATTAGACTATGCCTATAGCGCACATGGCGTTTACCCCACTTTGCTAGAGCGTGACTTCAATATCCCCTGTGTGGATAATTTACTCAACGAAGTGCGTAAAATTAAAGCAATACAGTCAAAACACGCGTCTTCTGGAATTAATTCTTCAAGTAAGGGAGTTGCTTGATGCCATCGTTACAACAAAGCCAGGGTGAATTTGTACAGGCGATAAAAGACCCTTCAACTTTTATACCTAAGGATGAAGAGTACGCCAGACGAATGAAAATCTATCAGTCGCTATTTTTCAGCAACATAAATGGTTTTGTTAGCTCAGCACTTCCAGTTTTAAAATCTATCATCATTGCTCAATTTGGCGAAAACCAATGGGAGCAAGTAATCGGTCAGTTCTTTATTGAGCACCAGTGCAGGTCTCCTTACTTTAATGAAATAAGTAAAGAGTTTGTTGAGTACCTAGCGACATCTCCCGCCTTTGGTTTTGAACTACCATCGTTTTCTTGTGAGCTAGCCCACTATGAATGGTTAGAGTTAGATGTGGCAACGCGTAGAAGTAGTGAAAACAACGCGTATTACAAACCAGGACAAAACATTGAGGAAGTGAAAGTTTCACCATTTGCCACGTTAGCGTCATATTCGTACGCAGTTCACCTTATAGGTCCTGATCATATGCCCGACAGTCCATCTGAAGTGCCACACAATTATGTCGTGTATCGAGATGAAGAATATCAAGTTCAATTTGTTCATTTAACCGCTATGACTGCTATGCTGGTACATACCATAGAGGGAGCTGAAGAAGGCATTTCATTAGCGGTATTAGCTAACCAACTCATTGAGCAGGCGCCAAGTATTCCTCAGTCAACGCTTACAGCGGGAATGGAACAAACTGTCATCGACTTACTGCAAAAGCGGATATTAATGCTGGCATAAGCCTGCAAAATATATAAATACAGACGGCATAGTGTTTAATTTTTTATCGTTTGAAGTGTCCATTATTAACTTTACTTACCAACTGTATTTATTGTGAGCGTTTAACTATATTAGCGCTGTCAATCGGGCTTGCTTTCGATTAACATTTACAACCATTTTTTTGTTCACAATTATTGTTTAGGTAGTGCATATGGCTGACAATGAAGATTTTAAAGAAGTTTATAACAAATGGTACTTCTTGGCCTCATTAGTAACTTTACTCGCTTTTCCGTTGATGCATATCATCGCCGGTTGGTTCACATTCTGGTTATAAAGCAGACATATAAGGTATTATCGTGACTGCAGAATATATAAAATCAGTAGTGAAAACCGTTCCTGACTATCCAAAGCCAGGCATATTATTTAGAGATGTAACTAGCGTTTTGGAAGATCACAAGGCGTTCAAAAGCTGTATCTCATTACTTGTTGAAAAGTATCAGGGCATGGGATTTACAAAGATCGCAGGCACTGAAGCTCGCGGCTTTTTGTTTGGCGCGCCTTTAGCAATTGAAATGGGTATCGGGTTTATCCCAGTACGCAAACCTAATAAGCTGCCCAGAGAAGTCGTAAGTGAAAGCTACGAGCTAGAATACGGCACAGATACGTTACAAATTCATCGCGATGCAATTGTCCCTGGCGACAAGGTATTGTTGATTGATGATCTTCTTGCTACCGGCGGAACTATCGCTGCATCAGCGAAGCTTATTCGCTCATTGGGTGGTGAGTTAAATCACGCTGGGTTCGTTATTAATCTACCCGATTTAGGTGGTCATAAAAAATTGACCGAACTAAACATTGAAAGCTATTCAATTTGCGAGTTTGAAGGCGAGTAGTTAGCCATTCAAAAGGGCGCAAGAAAGCCGCAATAAGGCGTGATTAAGCTTGATGAGGCAAAACAAGGCGTGATGAGGCAAAGAGTACAGTAATGAGTTATCAGGTATTAGCAAGGAAATGGCGACCAGGGAAGTTCGGTGAACTTGTCGGCCAAGAGCATGTGGTGTCAGCCATTTCAAATGCCTTAGATAACGATCGTTTGCATCACGCTTATCTGTTCACCGGCACACGAGGCGTAGGAAAAACGACAATAGCGCGTATTTTTTCTAAAAGCTTAAATTGTGAAGAAGGCCAAGGAGCTAATCCTTGCGGACAGTGCCATACGTGCAAAGAAATTGAGCAAGGAAATTACGTTGATTTGCTCGAGATTGATGCGGCATCAAGAACGAAAGTAGAAGATACGCGAGAGCTTCTGGACAATGTGCAGTACAAGCCAACTCGTGGCCGCTACAAGGTGTACCTTATCGATGAGGTACACATGCTCTCGAAACACAGTTTCAACGCGTTGTTAAAGACGCTGGAAGAGCCGCCTCCTCACGTAAAATTCCTGTTGGCGACCACCGATCCACAAAAGCTGCCCATCACCATTTTATCTCGCTGTCTTCAGTTTAATCTTAAGGCTATGTCGCGAGAGCAAATTGTTGGTCAACTTACTCACATTCTAGAGCAGGAGCAATTGAGCTTCGAGCCTCAAGCGCTGTCGCTGCTTGCAAGAGCCGCACAAGGCAGTATGCGTGACGCGCTCAGTTTAACTGACCAGGCCATAGCGCAAGGCGGAAACCAAGTAACTGCATCGGTGGTTACTGACATGCTTGGTTTAATGGACAAAAACCAGCTGCTCAAAATTATCAATGCGGTGGTAAATAAAACTCCCAATGATGTGATTCAGTTGGTCAACGACTTGGCTGAGCAGGCGCCAGATTACGACAATGTTCATGGTGAATTGGCGAGCCTACTCCATCAGATAGCCTTGACCCAATGGGTGCCTGAGGCATGTAAGCTGGAGACAACATCGGCAAAAGCGATATATCAACTCGCCAAAACCATCCCCGCTGAACAAGTACAGTTGCTCTATCAAATTGCAATTCAAGGGAGAAAAGACTTACCTTTCGCAGCCGATGGTAAAAGCGCATTTGAAATGACATTAATGCGAATGATGTCGTTTGCACCTGCAACGCCTCCTGATAATGGTGCAGATAATATTGAGCGCGGAGGTAGTGAGCACGACCTTCCCGTTAAAGCCGGCCCTCAATCACAGACTGGTGATCCGGGAAACGTCGGTAAGCAAGAGGAAGCGCTTAAAAGCGAAACTCTTGTAGATGCCACGCAACAAGCGGAAGCAGCAGAGCCGCAATTTCAAGGGCAGCCTACCTTTGATATAGCTTCTGGACCTGATACACAGTCTGAGCCGGATACACAGCCTGAGCCAGAGCTTTCAGAGGCGTCTCACTCAGCTTATCGCGGTGGTGATGTGGATACTGTTGAATCAGAGCCTTCAGCGAGAAAAGAGCCTTCAGCTGGACAAGAGCCTTCAGCGGGACAAGAGCCATCAGCGAGACAAGAGCCTTCAGCGAGACAAGAGTCTTTTGCGAATAAACAGCCTTCTGAAAATACAGTGCCTGAACCCACAGCTGATGCTATGAATGTTGCGAACCACGCCAACACTGCAACCGTTGACTCTGATCCTAAATTGGGTGAATCCCAGCATAGCGAATCACAAAAAGCTGAATCACAGCATAGCGGGTCACTAAAGGCTGAATCACAACGTCAAGTATCTGAACAGACGGAACCCGAGCAGCCACAGCAACTCGAGCCGCAGCAGGTAGACTCGATCTCTGAAGCTTCGCATCAGCAAAGTGATTTGTCGCCATTTTCTAATAATGAGCCTCCGTTAGATGCCTACATGGACGATATGCCGCCTGCCAGTGATGAAGAGTATCCACCAGATATTGATAGCGGTTTTTCTCACCGTGCTGACGGCGAGCAAAATGCTTCGCCAGACATTGCGCCAGAAACTGCACAGCCGTCTCCAGAAGAGCAGTTGAGTGCTACCGCAAGCATGCTTGCGCTTAGACAAAAAATGAAACAGCGCAAGGCACAAGACACAGAAGATAAAAAAGCGCAGGTATCTGCAGAAAGTCCTTCGCAGGACGCCGCTGATAGAATGTCTAACACCCTGCGTTCTCGATTCTCAAATGCTAACGCAACGCCATCAGCGCAGAATAACCAAGCCCAATCTTCGCAGCAGCATATTGAACAAGAGCAATCAGACCCAAATCAATCACAGCTTCAATCTCAAATGTCAAAGGCAGAGGGTAGTGCTAATAAAGTGGTACCTGGTTTATCAGACTCAGTGAATACAGCCTCTGATAATACAAGCTCGCCCATCACAGCAGATTTTCAGCCTTCTGTTAACAGTGACGAGAGCGGCCAAGGCAATGCATTCGACGATGACGAGTTTTTCAATGCCGAATTTGAAGAAGATATGCCGTTTGCCAGTGACTCGCAGCCTGATTCGCCTGATTCGCCCGATTTGCAGAGCGCTTTATCGAACCAAGGCTCATTACAGCAAGACTCATTACAACAAGGCTCATCGCAAGAAGCTTCATCGCAAAAAAATGCTAGCGAAAGCTTTTTTACGGAAGACCATCCACCGTGGGACACTGCACAGAGCAACGGTTCAGTCGATTCAAATGGTCCTGTGGCTTTTAATGATAATGCGGCGACGGATTCATTACACAATACAAATGCTGAGCAAGTGCCTTTCCAGAGCGCAAAGCAGCCTACTGAATCTAAGCAGAGCAGTTATGACCAAGGCGCTAGCTTCCAGTCTAACGTAGACTATTCGTCAAGCAATGCTGAACAAAGCGATGGCTCAAGAGTCATTACCAGCACCCCAAGTGGCAGTTTAAGTGCATATCTCGAAGATGGAACTAAACTTACTCATGCTAGCCAAATAGATGAGTGGAGTAACTTAGTTGAGCAGATGCCAATCGCCGGATTACTAAAGCAACTGTTTCTTCATGCGTCTTTTTCTCGTGATAACGGTACTGTGTCACTTGAAATTGATAACAGTCAGTCTCATTTACTTAATGAGAGCGCGAAACAGCAATTGCTAGACACACTGCATCATGGGTTGGGAGAGAACGTAACGGTAAATATTACGTTAGGTAAACCAAATTCAACGCCATTTGCACTGCAGCAAGATATTCATGCAATGCGCCAGGCGCATGCACATTCAGTTGTACAAACTGATGAAAAGATTCAAGCGCTGCTATCAATTTTTGATGCCTCAGTGCTGACCGATTCGGTTAAAGCACGGTAGCAGATTAACTTAATACCAAACAAAGTGAGATAAAAATATGTTTAAAGGCGGTATGGGCAACATGATGAAACAGGCGCAGCAGATGCAAGATCGCATGCAAAAAGTGCAGGACGATCTCGCTAAGCTGGAAGTTACCGGTGAAGCCGGTGCAGGTATGGTTAAAGTTACAATGACCTGCAACCACAACGTACGTCGCGTTGACATCGACGACTCGCTAATGGACGATGATAAAGACATGATTGAAGACCTTGTTGCAGCAGCGTTTAACGACGCCGTTCGCCGCGTTCAAGAAACCAGCAAAGAAAAAATGGCTGATGTAACTGGCGGAATGTCACTTCCACCCGGTATGAAACTGCCGTTTTAAATAGGGCTAATCAAAGCAGGGCCTATTGAGGCAAGTTGCTATAACAACTGAATTTGATAAATTTAAATTCAGATAAAACACCCGCCCGATAGTTCTAGTATTCAAAAGCCTTGGAACATTCCAAGGCTTTTGCACATTCAGCGTTTGCTTTTTGTGATGCTATTTTCCTATAGTCCATATCTTCCAAAGTCATCTCATTACAACCACTGTATTTAACGTACTGTGCATCAAAATCTAACACTCCATCATTCCTCTTCAAATACGCTATAACTTGTCAGGGCTACTGCTCGCTGATAATGTATTATTTCATTGATTAATAGGGATATGTTTATGAAATATGGAATGTTTGTACTTGTATTAGCTGCTTTTGTTGCGGGTTACTTTATCGGTCACGCAAGACCTTTTACCGATGCTGATACACCACCATCTTTACAGCTTTTGGATGGCACTTCATCATCTAATACGCCAGCACTAAATGCCCAATCGCTTAATGGTAAATTTGCTACTGAATCTGAAACAAAATCAGGAAGCCCTCACAACCTAATTAGTGATGATCTAACAAGTGATAAACTAACTAACGACAACCAAACCGACGGCAACCAACAGCAACCATTATCGTCAGATAACGTCGATGAATCAGAACCCAGTGAACTCATCGTGAGTCAGAATAAAGATTCTCAACGTGATAACGCCCCATCTGATCCTAATACATCCGACCAACAAAGCGCAGTATCATTCCCCGCAGCACAGGAAGAGCTCGATGAATGGGTAACTGCTCGCAAAGAAACCCTTCAACAGCAGCTCACCGATGCCATAGGCGAACAAGATGCCTCATGGATGTTTGATCAAGTGCTAAAAGATAATGAATTTCTCAACCAGCCAACAGCGACAAATGCATTTGACAACGATGTAGTGTCGCGATTTGAGATGGAACAAAAGCTAAAAGACTTTATAACCGCTAGAAGCAAAGACCCTCAACTTCAAATACTCAGTGTGAATTGTATTCAAGGACGTTGTGAAATTACCTTGGAGGGCAAAGACCAAACAGCAGCTATCTTCTTATTCTTTGATATTCAAAAAGATAACTCGATGGGAGTCATCGAGTTAATGACCCCAACATTTTATTTGGATGACGAGGGAAATTATTGGCTCTATAGAACCCTTACATACGCGGTAAATTAGCTTTCGCGCGATTATTATGAAGCCATTGATTAAATCTGCTATACACGGGGTTTCACCAGCTTTTACGCTATTAATGCATTACAATAGCGAGAATTTTGAAGCCATTCACAATGGCATCTCGTATTATCACTATCTAACATCGCCTATTAGGGCGTGTTGAGCTTTATTATGCACTTTGCAGAGGTTTGTGTGTTGTTAAAATAAGGTCAACATGCTCTGACTATTTCTAGATAAAAAGGAACCCGTCTTGATCAGAAAAGGTTTGGTCACATCCACTCTCATTCTTATTCCTATTGCTATCGTATTAACTGTTTTCAGTATCTATTCCTTATTCAGTATAAAAACAGTCACCGTCGACCCGAAGCTAAGGGAGATATCGGGTATCGAGTTTGATAAAAAGCAGCGCCTTTGGGCGATTAACGACAGTGGCGATGGCCCCATTCTTTATATGTTAAACAAAGACGGTTCAATTGCTCGTGAAGTGACAGTCTCAAATGCTAAAAACGTCGATTGGGAGGACATGACGCAAAATCAGTTTGGTCATTTTTTCCTAGGCGATTTTGGCAATAACGACAACGATAGGCGTTGGCTTACTATTTATAAAATTGAAAACCCTATTGATATTAAAACCGACACCACGAAGGCTGAAATCATAAAGTTTACTTACCCTCAAATGGAAGAGGGCGAGATTAAACCAGAAGATAAAAACTATGATCTAGAGGCATTTGTTGAATTTAAACGCCATCTTTATCTGTTTACCAAAAACAGAACTAAGCCCTTTGACGGTATTACCAAACTGTACAAAGTGGGCGATCATGCGGCTAATTTTGATGCTGAATTAATAGGTGAATTTAAAACCTGTACCACCCTCGAAAAATTATGCTGGATAACCTCAGCGGCAATAAGCCCAAATAGAGAAAAGTTGGTTTTACTTGATTCTACCAGTCTTTGGCTATTTGAAAATTTTGATGGTGATAACTTTTTCAGTGGTGAGGTATCACGCATAGACTTAGGCATTATCACGCAAAAAGAAGCAGTAACGTTTTACGATGACAACACGCTTGTATTTACCGATGAGGAATTCAAAGGCCTGGTAGGCGGAAATGTTTATGAAGTTAAACTCGACCAAGTAAAGCGTAACGTGATTAAATACCCTCAACAAAACGATAGCGAACGAACAGCGAAGTAGTCTCATTATGAAGTTCAGTCCCTTACTTGCAGAACTCATTCAGGCGTTAACGTGTCTGCCTGGTGTTGGTAACAAAAGCGCTCAGCGAATGGCGTTTCATTTACTCGAGCGAAACCGAAAAGGTGCCGTTGCCTTAAGCGATGTATTGCACAACGCAATGGAGCACATCCATCATTGTAAGCGCTGTAGAACTTTTACTGAAGATGAGCTATGTGACATATGCCGCCACCCTGAGCGTGAGGCCAGTGGCCTTCTGTGCGTGGTGGAGAGCCCTCAAGATGTATTGGCAATAGAGCAAACCATGAGCTTTAAGGGGCAGTATTTTGTTTTGATGGGGCACCTGTCGCCTATTGATGGCGTGGGGCCAGAAGAAATTGGTTTGAATGAACTGGAGGCGCGGTTTGCTGCAGGGGGGATCACCGAGGTAATACTTGCGACCAATCCAACCGTAGAAGGTGAAGCCACTGCCCATTACATCGGTCAGCTGTGCGCGTCAAACGACATTGATGCCTCTCGTATTGCTCACGGCGTGCCGGTGGGCGGTGAATTGGAATACATTGATAACAACACATTAACCCACGCTTTCTCTGGGCGGCGTAAACTTTAGTGTGATAAAAAACAAATAATTTTTCTCTCTTGTAGTTGAAAAACACGCTTCGAGTCCACACCTGTCTATCAGTAACGTGATCCATTCAACGAGGAGATACTGGATTATGGCTGAAGCAGCCCATAAAGAAACCCACGGTTTTCAGACGGAAGTAAAACAACTTCTACATCTGATGATTCATTCTTTGTACTCAAACAAAGAAATCTTCTTACGCGAGTTAGTGTCTAACGCCGCTGACGCCGCAGATAAACTCCGTTTCCGCGCTTTGGAAAACGACAGTCTCTATGAAAACGATGGTGACTTGAGCGTTAAGCTAAGCGTAGACAGCGAAGCGAACACCATCACAATCGTCGACAACGGCATTGGTATGTCTCGAGATGAGGTAATCGCTAACCTTGGTACTATTGCTAAGTCTGGTACAAAGGACTTTTTCAGTAAGCTGTCTGGCGACAGCGCAAAAGACTCACAGCTTATCGGACAGTTTGGCGTAGGTTTCTACTCTGCGTTCATCGTTGCTGATAAAGTTACCGTTCGTTCTCGCGCCGCGGGTGCAGATGCATCAACGGGTGTTGAGTGGGTATCTGATGGTGGTGGCGAATTTACTATTGCCGACATTAACAAGCCAACTCGCGGTACCGAAATTACGCTTCACCTTCGCGAAGAAGAAAAGGAGTTTGCAGACACATGGCGTCTTCGTTCAATCGTAAGTAAATACTCAGACCACATCAGCATTCCGGTGCATATGTGGAAAGATGAAGTGCCTGAAAGCGAAGGGCCTGACGGCGAGAAAATTGAAGCTCAGCCTGGTGAATGGGAAGCGGTTAACAAAGCAACTGCGTTGTGGACTCGTGAAAAGTCTGACATCAGTGATGACGAATACAACGAGTTCTATAAGCATATCTCTCACGACTTTGCTGACCCACTATCCTGGGTACACAACAAAGTTGAGGGTAAAACAGAGTACACCAGCTTACTGTATATTCCTTCAAAAGCCCCGTTTGATATGTGGAATCGTGACCAAAATCACGGTTTGAAGCTGTACGTTCAACGTGTGTTTATCATGGACGACGCAGAACAGTTTATGCCTACGTACCTTCGTTTTGTGAAGGGACTACTTGATAGCAACGACCTACCACTGAACGTGTCTCGTGAAATTCTTCAAGATAATAAAGTGACTCAAGCGCTGCGCCAAGGTTGTACTAAACGCGTGCTTCAGATGCTTGAAAGAATGGCCAAGAACGACTCAGACAAGTACCAGACTTTCTGGAATGAGTTTGGTAATGCGCTTAAAGAAGGTCCAGCTGAAGACTTTAGCAATCGCGAAAAAATTGCCGGTCTACTTCGTTTCTCATCGACTCACGGTGATTCTGATGCGCAAACCGTATCACTTGCCGACTACATTGAGCGCATGAAAGAAGGGCAAGACAAGATTTATTTCGTTACTGCAGACAGCCTGCAGGCGGCTAAATCGAGTCCTCACCTTGAGATATTCCGCAAGAAGGGTATCGAAGTATTACTCATGGGCGAGCGTATTGACGAATGGTTAATGTCTCACCTGACAGAGTTTAACGAAAAGCAGTTTGTTTCAATTGCGAAAGGCGACTTGGACTTAGGTGATTTGGAAGACGAAGAGTCTAAGAAAGCCCAAGAAGAAGCTGAGAAAGAAATTGAAGGCGTGCTAGAAAGAGCAAAAGCGGCGTTAGGCGAGAAAGTGGTAGATGTGAAATTTACCCATCGTTTAACAGACTCTCCTGCGTGCATCGTAGCCGATGATAATGGCATGACAACGCAGATGATGAAGCTAATGCAAGCAGCTGGTCAAAGCGTACCAGACGTTAAGTATCACTTTGAGCTTAACCCTGAGCACAGCCTAGTTAAAAAGCTAGCCGACACTCAAGACGAAGAGTTGTTCAATGAATGGGTAGGGGTGTTATTCGACCAAGCTGCACTTTCAGAACAAGGCAGTCTTAAAGACCCTGCTACCTTCGTTCAAAACATGAATGCATTGTTGATGAAGCTGGCAAAATAAGCTGCTTTTAGAACACTGCAAATTTTAAAGAAAACGGGCTTTACGCCCGTTTTTTGTTTTTATGTCTTTCAATCAAGTATCCCCCTAATAATATGTTATGTTTTCAGGCCTAAAATACGCAGCCAGCACTGCTATTATGCGTGTGGGATATAAAGCGTGTAGACAATGGCCGTAATCGTCACAGTTTGTGCGTTGCTCAAAGAGTGACTATAAGTTGAACGTATATTCGCCATTAGTCGTAAGATTAGCCTTGAGGTGCTGCTTACACTTGTCACTAATGTATTGAATGTGTAAAGTGCCCGTAGTGAAAATTTTAAAAAATCATAAGCGGAGAACGCACTCATGCGAATCATTCTTCTCGGCGCTCCTGGCGCGGGTAAGGGCACACAAGCTCAGTTTCTAATGGGCAAATACGATATTCCACAAATTTCTACAGGCGATATGCTTCGCGCAGCAATAAAAGCTGGTACCGAACTTGGTTTAAAAGCCAAGCAGGTGATGGATGAAGGTAAGCTGGTTTCTGACGATATCATTATTGGTTTAGTGAAAGAGCGCATTGCAATGGATGATTGCAAAGACGGTTTTTTACTCGACGGCTTTCCACGCACTATTCCCCAAGCGGATGCAATGAAGGAAGCCGGTGTGGAAGTAGACCACTGCATTGAATTTGATGTTGCAGATGACGTGATTGTTGAGCGCATGGGCGGAAGACGTGTACACCCTGCTTCTGGTCGTGTTTACCACGTAGTGTACAATCCGCCTAAAGAGGCAGGCAAAGATGACGCCACTGGTGAAGATCTTATTGTCCGTGAAGATGATAAAGAAGACACTGTACGTAAGCGTTTAGCTATTTATCATGAGCAAACTAAGCCACTTGTTAACTATTACATGGCGGAAGCTGATGCTGGCAACTGCGAGTACCACAAACTCGATGGAAACCGTCCGGTTGATGACGTTAGCGCTGACCTTGAAAAACGCTTAAGCTAGTCAATTGACTCATTACAAGAGGCCGCATTAATGCGGCCTTTTTATTGTGCCGATTTTATTATGCCTTTAAAGTGGGAAGAGGTTCTGACTTGCGTGTGCTGCCTCCCCTCTGAATAATAACTTAGAGGGATAAAGCTAACAGAGATAGAGCTAAGAGGGCTAGCTAAGAGAGCTAAACAGGCGCTACCTAATAACGCATCACAATCAGCTATACGTTGTTAAAATCTCTATGCTAACTTAGAGATATAAGTTGCAAAAACGGTTGCACGAATAATAATAAAAATTGGAGTTGATAATGGTTTTACCAATCACGGCCTTTTACGCCAGCTTGCTGGGTATATGCTATCTCTATTTATCCCTGCTTGTCATTGGCGCCAGGCGGCGTTACAAAGTGAGTTTGGGAGATGGAGGGTACGAAGATTTAGGGCGTTTGTCTCGTGCACACGGTAACTTCAGTGAATATGTGCCGATTACGCTAATTATGATCGCCTGCTTTGAAGCAAATACCGGTCAAGAGTGGGCCGTGCATGCCTTAGGAAGTGGTATTTTGTTTGGAAGAGTACTGCATGCTTATGGATTAGGAAAGCACGCAGGGGCTAGCTGGCAGCGTTTTGCAGGTATGATTTTGACTTTTCTAGCAATGCTGGTGACAGCCGTTGGCAATTTGGTATTGATTCATTTCGGGCTGTAGCGCCTGTCGAGGAAGTTAATTGCTCATAAAGCGTTAACAACAGATGATAATTGCATAAAAGCCCGCGTAGCGGGCTTTTATGCATGCCGTATACATTAATTTAGTGTCAACATGGCGCGGTTTTGTCGTGGTAAATAATAGTTGCTCTTATCAAGAGAGAAAGCCACAGAAGTGGCCCTGCCTTGTATTTCAGAGATAGGGAAGAGCCCATAGTAGCGAGAATCCATACTGTTATCTCTATTGTCTCCCATAGCCAATATATAGCCTTTTGGTATGGTCACTGGGTGAAATGAGGATGCAGGGTTTTCAATCGAGCGGTGAGTAACGCCGCTGCTATCAATATAATCACTGTTAGTCAGCGCAATAGTGCGAGAGTCACCTAGAAGCGCCTCTTGATAAAAAGGTGAAGTAAGCGGCGTGATGGTGGCTGATCCACCGTTTATGAAAAGGCGATTATGACGAAGCTCAACAGTGTCGCCCGCCACGGCAACCGCACGTTTAACCAATCGATTCTGTGCCGCGCTGCTATTGATAATCACAATGTCGCCACGCTCTACGTCGCCAGTCTTGGCAATGACAATGTCACTAAAAGGCAATTCTAGGGTGTAAGCTGTTTTATCTACTACTATTCTGTCACCCACTTGAATTGTCGGTTCCATTGAGCCTGATGGCACATGATACCAGTCGGCCATACTGCTTCTGAATGAAAACATAAGGACGATAAAAAGAATAAAAGGGAGATTTTCTTTAATCAGGTTTTTTGCGTTTGGCAAAGCCGTGTCTTTGTTCAAGAGGGTATCCATCTAAAGTGTATGATAATAGGGCGTGTTGATCCTTGCTGTACAAGTTTTGGGCTAAGTCAAAGGGCCCAAATAAAAAAGCGGGGCCAAAGAGTAAAATGTTTTCCATAACGCCCCCTTCGGGCAGCGCCTGTGAGCTATTTACACTGCCTTGAATGGTTTCGATTTAGCCCGCTAGACCTTCAACCATTCGCCTTGTCTAAATAGCTCACAGACCGCTGCAAAAATGTACAGCAAAGATCAACACGCCCTTGTTAGATACCTAAAAAACAAAATGTTCATTATCAAGATGTAAAAGAGTGTGTCGGCACAAAAAGGCCCATCGTTGTGATGGGCCTTTTGAGTATATAAGCGCTTATCTACGAGCTTTTTTATCAGCTTATTTAAAAATAAGCGTTGAGAAGTTACTTATGACGCTCTTGTAATACGCTTAGCGCATCGTTTAGCGACATATCGCTGGCTTGTAACAGCACAGTGAGGTGATACAACAAATCAGCAGCTTCGTTTTTAAGTTCTTCTTTGTCGTGAACGGTTGCGGCTAATGCGGTCTCAACGCCTTCTTCACCCACTTTTTGCGCAATGCGTTTAATGCCTTTGTTATAAAGGCTGGCCGTATAGCTGCTTTTAGGGTCGGCTGTTTTACGTGATGCCAATACGCGCTCTAGGTCGGCTAAAAACGTAAACGCCGGCGTACTGCCTTCAAACCAGCAGCTTTCTACACCAGTGTGACACGTCGGGCCGTTTGGATTTGCTAATACTAGCAGTGAATCGCTATCGCAATCACACGCAACACTCACCAAGTCTAGCGTGTTACCCGATACTTCCCCTTTCATCCACAAACGCTGTTTAGAGCGGCTGAAGAATGTCACTTTGCCACTTTCTAAAGTTTTGGCTAGTGCGTCTTGGTCCATATAGCCTTGCATTAACACTTTGCCAGATAATGCATCTTGTACAATCGCAGGCAAAAGGTTATCCATCTTTTCCCAGGCTAGAGTATTGCTGTTGCTACTTGTAATGATCATGGATTAACTCCTTCTGCTTGCGCTGTTAAGCCATGACGCTTGCGCATAGGGACGCCGTTAGCAGTCAACTCTGCTTTCAACTCGTCTATATTAATAATGCTTTTATGAAATACAGAGGCGGCTAAGGCCCCATCAACGTCAGCTTGCTGAAACACGTCAGTAAAGTGTGCAATTTCGCCTGCACCACCAGATGCTATTAACGGCACATCGCAAGCACCTCTTACCGCTTTGAGCTGTTTAACGTCGTAACCATTGCGTACACCGTCTTGATTCATGCAGTTAAGCACGATTTCACCAGCACCACGAGATTGCACTTCTTTTATCCAGTCTATGGTTTGCCACTGACTTTTTTGAGTGCGGCTTTCATCACCGGTAAACTTGTACACTTCATATTGATTAGTGGCTTCGTTGTAAAAGCTATCAATACCGATAACCACGCATTGCTGACCGTAAACGTCGTGTAACGCATTTATCAAATCAGGGTTATTTAGGGCAGGGGAGTTAATGGAGATTTTATCCGCGCCCATCTCCAGAATTCGTCCAGCATCTTCAATACTTTTGATGCCGCCAGCAACACAAAATGGAATATCAATTACTTGCGCAATGCGGCTTACCCAGCTTTTATCCACAACGCGAGCATCAGAGCTTGCTGTAATATCATAAAATACCAGTTCGTCGGCGCCTGCCTTGGCGTATTGCTCAGCAAGTGGAACAATATCACCAATTATTTCATGGTTTCTAAATTGAACCCCTTTTACTACCTTGCCGTCGCGAACGTCTAAACAAGGAATTATGCGTTTTGCCAGCATGCGATAGCCTCCTTCACGGTGAACTTACCTTCGAGTAAGGCGCGACCTAAAATAACCCCATCAACCTTGGTTGGCTTTAAAACGGCAATGTCATTAAGGCTTCCAATACCACCAGAAGCCTGCCATTTTACATTAGGAAACTGAGCTGCCATTTCTTCATACAGGGCTTTATTTGCACCTTGTAAGGTACCGTCACGGCTTATGTCTGTGCACAACACATGTTTAGCACCCACAGTAGCGAAATCGTCTAACAGTCCCTCAAGTGCAACGCCTGAGTTTTCTTGCCAGCCATGGGTGGCAATCAGTTTTTCGCCGCTTTCGCTGATATTAATATCTAAGGCAAGTACGATATGTTCTGGTCCGTATTTCTCAACCCAAGACTTCACTAGCTCAGGTTGTTTAACGGCCAGAGAGCCAATCACAACGCGACTTACACCCGTCTCAAGTAACTGTGCTACCTCTTCTTCAGAGCGAATGCCGCCACCAGCCTGAAACTTCATGCGCTTGGTATCTACCATAGCTTTAATCAATGACAGTTGGCGCTTGCTGGTATCTTTTGCACCTGTTAAGTCAACAATATGCAGCCAGGTAGCGCCTTGGTCAGCATAGTCGTGTACGACCTCTACAGGGTCTAATTCGTATTGTGTCTTTTGCTCGTAATCGCCTTGGTAAAGACGAACCACGTGTCCGTCAATAAGATCAATTGCTGGAATTATCATTATAAGTTCACAAAGTTGGTAAGAAGTTGTGCGCCAGCCTCGCCGGAGCGCTCTGGGTGAAACTGCACGCCATAAAAATTATTTTTATTAATGGCCGCAGAGAATGACCCGCCGTAATCGCAACGGGCAAGGGTATGCGCATAATCAGGCACGGCAAAGCTGTGTACAAAGTAAAAGTAGGTGTCTTGAGGAATGCCTTTAAACAATTCGTCATCACTGTGCTGTACTGTGTTCCAGCCCATGTGAGGTAAACGCAAACCGTTCGCCTCCATGCGTGCTACGTGCCCAGGCATGAGTGAAAGACACGGAATATCACCGCTTGTATTATTCATTCCACCTTCAGCACTGCTATCTACCATTAACTGCATGCCTAAACACACGCCTAATACAGGTTGAGTGAGAGACTGTAGTGTAGCAACAAGTTCTTTTTGCTTAATACTCGCCATCGCTGCAGAAGCGGTGCCCACGCCAGGCAAAAACACTTTATCTGCGGCGGTGATAACGCTTTTATCATCAGAAACTTCTACCTCTACGCCTAAACGCTCTAATGCAAATCGCACAGAAGAGATGTTGGCGCAGCCAGTATTTACAATAACTATTCTCTGTCGTTGGTGTGTGTTGACCACAGACATTACAGCGCTCCTTTACTGCTTGGCAGTGCGTCGCCTTTTAATGCAATTGCTTGACGCAGCGCGCGACCAAACACTTTAAATAAGCTTTCAACCTGATGGTGCGCATTACCTTCACTTGTCGATAAGTGTAAAGATAGGCCCATACTTTGCGCTAAAGAATAGAAAAAGTGTGGCACCATTTCTGTGGCCATTTCACCCACTTGGTCACGGCTAAACTCCGCTTCAAATTTAAGGTGAGGGCGGTTTGATATATCCATTATGCATTCTGCGCGACACTCATCCATAGGCAGTGCAAAACCAAAGCGACCAATACCGCGTTTGTCTCCTAGCGCTTTCTTGAGCGCTTCACCAATGGCTAGCGCGGTATCTTCAACGCTGTGGTGATCGTCGATGTGCAAATCGCCATCTACGGACACATTAAGCTGAAAGCCACCGTGAACGGCAATTTGATCGAGCATATGATCGAAAAAGCCAAGCCCCGTGTGAATAGCCGATTTCTCTTGAGAGTCTAAATCTACACGCACTCTAATATCGGTTTCAGACGTAGTACGAACCACTTCTGCGATACGAGACGAAGCAAGAATGGTCGTTTGAACTGTGTTCCAGTCAAGGTTGTCGCGGTTGTATTGCAGCGCCTTAATACCCATATTTTCAGCAAGCTGAACGTCGGTGATTCTGTCGCCAATCACATAAGAACGCGTAAAGTCTACCTTGCCTTGCTGAAGATAGTCTTTAACCATACCAAGCTTGGGTTTACGGCAGGTGCAATTGTCTTCATCAAAATGTGGGCAAATAAGCACGTCGTCAAAGGTAACCCCTTGGCTTTCAAAAATGCCCATCATGGCATTATGCGCCACGTCAAAGTCTTGTTGAGGGAAGCTGTCAGTACCTAAACCGTCTTGGTTAGTTACCATTACCAGCTTAAACCCTGCTGCTTTGAGTTTTAACAGTACCGGTATAACGTTTGGCTCGAAGACCAGTTTTTCTAAACTGTCTAATTGCTTATCTACAGGCGGTTCTTCGACAAGAGTGCCGTCGCGGTCTATAAATAGTATGGCTTGCTGACTCATGCCCCGTCCTCATTTATAAAATCATTTATTAATTGCATTAATCGTAAATTTTGTTCTTCGCTACCAATGCTCACTCGTAGGCAGTTGGTGAGATTAAGCTGTTTAGACTGATCGCGTATCAGCATTCCTTTTGATACCAAGTACTGCATTAGCGCTGCAGACTTTGCATATCTAAACAAGATGAAGTTTGCCTTTCTGTCACCAATCAGGTGAATACCATCAATTTCTGACAGCGCAGCGGCAAGTATCTCTTTCTCGCGATTAATCGTGTCTACCTGCAGTTGTAAAAGCGTCAACGACTCTGTCGACAGCGCTTTTTCTGCAATTTGAGCGACCGGCTCAGGAATAGGGTACGGCGCTATAACTTTCAGCAGTGCCTGAATAACAGGCTCTTGAGCTAAGGTAAAACCACAGCGAAGCCCTGCTAACGCAAAAGCCTTCGACAATGTGCGCAGTATAACAAGGTTAGGGTAGGCCTTTAGGTCATTTGCCCAGGTGTTGTCGGCATCAAACTCGATATAGGCTTCGTCTACTACCACTAACGCTTTATCTGCAAAGTGAGTTAACACTTGTTTAATGTCATTTCGAGCAACCTGGGTGCCGGTTGGGTTGTTAGGCGCACAAATAAACACAACATTGACGTCGTCGGTAGCGCAAACGCCATCCACGTCTAAGCTAAAGTCTTCGTTAAGCGGTACTTTTTTCACACCCACATTGCAGGTTTCAGCGCTTATTGCGTACATACCATAGGTAGGGGGAC
Source organism: Alteromonas sp. P256 (assembly GCF_036864455.1). NCBI lineage: Bacteria > Pseudomonadati > Pseudomonadota > Gammaproteobacteria > Alteromonadales > Alteromonadaceae > Alteromonas > Alteromonas sp. P256. The sequence goes on from NZ_JAZETM010000014.1 coordinate 20,303, forward strand.
AAATAAGAATATTGTCTTTACCTGGCGTACAAAATGTTCGAATGAGTAGCTCAATTCCTTCATCGGCGCCGCGCGTAACAATAAGGTTGTTATTATCGACACCTGCGTAGGAGGCATAACCGTTCACTACCTTGCCTGGCTGGCATGAAGGGTAGCGATTAAAGTTGCTGCTATCTACAGCATAATCGTTAGCATAGGGCGACTCATTTGCGTTCAACCAATCTTGCCCGCCAGAAAACAAACGTCGGGCAGACTCGTACGGCTTCAGGGGCACTAAATTTTCATTAATCAGCGTATCTACTAAGCGGGACATTAAGCGTTGCCCTCGTTTTTGGTGTTGTTGACGCCAAGTTTGTTCATACCCAGTTTGTTCATACGAAGTGCTACTGCATGTTCGTGGGCATCTAACCCTTCTGCGCTAGCGAGAGTCATGATTGCTGGACCAAGATTGCGCATGCCATCAGCCGATAACTCTTGAATCGTGTAGCGGCGCATAAAGTCTAACAAGCCTAAACTTGAGTAGTTTTTCGCATAGCCATAAGTAGGCAAAACATGATTAGTGCCTGAGGCGTAATCCCCTGCTGATTCCGGCGACCATGGGCCCAGAAAAATAGAGCCTGCGCACTTTATTTTTGGCAAATAGCGTCGTGCATCTTCAATTTGAACAATCAAGTGTTCCGCTGCATAAGCATTGCTTGCTTCTATTGCTTCGTCTATTGAACTGGCCAAAATATAACGTGCGTTTTCCATGGCCGGTCTGGCTATTTCAGCGCGGGACAAAGTGGCAAGCTGTCGTTCAACAGCGGCTTTCGCCGCATCGATTAATTCACTGCTATCACTGACTAAAATTGCCTGTGAGTCTGGACCGTGTTCGGCCTGAGAGAGTAAGTCGGCGGCAACAAATTCAGCATCAGCAAATTTATCTGCCAGTACCAAAACCTCAGAAGGGCCCGCCGGCATATCGATAGCCGCACCATCAGCACGTTGACTCACTTGCTGCTTAGCTTCGGTAACAAAACTGTTTCCAGGGCCAAAAATCTTATCAACCTGTGGAATGCTTTGGGTGCCTAATGCCATTGCTGCCACGGCCTGAGCGCCGCCGCATAAAAATATATCCTCAATGCCGCACTTGCGAGCAGCATAAGCAATTTCAGGTGCAATGCGCTGCTGTTTATTGGGCGGAGTACATAAGAGCTTGCGCTCACATCCGGCCACAAGCGCCGGCACACCAAGCATTAATACAGTAGATGGCAAAGGGGCACTGCCGCCTGGAATGTATAAACCAACGGCGTCTAAAGCAGTAAAGCGAAGCTCACAGTGCACGCCAGGTGTTGTTGTCAGTGAAATATCAGAAGGTATCTGCGCTTCGTGAAACTGCTTAATATTGTCAAAAGCGGTATCAATAGCGTTGGCTACTTCCACACTTACCTTCGAGGCCAATTCATCAATGTCGCTTTGCGAGAGCACTAGCGACTGTAAATCAGGGCAATCAAATTTGCGGGTGTAATCTAAAACCGCACTGTCGCCCTTGGTCTCAACGTTAGCGATAATCTCGCTAACGGTTAGTTTAAGTTGCTGGCTATTGGCCATAGCCGGGCGCGAGAGCGCCTGTTTTTTCTCATCATTAGAAAGAGATGACCAAGTAATCATAATAGTCTGCCTTTAGCCCATCATTTTTTCGATTGGCATTACAAGAATAGAGCTACAACCAAGGGCTTTTAATTTTTCCATGGTTTCCCAGAATAAGGTTTCTGTTGATACTACATGGATAGCCACTTGCTCTTCATTGCCCGCAAGAGGAAGTACGGTCGGGTTTTCAGCGCCTGGCAACAAGCTCTTCACTTGCTCTAAATACGCTTTTGGTGCGTGAAGCATGATGTACTTACTTTCTTTTGCTAACAGAACACCATCTACGCGAGGCATCATACGATTGATCAATGCTTGTTTCTCATCGCTCATATCGCCGCCAACGCGCTTAATCAATACCGCTTTAGAGCGGAAGATTTCTTCTTTTTCAACTAATCCATTAGCTTCTAACGTGGCGCCAGTAGACACCAGGTCACAAATAGCGTCTGCAACGCCAGCGCGAGGCGCAACTTCTACAGAACCCGTTAGCATGACGGCTTTTGCGTTAATACCTTGTTCTTCGAAATAACGTTCAAGAAGGTAAGGATAGGTTGTTGCCACTTCTTTACCGTCAAGAGATTGAACACCATCGTAATCCATCTCATTAGGTACCGCGATGGATAAGCGACAGCCACCATAGTCTAGACGACGAAGAGTTTCGTATTCAAAAGGCTTTCCTGCAGCTTTTCGCTCAAGGGACTTTTCTTCTAACTCGTTCTCGCCAATAAAGCCTAAGTCAACCACACCGTCCATGACTAAGCCTGGAATATCGTCATCACGCACGCGCAGCAAATCAATAGGTTCGTTTGTAGAATGCGCAATCAGCAGACGATCACGAATATTGAGTTTTATGCCGATTGCCTTTAACAATGCAATGCTATCATCGCTCAAGCGGCCTGATTTCTGTACGGCAATTCGAAGTCTTTTGCTGTTACTCATTAAAACGTTCCTTACACATGTTGTGTTTACTTGTGATTGCGCAAAACATAAAAAACCCCCGGAAGTTTCCTTCCGAGGGTCGAGAATTTTTTATCTGCGCCATTGGAAGGAGACATAGACCTTCCAGCACGAACCTGAAAGGTTATGCTATGTGGTGATGGTGGTGTTTCGCAGCGCAGTTTATCATTATGAAAAAATATGTCCTAAAATTTAACGAACGAAACATTAGCGGTTTGAGGCAAAATTTGCAAGGCTAAAGTGAACTCTTAGGCTGCAGTACGTACAAATTAATAGGCATATAGTAAAACTTTTTGATCTGAGCGAAAGTAAACCTTTTTCAACCATGCTTAAATGGTTTTACCGTTACACAGATATGCCTTCAATCAGCGAGGTTTTTGATGATGTTTAATTCTGTTAGTTACAGAGTTTATCGTTTGATTGGATTATGGTTTAAATAGGCAAAGACACAGCGGAGATACAATTATTATGAGTAACGACTTATTGTTTCCTATTTTACCGCGCAATACGAAGATTGTGATCGAAGAAGACAAGCGTGTAAAAAAAGTGGAAAAATCAAAAAAATCTGAGCATCTCTCTGAAGAGGATAGCGATCAGTTTGATGAAGTAAATCGCGCCGATGCGTTAGAGTACGCTACCAAGCACAGGCACGAAACTAATAAGAAGGACGGCGACGATAACAATGAAGGAGGGTTAAAGCATATTGACGTGGACGTTTAAAAAAGCGGCAAACCCATTATCTGTTTGCCGCTCATCAAACGTTCTAATATCACTGATTAGTTAAGTGTTTTGTCTACCCAAAACTTTGTACCTTTAACAGTAGCTTGCAGCGCCAACCCGCTTTCAGTCATGGTATACACAGTGACATCCCCTAAATAACCTTCACCCTCAGCAGATGCGCCTTTGTTTCCAGCCTTAGCCGCTGCGTCGGCATTTGTACCTAATGTCCAGCCATTTTCAATAAAGTACGACATGGCTTTTTGCGAGTGAAAAACCATGACAACGCGATAGTCTTTAGCGCCTAATCCAAAACCCACGCCTCCTTCAGCCATGTTCATATAGGTTTTATTACCCGTTGCGTTGTTGTTTACCACGCCGTAACCCGTTCCTGCGGCAAAAAAGATAACGTTCACATTAGCATTGGTAAAAACCGCATATCCTGCGGCATTTTGTAATTGTGAGCGCGTGTCGGGTTTTTCGCTGTATAGGCGGGTTAAAGCATTTTGCTGCATGTCTAAGATAGCCTGTCTTTTTTCAGCAACACTTCCGTCTCCCATTGAGGCACATGCGCCAAGCAAAAACACAGTAGCAAAAATCCATAGATGATAGTTTAAACTTTTTATTTTCATATTCTTCTCCGCAGAGTATGGCAGGTTTAAGACAAAGTATGGCTGCTTTGAGCCGTATTGATTTTTGATGTATGAACCTATTTGTTAAGCATTTACTCTGCCATCTCGTAATTTGTCACTTATTTTATCAACATTAGTATGGCAATAAGTTAAGCAGTGCTATGCCCAAACTCAGCTGCATCGCTCTTGAGACAACGCCTTCAGGCAAAAACTCTTTATATGCACCCATATTGGCTGGCTCAAATATCACAGAGTTAACGTGATTTTTTGTATACATTTCTTGTGTGTTTTTGACAAAGCGAATTAGGTCATCAAATTTCGTACGTCTAGTTGGTGAAGGAAAAGGAATAGATTACACTGGGCACACTAAATTTTTCCTGACTCTACACGAGAGCTCAATGCGCTTTTCTGTATTTTTGTTTTTATCTTGCTTATCATTTCATGCTTACAGCGTGGAAATTGAGTCATTGTGGCTTGACGAAGCAAAGGCGATATTGGCTGAATCTCCCAAACGTGCCTTAGAGCACCTGCAAAATAATCAATCTAAAACCAAAGCACTGTCTCCAGCCGACCAGCTGCACTACCTTGAAGTTCTCACTCGCACGTATCGCGAGATAGGTGAGCTCGATAAAAGTGAAAGGTTTGCAGAGCAATATGTGCAGCAAGCAAAGCTAATTCAATCCGATTATTTTCATCCTAGGGCCATTCGCCAGCAAGGGGAAATATTCTATCAAAAGGGGTCGTATGCAAAAGCGGAAGAACGTTTCAAGTCCTCACTGGCGATGTACGTTCAGCAAGACAATGAGCCTCAAATTGCAATCATGCAACTAAGAGTGAGTACCGCGATCCGCTCAAACGGTCGTTTCTGGGAAGCTATTGAGTTAGCGGAGGCAGCGTTGGCTTATTTCGTCGCAGTGGATGACAGCGATAGAATGGCCTCTGCTTATAGCTCCATTGGTCTCGCTCATGAGTTTTTGGGCAATTATTCTCAAGCCCTAGATGCCTTAAATAAAACGCTTGCTATACACATTCAAGATAACGATGAAATAGCAATGGCTGATGTACTTTACAACATTGCTTCCGTTTATGTCGAAACCGATGATTGGCCAGCGGCAAGGCAATATCTTGAACGCGCTTTAGTCATTGATACCAAAGCAGGATTCAAAAACAACGTGGCTTACGACCTAAGACGGCTGGCTCAGGTGGATTTAGGTCAACAAAAATACGAAGCGAGTTTACGCCACGTTATTGAGGCAAAGCGCTTGTTTACGGAGCTAGGCTCAATAAGAAATCAAGCATGGTGTTTAATATTGGAAGGACAGGTTTACACGGAAGTCAATGACCTTATTGATGCAGAAACAACCCTCACTGAGGGCTTAAAGTACGCAAAAAAAGCAGAGGACTTTGGACTCGTCGCTGCAGCGCACACTCACCTTGCATCACTTTTTGTGAAGCAAAACAGAATAGACGAGGCCTTAGTGTTACTAAAACAAGGGCTACGTAGTGCCAAAGAGAGAGATGAGGCACGTAACCTGTGGTTATTATATTCAACACTCGTTGAGGCGTATGAAAAAAGTGGCGGTTATAGGCAAGCATTAGACGCGCTAAAAGAATATGTTCATGCAGAGAAGGCGAGAGAAAAAGAGCGTAGGATGAACACTATCGCTCAGCTTCAAAATACCATTACCTCGCAAACTCAAAGACATGAGATGGCTCTGATAGCCAAAGATAGGGAGTTAACTGAAGCAAAGCTAGTTCAAACTCAATTTGAACGCAATGTTTGGCTTGCCGGGGCCGGCGTTGTGTTGCTATTTCTTATGATCTTTGCTCACAAAGAGCGGCAAAAAAAGGAGTTGGCAAAACTAAAGCAGCACTTGTTGTCAGAGGCTGCTGATAGAAAAAATAAGCTGTTGGCCGATGTCTCTCACGAGTTGCGCACGCCGTTAACGGTACTTGGATTACAAATTGAATTACTCGAGCACGATTTAGCAGAAAACCCTGAACTAACTTATCAACAACTTAAAGATAAAATAAAGGAGTTGAACACGCTAATTAACGATGTTTACGAGCTTTCAACGGCAGATTCTGGAGCCATGGCCTTTCACTTTGAAGAATCAGTTGTCACCACCATTTTCAATCAGTGCATTTTGCAAATAAGACCCTTAGTCGAGCAGGCTGGTTTAACTTTTTCAGTGAATTCCCAAATTACTGCTGGTGCTATCGTTAGCGTTGATGCGTCCCGCATGATTCAGGTGCTCAGTAACCTCGTAAGAAATAGCATAGCCTATACCGATAAGCCTGGCGAGATCGTAATAAATGCATGGCTAGAAGGGAAGGCCTTTCATATAAGCGTTGAAGATACCGCGCCTTCAGTGCACCCTGATGAGTGCAAATTACTCTTCGACCGTCTCTATAGAGTGGAACAGTCTCGGTCTCGTGATACAGGAGGCTCAGGGTTGGGCTTAGCAATAAGCAAACGTATTGTAGAGGCTCACAATGGTCACATAAGCGCACGCGTAAGTGCTCTAGGGGGAATTAATGTTGAGCTTTCTATTCCACTCTCTCAAAAACAACAAAAGCATATAGAATTTGACAAACCAGTGCTGACATAAACCCACTGTGCAAACTATAAGTTTAAGAGTGACGTGCAAGTCAATTACGTTAAAGTGTATAGAGCGTTTGCTGCACAATCGCAGCTGTCGAGTTCTCGTTTATCGTCCACGTATTTTTTAGCTCTAGGGCCCGCCCGTTATTCAATTGCCAACGAGAAAAGTTCGATATAAAGTCTTTGTTAACGCTAAGCGTTTTCTGCAAGATGAATTTAGCTTGAATGTTAGGGACTAAGATATCTTGCCAAAACTCTTCAATGTCATATCTTCCGATAATAAACTGATTATGTTCATATTGAACAATAGCCATAGAGTCGTAAAAACTTGCGCACTTATTAGCGTTGTGTTTGTTAAAAGCGTGAATAAAGCCTTTGTGCGCTCGAGAAATTTCCTGTTTTAATAAATGCTTCGTGCTTAGTTGAGCACTAAGTAAAATTTCCATAATTTCTATACATCCTTGATGTAATATAAATTGTAGCGATATCAATGCGATAATTATGGCACTGTATCCTTGCTCAATTATGGAAAAAGTGTGGAGTTTGCTCTTTACGGTCGTTTATTGGTGGGGAGTATATTTATATCCCGCGCCGTAGATTGCGATGACTAACTCATTGTCTGGTGAAATGATTTTGAGTTTTCGGCGTAACTTACTAACGTGGCTATCGACAGTTCTGTCTGAAACTATTCTTTCGTCACTGTAAATGACATCCATCAGCGCATCACGTGAAAAGATTTTATTAGGCGAGGTGAGAAGCGTCTTCGCTAGGGCAAACTCTACGGGTGTTAGCAATACTTTTTTGCCTCTAACTTCAGCTTCAAGCGTATCTCTATTTAGCTTCATTTCAGCACAATGAACCGCTTGACCATCATCTTTGTAGTCACCTTTACTGTCGCTTCTGCGTAAAACTGCTTTTATTCTCAACACGAGTTCAGGAGCACTGAATGGTTTACAAACATAGTCGTCGGCTCCTGCCTGTAACCCGATTAAACGATCTCTTTCGCTGCTTCGTGCCGTGAGCATAATAATGGGAACTTGGCTATGTTTGCGGATATTTTGACATAAATCGATACCATCGCCACCGGGAAGCATTAAATCTAAGACAATTAAATCTGGCTTGTAATGCAATACTATTTCAAGCAAATCCGCAGCAGTATGTAATACCGTGCATGCCATTTGTTCTTTTTCTAAAAATGCTTTTACTGCCAATGCGATGCTAACTTCATCTTCTACTACAAGGATATGTGTCATGCTAATTTTTCCGATGTCTTTCACGACAGCGTGTTATCTGATTGATTGGGCTTGTTAACAATTCTTGAAACTGTACAGCGTTTGAGATTGATTTGCATGTTTGTTTTGTTGGATTGTTTAACGATATAAAGCGTAAAGTAAGAGTTTTTTGGAAGGAAAAAACGTTGAATAAGCAATGCTGGGTTTTAATGTTTGGTAATAATGTTTGGTGTTAATGTTTGGTATTAATGTTTGGTAATTATGTGAACTCAAAAATTACCGCTAAACATAGCGTAGTTAGCGTAGTGCGCACTGGCTCTGGTTACATCTCGCAGCGTAATAAAATTACTGTAAATAGTTTCAAGTAATAACGGTTTTAAGATGGTCATAATTATGCGGCCGCCCCTGAGAAGACAAATGCAACTCAGGGCGTTCACAATGAAATGATGAAGCTCGCATCAATAGGGTATGCTTTTATAAAGTGTGAAATATTGGCGACTTGCGACAACAAAAACACCTGCTGCTAGCGTTTTTAATATTTATGACCATCAAAAACGAACACTATCGAGGGTAATGAAAAGCAAAATACCCTTTAAGCTCTCTAAAATTCAATTTCCAATTCTAATGCGCCTGGGTGATCAGTCTGCCCAACCATTTCTTCATAGGGTGTATTTTGTCTTAACCATACGTGCTCAAAAGATTGTGTGTCGAAATGCTCCCTTATTTCATTCAAACAATGAAATGTCTTTGGTTGCGAACTCTTGTCTCGTACAAGTGCTCGGGATGCTCCGACACCGGTAGACGCAAGATAATTACCGCCCTCTAATGATTCAATGTACAAGTTCATAGCTGAATTTCTCCTTAACGTTACTTAATATTTAGTCGAAATATTTGAAAAGTGATCATTAATTATGATTCATTTATATAAACCGACGTGCCGCCGTTGCTAAATTTGGCAGTAGTTACCACCACTTATTACTGCATCGCAGTAGGCCTACCGATGTCAGGTGTGTAGAGAGTTGGTCTTTATCTGATTCGTTTAAAAAACTGCCAATCTCACATTCGCATACGTCGTCTTTTAAAATAATTCGGGGTAACCGGCCAAAACGGGTGTCCTCAATAAAATAAAGATATGACGCGGTTTTGTTCAACACCCAGCGATTGCCTTGGGAGGTGGTAATTTCGATAGTGGCTGCAGCAATGGTGATATCTTCCCATCGATAGGTTGCGCGAGAGGTAATATACATAACACAAATAAGCGCAAATACTTCTGCGCCAGCAAAAGGAAGGATTACCCATGCACCCGCTACAGCCCAAGCGGTTGCTATTGAGCTAATAAATAGCGCAAAGGCTAGCATAAGAAACTTTGTCTGCTTCCACGTGGCAGACCTATTCGGCGTTATATGAATAACGGTGTCGTTATTTTCTTTTGATACTACTATCATGTCGCTGCGTTAACGATACGGCCGTGAAAACAAACATGAAGCCTTATACGTATCGATTTAAGCATTTAGATTGAAATTTGTTCAGTTGCAGGCAGCCGCTCGGACACTCAGTTAACTCGTTGTAGGAAAAAGAGACTTGTCATATTCCCTATCATTGCCACTGCTTTTTCGCAAAAGAGCGTGGTTTTTCGCCTTTGTTACAGTATGGGCTTTTGTTATTTTTTCACAAAATAATGTGGGGGCTCTGCTGCAAGAATATGGCTTCTTTACCTTTGTCGGCATAGTAGGGGCGGTATTTGCCAATGCCACAGGCGCTGGTGGCGGCGTGATATTTGTCCCCTTTTTTGCATATCTCTCCTTTACCCCTGACAGTATTGTAGCAACAAGCTTTGCTATTCAGTGTTGTGGTATGACGGCAGGAGCAATTACATGGACTCGCTTTTTTTGCACTCAACGCAAAACAGAACAGCGTAAAACAGACAGTCAGTGGGGCGCACTGCCAAGTGCTCTTTTATTAACTGTCATACCTTCTCTTTGTGGTGTCCTTTTTTCGCAATACACCACGCATGGCTCAGCGCTTCTACTCAATGTATTGGGGGGGCCTGAAAACTTACATACGGGATTCGGCGTGTTCTCCGTTATATTGGCCATTGCAATAATAGCGTCAATTCCGCTAATGAAGCGCCAGGTGTTCAACAAAGCGTTAGCCGTAAATGATATTGTTTTTCTTCCCACGATCGCCTTCTTGGGCGGGTGCATTACCGCTTGGCTATCTATCGGTGTGGGCGAACTCGTTGCGGTATACCTCATTATCCGCGGCTTTAACGTCACCATGTCTATAGCGGTGGCGGTTATTTTATCAGCATTTACAGTGTGGTCAGCGCTTCCCTTTCATGTACTTGTCAGCCATGCCATAGTATATGACGTCGTCATATTTGCTGGTGCAGGCGCTATTTTGGGCGGTGTTATGGCTAAATATCTTGTGCTGGCTTTTTCTACGCAATCACTAAAGCTATTTTTTGGGTTGTGGGTATTTTTACTAGGCGTAACCAGCCTACCTATTTTTTAGCGTTTTTTATCTGTCACTTTATATTCATTACAAGATAAGCGACTGAACCTCACAGGGAGTTAGTCTATGGAATTTGACGTAACACCTCGTCCTCTATATCGGGTATCGCAGCCCGAATGGTCATCCCACGCGGTTATTTATCAAATTAACACTCGGCAGTTCAGCGCTGAGGGAACCTTTGAAGGGGTAATCGAAAAGCTGGAACATATTAAGCGCTTGGGCGCTGATATTATCTGGTTAATGCCAATTCATCCTATTGGAAACAAGAACAGAAAAGGGCAGCTCGGTAGCCCATACGCGGTGAGTGATTATCTCGATATAAACCCAGAGTTCGGCAATAAAGAAAGCTTTAAACAGCTAGTATCCCAAGCTCATCAACTCAACCTTAAAGTCATTCTAGACTGGGTGCCTAATCACAGTGCTTGGGATAACCCCCTTGTCGACTCGCATCCGCATTGGTATGCAAAAGATTACAAAGGCGACTTCCGCCCATCGCCATGGTGGGATTGGTCTGACATTATCGAGTTTGATTATTCCCAGCCTGGCCTGAGGGAATACATGATTTCTGCAATGCGCTATTGGGTGGAAACGTTTGATATTGACGGATTTCGTTGTGATGTTGCAGGCTACGTCCCCAACGACTTTTGGCAGCAAGCACGTCAGGCTCTCGACTCTATCAAACCTGTATTTTTGCTTGCTGAGTGGGAAAACAGAGATTTACACGAGAATGCTTTTAATATGACCTATGCGTGGAGTTGGAATGAAACTCTTCACGAATTAGCCAAGGGGCGCGGCAGTGTAGACAGCCTCCGAAAATACTACTCATGGAATGAGAGAGCATGGCCGCACAACGCCTACCGCATGACGTTTGTGAGCAATCACGATAAAAACGCATGGGACGGCACGCAGCGTGAGCAGTTTGGTGACGCTCTCGAGGCGTGTATTGCGCTTTCAGTTATAGGCGAGGGGATGCCTCTTATTCACAACGGACAAGAAGCTGGAGAGACCAAACGTCTGGCTTTTTTTGAACGAGATCCCATTGAGTGGCAAGAACATCCTATCGGCGAACTGTACCGAGAACTCATCGCCCTTAAAAAATCGAAACCATTTTTAGGCAATGGTGAGTTTGGAGCACGCATGATCCAAGTGCCTAACTCATCAATGGCTCAGGTATTCAGTTTTGTAAGACGAGAAGAGCGCGAGGACGACAAAGTCTTTGTGGTGATTAACTTTTCTGATGTGCCCGCAACGGTGACATTTGAAGAATCGTTGCATCTAGGTACGCTGCAACACTGGAAGCGCAATAAGAAAACGACGTTTTCATCCGATACCACGCTCACGTTAAAACCCTGGGGCTTTGAAATCTGGCACAAATAACAGGGTACTTGTTTATTTTTACATGTGTTGTTCGATAGGTTTTCAACGCTGTTTTTGGCATAATGCGCGCCTAACAATACAATGTATTTGAATCGTCCCAAAAATGCCCACTATAAAAAATGTATTTTCATCTGATGGCCTGCTTGCAAAAACCATAAAAGGGTTTGTGCCAAGAGAGGCGCAAACCGATATGGCCAACGCGGTAAAGCACGCCATCGATACAACGGGCAGTTTGGTGGTAGAGGCCGGCACAGGCACGGGTAAAACCTTTGCCTATCTTGCGCCGGTGCTAATTAGCAGTGGTAAAGCTATTATTTCCACCGGAACTAAAAACCTTCAAGAGCAGCTTTTTCACCGCGACCTACCGCTAGTAAAAAAAGCATTAAGCAGCAAGCGTAAAACCGCATTATTAAAAGGGCGGTCGAACTATTTATGTTTACATCGATTATCTCAGCATGGCGGTAACTCTACCTTGGTAGAAAAAGAGGTGTTGGGCCAGTTATCTGAAGTGAAGCGCTGGTCAAGCACAACCAAAAGCGGAGATATGGGAGAGTTAAAAACCCTTCCAGAAGATGCGCGTGTGCTGCCCATGGTGACATCTACCGTAGATAATTGTTTAGGCCGAGAATGTCCAGACTACGAAGATTGTTACCTGGTGAAAGCCCGCCGCAAAGCCCTTGATGCTGATATTATTGTGGTGAATCATCATCTGTTTTTCGCCGATATGGCGCTTAAAGACACGGGGTTTGGCGAGCTTATCCCTGAAGCCGATGCCATTATTTTTGATGAGGCCCACCAAATCCCCGATATTGCCAGCGACTACTTTGGTGAGTCGTTGTCGACGAGGCAAATTCAAGATATTGCCAAAGACATTACCTTACTGTTTAGAACGGTACTCAAAGATGCTGGGCAGTTAGATAAAGCCGCTGATAAATGTCGCATGATAGCGTCTGATTTACGCCTGCTTTTTCCTCATGATCCTGAGCGGGGAAATTGGGCACTCGCACTCGATCGCGACGAAGTTCGCCTGCAGGTGGGTAAGCTTGCCGAAGCGCTAGGCGTTCTTTATGAAGTGTGCAAGCTGCATTTAGGCCGCGATAAAGATTTAGACAATATGTACGAGCGCATTGTTGCATCGAGAGAGCAGCTTGACGCGTTAAGTGACAATAAGCAACAAAACGTAAGCTTGTGGTATGAAACTACACCGCGCCACATTGTTATGCATTTAACACCGCTGTCTATCGCCGCTAAATTCAGACGCTTTGTAGAGTCGCCGCCGCGAGGCTGGGTGTTCACGTCGGCAACCTTAATGGTAAACGGCGGTTTCGAGCACTTTCAGCGTCGAATGGGGTTGGAAGATTCAGAAACTCTTGGCTTAGACAGCCCATTTAACTACCCAGAACAGGCCATGCTGTGTGTACCGCGCTACTTGCCTGAGCCAAACAGCTATTCAATGCGTGAAACTCTGCTGTACACGGCGAAGCGTTTAATTAAGGCCAGTCGCGGGCGTTGTTTTTTGTTGTTTACCAGTCACGCGATGCTCAGAGAAATAGCAAAAAAACTGGAAGATGAAATAGACAATCCGCTGCTTGTTCAAGGGACCACCACAAAACAAGCATTGTTAGATGCGTATTTAGCCGATGAGAAAGCCGTACTCATGGGCACAGGTGCATTTTGGGAGGGCGTAGACGTGCGTGGTAACGACCTCGTCTGCGTGATGATAGATAAGCTTCCGTTTGCTTCACCGGATGATCCTTTGCTTCAAGCTCGAATGGAAGATGTGAAAAAATGCGGTGCAAACCCCTTTGGCGTTATTCAGATTCCACAAGCAGTTATCACCTTAAAGCAGGGGGCGGGACGCCTCATTCGCGACCCTACCGATAAAGGGGTGTTGGTCATTTGTGATAATCGCTTAGTGACTAAACCTTATGCAAAAACGTTTATAGGCAGCTTGCCCGACATGAAACGCACGCGAAGCCTAGATGATGTAGAGGCATTTCTTGCCGGCATCGATGATGAAGAATGATAGAGAGTTGTAATGAATATTTTAGCTATTGATACAGCAACAGAAGCGTGTTCAGTCGCCTTAGAAGTCGATAATACGCTATACAGCCATTTTGAAGTATGCCCGCAGCAGCACAGTCAGCGTCTTCTACCCATGATTGATGCAATACTAAAGGAAGCCGGTGTTGAATTAGCTTCACTTGATTTATTGGCGTTTGGTCGCGGTCCCGGTAGTTTTACGGGAGTGAGAATTGCAACCGGCATGATTCAAGGTCTAGCGCTTGGCACGGGCTTACCCGTAGCAGGCGTAAGTACGCTAAAGGCAATGGCAGTTGAAGCTGCACAAAAGAGCACCGGACAATTCGTTGCCGTTGCGTCAGACGCACGTATGGGTGAAGTCTATTTCTGTGTATACAAAAAGTTGGATAATGGGTTAGAAACAGTCGTTCCTGAACAAGTGTGTCCGCCTAAAGAAGCAGTCAATTACCTCAGTGAATTGGGCAAGGCGCTCAACAATAATGTGATTGTTGCTGGCACTGGCTGGGCGGCCTATGAGGAGCTTCAGCAGTGGTTGAATACGCAGGGCGATGGAGAAACAGCCGTAAGCACAGCAGCAAACACAGAAAAAAAGCCAGCCGTTACATTACCGAACGCTGCATTCATGCTTGAAGACGCCAAAGAAGCTGCCCGTGCAAACACAACTACAAGCGCTGCAGAAGTGAAACCGGTTTACTTAAGAGATAAGGTGACGTGGAAAAAGCTTCCCGGTCGGGAATAAGGATTATCTTATACTAGGAACGAAAATTGCAGATGCTAGAGCGTTATAAAAATTACAGAGCGTTATGAAAACTGTAGTGCGTTATGAATATTAATACTAATTTTGGCATATCATCTTCTGACGCCGCTCAAGGCCGGGTCTCGAAAATTTCGAAAGACCCTCAGCAGGAGAACAAAGGGCAAAGCGAGTCGTCTCAAGTAAAGGCGATAGTTGTTGCGCCTGACGAACAGGGTACTAGCAATGCAAAGGCCTACCAAGATTTTATAAAAGAAGACAGCAACGCCTATTCTCAGCAGGCCATTGCGTCTTACCAAAGTTTTGAAAAACAGCAGCAGCGAGAGTCGATTCAAGACATGTTTGGTGTTGATATCTACGCATAGAGAGGAGCCTGTGTTCTGGGTAACGTATTCCTTTATTACCTAGCCTTTTACTAACTATTCCTTTGCCAACTAGCCCTTTACTACCTGCTAAGTCGCTCCCATGCCTTGTTTAGTATTGTTGCTGCTAATTCGGGGGAAAGCTTACTATCAGAAGATCTCACCCACAGTCTGGAATTATCCGGTGGTAATACATTGAGTGTCAGGTAGCTGAAATTCCCAAGCTTTTACAGGGTTTGTTTGAGAATCTTTATCATTTTGTAACAGAACTCTAGTGGTTCTGTGAACGTATCAATGCTAACTTAGTCTTAGTTATGAGGCCCTCAAATGCTCGACGAAAAAGCAAAGCGAAGGCTGTCTACACAATTTTCTACTTCAGTGGTAACGCCGGGGTTAATCGTCAAATGATGTACAAAGGAGCGCGCATATGTCTCGATATTTACTTTTATTGACCGTGTTCATGTTTGCAGGATGTGCCATGGTGCCAGATACCTTAGAGGTACCCGAAGGCACCGCATTGGTTTCGTATTCAAGTGCCGTTACTTCAGGCGCCAGTGCTCAAGGGGAAAAGGCTCGCTGGGGCGGCATTGTGGTTGGTGTTGAGAATAAACCGAACAAGACCTTTATCGAACTTGCGCACTTCCCACTCAATCACTACGGCAAGCCCCGCAGTTCTGGTGAGACATCTGGACGCTTTAAAGTGCAGATAGACGGCTTTGTCGATCCTATTGTGTTTGAGGAGGGCCGCACTGCAACTTTCTTGGGTACGCTTATCGCACCCACTACTGGGATGGTAGGTGAGCAGCCTTATATCTATCCCACTATCGCGGCCGATGATTATCATATGTGGCGAGATAGGGAAGTGTATGACGTAAACACATTCTTCTTTAATTACCATAGCGGGTGGTATTCACCTTTCTATGGTCTGCGCGGCCCATGGGGATGGGGCGGAGGCCCTTGGATGGGCGGACGCTTCATAGGTGGCCCTTGGATGTTTCCGCAAATGAATCGCATGCGAGTTATCCGTTACAGCAATGCTCCAAGACGCGCTAGAATAACCAATATGAATGGACCTAGCCCGGCACAAAGAAGCTCTAGGTCAAGCGGTGGCCAAAAAGGGCCGGTGGTAAACAACCCCAAAGTGCAGCAGTATTAGTAGCAAAAGGCGGCAAGTTGATGCCGCCTTTTTTGTTTGCGCGTGAGTTTAAAAAGTAAATGCGGCAATGGTTTGCCGCTAATGGCGGTGCGTTTATGGTTGAATTTGAAGCAATGGCAGGCCCCCTTGAATTAGCGGGTTTAGATAATCAAGGAAGTGGGCAAGTTGTCATTGGCCTTCACGGTTATCTGGATAACGCTGAAAGCTTGCGCGTGCTTGCGCCCTATTTGTCGTCCTGTCGCTATATCGCAATCGACCTTGCAGGGCATGGGCGTTCCTCTCATCGCCCTGTGGGCGCTCATTATAATCAAACTGACTATTTACAAGACCTGCACGTGCTGATTGAGAGCGAGGGCTGGGACAATGTTATTCTTGTAGGGCATTCTCTTGGTGGTATCTTGGTGACTATGTATGCCGCGTTATTCCCTGAGAAAATAAAAGCGGTAGTGAGTATTGATGCATGTGGGCCTCTTACCGAAAGCGAAGAAACGACACAGCAGCAAATGCGAAATGCGTTAATTAGCAGGCAGGGTAAATTAAGCAGCCACCGCCGCACGGTTAACCTTGATGATGCGGTGAAAGCGCGGTGCAAAATATCTGATATGACAGCTGATCATGCGCGGCAAATACTCATGCGAAACATGATTACAGAGGCAGATGGTAATACTTATTGGTGCAGCGATCCAAAGCTTCGGACGAAATCCATACTTAGACTTACAGAAAAACAAGCACAAACCTTAATGGAGTCGGTGACATGCCCTATACTCTTTATCGGCGCATCAAGGAGTTTTAAAAATTTACCTCATGTTTATGAGCAACGAGCACACTGGTTTGAATCTGCGCAATATGAACAATTTGTAGGCGGTCATCACATTCATATGGAAAAAAGTAAGGATGTAGGGCGTCTTATTTGTCAATTTGTTGAGCAAATGTAAATTGCAGCGTTTATTTTTTTTTACACTTCCTATACTATTCGCAGGTTATCAGACCAGTTACATGGGCGCGGTTTCTCACGGGCTCAATTATTAGTAGAAGAATAAAGTAAAGGAGGTTTTGGTGGAAAAAACCTGGCTTAAACATTACGACCCTCGTGTATCCGCAGAAATTGATGCCGATCGCTACAACTCTGTCGTCGACATTTTCGAACAATCGGTAAAAAAGTTTAAAGATAAAGAAGCCTTTATTAACATGGGGCATTCAATGACGTTTGGTGAGCTTGATACGTTATCAGCTCAGTATGCGGCTTATCTTCAGGCAAGCGGACTAAAGCGCGGTGATGCCGTAGCGATAATGATGCCGAACCTTCTCCAATACCCCGTCGCCATGTTTGGTATTTTGCGCGCTGGTATGGTCGTTGTTAATGTTAACCCCTTGTACACGGCCAGAGAGCTAAAACATCAGCTTAACGACGCTAATGTTAAAGCCATTGTCATTGTCGAAAACTTTGCCTGTACGCTAGAAGCAGTTATTGGCGATACCCAAGTAAAAGAAGTGTTTCTAACTGCACTTGGCGACATGCTTCCAGCGCCAAAACGCTGGGTAGTGAACGCGGTAGTCAAATACGTGAAGAAAATGGTGCCGTCGTTTAATCTATCGGCCACCACGTCATTTATGTCTGCAGTCAAAAAAGGGCAGTCTTTAGAGTATAAGCGTCCAAATATAGAAAACTCAGACATAGCTTTTTTGCAATACACCGGCGGGACAACAGGTTTATCTAAAGGGGCAATGCTAACGCATAGAAATATGGTTGCCAATTTAGAGCAAGTATCAGGAATACTTGAAACCGTTATAGAAGAAGGTAAAGATTTCGTCGTGACGGCACTGCCGCTTTACCATATCTTCGCGTTGCTGGCGAATTGCTTGATGTTTGTGAAATACGGCTGTCGCAACCTGCTTATCACTAATCCACGGGATATGCCTGCATTTGTCAGTGAGTTGGGGAAATATCCCTTTACGATATTACCCGGTGTTAACACGCTCTTTAACGGCCTACTTAACACCCCCGGATTTGATGAATTAGATTTTTCTAATTTCAAGTTTGGACTCGGTGGCGGTATGGCGGTTCAGCGCCCAGTAGCTGAAAAGTGGGAAAAAGTAACGGGCACCGTACTTTTAGAAGGCTATGGCCTCACTGAATGCTCGCCAGTTGTTGCTGTAAATCCCCCTCAGATAGAGGCATATAAAGGGGCAATCGGTATGCCGGTTCCTTCTACCGACATCAAACTATTAGACGATGACGGCAATCCAGTAGAAAAAGGTGAACCAGGCGAGATGTGGGTAAAAGGCCCGCAAGTCATGAAGGGATATCTAAATCGCCCAGAAGCGACGGAGGATATCTTGAAAGATGGTTGGCTTGCCACAGGTGACATTGCCACGGTAGACGATGAAGGTTACTTCTATATTGTTGACCGCAAAAAGGATATGATCCTAGTTTCAGGCTTCAATGTGTTCCCTAATGAAATTGAAGAAGTCGCTGCTATGCACGAAAATATCGTCGAAGCGGCCGCGGTGGGTGTACCTCACGAAGTCAGTGGTGAGGTTGTTAAGTTATTCGTAGTACGTAACAACGACTCGTTAACTGAAAAAGACGTTATCGCTCACTGCCGTAGTGAACTAACAGGCTACAAAGTGCCTAAACAAGTTGTCTTTAAAGATGATTTGCCAAAAACCAATGTAGGTAAAATACTACGCCGGGAGCTTAGAGACTAATTTCTTTAACTAGTTTTTAAAGCCGGCGTGAGCCGGCTTTTTTATTTAATGTGCGAAATAATGCAATATCAATTAATTACAACATACGAACAGCTAGACAACGTGTGCGCTTTGGCGCAACAGCAAGGTGCTGTGGCTCTTGATACAGAGTTTGTTCGAACGCGAACACTTACGCCTCACCTTGGGTTAATACAGCTCTACGATGGACACCAACTTGTTCTTATCGACCCTATTGCCATAGACAATATGCAGCCATTCATCGATTTACTGGAAAATAAATCGCTTGTGAAGGTATTACACTCCTGTTCTGAAGACTTAGAAACTTTTCTTGTTGCCTTCAATACGATCCCGGAGCCTGTTTTTGACACCCAGTTTGCGGCCAGTCTATTAGATATGGGGCCAAGTTTAGGGTATGCCCGTCTTGTAGAGATGATTTGCAACGTGAGCCTTGATAAAGGTGAATCTCGAACCGATTGGATTGCCCGTCCACTGCGTGAGTCGCAGCTAAGTTACGCTGCTAACGACGTGCTGTATCTGCTGCCTTGCTATGAAGATTTGGTGGTCAAGGTAAAAGACGCAGGAAAAGAGAACTGGGTTTATCAAGAAATTGCGCTGCTAGCTGCGAAAAAGCGGGCGCAAATGCCAGCAGATTTTGCCTACCTCACTATTAAAAATAATTGGCGATTGAATAGCGAACAACTTACGGTACTTCAGGCGCTAGCGTCGTGGCGTTTAACAACGGCAAGAAAAAAAGATCTCGCCTTAAACTTTGTCTTTAAAGAAGGGCATTTGTTCGAGGCGGCACAGCGCCTTTTGTCGAGTAAATCAGACTTATCGAAAATTAACGATTTAAATCACCAGGCAATACGTCGATATGGCGATACCATTATTGATTTAATCGCCGAGGCCCGTGAACGGTTCGCTCAAACTCCGGATAAACTGCGGCTACCGCAAGTATTACGCTTGATGGATATTCCTAAGTACAAGAAAACACTTGCCGATCTCAAAGTTATCAGCGAAGAGATTGCGAAAGAAAACGGCGTGAATAACGAAGTAATGTCATCGAAAAAACAGCTAAATCAATTATTAAAGTGGTATTGGTTTAATGTAGATGAAACCCGTATCCTGGGCTTAAAACCTGACGTGTTATCAACATGGCGTGGGCCACTCTTTACGCCAAAAGTAGTTGAGCTACTTGGCGAACTGCCTGAGGGCTAGAATACTTCATTAGCAATGAAAGCACTGAAATAAAAGCGCTGAAACGCAAAAGCCAAAATAAAGCGTCAGTTTTGGTAAACGTAAACACAGAATAGAAACGAGAAATAGTATGTTATGTGCGGTTTATAAAACCCGAAAAAAACAGGGCATGTATTTATACGTGCCTAAAAAAGATGTATTTGACGACGTACCAGAGCCTCTTATGCAGCGCTTTGGCAAGCCTGAGTTAGTCACACTGCTAGCATTAGACAAGCGTGAAAAGATAGCAGGCATCGACAAGCAGAAGCTCACAGATGAATTAAATAGCAACGGCTTTTACCTACAAATGCCGCCTAAAGAGGATGATCTTCTGTCTACTCATCGAGTTTCTCTTGGTCTATCTTCTTCACCGGACAAAAAGTTTTAGTATGCGTTTAACTATGTTGTTAGCAATGCTGGTGGCAAGTATTGCTGTGTCTTCATCTCAAGCCAGCGACAATGAATTTAATGATTACCTCAAAACGCTAAAAAGCGAAGCGATAGAAAAAGGTTATGACGTACAGTTTATTGATAGCGCTTTTAGCGATATCACATTTCGACCTACTGCCGTTAAATCAGATAAAAATCAGCCGGAAAAGAAAATCACCTTAGACGATTACATTGTATCGCGAGTACCTGATTGGAAAGCTGAGCAGGCAGTACAGAAATACCTTTCAAATAAAGTGTTACTGGACGAAATTGGACGCAAATATGGTGTTCAACCACGCTTTATCGTGGCGCTGTGGGGAAATGAGTCAAACTTTGGAAAAATACAGGGTTCGTATAGCGTACTGTCGGCACTAGCCTCTCTTGCGTATGAAGGGCGTAGGGAAGCACTATTCAAAAAGAATTTCTTTGCTGCGCTTACAATTTTAAGTGAAAAGCACGCACAGGTGGATAATTTTAAAGGCTCCTGGGCAGGAGCGATGGGGCAGACCCAATTTATGCCAGTATCGTTTCTCACCTATGCTGAAGATTATGACGGCGATGGTAAAAAAGACATTTGGGGCACAAAAGCCGATGTGTTTGCCTCTATTGCTAATTATCTGGCCTCAGAGGGCTGGGATGACACGGGGACATGGGGCCGCCAGGTAAGACTCACCAAGCCAGTAACGATATCTGGCTTGACAAAAGCCAACATGAGGCCACTTTCGTTTTGGCAAGACCAAGGCGTAAGACGGTTTGACGGTAGCGACCTTCCCAATGTGGATATTAAAGCGTCGTTAATTATGCCTGACGGTGAAAACGGCCGGATCTACCTTGTCTATAATAATTTTCACACCCTGATGAAATGGAATCGTTCGACCTATTTCGGCGTTTCTGTTGGATACTTGTCTGAACGCATAAAGAGAGGATATTGATGCCTTATCAACACAAAAGCGTGGCTGAGCAGTCTATTGCTCTTCCAGTCAATAAAGTTGTGTGTATTGGTAGAAACTATTTAGACCATATTCAAGAAATGAACTCAGTGGTGTCTGAAGACCCTTTGCTTTTCATGAAGCCCAAGTCGGCCATGTGTGATATGACAATGCCACTTGCGATACCCGCTGATAAAGGTGCCTGTCACAATGAGCTAGAAGTCGCAGTGCTGTTAAAAAATAGCCTCAAAAATGCCAGTGATTCTGAAGTTGCCGACGCTATCTGGGGTATTGGTTTAGGGCTAGATTTAACGCTACGGGATGTGCAAGCATCGCTTAAAAAGCAGGGGCAGCCTTGGGAGCGAGCAAAGGCTTTTGATAACAGCGCACCACTTTCATCTTTTGTTCCGTTGGCAGAAATTGATAATCTCGACGACTTGCGTTTTACCCTCAAGATTAATGGCGAGGTGAGACAGCAAGGCCACACAGCGTTGATGCTACACAAAATTATTCCGTTAATTGCGCACATGTCCACCGTATTTTCTCTCGACGCCGGCGATGTTATCCTCACAGGAACGCCAAAAGGCGTTGGTCCGCTTAACGACGGCGATACAGTAGCCGTATCGCTAGACGCTTTCTTTTCGCTTCAAACTAAGGTAATTGTGTAATGCCCGCATCGTCAGCGCCATTTTGGGAAACCAAATCATTGGAAGAAATGAACCAAACCGAGTGGGAATCACTGTGCGATGGATGTGGTAAGTGCTGTTTACACAAGTTTATTGATGATGAAAGTGTAGAAGAATACAGCCCAACCGACTTTATCAATGCCAACGAGCAGATACACTATACCAATATTGTATGCTCTTATTTAAATACAAAAAAATGTGAGTGTACCGAGTATCAAAACAGAACTGTGCTAGTGCCCGATTGCGTCAAACTGACGAAAGAAAACCTGAAAGACATCTTTTTTATGCCAACAAGCTGTACCTACAGAAGGTTACATGAGGGCAGGGGAATGCCGTCGTGGCACCCGTTGCTTAACAAGGGTAAAAAGCATGTCATGCATGCGAAGGGCATGTCTGTTCGCAATAAAACCATATTTGAGACCGATGTAGATTTAAATGAATTTGAGAACTACATTGCCATATGGCCGCTGGAAGACTTAGATTAGACCTGAAGTTTATTCGTTACTTTATTCGTTACTTTACTCACTAATAAGCGCATAAAGTAGGGCGTCTCTGCCAAAAACTCGCTTGCGGCATAGCCCTTCTTTTATAGCACCTATACGCTCGGCGACTCGCAAACTGGCTTTATTGTTTGGCTCAACAAAACACTCCAATCTATTTAAGTTCATTTGAGAAAAGGCGAGCTTTTTCAGTGCCTCACAAATTGCTGTGGCAAGGCCTCTGCCACAGGCATCTGGACGCAACCAGTAACCAAGGTTTGCACTAAGATGAGTATGATGTATGTGGTTAATAATACCCATGCCCAAGCATCGCTCTTCATGCACAAGTAAATAGGTTAAACCATAGCCACTCTCTCTCGCCTTTTCCATATTCTCTATGCACTGCTTAGATAAAGCCGGAGTCACGGGGCAGGTTGACGCCCCAAACCATGGCTTTACATGATGAATAGACTGTTGCCCTGCTTCACACAGCATGTCGCAATGCTTGCGAGCAATACGCTGTATGGAGACGGGGCCTTGCTCAGTATGAATCGGAGGAAGGCGAGAAGGGAGTATTGATAAATCAATCAAAAGGGCTTTTTATCCAATAGCCTGCAAGCAAACACGACAATAAACGCAATGGCATAGGTGGCGAAGATGATTTGCATCCATTCTGCCATGCCCATGGACAGGAATTGCCATGTGTTTTCCAGGCAGTCACCCTCTGCGGCGAACACGGCAGGGATCCACTCATGAAGCTGCAGCCAAGAAGGAAAGTTAGGCACAATCTCGCAGCTTGCAAAAAACGGATTGGACGCATTAAGCAGCTCAACATGCTCAGTAGCAAGTAAATACCCCCATCCCGCGGACACTGCCCACCCGGCAAAACCAAGCATGCGCGTAAACCCATTATTGCTAATCACTACAATTAACGCTGAAAATACGATGCCATACATCGCCGTGCGCTGGTAAATACACATGATGCAAGGCTTAAGCCCCATGGCATACTGAAAGTACAGGGCTGCAATTTCAAGTGCCAGTGACGTGGCAAAAAGCACAAGCCATGATGACTTGTGCTCGGCCCACTGACTAATACCGTGAATAACGCTTCGCATTACTTAGTGTCCTACCGCTTCAGTCCCAACCGCGGTGGCAGAGTGGTGCTCAATTAAGTGCATATCGTATAACCATGCGGTGGCATCGGCTAAACCTATATAGGTTGCCAACAAACCAACAACGGTCAGCACGACGGTATACGGCAGTGCCATAATTACCATTTTCCCGTAGGAAAGGCGCAGTAACGGCGCTATGGCAGAAGTCAGTAAGAATAAGAACGCAGCTTGTCCGTTTGGTGTTGCCACACTGGGTAAATTCGTACCTGTGTTAATGGCTACTGCAAGCATGTCGTATTGATCCCGTGTAATTTGCCCAGCTTCTAAGGCGGCTGTTACTTCGGTAATGTATACCGAGCCTACAAACACATTGTCGCTGACCATAGAGAGAACACCATTGGCCAAGTAGAACATCACCATTTGGGTTTCACCTTCAAACGACAGTACCCAGTGAATAACTGGCTGGAAAAGCCCTTGGTCGATAATAACGGCAACAACACCAAAGAAAACAGCAAGCAGTGCAGTGAATGGCAGTGCCTCTTCAAACGCTTTGCCTAAGGCGTGTTCTTCAATAACGCCGCTCATAGAGGTGGCTAGCACAATAACAGAAAGACCAATTAGCCCAACAGACGCCATATGCGTGGCTAGACCTACAATTAACCAAACACCGATTAACGCTTGAACCAGTAACTTTGCCTTCTCGCGCTTACTGCGCCCTTCATCCATATGCATATTGTAATCGGCAAGAATTTGTCTTACCGCAGAAGGAAGCTCAGCACCGTAAGAGAACAGCTTCATTTTTTCTACAAAAATAGTCGTAAGCAAACCAAACACAAAAACAGGCAGAGAAACGGGGGCCATACGGATGAAGAATTCGACAAAATTCCAGCCCGCTTTGTCGGCAATAATAAGGTTTTGGGGTTCACCGACCATGGTCATAACGCCGCCAAGCGCTGTACCAACGGCAGAGTGCATCATGAGGTTGCGTAAAAACGCACGGAAATCCTCTAAGTCATTTCGACCAATATCGTGCACGCCATCATCACTGGTATGGTCGTGGTCAGAGTGAAATTCTTTGCCCGAAGCGACTTTGTGGTAAATAGAGTAAAAACCTAAGCCAACACTGATGATAACTGCAACAACAGTAAGGGCATCTAGGAACGCTGATAAAAACGCAGAGGCAAAAATAAATGAAAGGGAAAGAATGAGCTTGTTTTGAACCTTAATAACCAGCTTGGTAAATAGGTACATAAGAAGGTCTTTCATGAAGTATATGCCTGCGACCATAAAGACCAGCAATAGCAACACCTCTAAATTGACTTCAATTTCATGCATCATATGACCGGGGGTGGTCATTCCTATGAACATAGCCTCTATGAGAAGCAAGCCTCCAGGCTGTAGGGGATAGCATTTAAGTGCCATCGCAAGGGTGAAAATAAACTGGATAACAAGTGACCAGCCTGCAATATAGGGGTCCACCATAAATACAAAGGGGTTGGCAATGAGAAAGGCAATAATCGTCTTTTTGTACCAATCGGGCGCATGTCCCAGGAAATTCTTATAGATCGCCGAGATCATTGAGGTTTGCATGAGTTCCTGTTCCTTTTACAACAAAGCACGCATTTGTGCGTATCTTTACACTGTATATTTGCGATTCATCGCGTTACAAATCTGTTGCTGAGTAGTCTCACCCACTGTAAAAACAGTTTTGTCGCGATTATTATAGTCGGGTTTTAAGCGTACATGATATTAACGTGTTGAGAAAGCAGTTCACGGGCATCTAATGACGAAAGTTACTGAAAATTTGTCGAATTTTTTATCATGGTATAACAACTTATTAGAAAGTCTGTCGAATGTGAGTGTTTTGTGAACAAAAACTCAGTTTATCACTTTGTCACGGGAACAAAATTTAAGGTAATAGTGTCTAGGTCCCCCAGCTGACGTATATTTCGTTGTGTGAATGTGCAACCATCTGGTACAATCAGTTGTTAAATTTTATGATCTTATGTAAACGTGCAGGCGATTAGTTATGATATATAAGGCGCAGAGTCCCGCTGGGTTCGCCGAAGAATACATTGTGGAGTCAATTTGGAGCGGCCGCTTTCCGCCAGGTACTATTTTGCCTGCAGAAAGAGAGTTATCTGAGCTAATTGGTGTTACCCGAACTACGCTACGAGAAGTGCTTCAACGACTCGCTAGAGATGGATGGCTAACTATTCAGCACGGCAAACCAACAAAAGTGAACAACTTTTGGGAAACGTGCGGTTTAAACATTCTAGAAACCCTTGCTCGACTCGATCAAGAAGGTATTCCTGAGTTAGTTGATAACCTGTTAGCCGCACGCACAAACTTAAGTGCAGTGTTTATAAGAGGTGCTATCCGTCACAACGCGCAAGCGTCGGCCGATATTATTGCTCGATATAAAGACGTAGAGCAAGAAGGTCTTGCCTTTGCGCAGTTCGATTATCAAATGACCCACGATTTAGCGCTTGCATCTAACAATAATGTATTTGTGCTCATGATGAATGGATTTCGCGGTCTGTATTCACGTATTGGTGGATATTTCTTTGCTCACCAAGACGCTCGCGACATCGCCATGAAGTATTATGCAGATTTACTTGAAGTTGCAGAGAGTGGCGACCATGACCGTGTGCCAAATGTAGTAAGAAACTACGGCATAGAAAGCGGAAAAATGTGGCAAGAAATTCGAAACGACATGCCAAAAGACTTGGTAGACTAGGGCGTGTTGATCTCTGCTGTACATTTTTGCAGCGGTCTGTGAGCTATAGAGCTATAGAGCAGCACGCCCTGGTAAACGGCTCTTATTTCGTTTCAAGCTTTCGATAAAAAACGCCTTTCGGTAAGACTACTCAGTGCAGGGAAAACCTGCCAAATTAGAGTGTTTTTACCGAAGGGCGTTTTTTTACTTTAATTTTGTTTTTAGTATGCGGTTTCTAATTGTAAAGCGTAGAGTTTACTTATGGTGTTTAGTCACACCCCAATTAGGCACTCATAGGAGCTCAAAATGACTACTAAAGATACTATCAAAGGCAAAATTAATGACGCTGAAGAAATGGCGCGTAAAATTTGGTTAGCAGGTCTTGGCGCTTATGGAAAAAGCGTTGATGAAGCTCAAGGTCGATATGACAAGCTAAGTGAAGAAGCAAGCAAAATGTTTGATGAGCTTGTGTCGAAAGGCGAAACCCTAGAAGGCGATGCACGCAGTAAATTTAAATCTACAACCAATGATGTTGAACACCGCGTTGCTGATGTTCGTAAAAAGCTGGGTTTAGATGCAGAGCCAGCAGATCAACGTATCGACGAGCTATCTGCAAAGATTGATGCGTTAACTGAAGCGGTTGCTAAGTTAGCTGCAAACAAGTAATAACCAACGTGCTGCTTTTAAACATTAGCGCAGCAACCATACGTTAAAAAGATAGGTGGTGTAGAGTGAAAGTCCGAATCCGGATAATGACTACACCATCTTTATCTCCTTCATTAAGGAGGCACCATGAGTAACAATTCTACAGAGCCGAAAAAGACCGTTGTGGTTAGCGCCGAAGTAAAAGCTCCGGCTACATCGCAAGGCTCTATCACGACATCATTAAAGTCTTCGCCTATTTTTGGTTGGTTTTATGCTGGAGCAGATATGCTTTCTGCTGAGTTGGACCAAGTGGCAGGCTTAGTGAGCAAGCAAATTGATAAAACCAGCGAGACTTTGCAAGAGATGCAGTCAAAAGGCATTGAAGTTGAGGCTGATTTAAGACGCTCATTTAGCCCGTTTGTATTTTTTGATGCTGCTCAGAATTTAGTAAAATCGACATCTGTCTATTCAGTGTTATTTGGCGGGCAAAAGCAGCAGCGTAAAGCGCAGCAAATAGATGAGCTTTCCGCTAAGGTGGATGCGTTAGTAGAGCAAGTAGCACTGTTAGCGGCTAAAGAAGCGTTTAAGCAGGCTGAGAAAAAAGAGACGCCTAAAAAAGCACCCGCAAAAACATCCGCTAGGGCAGCATCTAAGCCCACCGCCAAGGCGACAGCTAAAGCCTCGACGACAAAAGCGGCCGCTGCTAGAGCGTCAAAAACAAGTAGTGGTAAAAATACGGCGTCGGCCACGGTCAAAACGACGGCTACGGTCAAAACGACGGCTTCTAAGCCTACAGCAAAAGCGACTGCGTCTAAACCATCAGCAGAGTCGACTGCAACGAAAGCGACTGCGTCTATACCTGCAGCAAAAGCGAAAGAGTCAAACGAAGAGGCTCCTTCTAACGCTTCGAGCGCAACCGTTTCACCGAGCAACACTGAAAAGAAAAACGGCTGAGCGAGTTTTTAAAATAGCTCAAGCAAGTCAGTTATCACTAGCTTAAACGAGCCGGTTATCCAAACAAAAAAGCAAACCTTCCGGTTTGCTTTTTTTTGCCTACATTTTTATACCTAGTCACTTAGCAAAAGTATGAAGCCACAAAGCTCAACATTATTTAAAAGATATGAGCTTACGTATTTTTTGCCCAAATGTTTTGGTGCTTTTTAAAGCCAAAGAAGTCGTGGGGCTCCCAAAAGCTAGGCACCAAATCATCTAATGATTTTTGCGAGAAGTTACTCGATAACTGACTCATTATTTCACTGAGTCTTGCTTCTCCCAACCGCATCAGTTTTTTTCTATTAGCAGGGAAGTACAGGTTTCTACTCTTTTCTATTACTTCTTGAGCGCCGCTTGTCACAAAGTTCTGATTTCGCGTGACTACTTTGCAAATTGGCTCGGCAGGTTTAGCTGGATTAAGACCCGTTACTATCGCGTATTCAAACTGGTTTTTTTCCTCGCCTTTTTCATTTTTCGGAATAAAGGCAACACCAAAGCCTTGTGGGAAATACCCAACTAGGCTCATAAAGTCTTGTGCCAAGTTTTTGTTCAAACTCCCTTTTTTCGCCAGCTGCTCTATAAGCAAGTAGCCTTTCGGTAAATCTAGGCGGGTATAATCTGCCTTGGTAGATAGCACAATAGACACATAAATCTGTGGTATTTTGACCAGCTCTCCCAGCCCTGTTTTTGACAAGAACGCGTCTTTTACCAACTGTTGAAGAAAATCAGACGCTTGGGTATGAGCTTTAATAAAGCGGTCTCTTTCTTCTCTTACATTGCCGGTGTAATTCAAAATGCCTAAGCCGTCAGACAAATACTTCATAGTGAAGTGATAGTTTATCTTAAGTAAGTTTTTGCGCTGCTCTTCATCAAGCAATCTGAACTCGTCTAAATCGCCATCTTTACCTTTTAAAATGGTAAGTGCACCGGGGCTTTGCAAGCCAATATCTTGAAGGAGGGCTGCGGATATTAGCGGCACACCCAATTCAGTTTTCCATTTGTCTTTCCAATACTGATCGTTTCGAAAGCGCGAAATAGCTTCGCGGTATTTAGACAAATAAGAGTGGGCTATCATGTCATGGTCTAACAAGCGGTCAGCCAGCCTTAATGTAAGAACGGCTTTATATATAGGCTTGTACCGTTGATGTACTTTTGCGAAGCTACCCTCGGCACCGCGAGTAAGCAGCATTAATGTTCCTAGAAACTTGGCGCTTAATTGCTGAGTCTCAGCCCAGGTTTCACCCTCACACAACTTAATTACTGTAGTGCAGACGGTTTCAAGTCTTTCAAGGCGGGCTAGTCTTTCTTCTTCAAGCTTATCGTTATTGTTTTTTATCTGTTTAGCAAGTTGACTAGCAAGAACCTCTTTGTCTTTCCTATCTTTTATTTTGAGTAGATGTTCTTTTAAATCGGTGGTGTGCTGTTCTAATGTTGTGGTTAGCGTGAAGTAATGTCGCGCATCCTCAAAGATAGAGCCGAACCCGGTCTCTTTGGGATACACTAAAGAAAGCAATTGTTTGACTTGTTGTGTGTAAATACTGTCGGGGTTTTGGCTTTGTGAACTCACCGTGATCCTTTAAATTGTTCTCGCATCAGCCAACGACACGTTGCCATGACGTACTCGCGTTACGGCGTGTGATGCGCAAGATGTCGAAGCTCCATCGCTTCTCGTTTTTTCAACTGCGCTAAATGATAACGCAATTTCTCACTTATTTTGGTATTTCTTTCTATTACATGGAGTTGTGGCCAAGACGCTTGCTCTCCACTAGTCATTAATTCATCCATGCTTTCTAGCGTTGGGTTAGCTAAAACTTTTGAAATGTTGCTCAATTGACGCTTCGGCAAAATATTAATATCACCGACATATTGCTGATCAATTATTGACCTTACTTTGTGAATAGCAAGTTTAGCACTCTTATTGCCCACCATTTTTTCAATAATATCAATAGCGAAAACGCTGTTTGATTTTGCCAACTGGCCAATGTGGCGAGTTGTGATGTCCCATAGGGAATGTGCATCGATTCTTCTGGAAGAAATAAAAGGGACTGCTAGCGGATTTGTCTGGCTTACAATGCTGTGATTAACACCGTAAAGCCTGGCCAATCGTTTAAACGGTAAATCGGCCATTAACGATCCATCTGCAAATCGTCGATTGGGAATGTATGGGACGATTTCGCCCGATGGCGTCTTTGCCTTTAGCTGCACCGGGCTAAATACAATAGGCACAGCGCAAGATGCTCTTACAGCTTGGCTGATAATAGCGTTGGGCGATGTTTTTGCATTCAGTAAACGAGAATGCTGATGTAAATCGGCAGGTGATACCGTAATGGTAACGTGTCGACCTGTTTTTCTAAAGGCTTCTTCAAACGTCGTTAAGTCGAATAACTCAATAAGTGCATTTTCCAGCATGGAGCTATCAAATAGACTGTCTTTGCTAAGACCAGCAAAAGTACGCCAGTGCTTGAACATTTCGTAAATTCGTTCTGAATCTAAGGATTCTTCAAGCTCATCGTGGGTTCGGGTGGCTAGCATAGCGCCAATAATGGAACCTGCAGAGGCACCAGATATAACGGTGGGTAAGAGTCGTCTTTGATTTAACGACTTTACAACGCCTGCGTGAAAGAAACCAAGGCCTGCACCGCCAGACAACATTAGGCAGCTGCGGCCGAAAGCGTGGGCAGTTTCTTCAAAAAACGAGAGTTTTTCATAAAAGTCCACGTCGTATTCATTGGCATTCACAATCTGCTCAAGCGTTAAAGAAACCTCATCGATAAATTGTTCAATGAGCTTTTTTGTGCCTATTTTGCAGTGAGTTTGTAACGCAGGATTAGCAATATTGCCCAAGTTTCCATGCAGTCCCTCATGCAGTATGGACATGAGGGCATGGATATCGCCTCGACCTCTTGCAATTTGAAGGCGTTGCACCCGTTTTTGAATAAGTTTGTAGTCGTAGTCTTCACTCTCATCCTTTGCCTTCCAGTCGTCAGCGCCAGACATGGCATCATAAGCCAGACAAGCAGCCTCATATTCGTCGTAGTTACTCGCGTGTTTAATATCACGTTCAAGCTTTTTTAACGGTAAATCGAATGCTGTCATGGCAACCACCTTATTTATTCCAAGCACAAAACGCCTAAAATCATAGTAGATATCAAAATTAGAATTCACTACCTAAGGTTGGGTATAAATCGCGTTATTCAGCGGCATTGGGTGTAGAAATTTGTTTTCTATCAACAATTACGTCTAATTACATTTTTTACGTTGACCAAATCATAAGCACTCAGTAGCCTGAGTAGTAGAATAAAAAATTGGAACGTTTGTTCGCTGTATGGACTGGAATATTCAAACCCTTAGCTTGCTATCAATACCACTGATAAGTGCAGTTGTTGGTTGGGCGACAAATTATCTTGCAGTTAAGATGATGTTTTACCCCATCGAGTTTGTGGGCATTAAGCCTTTTCTGGGCTGGCAGGGTCTCATTCCGGCTAAACGTCGGCAAATGGCAGAAATAGAAGTTGAGCTTGTTTTAGGTAAGTTACTGAGCGTGGAGGAGCTTGCTCAACGGCTCGATCCCGATGAACTCACCAAAGCTATTGAACGCAGACTGAGCCAAGTTATTCGCAAAGTGGTTAACGATGTTATGGCCGAGTCGGCACCTCAAATGTGGGCAGCACTGCCGGTTCAAGGAAAGAATTTAGTTTATCAACGCATTGAAAACGACATGCCGAATGTTGTGCATAAAATGGTGGATGATTTTCAGCACAATGTGTCCGAAATTCTCGATATTAAAGAGCTCGTTGTTGAGCAACTGGTTAATTCACCAGAGCTGATCAACGAAATTTTTCTCACAGCTGGCAGTAAAGAGTTTCCCTTTATCGTGCGTTCAGGGCTGTATTTTGGCTTTCTCTTTGGCTTACCCACCATGCTGTTGTGGTACTTCTACCAAGCGTGGTGGATTTTACCTTTAGGCGGCTTGCTAGTGGGGTATGCCACAAATTGGATAGCCATTAAAATTATCTTTGAGCCCAAGCGGCCCCGAAAAATCGGCCCCTTTGTGGTTCAAGGCATGTTTTTAAAACGTCAAAAAGAAGTGTCTGAGGTGTACTCGTCGATTATAGAAGAGAAGCTGATTACGCCTAAAAATATCACCAATATCATTTTACACGGCTCTGGCTCGGCGCAGTTACTCGAGCTTATTGAGCTGCATGTTAACGACGCTATCGAGCGCTACGTGGCCATTGCACAGCCTTATTTTGCGCTCGGGGTAGGGTCAGAAAACTATCACAAAATGAAAGCATTAGCAGTGCAGCAAATTTTTGATAACTCGGAAAAATACCTGCTTTATGCCTACGATTACGCCAATGGCGCTATGCAAATTGGCCAAGACTTGAGCTTAAGAATGCAGGCGCTAAGTGCAGAAGAATTCGAGGGCGTGCTGCGCCCAGCGTACCAACAAGATGAGTGGAAATTGATATTAACCGGCGCGTTGTTAGGTATGGCCGCTGGCTTTATGCAGCTTTATTTGGTGTTTATGTAGGGAGCGTTTAGCGCAATGAAAACAGCACAGCGTATCTTGCTTACTGCCTTGGCGATGTTTAATGAGCACGGAGAAAACTCCGTTACGAGTGTCGATATTGCCATCGAACTCGATATAAGCCCTGGCAACCTTTACTATCACTTTAAGGGCAAAGAAAGCATCGTGGTGGCGCTGATGAAAATGCACGAACAGCAAATGCAGGCATTACTGACCCAAGACAAGCTCGATACCTTACGTGCAGAAGACATAATCTACTACCTGTATTTGCTTATTGATAGCATTCACGTATTTCATTTTTTATATAAAAGCCCTGCTGACTTGGCAGAGAAATACCCACAGATAGTGAAGCGTCGGCAGCATATTTTGGCCAATCTTAAACGTCAAATCACATTTCTATTCGAATCGTTAGTCAAGCAGAAGGTGCTGATTGCTAGCGACGCCGATCGCGTTTTATTGGTCGAGCTTATACTACTCATCATTACTCAGTCTTGTCAGTTCGATGAATTAAACAGTCACATGGATGACGAGACTCAACGGTTTCATGCTTTATCACTTATGATGGTGAGTATTCTTCCGCGACTTGCTATGAATGAAGAAGAAAAGGTAAAGCTAGTGGCCATACTCCATTCTCACGAGTTTGCCAATAGTATAAAAAGTGAATCACCACTGTACGCCGTTAACGGGGATAATTAATGTCAAAAACCCTTAGTTTTTTAGACAAATCGTTCTGGATAACGGAATCGGATGAAAACCCAAAGCACGTAGCGTGTTTACAGCTACTAGCGCTTCCTAAAGACGCCGACAAAAAAAACTACGTACCGACACTGTTTAATGAGATAAAGAGCTACACTCGGGCCACATCGCCATTTAGTTGTGCAGTGAGGACCTTTCTTGGGTATCCCATCGGTTTTAAGCCGGTCAAAAAGCTGCACATGGATTACCATGTGCAAATTCACCGGGTAGCCAATGTGCAAAACAGAGAAGCCCTCGACGCCATTGTCGCCCGTCTTCACGCCTCCCGTTTAGACCCCGACAAGCCCCTTTGGCAATACCATTTTATTTTTGATGAGATTAGCGACACCTTTGCCATTTATGCGCGCGTACATCACATGTATGGCGATGGCACCACTTTAGTTCGCTGGTTTCAAGCGGGCTATGTCTCACACTCTACCGACGGCAAATTTACGCCTATTTGGGCAACGAAGCGGCTTAAAAATAAAAAGCGGGATCCGATCAGTTTGGTGAAACGTCTAGTTGGCGTGGGATATGCCCTTAAAACCGTATTCGATTTGCTGGTTATTTTCATCCGAATCTTTATGAAGCTGCTTAGAGTGAACCCGCACTATATGCCGGTGCCGTTCACCGGTACCAAAACTATGCTTACCGGGCAGGTAAAAGCGGGAAGGGTAGTGGCAACTGTCGATTTAGATTTTAAACGGGTAAAAGCATTAGCGCGGCGCACCCGATCTACTGCAAACGAAGTGCTGTTGTGTGCATTTGATATTGGTGTACACAAACTGCTTAAAGAGCACGGCCAAGTGTTTAAAAAGGCGCTGTACACCAATATGCCCATTAACCTTCGTAAACCGGGTGAAAAAACCACCGGCAATAAAATTGCGATTGTTCCAGTTAAGCTCGCTCATGGCGAAAATGATCCTTACCTTAGGTTAAGACAGATAGTCGTTAATCATCGCATAGTGAAGCACGCGGCCCAGCACGCCCGTCCAGCTGCGTTTAGTGGCTACACTGTTGTTATTCAGTCGATGGCATTGGTTTTTGAGTGGCTGCGCTTATCAAACGTGGTAAAGCCCATTGCTAATATACTTATTTCCAATGTGCCGGGTCCTAGAGAAACGCGATATTTAAAAGATGCCAAGTTACTTGCCTGTTACCCCATATCAACAATGACACCGGGGGGCGGGGTGAACATTACTTTTATGACCTATGCCGACACCGCCAACGTGGGTCTTGTGTGTTGCAATGAAAACGTAGAGTCCCTGCAGCCACTCGCTCTTTATGTGAAAGAAGCCTTTGATATGCTGGAGGCAAGTGTGGACGACCCTAGATTAAACATTGATGATATCGGTGAACACATCGATAAAGTGCCGCTTTCTATAGTGACTGAACATTAGGGCTTTCTTGGCTTAGTATTTTGGTTACGTTGGTTGAGCACTAGGGCTATGTTGATTGAGCGCTATGTTGATTAAGCGCTTCGTTAGACGAGATAAAAGCGAAGTCGGTCGTCTTCTACGCGCACACTTTTGCCAACTCGAGCAAACAGGGCCTCGCGCCAATGCGACTCGCGCATGGTATGACTCAGATTAGCGGTATTAAGCTCACTTTGAATGGCCTGGTTAATTTGCGGTTTGTGATAGTCTAGTACCGCTTGTTTCGAGCCTGATAAAAAGAGCTTTAAATATTCAGCAGCCACATCTGACGTACCAACGGTAAATAGAGACATTGCCGAACGCAGTGACGATGTCACCAAAATATTAATGCCCTGCGGGAAGAATTTATTTAACAGGTAGCGAGAGTCTTGTATCAGCGCGTAATTATCATCGACCAGCGTGATGGTATCGATATTGACGTGGGTGAGTAATACGGTTTTACTAAATTCATCGTATTGGGGCGTTGCGCTTGATACAACCACAAGGTGCGCTCGATAAAGCGTGTTATCAGCCACGTCGATATTTATACTAGCAAGACATTGAAGCACTAGTTTATTATTTTCGTTATCGAAGGCTATTTCGCCCTCATGTACTTTGACTGAGCCAGTACCAATGGGAATATTAAGTGGAAATCGGTGGGGGAATAAGTCGGCTATTAACTCGTGAAGTTCTTCTTTTGTGAAGTCATCAAAGCGCAGTTTACCGAGTTTGATAAGCAGTCTAGCAATGAGTAGCTTACACCTATCTTTAAGCGGCATGCGCGATGGTTGACTGTCGATAGACGGCGAAGAGAGAGGCATAGCGACTGTGTAGACCCTTGTATTAAAACTGAGAACATTTCAAGACTATTATGTTTTGTGAAAGTTACAACACAAAACTTTCCCGAAGCACGGCTAATTTGCTAATCTGGTCTTACCACAACCTTTTGTTAACAATTAGAGCGTTAACAACTAAAACGTTAATAAATAGAGCGCTAATAAATAGAGCAGTGACTATGAGTGAAATACAAGGTAAATACGACTACATCATTGTAGGTGGAGGCTCTGCGGGAGCGGTATTAGCGACTCGATTGTCTGAAAATCCAGCCCTTGATATTTTACTTATCGAAGCGGGCGCAAAAGACACCAACCCTATGATCCACATCCCCTTTGGCATTTCCTTGTTAAGTCGTTTTGAGGGCATTGGTTGGGGATATCACACTGCACCGCAAAAAGAGATGTACGACCGTGAACTCTTCTGGCCTCGGGGAAAAACCCTAGGCGGCAGCAGCTCTGTTAATGCTATGTGCTATATACGTGGTCAAGCCGAAGACTATGATCGCTGGGCGTTTGAGGAAGGCGCGGTGGGGTGGTCCTTTGACGACGTATTGCCTTACTTCAAACGTGCTGAAAACTTTGAAGATGGGGCTGATGAGTACCATGGCACAGGTGGTCCGCTTAATGTGAGTAAGCTTCGACATACTAGCGTGCTCTCCGACGCTTTTGTTGGCTCAGCCTCCTATGGCGGCTATCAGCAAATCGATGACTTTAATCGCGGCCAGCGTGAGGGTATAGGTCATTACCACGTTACTCAGGTTAACGGGCAACGTTGCTCTACGGCGAAAGGCTATTTATCACAAGCAAAGCACCGCAATAACCTCACTGTACTCACCAAAGTGGCTGCCGAAAAAGTTGTGTTAAAAGACAAACGCGCGGTGGGGGTACAGGTAAGAGAAAAGGGCTCTGTTGCCACGTACTTTGCCAAAAGTGAAGTGATCTTGTGCGGCGGTGCAATTAATTCGCCGCAGTTGCTGATGCTCTCAGGCATTGGCCCTCGCCTTGAGCTTGAAGAGAAAGGCATTTACGTCCACAAAGATTTACCTGGTGTGGGACAAAATCTGCAGGACCATCTCGATGCAATTGTGCAGTTTACCTGTGAGGCCCGAGAAGGTTATGCAGTAGCCGTAGGTGCACTGCCTAAGTACGTTAAAGCAACGGCAGAATACGCCCTTAAGCGCGACGGAATTTTTTCTTCCAACATTGCCGAAGCGGGTGGTTTTTTACGCTCGTCAATTGCAGGAGAATACCCCGATATTCAGCTTCACTTTTTACCCGCTATTCTTAACGATCACGGCAGACAGGTTGCCTTCGGTTATGGTTACGGACTGCACGTATGCTGCCTATATCCTAAAAGTCGCGGTACGGTATCACTGCAAAGCAATCACCCGGCTGACCATGCGCTTATCGATCCGAATTACCTCAGTGCGGTGGAAGATCAGCAGGTGATGATTGATGGGGTAAGAATGGCCAGAAAATTACTTGCTGCGCCTGATTTCGAAAAATTTAAGGGAAGTGAGCTGTATCCTGGTGTTGAGGCACAAACTGACGAAGAAATTTTGGAGTTTTTGCGAGAGCGTGCTGAAACTATCTATCACCCAATAGGGACCTGTAAAATGGGTAGCGAATCCGATGAGTTGGCGGTGGTAGATTCCCAGTTGAAAGTAAGAGGAATTGAAGGGTTAAGAGTAGTCGATGCGTCGGTAATGCCTAGTCTTATTGG
Organism: Alteromonas sp. P256; assembly: GCF_036864455.1. NCBI lineage: Bacteria > Pseudomonadati > Pseudomonadota > Gammaproteobacteria > Alteromonadales > Alteromonadaceae > Alteromonas > Alteromonas sp. P256. The sequence continues at coordinate 57,455 of NZ_JAZETM010000014.1, forward strand.
TGGTAACACGAACGCACCAACGGTAATGATTGCAGAGCGAGCGGCTGATTTTATCAAGGCCACACATGAAGGGCAGCCAATACCCATTCAAACTGCGTCTGCGTAGAGTTAGGTATAGGGTTCTGTTTAGTAAAGCGCTTCTGCGCTCTAGGCTTTGTTCGACGCTTGCATAAATAAATCTGCGGCACAGTCACACATTTCTTGAATGTGGCTGCTGTCTGCATAAATACCATCTATCAACAGGCGTGCTATACCGTGAAGTGTGCCCCAGGTAACTTGTGCTAGTCGCAGAGCGTCTTGATTGTCCGGCAGCAACCCCTTGTTTTGCCAAAACTTAGTCATCGTTACTTGAAACTGGAAACAGGGAAAGGCCACGTCTTTTAAATCGCCAGTGGCCGCGTTGTTTTGCCAAATGGTGCGGCCAAACATAAGCTCATACATTTCAGGGTTAGCTGCCGCATAGCCTACATATTCACAAACGAACTCTCTAAAGCGTGCACTGGGTGTTTTATCTTCTTGTTCGAATATACGCTTTGCTGTTGAGTGCCAATCGCTAAAGCCCTTTGCGGCAATGGCGCTAAGCAGGGCGCTTTTATCTTTAAAATGATGATAGGGCGCAGTACGAGACACGCCTGCATCTTCCGCAAGCTTGCGTAAAGACAAACTATCTACCCCATGTTCGGATAAGCGCTTTGCCGCCGCGTTTAAAAGGGCAGTTCGAAGATCTCCGTGATGGTAGGACTGAGCCGGATTTGATACTGAGCTTGACACTGCATTTGATACTGTATTTACCGCTGCATCTGTTGCTGAAGTAACCACGTCGTCTGCCTCTCTCATGTCCGTCACATTTACTGCACTCATCGCTGTAGTCTCATTCTCTACGCACCCTCTATTTGCACTCTCTATTTAATGTATATTCGGTCTTTGCTGCCTGCGGTTTTTTACTCTTTCGTGATATCAAATATCTCGTGATCACTCATACAGAGATATGAACCGCCTCGCGGCGTTTACTATCTTACTCGATAGTTTTCTAAAAAGGCTACTTTATCTTGACACCGTCAACATAGCCTTTTATCTTGACGCTGTCTAGTTTGCAAAAATGTTAATAAAATTTCACCATGGAGACACCGCAAACCATGAAATACTCTACGCTAGAAGTTAAATACGAAGGGCTGATTGCACATGTTGTGCTTAATCGTCCTGAGGCGATGAACAGCATGAACCCGGCGTTTTGGACAGAGTTCCCCGCGGCTATACGTGCCATCGATGCCGAGGCCAAAGCGCGGGTCATTATAGTGTCGTCAACAGGCAAGCATTTTTCTGCCGGTATGGACTTAGCGGTGTTCTTGAACATGAAGGAAGATTTTAAAGGCGACCCGTCTCGTCGTGCAGAGCGCATGCGACGCACAGTAAAAATGCTGCAAGACAGCTTTACCGCTATTGAAGAAGCCCGTGTGCCGGTGATAGGTGCTGTGCAAGGCGGCGCCATTGGCGGTGCGGTAGACTTATTGAGTGCGTGTGATATGCGCTATTGCACTAACGATGCCTTCTTTACAATTAAAGAAACACAGCTTGGTATGACTGCCGATGTAGGTACCTTGCAGCGACTGCCTAAGCTAATTCCCATAGGCATGGTAAAAGAGCTCGCGTATACGGGCAGAAATTTTGGTGCACAAGAAGCGCAGCAGCTGGGTTTCGTGAATGACGTTTTCGAAAGCCAAGAAGCAATGCTTGAGGCTGTTACTAAGGTGGCTCTACAGATAGCGGCGAATTCACCCCTTGCAGTATCTGGCACCAAAACCATGATTAACTACGCTGTCGAGCACAGTGTTTCAGAGAGCTTAGATTATATGGCGACATGGCAAGCCGGCATGTTTCATATGGAAGACGTATTTACTGCGATGGAATCACAGAAAGCGCAGCAACAACCAGAATTTCCGCCCCTACATGGCGCTGTAAAACAAATGAAATCGTAGTTTCAGCAGGCACTGATAACAACATAATTACGACTCTAACTTCAGGAATAGACTATGAACCAGACCGTTACCGACCATACAGTATATCCTCACCTATTTCGTCCTCTCGATTTAGGCTTTACCCAATTAAAAAACCGCGTGATCATGGGCTCAATGCATACCGGCTTAGAAGAGCTTCCTGATGGTCATAAACGCATGGCTGCATTTTACGGTGAGCGTGCTCGTGGCGGTGTAGGACTTATCGTAACTGGCGGCATCGGGCCAAATGAAGAGGGCTCAACTCACCCATCTACGGTTCGCCTTGATACTGATGAAGCCATTAAAAACCACAAAGAAGTGACCGATGCCGTGCATATCGCAGGTGGCAAAATTTGTATGCAAATTCTGCATACCGGTCGTTATGCCTATGGCCCTAAACTGGTTGCGCCTTCAGCAGTGCAGGCACCCATTAACCCGTATAAGCCTAAAGCTCTTGAAGCGGATGAAATTGAAAAGCAGATTAATGACTTTATTACCACCGCTACTCAAGCCCAGCGCGCAGGCTACGACGGCGTAGAGATAATGGGCTCTGAGGGCTATTTTTTAAATCAGTTTATTGCCCGCAGAACTAACCATCGCGATGATGAGTGGGGCGGTGAATACGAAAATCGTATTCGATTGCCTATTGAAGTCGTTCGCCGGGTTCGCGAAGCCGTAGGTGAGCGTTTTATTATCATTTATCGTTTGTCTATGCTGGATTTAGTGGAAGGCGGCTCTACCTTCGATGAAGTTGTGCAGCTTGGTAAAGAAATAGAAAAAGCCGGTGCGACTATAATTAACACAGGTATTGGGTGGCACGAAGCGAGAATTCCAACCATTGCCACGAAAGTGCCGCGTGCGGCGTTTACTTGGGTGTCGGCGAAGTTCCGCGAGCAGTTGTCTATTCCACTTATTACGTCAAACCGCATAAACACGCCAGATGTGGCTGAAACTGTGCTTGCTCGTGGCGATGCAGATATGGTGTCTATGGCGCGCCCATTTCTTGCAGACCCTGAGTTTGTGCGCAAAGCTCAGCAAAACAAAGCGGATGAAATTAATACCTGTATTGGCTGTAACCAAGCCTGTCTAGACCATGTGTTTAGCGGCAAAATGACCAGCTGCTTGGTAAACCCTCGAGCGTGTCACGAGCTAGAGCTTAATGTAAAACCTGCCGATAAGAAAAAGCGGGTAGCGGTTGTAGGCGCTGGGCCTGCAGGTTTAGCGGCTGCGGTCACATCAGCCCAACGAGGCCACGATGTTGTCATTTATGATGCCGCAAGTGAAATTGGTGGGCAGTTTAATATTGCCAAGCAAATTCCTGGCAAAGAAGAGTTTTATGAAACCCTTCGTTATTTCGCCCGTCAAATAGAGCTACACGACAACATTACCTTGAAACTCAACACCCGTGTTGACGCCTCAACGCTTAACGATGAAGGATTTGACGATGTGCTAGTGGCAACAGGTATCAAGCCAAGAATGCCAGCTATTGAGGGGATAGAGCACAGCAAAGTGATGTCGTACGTTGATGTACTAAGAGACAAGAAACCGGTAGGTAACAAAGTGGCTATTATTGGCGCCGGTGGTATTGGTTTTGATACTGCAGAGTACCTTTCACACGGAAAAGAAACCCCAAGCTTAGACATTCCGGCGTTTATGAAAGAGTGGGGCATTGATATGACAATGACGGCGCGAGCGGGAATTGAAGGAATGAAACCTCAACCTGAGCCATCGCCTCGTGAAATATTCTTGCTGCAACGTAAGTCGTCGAAAGTGGGGCGTGGCTTAGGTAAAACCACTGGCTGGGCGCATCGAGTAGGCTTGCTAGCAAAAGGGGTTACTATGATCCCAGGCGTTACCTACGATAAAATTGATGATGAAGGGCTGCACATTACTGTAGACGGTAATAGCCAAGTGTTGCCGGTAGACAATATCATCATTTGTGCAGGCCAAGAGCCATTGCGAGATATTGTTGAAGGGCTGAAAATGCCTTACCACTTAGTTGGCGGTGCAGATGAAGCTTTAGAGCTTGATGCCAAGCGTGCTATCGACCAAGGTACAAGAGTGTGCGCTGAGGTGTAGTTATCACCTCTGCTTCGCAGAAACTGCGTGCAGCACAATCTTCATATCTTAAATCCCGCAAGATAGAAAAAGGAGCCTTAAACCAAGGCTCCTTTTTAATTGCCATTTTACTGGCATTTTATTGCCATGTAAGCGGCTGATATTTATGTCGTTCCCAATTACCTTTACAAACAGTTCTCGTAATCAGCTTGTATAAAAAGCTTTCGCTAATACCTCGCATAACCGCCTTTGCGACGGTTTTTGACAAGCTAATCCTACACTAAGCAGTAGATGAAAATGCTAGCCAGTCTTTGTACACAGCGTCTAGTCCTTGCTTTGTAATTGCATCTACCACCTGTTTGACAGGGCGGTTATCATCAATATCAAATTGGCTAAGGGCCTCAGTGGGTTGGCTGTAACCTCCGGGCTGAGTTTGGGATGCCGCTGACATACTGGTTATACCTAATGAAAGCGCGCCGTCTCTAAACCTTGCGGATTCCCGGGTTGATAAAGACAGCTCTGCTTGAGGGTTAAATAATCGGTGCGCGCAAATAAGTTGAAGCAGCTGTTTTTCGTCTGGCAGTTGAGCGTTTTGCAGCTGGTTTGCACCGCCTTCGCAGCGCCTAAGGCGAGGAAATGAAATTGACACACGACTTCGCCAATACTGTTGCTGGAGCAGCTGGCCATGGAGTGCGGTCATTACGCTATCTACTCGCCAATCTCCTAAGCCAAGCAGCGCACCAATACCAATTTTGTCTATGCCTGTTTTACCGAGGCGATCGGTGGTTTCTAGTCGCCATAAAAAATCCTGCTTTTTGCCTCGTTGGTGATATTTAGCGTAGTGCTGCGGCGAATAGGTCTCTTGATAAACTAATACCGCGTCTAAACCAAGCGCTTTTAGCTTGGCATAATCATCAAGCTTTAGCGGTTGCACCTCCATCATGAGGTAACTTACATTATGCCGTATTGCCTTAAGCACACGCTCAAAATAGTGAACACCTACCTTAGTCTCGTGTTCACCTGTTACCAGCAATACATTCTCGAAACCCATATGCTTTATGGCATTTATTTCGTTTTGTATTTCATTGGTATCAAGAGTGGTGCGCTTAATCTTATTGCTCATGGTAAAGCCGCAGTACGTGCACTCGTTGGCACATAAGTTAGACAAATACAAAGGCACGAACAAGTTCATGGTATTGCCAAACCGATGGCGAGTGCGCTGTTGCGACAGCGCGGCCATGTCTTCTAAATAGGGCAGCGCGGCGTGAGAGATAAGCGCCATAAAGTCATTGATCTCAAGGGTGTGCTTAGTGAGCGCGCGCTCCACATCTTTTGCCGTTTTAGCATTAAGGGATAAGGCAATATGAGCTAAATCTTGTTGCAACAATTGTCGGGCTACGTCCATTTACAACTCCAAAAACGAGGTTAACGGGCTGGTAGCAATACTGTGTTCTTGCGAAGCCCCTAAGCCCGCTTCAAACGCCTTACGTCCAGTTTCAACCGCACACTTAAAAGCAGCTGCCATGGCGATAGGTTTTTTAGCGGTCGCTATGGCCGTATTCACTAATACCGCATCTACCCCCATTTCCATGGCCGCCATTGCATCGCTGGGTTTGCCAATACCGGCATCAACAATAACGGGCACTTTTGCCTGCTCAACAATAATGCGAAGAAAGGGTTTTGTTTGTAGCCCCTGATTACTGCCAATAGGCGCACCTAGTGGCATAACCGCTGCGCAGCCAACCTCTTCTAGCCGCTTACACAGCACCGGGTCGGCGCCGCAATAGGGCAGCACGTGAAAGCCTTTTTTAACTAATGTCTCGGCCGCTTTTAACGTTTCAATTGGGTCGGGTAGCAAATAGCGTTGGTCAGGGTGAATTTCCAGCTTTATCCACTGACTGCCAATTGCCTCAAAGGCAAGCTCAGCGGCAAAAACGGCTTCTTCTGCAGTTTTCGCCCCCGATGTATTAGGCAGTAAGGTAACACCAAGCTTTCGCAACTGGGTCAGCGTTTCATCATTGGTAGCGACCCCTTCATTAAAAGCTACGCGCTTCATCGCAAGCGTGACTATGTCGCTGCCAGCTGCGAAAACCGCATCATGCATGGTATTAGGGTTACTGAATTTGCCTGAGCCCGTAAGTAACCTCGAAGAAAACTCATGATTTGCGAGTGTAAACATGCTTATCCTCCCGCCACTAAGGTAAATATATCGATGTGGTCGCCGTCTTGAAGGTGGGTGAGGGACCATTGAGACTTACTTAAAATAGAATGATTGTAGGCAATGGCAGTACCTTCAACGTTTGACGCATAACCATGCACTATTTCACCAACAGAAATGGGGCTTTCACAGGTTTGAGATTGGTTGTTTAAAACGATAGTGATTGTTGTCGTTTCAGCGTTGCTTTTAGGGTGTTTCTTACTGGTATTACTAACATCAGTGCAATTGGTAACATCAGTGTAATTGGCAACATCAGTGCAATTAGTAACAGCGCTGTCATTCTTGCCAGCGCTGGCGACGTTTTTGACAAGGCCAGTGTGGATGTTATTAGATTGATTATGAGTTGAATTCATTGACATACCTTGCAATCTGGTGAGGGAGGTAAATGGAAAGACTGAACAGTGGCATCAATTGCATTGCCTACGATATAGTGTCCCCATTGAATTTTAGCCAAGTGCCTTTTAGCTAAAAAAAGTAGGGTCTGCGTTGCTTGATGGCAGGCGGCAATTCCCACGACAGGGCCTAAAACGCCCTGGCTTTGGCAGTCTTGGGTTACATTTAGCTGTGCCACTAGGCAATTGTAACACCCACAGGGGGTAGCGACGTTGCGGCTAACGTTCTGTGTCTGGCATTGCTGATTAGCTTGGCCAGCATGTTCAGTCTGGCAAGAATAATCAGTCTCGCTAGTATAATGATAGCCAGGGGCTAACTGATGTGCCGAAGCAAGAAAGAAATGGCAGGGTAAGTTTATTGCTTGCCAAGAAAATCCGCTGGCTGCTGCAATAAAAAGCGGTTTTTTAGCTGCAACGCATGCGGCGTTAATGTCTTGTCTAATAGCAACAGAGTCGGTGCAGTCGAGCACACAGGTAGCATCATCAATAAGCTTCTGAAGGTTGCGTTTATCAGCAAACAGACTTTTCGCATTAATTTGAATGCTTGGATCCACTTTATGCAGCTCGTTGCCTAGTGCCTTCGCTTTTAAGTCACCTAAGTGAGTTTCATTATAAGTTACCTGACGCTGTAAGTTGCTCACTTCCACAGTATCGCCATCTATCAGGGTGATATTGCCAACACCTGCACCGACCAAAAACCGAGAGGCTAACGTGCCTAAACCGCCAAGCCCGATTACCACAGCATGAGCGTCATGAAGGTTAGCCTGGCCCTCCTCATCAATTTCGTTTAACAACAGCTGTCGGCTATAACGCCGAATATCGTCTCTATTCAACAAAGCCAGCCTCCTTACCAAGGTGGTAGTAAGCAGTTGCAGGGCAGGGTGCTTCGGTAATTGCACTTACTACTGCAATGTGTGTAGCCCCCGTGTCGGCTACTGCTTTACAGCGGTTTTTGTTAATTCCGCCAATCGCCACTGTAGGAATACCGCCACACAAATCGACATAGTGCTTCAGTCGGTCAATGCCTTGCGGTTGTGATGGCATGTCTTTCGTTTTGGTGGCAAAAATGTGACCTAAGGCAATATAAGAAGGCGCCAGTGATTTTACTCGCTGAATTTCGGCATAACCATGGGTAGACACGCCTAAGCGAAGACCTGCCTTCTTTATTGCATCGATGTCTGCGGTAAAAAGGTCTTCCTGACCAAGGTGGACACCATAGGCACCATGCTCAATGGCTAGCTGCCAATGGTCGTTAATGAAGAGCTGGCATGGTGTGCCTTTCGTCAGTGCCACTGCCCGTTGTATCTCCTTGGAAATACGGGTTTGATCCCATGGGCTAATATTCTCTTTAATCCGCAGTTGAATAGTCTCTACCCCCGTTGGTAAAAGCTTCTCTATCCAGTCAGCGCTATCAACTACTGGATAAATACCACGCTTAGTATGTGATAATGGCAAGAACGGCTTTTCATGCTTTCTATAATGATATTTATCAAATGCATCGCTCCCAGTTTTACACTCGTCAACACTTTTATAAGCGCCGCTCTTTATAAAACTTACCGTTGGAAAGGCATCTTTATTTGCGGGGAAACCCGCCAACCTTGGGACTTGGGGCGCGCTTTGTCCAGTAGCAGCCAGCGAGCTTTGCGAATAGGATGACGATGAGACATCTCGAACATTTTTCACATAGGCATTGGCAACGGTGAGCGCATCGATAATGCTGTAGCCTTTTGCCACAAACGCTGCGATGGCACTGGCCTGCATGCATCCCGTTCCCCGTAGTTCGCTGTGGTGAACACGCGGTTGAGAAAAGGCAATTTCTTCACTTTCAGTGAAGTAAGTATCGGTGGCATCATGCTGCCATCGCGCGTGACCGCCTTTCACTAAAACGCTTTTCGCTCCGCTATTTATCAGGGTCTTTGCTGCATGTCGAACGTCGCGATTACTTTTGACTTCGCTTTTAATTTCGCTCTTAATTTCAAATGCATTGTCAATTTCACTTTCTGTGAAAATACCAGCAAGGCTTGCTAATTCATGTGTGTTGGGCGTGACTAAATCTACAACACGAAGCAGCTGTTTTATGACGTCTTTGCTCAAGTTGCTCAACGCACCTTTTGATGAGCTAAACAACACGGGATCCCACACAATAAATGGTCGCGGAGTATTTAGCATCTCAATACGACTGCTCAGAATTTTAGCCTGCGCATCGTTTGCGATAGCGCCAATTTTTATACACAAAGGTAATGCTTCAGCCGCTAACACTTGCCATTGCTCATTAATCAACGACAGCTGCATAGCCGTACTGCTTAACATTGTGTTATGAGATTGCGCCGACACCAGTGTGACAATAGCGCAGCCATGTACGCCCAAGTCGGCAAGTGTAGCAAGGTCGCGGGTAATACCCGCGCCGCCGCTTGAGTCTGTGCCGCCCACACACCATACTATTGGCGAGCAGGCTTTTTCTGGTTCACTCATCAGTTAACCTACTGTTTTATCAGCATGGTGGTACAGTTCGGCGCCACTGTCGTTGAAGGCCTTCGCCATCTCTTGCATCCCTTGCATTTTTTCTTGTTGTTCAGCCACTTCGGCTTGCTCTTTTGCTGATTTTTTTGCTACTTCCCGCACTTCTTGAGATATTTTCATGCTGCAAAATTTAGGGCCGCACATAGAACAAAAGTGAGCCACTTTACCCGATGCTTGGGGCAAGGTTTCATCGTGATACGCACGAGCGGTGTGAGGGTCGAGGGCAAGGTTAAACTGATCTTCCCATCGAAATTCAAAGCGGGCTTTAGACATGGCATTGTCCCGAATTTGAGCTCCAGGGTGGCCTTTTGCTAAATCCGCTGCGTGGGCCGCTATCTTGTAAGTGATAAGCCCTTGCTTCACGTCTTCTTTGTTGGGTAAGCCCAAATGTTCTTTAGGCGTTACGTAACAAAGCATTGCGCAGCCATACCAGCCAATCATTGCTGCGCCTATGCCTGAAGTAATGTGATCGTACCCCGGAGCAATGTCGGTGGTTAAAGGGCCAAGGGTGTAAAATGGCGCTTCATGGCAATGGGTAAGCTGCTCTTCCATATTGGCTTTAATCATGTGCATTGGTACATGACCTGGGCCCTCAATCATCACCTGAACATCGTATTCCCATGCAATTTTGGTCAGTTCGCCAAGGGTATGAAGCTCGGCAAATTGGGCTTTGTCATTGGCATCGGCAACACTTCCAGGGCGAAGGCCATCGCCTAAGGAAAGTGACACATCGTACTGAGCGCAGATTTCACAAATTTCGCGAAAGTGTTCGTACAAAAAGCTTTCTTTATGATGGCTTAAACACCACTTTGCCATAATTGAACCACCCCGAGAGACAATGCCTGTAACGCGGTTGGCCGTAAGCGGCACGTATTCTAGTAATACCCCGGCATGAATAGTGAAGTAATCTACACCTTGTTCGGCTTGCTCAATCAGTGTGTCTTTAAAAATAGCCCAATCTAGGTCTTCGGCCACGCCATTCACTTTTTCGAGTGCCTGGTAAATGGGCACAGTACCTAATGGTACCGGGCTATTTCTCAACAGCCATTCACGGGTTTCATGAATGTTTCGGCCCGTGGATAAATCCATAATGGTGTCGGCGCCCCATCGGGTAGACCATACTAACTTTTCGACTTCTTCTTCAATAGAAGAAGTCACTGCTGAGTTACCAATATTGGCGTTAATTTTCACTAAAAAGTTGCGCCCAATGATCATTGGCTCTAGTTCGGGATGATTGATGTTACAGGGAATGATTGCCCGGCCCGCCGCCACTTCTTGGCGAACAAACTCTGGGGTAATTGCGTCGGGGAGCTGAGCGCCAAAACTTTCGCCAGCGTGTTGCTGAGATAGTTCTTCCTGCTTTATCGATTGTCTGCCCATGTTCTCCCGAATGGCGATGTATTCCATCTCGGGTGTAATAATGCCTCTGCGCGCATAGTGCAGCTGCGTTACATTTTTTTGTGTTTTTGCCTTTTTAGGCTTTGCAGTGCGAACAAACCTAAAATCCTCAGTAAATATATCCGCTTCTCGTTCTTTAGCGAAAGACGACGTTACGCCAGTGAGCTCCTGAGTATCGCCCCGGCTCTCTATCCATGGCGTGCGCAGGGCAGGTAAACCTGTGTGTACATCAATGTTTTCATGCGGGTCGCCATAGGGCCCTGAGGTATCATAAACAGGAATAGGAGGGTTAGGTTCTAACAGCGGGTTTTCTTCTGTTCCGCCAATTAAACTGTCATGCTGGTGGATAAGGCGCATAGCAACCTTAATATCATTGCTACTTCCTATCTCATAGTGACGAGTAGAGTTTGGGTAAGCCTCACCGGCTAATTCATTGATAAATTGTTGCGCTTGTTGGCGCTGTTCGCGTCGTGTCGACATAGCATTTTGGCCTTCTTGAGTTGGCGTTAGATAAAATGCTTGTCAGGAGTGAAAAGGAAAAATGAAGGCGAGGAAAGTACAATTAATTAGCACTCATTGTCATCGCCTTGGGCGACAGCCTTAGAGAGCCATAATTTTGCGTACCGAGTTTGTTTACGCACCGAATTTACATGAAATGTTTATTTTAGAAACAGTGATTTATGCAAAATGGTTGTATACAAAACCAACATTTTCTCTTGTTCCCTTCGCAGGTATTAGCCTGATCAGGTTCTACGGATCCTGCTTTCGCAGTCTCAGCTTACTGGGTTTCCAGTGAAGCACTCCGACAAGTGATTGAGCTATTACTATAAATTCATCCTGTATCTAATTACAAGCCTAGCCATCTTTCATATTCAAGGGGCAACAGCAAATACAGCCGCTCTCACCAGCTGTTAAGTCTTGGTTTTGTTTTTAAGTAATTGATATTTATAACTTATTTTTATGATTTAAAGAGTTGCGAGGAGTGAAGGTTTTTTTACTTTCTTTTTTTTTACCTATCACGCTATAGTAAGAATTAAAAGATGCATAACGCACCGCCGTTATATCGCGAGCTTAAAAGCGAGCGTTTTAATGCAGTAGTAAATATCAATAGGAGAGCTATGAACGCATTTTATGTCACCTTAATTAGCTTCAATGCTTTCTGTTTTCTAGCGATATTACTTTCGGGTATAAGGAAAGAACAGCCCCATTTTATTGGATTGGCCTGCATCAATATTTTGCTATTAAGTTTTAATTTGCTGTCATTGCTGCTGTTAAACACGACTGACTTGCAACGTGCAATTTTATTGAGTAAATATCACCTATCATGCCTCATCATTGGCATTCCTCTTTACTATTACGTCTTTGGGAAATGGTCAAAGTTTCGATTTACACGTCAAGCAACCATTGCTTCTGCCATAATATGTTTGCCGCTTTTAGCGTACAATCTGCTCTCAAGTTTCTCCTTACGATATGGAGAAGCGCCAGTTCTAGTTGAATACGTCACATTATTTGGCAATTTAGCGAACGTATTAACAGGCCAATCAAATGCTTACTCTGCCATTTTGCACGTGGTGTCAAGCGTTATGGGATTGTTTTTAATCTACTGTAGCATCAAGCTGTATCGTCAACAGCTAACATTCGTTTCTCTCTCACTTTTGCTAACAATGCTGCTGCAAGTTTCTTTCGGCTATACGGGGTATATTTTAGACAGTCAGCAGTCTACTTTTGTGTATTTTGGTGGGCTGCCCATGACAGTCATGTCTATATTTACCGTATTGAATATCGCCTACGGTTACAGCCGTCAGTCATCTAAATTGATCATAGAGAAAAAGCATAGGGATGAGTTGCATGAGCTCTTCGAGCAATTAGCCCGTCTATCGAATGAATCGGGGAATGAAGACTTTTTTATCGACAGTACACGGTTACTGGCAGGCTATTGCAGTGCAGATTTTGCTTTGCTTGGCATAATCGATAAGGCTGATGCTACGCAAATTACCACGAAAGTAGCCGTTAAGTATCAAGAGACAATTTCAAATTTTACTTATGCACGCAGCGGAACGCCATGTGAAGATGTGTTGAAAACTGGCGCCTGCATGTATCCGGAAAATGTCGACGTTTTGTTTCCTGATGACCAAATGTTGAGTGATGAAAATATAAAGTCTTATGTGGGTTACCCATTAACGAATGAGAATAACCAGCCTATTGGTCTTTTAGTGCTTCTTTTTAAACGAACGTTGCCGAAAAGTAATAATCTGGGCATAGTCACCGATGTGTTTGCAACTCGCTTGAGTGCTGAATTACGCAAAATTCAGTTGGAGGAAGAATTAAAAGCAACAGCATACATAGACTATCTAACCAAACTACCCAGTCGCGCTAAATTACTTCACGTTATAAACAATGTTTATTCAAAGCAGAGAGTAAATGATACGAATTCCTTGCTTTTACTTTTTGATATCGACCATTTCGGGGAAATTAACAGTAAGTTTGGCTACGATGTTGGAGACCAAGTACTCAAAATCATTGGAAAGAGGCTCAATAGCTATACGTCTCACAGTGTTTTTATCGCTCGTAATGGTGGAGACGAATTTGCTGTTTTGTTAAGCGACATTAAAGAAAGCGTTGATGCTGTGGTGAAAACGCATTGGACAGCAATCAAAGCAATAGTGAGCAGTACTTATTTAATTGGAAGTCGAAAAATCTCTGTCACATGCAGTATGGGAGCTGTATTACTACCGCATAAGCTTGATGAGCATTTTGACATTATAGGATCGGCAGAACTCGCTCTTACAGTGTCTAAAAAAGACGGTAGAGGGCATTATCGGTTCTTTGACCCTCAGTTAATGAGTAAGCTATCTCAAAATCGTAATATTGAACTAGCACTCATCGAAGCACTGAATAAAAATAAAGAACTGTCTGTGCATTATCAGCCAAAGGTAAATATTGATGGGAAGTTAGTTGGCGCTGAAGCACTCGTGAGATGGACAAGCAAAGAATTAGGGTTTGTTTCGCCAGCCGACTTCATTCCCATTGCTGAGGAGACGGGAATTATTTACCAACTTGGCGATTGGGTGCTCAGAAGAGTACTTTATGACATGCTAAGCTGGCGGGAAAAAGGCCTAGTGTTGGCGCCCGTGTCTATTAACGTTACCGCATCTCAATTTGACGACGAAAGCTTTGCCGAGGTTTTGCTAGATGCCATTAACTCGTTTGATATTGATGCGAGTTTAATTGAGATTGAATTAACGGAGTCTGGGCTGCTTATTGAGAAAGAGCGCGCTATAGCGCAGCTAAGCATTCTTCGAGGACATGGTTTTACTGTGTCTCTCGACGACTTTGGCACGGGGTATTCATCATTATCATATTTAAGTGCACTGCCTCTTGATGTATTGAAAATTGATAAATCTTTCGTAGATGGCTTAGACGATGTAAAAGACAGAGAGCTAGTAAAAACCATTATTGCGATAAGCAAATCTATGGAGTTAAGTGTTATTGCCGAAGGTACAGAAACGAAACATCAGGTTGAAACGCTTTATAATATGGGGTGTGAGCTTTTCCAAGGGTACTATTTTAGCAAACCTCTTCCTGCCGCAGAGCTTTGCAGCTGGCTACCCAAAACTTAAATGTATTGATGAACATCATTATCAATGCTGCGCAGTATGCTGCTGTTAACCTGTCAGACGCACACTTAAAAGCCGCTTAGTGCGTGCATGAGTACGTTGTGTTTTTTAGCAACAACGTGGCTTCATGCCCTTTGTTCCAAAAGGAGGACGTTTCACTATTGCTCTCACTTTTGTTCTCGATTTTGTAGTGGGCACCTGAAGCACTTTTGTCTCTTTGCATTATTACAGACTCTTCTGGCAGCGTCAGTAATATGGTTTCTGGACCTAAAAAGCGCATTTCGATACGCCCTAGAGTCGCGCAGTGAAAAACATGGTGTTCTGAGCTTTTATCGTCCTGTTTGTTTTTTGTGTTTAAATCAACAGCGCGTAATGTGTTAGTGCCAGTAGCTGGCTTGGTAATGTTGCCATCGTTTATTTTAACCAGCTTTAGGGTCGTAGCCTGGTTTTTTGATAAGAACCATACCCATGGTTTGTCTTTACTTATTTCTAGTTTATTTGCGCTTTCAAGTGCACCAATCAATCGCTGCTCTTGTGCCATTAGTGCAGGGGAGCACATCTTTCTTGTTAGTGCTAACTTACGTATTGAAATCTTGTCAATCGTGCGCGAAATCTGCCCAGTAAAGTTATTACAGCCTGCACGAACAGAAATAGTATTCCCCGAAATCATAGCCGTTAGATGGCTGTTGTCGATAACGCCGGCGCCGTTTATATTCTCAATAAGCCAGTTTCCATCGAGTTCTAGCGCAGATCCCTCTTGCTTAGGCGACGAGCTGCTAAAGTTAGTAGCACAACCTGAAAAACAGAGTGCGAATACAACGAGTAACCAAAATTTACACATCACGAATTCTCCTTTTTCTTAAAAAGTGCTGAGAAGGAATGACAAGTTAAAGCACAACATCTGGGTCAGATGATAAACAGCACAAAGTCCGCTGCAAAAGCTCACAGAAATCCTATAAGCCCGAGTTATTACTGCTCTTATCTAAAAACTACGCTTATCTAAGACCAGCACGTCCTCTTGCGGCAATATCGAAAAATCAAACTCACCAAGAATATTCATACCTAAAAGCCCATCTGCGTCGGGCAGCGCTTCTTCAGGCAGCACAATAGCAGAGACATTGTTAAACGTGTACCCAGCAAACCTAAATTCTGGAATTCGTACAAGGGGGGCTTCAACACTTCCAGAAGCCGTTTGAATAGTAAATATGCCAATAAAAGTTAAATTTCGCATTTTCCCTAAACGGGCATACAAATTGGATGAAATTGCCGTCGTGCTTGCGCCCGTGTCGAGGATCATAGACGCGCTCTGATTAAGAGCTTGGGCATTAACGTGATATGAATTTCCAATACGTTCTAGTTTTACACGTACGGCATTATCGTCCTCTAAAAACGAGTCTTGAAGCTGGGGTTCGTCTGTGGTGTCAGAATCTGTCGCTGCTACCTGCTGTTCAAACGCTATCTTTCGAATAGCTTGCGCGTCGCGGTCGTTAAAGGGGAGAGCTGCCAATACATCTTCCATTAGCGTAACTTTTGACTGATGGGCGTACGCAGTTGCTAAGTTAACGGTGAACGTTTTGTTATCTGGCACGCGCTGAAAAAGTGGTTCGTTAAGCTTTGCGACCAGTTCCCACTGATGACTACTGCTAAGTTGCTGCTGAGCTTGCTGATACAAGGTTTGAATTTTTTCGTTTATTTCAACTAACGCTGTATTCGATAGGGGCAAATCTGCCAAATCATAATAGTTAAGTAGTGCAGTAGGTAATGGCTTGGTTTGTCTTATAAGCTCTGCCTCTAACAGCAATAAGGGCTCACTTAGCGGCGATATTTTCAGCTGTCTATTGAGGGACGCAGCCAGTGCCGCCATATCACCACTTTGTAATAACGCATTGAGCTCTGACAGTGAGCGCATTTCTTTTCTCGATGAGTCATCTACCTTTCCACCATCTATGTTTTTAGTATCAAAGCTACTATTGCTACCACTGCGTTTATATGCCCCTTCAGAGCGCGACCCGTTAGGTGAACTAGCATCATTGTTTTGCGCTGCAAGGTTTTGATTTAACGCGTTCTTATTTGAGTGGGGATTTGAGTGGGGATTCGACTGCGGAGAATTTGAAAAGCGCTGCCAAAGATAAACATTAAGCAGTAGCGAAGCGGTGAGTACCAGCAACAGTGTTATCAGCAGCATGCGGTTCATTTAACTCAGCCTATAAAAAATGGTGCAGTGGAGGTAAATATCATTATGTTTCATGTTTAATAGTTCGCAAGTCGCTTGTCGGGGTTAACGAATTAGGGTTTTGCAATGTCGCCAGTTTTTATACAGGCAGTGTGGTAGGCATCAATAAACTGAGCAGGCATTCGCTTGGGCACTCCAGCGTCAAGGCTAACGCATACAAACGTGGTTAGTGCATCAAATACCGTTTTATTACGCACCGGGCAAATAAATTGAAACTGACGAGTAAGAGTAAGGCGTTTATCGCATTGCACTATCCAGGTTGCGCACTCTAAGGTATCACCTAGGTGGGCAGGAAGATGATAGTTGAGTTCATGTCGCTTAATCACCATGCCCCTATTAAGCGATTGGTAATCGGCAAATTGCAGTCCAAGGGTATTAGAATGGGCCCACGCGAGCTTTTCTAACTGCGACAGGTAGGCCACGTTATTCACATGCTTGTAGTGGTCAATGTGAGTTTCATCAATATGCCAATGTCGAATAAATGGAGCATCATACATCCAGTTTAACGTATGCTCGGTCACGCTATTTTCCTTTCACATTCAAATGATTGCTATCTATTCTGTTTAAACCACTGGCAGCGGGTTATCTTCTGGCAGTGTGGTGTTTTCACTCAGTAATATTTCCATTAGCCTGGTTTCGCGTTCTAACACCGGCTGAATGAAGCTTTGAACATCACCAATTGCCTTAAATGCATTGAATCCTCGGTCTAAAAATTCGTGTAGCGCCAGTAGCCCAGCCATTTTGGCAGGCCGCCGAGACATCGAAATTAGCATACCAATCCCTCGAACTTTGATGACATCGGCTAGTTGATCGCCAAGGTGTGAAATTATGGTAATTTGGCTTTCTCGGTCATCTTTTCGACCTACGCTTCGGTAGGCTTGCGCGTAAGAATCGCGGTTAATCGATTGTGTGGCAAAATGTTTATTTAAATATTGCGCCATTTCCATGTCTAAATCGAAAGACAGCGCATTTAACGACAGTGCGTCATTCATGGCGTTCATCGCTTTTTCTGGTAGCACTTTCGCAAGTTTCGGGATTACTCTTACCAAATCGGCATCTCGTTGACTAAAGTCTTTGGGGCCGTAAAGCTCTTCTACGAAAAATGCCATCGCTTTTTGATAGCGCTGCTGTTTTGCAAGGTCATCGTGAGACACTAAAAGTCGCTGACATTGCCAGGCTTGAAGTTGATGAATAAGCGCCATTAGGTCGAGTTTGTTTGCCAAGTCTCGCTGAGCATTAACTCGATGAATATGTTTAATGATCTCTTGCGCCAAAATTCTCACTCCATCGTCAAAGAGGGCGGTTAGTGTTGTAAACGTAGATTGACTCATGCGCGTCTCGCTTTCAAGTGAGAAGTCATTTCTTTACTGGTATAATCCTGCAAAATCAATTGCGTGCTCAAAGTACGCATTCTCGATAGTCAATAATTCATCAAAGCTTTGAGATATTTCCTCCTAGCCATAAGAAGTAAGCGTGAGTTGAAATGAATACCCCTGTCCACCACAACGAATTAAGCGAAATAGACACCGATGTGCCAACGCTTATCGCGTTGTTCAATAGCACCTTTGTCGACTTCAACACGCGATTAGTGCTTGGGAGTGATGAACCCATTTACCTGCCCGCGAGTAAGCATTGCAACTATCACCAAATTGTTTTTGCTAACGGCTTTTTTTCTAGCGCACTGCATGAAGTGGCGCACTGGTGCATTGCAGGTGACAAACGCAGGCTGATAGAAGATTACGGGTATTGGTACTGTCCAGACGGTAGAGATAAACAGCAGCAGCTCGATTTTGAAAAGGTAGAAATAAAGCCCCAGGCTATTGAATGGGCGTTTACTGAGGCCGCGGGAAGGCAGTTTCAGGTCAGCACCGATAATCTCAACGGGGCAGAACCTGACCGAGAGGGTTTTACCGCAAACGTTGCCGCGCAATTAGTGCACTACAGGCAAGCTGGTTTTCCTCATCGAGCCCAGCGCTTTATTTCGGCTCTCGCCACCACGTTTTCCCTTAATAAAAACAATGACACTTCATCAACTAGACGCATTGGAGATGACGCCGCATGAGTAAGCCAAGTTTTCGGCTAGGAATTATTGTAAACCCCTTTGCGGGTATAGGCGGTGCGCTTGCATTAAAGGGAAGTGATGGCGCTCAAATAAGAGAAAAGGCCCTCGCCATGGGGGCTGAGAAAAAAGCCAATGAAAAAATGGCCAAAGCGCTGAGTATTCTAGACGCGCTTTCAGGGCAATTTACGGTACTTACCGCATCGGGTGACATGGGTGAAACCGTTTGTGCTTCTTTGGGTATTCCTTGTGAGGTTATTTATCACGCCCCTGAAGTGCAAACCGAAGGCGAAGATTCAGAAAATGCAGCCAAGGCCATGGTAGAAGCCGGTGTCGATTTGTTGTTATTCGCCGGTGGCGATGGAACCGCTCGCAATATATGTCGCGTTGTCGGTGAAGCCATTCCTGTGCTCGGCGTTCCTGCTGGATGTAAAATTCATTCTGGCGTGTATTGCGTTTCTCCGGCAGCTGCCGGGCAGGTAGTGAGCCAAATGATCGCGGGAGAGTTAGTCAGTGTCATGGACGCAGAGGTGCGCGATATAGATGAAGACGCCTTTAGAGGTGGTAAAGTTATAGCCAAGCATTACGGTGAAATGCGAGTTCCCGCCGAACTGACTTACGTTCAAGCAGTAAAAATGGGAGGCAAGGAAGACGAGGCTTTGGTGCTTGATGATATCTCTGCCTACGTATCGGAGATTATGGAGGACGAACCAGACACCTTATTTGTGATGGGCTCTGGCTCAACCGTAGGCTCGGTGATGGAATATTTGGGGTTGGACAACACATTGCTTGGTGTCGATGTCATCAAAAACGGAGAGCTTGTTGCCAGTGATGTGACGGCATCAGAACTGGTAGAGCTAACTCGCGGCAAACCGAGCAAGGTGGTACTTACCGTTATTGGCGGTCAGGGGCACATACTGGGGCGAGGCAATCAGCAGTTAAGCCCTGCTTTTATTCGCCAGTTGGGCAAAGAAAACATGATAGTTGTGGCAACCAAACAAAAGGTTCAAGCGCTAGATGGCAAGCCCCTTCGGTTAGACTCTGGCGACCCACAATTAGACGAGGAACTTGCTGGAGCATTCACTATTATCACCGGCTATAAAGACAAAGTGTTGTACAACGCACTTTAAAACGAATTTAAAAACAAATTGTAAAAACGAATTAAGCAATAACAAAGGAGAAGAGAGTGTTACCACCTGCTGCTGCACCACACGACGTGGTAGAAAAAATCGCAAAAATTGAAGCTGCACTAGATGACGTTGTTAATCATGGAGATGATGATGAGCTGTTTATCGCAAGTTATCTGCAGGGGCATTTTGCAGTAGAGTCTCGCCAATTAGAAATGAAAGAAAGCGCAACCATTAAGCAGCTTGATGAAAACATGACGACGAGCTTAGAGCGTGCGTTTGCAAATAACGAGCTTGAAAAAGACGATGCAAAACTCGTCAATGCGCTGTGGTCTCGCTTATTTAACGCATTGTGAAGTCAGCAATAATTGCCTCATTTATTCATCTTGTGTTCAGATAACTTCTATTATATTGTGCTCTCGTTTTTTAGAAGCATCGAATAGATAACGGTGCTAGCAATATAAAAAGGATTTATTATGTTTGTTACACGTGCAGCCCTTTGCGCCCTCGCTCTAGCTACTCCTACCGTATTTGCCGAAACTACGCCAATTAACCATGAAGTCAGCATTGGTTTCTCTGATGTCAGAGATGCGGATGATAATTTCATTGGTGCCAGCTACCGTCATTATTTTGATACGGTAAATATCGGCGAGCAGGCTTACGCAATAAGCCCATACCTTCAGCGCAGCAACAATATATCGGTAGACTATTTCGGTATTGATAACGTCGATCAGTTTAATGTCACTGGCGAATGGTTTTCACAAGACGATTTAGTGGTAAGAGGCCGTTACGGCAGAACTACTGACGACAACAGATTCTATGATGCAACCCTACAGCGTTTTGGCGTTGATGTTTCAAAGTTTGTTTCTGAAAATTGGGAAGTGGGAGCAGGAGTAGACTTTTACGACCTTGATGAAACCTTCAGGGCTTTTGATGGTGGAAGCGATGTGCAACGTTTTGGTGATTCTGAATTCAGTGCCAGTGTATTCGCTCGCTATACAAGCTTCGGTTTCAATCCTTCAAGCTTTAAACCTGGTTGGGATATCAAGCTTAAAGGTACGCACTTTGATGATGAGCTTACATTAGAAGTCGATGCGGATTACTACTTCAAAGCCAACTGGAGTGTAGGCGTAATGGCAATACACGAGAACAATGATCGCTTTGGTTCTGAAAACGTCATAGAGTTGGGTACAAATTATTGGTTTAATGCGCATTCTTCAATTCGCTTTGGTGCTGGTGTTGATACCGATGAAGGCACACTAGGCTCATTAACGCTATTAGGTACATTTAGATTTTAAGCCTCACGAATGCTATTTCTTTCTAAAGCCTCGCTATGCGGGGCTTTTTATTGACATCCGTCCTCTAGAACGAGCTGCGAAGTAGATCAATCTATACGTATTTTGAGTATGTAGTTAGGGCGTGTTGCTCTTTGCTGTACATTTAGCCCAAAACTCGTACGACAAAGAGCAACACGCCCTGATAATCATTAAAAAGGTAAGTTAAATGTCACTGCACTCGATTACGCAATTTTGCTTTGTTGTCCTATTGATAAGTGCTAGCGAATTGGCGTTCAGTGTGCCTGCCCCCGCATTTGTTGAAAAAGAGCAGGCAGAATTGAGCGCAACAGGCTGTACTGACCCTAAATACAAGCAGTTTGTTGAAGAGCGGCTCGACTATTTTAAACGCAAAAACAAGCGAATGATGAAGCGTACTCAGCGAGACTACGAGCGAAGCAGCCAAGCGAAAAGCAATCCGTATCAGGTGATAGGGGATTTGAGCCGACACCTTATTTACAGCGCTCAATTTGAGCCGGTAAAAACCGTGAACGCCAAGATTGACCTTATGTTTCAGCACGGCGAACGCCTAAGCAGAGATCAGCAAATAGCCGGTAATGTATTTGATAATTTTAGTACGGAAGCGCATTTTGTTGGAATAGCGAGGGCGTGGGTGGCCTATCGGCAGGGGCGTAACCAAGATGCCTTCAATGAGCTGTTAACGTCAATTGATGTGAGTAACTCAGCTGTTTTGGAATCATTTGGGCCTGACTTCACCTTTATCCGCCGTATCTACCGCGATGGTTACACTAAGCCAGTGGTTGCCTATATTAATAAAACCAAAGATTTTTGGACAGGAAAGCGAGCCGATGCGCTGCGCTTTGCCTGGCTCACCATGATTAAGCACGGCTGCGCTATTCAGTTTGATTCACTTGATACTATTAAATTTTCAGAGCTGGGTCTTATAGCAAAGTAGACAGCCAGTAACGACGGCCTTGTGAGTTACTGTTGCTTGCACGCTTCTTCAGCGACCAGCGAGTTTCCCACTGCGCCTATCGGTGTCGCACCGATGCGTAGATCTATCATGAACTATTCTGCTTTTTTAGAATTTTTACGATCCTGTTATTCATAATTTGTGACAAGTTCCAATTGTACAGTTCGGAGTCGGTAGTGCTGAAGAACTCAATTACGACGGTATCACGTTCTTTATTGTATTCTGCAAAGCTCTGATATTCCGGCACCCAACCTGAATGTTCATATTCATAAATGGAAGAATAGATTTCCTGTTCTCCTGCTCGAAACAGTGAACCATCGTTCAGTGCTCTTACGAACGTGCTCACGTCTTCTGCCGAAGCCAATATGCCATGTTCATCTTTTTTTAAATCAAAGGGATGACCTACATGATAGCCCCTCATTACAAGTTCAGGTAAATATTCGGCAATTGTCTTATCTAAATGAAGTCGTCCACTGCTTACTAATTTGGTAACGGCCACTGCATTATATAGCTTGCTGATGCTGGCAATCTTAAACAGAGCATGAGGTTTGGCGGGTATTTTAGCTTTTCTATTGTGCCAACCCGAAGCAACATACTGCGGGGATTGACCAGTTCGGTCTATATAAACAATCATTCCGTCGAAACCATGGTCAATGGCTTCATCTAGCTGTTCCTGAACCGTATTTGGCAGTGGCAGAATCCATGCCTTTACTAATAGCCATGGCACAAAGTACAAAGAAGTTATAGTCGCTATTAGAAGGGTTATTCTCAGAATTTTTTCTTTTGATTTTGTTCATATCGCTTCAGTCGGTTATTGCTCTAATTACTTCTAATAACGAACGCAGAAACCAAGGGCATAACGACAAAAACTGCTTTGCGTGTAGGCTCTCAAGTAAAGGAAGTTAGCGCGTCTATATACGTTCATGCTTAGGGCTTGAAAAAGTGGATTCCCAAGATACAAGTGCTGCGCAGAGGCTCGATATTATGAGAGTGAGGATAGATGCGCCAATACCATAGAAGCCAACCATAACTGATTTAAATAAAACCGGTTGAGCGCTTTAAGTAAGGGTTCTCCTGACCAGCATTGGCTCACTTGGGGAAAAGTAGCTCAACGAAACAGCAAGAAAAATCGCCAAAGCAAGACCAAAGAAAACGTATCCCAAGTAGGCTAGGCAACGCGCGATAAACAATAATGCGCCTAGGTTATTCGGCTTTAAATTGGAGTAGGGTACTAGTTTCATAAAAATTCCATTTGTATGTATTTACACTGGATTTTCGTTTTGTGAAATTACTGATAAAAGTATACAAGTAACATAAAGGTGGCGACTATTGAAACGCAACCCGCAATAAACGATTTTGGCGGCTCTTGTCAGAGCCCGTTCTATGTTTTGTTATGTAACCCGGCCCTTTGAACCAAATTTCTTCCTATTCAAACCTAACGTTATCAACCCTATAAATGCGAACAAAGTGCCAATCGGAATGATAAAAAGCAATAAGAATGAGTAAAATATCAAAGTCCAAAACAGCCAACTAGTGCGGTACTTTAGTACTGTAACGGAAGTTAATAAAAACACTAACCCCAGCATAAAAAGACCAAAACCTACCACAATAGGTTTCAACATTGACATCTCTTCTGGGGTTATTTTAGGTTCATTGGTACTAAAAAGGCTTATGTCTTGAAATGAAGAGTAGATGGGGAAGAGCGCATCTACCATTCCCAATGGAAGTGCCCAAAAAAGCAATAAACCTAAAATTGTAATATATTTCCCTATAACCTCTTTACTCATCTGCTCCCTCTTACTTAGTTGTTGGTTTTACCCCATAACGGGCAATGGCTTATTGGCAAAAGCGGCGAAAGCGGCGAAACCGTTGGCGAGTCATACTCCTAGCCCGCAAAGCGTAACACGTTAATTTGCTCGTTACGTTTTGTTGCTTGATACATTTTGCCGAGCTAAAAAGATAGCACACAACAACACCGGCAATAGCTTTGATAATGTAAGCGCAAGGTTGTACCACATATCGTCATTATTATGCGCGATAGTAGCTAAACCATATACCATAAACACAAAGAACGGAGCGATAAGAAAGGAAGAATTGACCATATTAAAAAGCCGCCTAAAAATTACCGCGAGCAGATAAAACGAAAGTGTGAGCGGCAGACCAATGGTGATGAAGCTTGTTAATGACAGTGCCAACGTTGGTGAAAGTTGCATTAAGGGTAATAGCATTTTTTCTGGGACGGCAACTGCAGCGCCATAGCCCATAATCACTATCGACAAACAGACAAATAAAACGCCGGCAGCAAAAAATAGAGACCTGTTTGCCAAAGGCTTATTTTGTAGATTAATTTCCATATCAAAGTTCCTTTTAAAAAGCCGAATAGCTCGCTATCAGGCTAATAGTGAATTGCTAAGATAGCGACGAAGTAAAGCCATGCTTGCGTTTCAGTGTACCTGCTATTTGGCACATAAATTCAGCGCGTTGTAACATTTAATGAGGTGATACTTTCACTGAAACTTTAGTCGGTGAATTGGCTGCCAACTCCATTACTTGTTTGTAGGTAAGACCATCCATCTTTTTGCTTAAAATATAGTAATTGATTGACTCCATAGTGGGGTCATCAAGCAAGTCAACAGCACTAGTAACGTCAGAAAATTGTATAGCAACCAACGCTGCGGCAAAGTCGACTCTTTTACTATTGGGTAGCTTTTGTAGCATGTAGCTAATATCGTTTTGGATCGACGTTTCGCTGCTTCCATTGAAAACAAATTCTTCTTTGGTACTGGCGCAACCCAACAAAGAAATAAACGCAACTGATAAAAATAAAACTCTCATAGTCTTCCTTAAATATGTCTATCCCTGAAAACGCAGTGAGTGAGTTGGTCTGGTTTTTAGGCGGTATTAGGGCTTCGTATTTTCCTGTAACGCATAGTAAGAACTGTAATAATGCCACATAAAATGCCGGTGCTAAAAGCTCCATTAAAGCCCAAAGAAACTACAAGCGGGCGTAAGACAAATAAATTAATAATGAGCGCTGGTATGAATGCAATAGCGAATACTTTCAGCTTAAACATTGTTTCAAAGGGTGAGTTGCAGTGTGGGCAAACTTTTCTTTTTCCCCACTTATTGGCAGTTTTAGAAAAGAAACCTATTTTTTCTTCACAGTTTGGACACCTAAAGAACTGTTCGTTTGATTCAAAATTATCATCGAGTGTCTCTGGATTATTTCTCCCTAATGGGTGTCGCGAATTCAACTCGTCTTTTATCCGCTCAACTCGATCTGGAAAGGCTTCTCTATCTATATTGGCTAGAGCATCTTCTAGCTCTGCGATTGTATATCCTGAATAATCTGGTTCCATTGATAAATTTCCCTTGTCACCTAACGTTAAGCAAAAGAGCAGTTGCATTGCGTGTAAATTGCCTAGGGCGGCGAGCTATGTAGCTGTCTCAGTGAGTCCGTTCTGCTAAATTCTGTGGACTAAATACCAGCATAATAATCAATAGTATCGACAGTTAAAATTAAATATTCTTTGATTCTTACAACTTTACTCAAAGGGCATACCTCTGTGCACTATATTGACAAGCTACTCCCATTTGAACGTATAACTCATGCTTTATCCTCAACTCCAATACTTCTCCAATCATAAATTTTCTTGTTAAGTAATATTGCATATATTATCTGAATTCGAGCCAATCAACTTTCTGACTTTAGAGCCTACTAGTGTTGCCGCAATTAACGCCAAAATTTGAAATCGAATAAGCAAAAAGCCACCTACCAGATATGCTTGAATAAAATATTCACTGAGTAGACCCGACACTACAAAGTAGCCCATGAAAACTGCGTTCAGCAACAACAATACTAGTATTTCTGTTCCCATTCCTTGTTATCTAATTCCCGTTTAAGTGGCGCAACCGCATCGAATATTAGTGCGAAGCGGCCCATGAATTTGTGTACCAGCACACGCCTTAAAACGCTTGTTATATGATATGAAACTCAAGGCTTACTCAATGCTGAGTGATGAATTAGCCAATAGACGGCGGCTACAAAAACGCCACCTACCAATACAGCGAGTGACCAAATTACTGGACCCACAAACGCTAGTTGTCGATTTTCTTCGTTTAATCTGCTGGAGTCATTAAATATAGCGGCACTAAACGCGAGGTGCACAATTATAGTTGCAATAAGTGGCAAGATTGCCCACATAGACATTGATGAAAAGAAATGAGAGTTAAAATCCATTTATTATGTTTCCTTTTTTTAAACTCAACTTGGCTAAAATGCGAAGCAGCTCACGTGTCGGCGTCCCAGCGAACGAGTGGGTGACTTAATGCTTTGCTAGAAGCCCAAACGCCGTTGTTCACTGCGAGGATTGTGTGGCATTACATTACCACCAAATGTTTGTTTATACACCTTGCCTAAGTCTGAAGTTAATTCCAGCGTTATTAGGTAAGGTGAGCCCATTGCAGAACGCCAATAGTGATACTGCTTTTGATATTGCTCATTAAAACTAAAAGTAATATTGGCTGACGTAAGCCATGCTGCAGGAATTTTATGAGAATTTAGCATCTTATTAAGCAATTTGCGCATGCTTACAGAAAATGGTTTAAGGCATTCTTCATTGCAGCTGTTTTCTACTGCTAACAAATTGATTGTGATAGAAGAGATATTCCTACGTTTGGCAAGTAAACATAGTTGTCCTATTGCCCAGTAACCAAGATGATCGTTATTACGACCATTAAGCATATGAGTAAAGTTTCTTACAATACCCTTGAACTCAGTTCGGCGAGCCATGATCCCCCTTGGCTTCTAACCTTAAGCTAAGGGGCAAAAAGTAGCGCGCAAAATAGCCGAAGGCGCGCTGCGATTGTGTTTCAGTGAGCCCGCTTTTGGCGAAAGACTTAAGCGTTTTGTAAGGCATGTTTACAAACACCCTCGTTACTCAATTGCTCTTTAACTTCTAATATAAATTTATTCGTTTGCTCTTCTGTTCCGAAGAGTTTTTTACTTGATAAAAATAGACCTTGGAGGTCTTCAAATATACTTAAACTCGTTTCTAAATTTGCACAGTGGTAGGCCTTCAAATTCTTCTCATTGCCTTGAGTCAAAAGGCTAACGGACTGAGAGAATGTACGCATCTCAGAAACATTGGATGATTGAATGCTATGAATGAATAAAATATACCCTAGGAATCCAGCAATAAGCGCCCCCAAAGCGAAAGAAGAAGTACAATAAGCCAACGTTTTCATAGTTTTCCTTTTGAGTGCTTAACTTTTCAGTAACGGTCGTAGGCACGCGGAGAGTAATAGCGAAGCCACCCTACGTATTAACGTCCTATACGCGCGAAGCGAGTGTTTATGAGCTTGTTAGGCATTTGCTTATAAGAACCCCGAACCCACCCTCAGCTTAGTTTGCGTCAATATTTAAGGTAGTAACAATGAAACGTACAAAATTCTAGTGTGACTTGTACAGGGGATAAAGGTTTGAGAAGGAATCGAACCTTCTAGACTTGCCCCTACGTCTAACCTAGTTACAACTTTACCCAGTTGTCGGAAAATATTCGCCCGCAAACAGGCCTACCGTTCTTTTTAAATCAAATCCTCAGTCCAGTTAATTGACTGAATTTTCATATCCAACTCTCGAAATTGCTTTGAAAGCTTATCGGCTTCCTGTTGTATTGCTCTAACGTCGACGGAAGGTTTGAATTTAATCTCTAGTTTCTTATACCTATCTTGAGTAACGGTAGCTTGTTTGGCAAGTTCCCGATATAGCTCTATCTGTTTAGAAAGATAATCTCTTTCGGATAATATATCAGATAGCATTTGATGCTCGTCGAAACGAATACTGCAATTAGTTTTATTAATTGCTTTAATGAGCTGAACCAGTTCGGTATTCACTTGCTCTAATTCATTGAGCAGTTCATTCGGATCTTCTGCTGGTTTCTCATCCACTTGAATCTTTGCGTTACGTAAAATTCGTTCTTTAAGTTGATGTGAGCGCCTTTGCAGGTCCGCTCTAATATTCAATGCTTCTGCAAGTTTCAACTGATTCTCCTTAAATGCCTAGACACAATGACTCCCTGAGAAATGCTAGCCTCCGCATTTTCGTGGGTTAGCTAACAGCAAAACTGCTCACCAGAGCCATAATTAGTTTGTTCAATACTAAATCAATTGAGAGGCTAGTATGAACAAACATAGCATGATTTTTATCGGGTTGGATACGCATAAAGAGTTTCATGAGGTTGCTTATTGTGAAGAACAGCGTGGAGCGACGCCGGTTCATTATGGGCGTATTCCCTCATCTAAGGTTAGTGTCAAAAAGCTGCTCCTCCAGTTTGAATCTAAATATCCTAGTGCAACACTTCACGTTGTTTACGAAGCAGGGCCATGTGGCTACTGGATATATCGTCTACCAGTCTTGGGCATTGTTGCTATGTCGTGGCTCCGTCTCTTATTCCCAAAAAGCCAGGAGAGCGAATTAAAACCGACCGCCGAGATGCGCTTAAACTCGTTAGGTCACTTAATTCTGAAGATCTCACGCCCATATATGTTCCCGAACCTGAGGACGAAGCCGTTCGCGACTAACCCCGTGCTCGTGAAGCGGCAATGAAGGATTTAAAAGAAGCAAAGTATCAACTCAAAGCCTTATTACTTCGCAACAACATACGTTATGAAGGCACTGTCAACTGGTCGATTCAATTCTCATTTTTCACCTCACTCGTACATTATATAAGACAAGCTTGGCCTGAAAATAGGTACATGTACAGAATGTTGTTCATGACAACGTGACTGCTAACTTTAAGCTAACATTCGTGCATTAACTTAATGGTGTAAACTCCGAAAAGACTGACGAGACTTCTTTAACTTGAGAAACCGGTACATAGTCACAAACCTCTGAAAAAGAAATCCACATTTCCTGTACTTTGACGTTAGAGTGGGCTTTTTCAATAGCTTCTTTAGATGCCCATTCAAATACTTCGATAATGGTTCCATCTTCTGAACGCATAGAAATAGCGTCTCGATTACTGATTAAGCCCTCTGCTCTGAGAGTAGGAATGTGTGATTTTACAAGAGCTTCAAGCTCAGCTTGTTTTCCTTCCTTTGGCTTATAACCGACAATAACTATTCTACCTGTCATCATTAGTTCTCGATGCTGATTGGCACGTAACACCTAGCTAAGGGGCGCATGTGCAGCGCGATAATGGCGAAGCCGCGCTGCATTTGTGCCCCAGTGTGGCATGCAGTGCTACACGTGTTAAGCGCCTTGTTATATGCCATTTGTTAACTTAGCCCTCATAACAGCTGATAGTAGCAACAGCTTCTAATATTGAAGATTGATTACCGTGCCAGCCTTCTGAGGATGAAGAATTTGAAATGCCTTTAAGACTAATGTTTTCTCCAAATTTAGACCTATTAAATTCGTAATATCTAGAACGGCACGCTTTTCTAGCTGCAAGATGTATCTTATTTTTGACTGCAACTTTCCCTTCCGATATTGGGCCTTGCGCAGTAATACGATAAGAGTTTTCTGATATTTTCTCTACAACAGGCTCCTGTTGTACCGCGCAACTTAGCAGAGTAAGAAACGTTAATGTTAGAACAGAAACTCTCACCTAAAACCCTTCTTTGGCATACAACGCCTCAAAAAAAGGGCAAGTGCTTACCGGCGAAAATGCCGAAGGTGCCGGTGAGTACTTGTCCCAGAGAGCAGAACGAGCGTTGTTGATTGGTTTGTTATACATCCTGCTAGTTTAAACCACAAAACCTTTTAAACATGCCTACTGCTGAAACCATTGGTTGGGTTCCTAGCTTGTCCACATTTGCAAAAGCTGGGTCGTCCAGCGAATCTGTTTCGGGTAATACGATAGTAACTTTGTCACCACTATTATCCGTATAAATTGAAGACCAATACTCAGCACCTCTTTCCAATGCGAGCTCGGTGTAAACGCACATCATCCAGCGAGAAGCACCAGCGGAGCGTTGTTGAAAGTTTGGAATACTTAACACTGATACAGATCCCTTTCTTTCCACTTCAGTCACAACAAAGTCAAAAGCAGTAATTCCCCTGTCTTTAGATGATACCGAAAACAATGCTTCACCATATGAGCTGAAATGCACGAATGTCAAAGA
This sequence comes from Alteromonas sp. P256, assembly GCF_036864455.1. Classification (NCBI taxonomy): domain Bacteria; kingdom Pseudomonadati; phylum Pseudomonadota; class Gammaproteobacteria; order Alteromonadales; family Alteromonadaceae; genus Alteromonas; species Alteromonas sp. P256. Next base: position 87,466 of record NZ_JAZETM010000014.1, read on the forward strand.
GATGAAAATTGCTAAAAAGATACGTTTCATTATTTAAGTCCTTTTGGGTGTATAACACTATGCTATCGGGCAGTGACGAAGCGGCATAATAGCGAAGCGCTGCTGCGTTACTGTCCCAGTGAACGAAGTGAACGAGTTTAGCGCTTTGTTATGCATTGGTGCTAACTATTGGTTGCCCAACTAAATCAATGATTACGGTATGGCATTCCACTTCGAACCACTGTTTAAACATATTTAGTGTACGTTTTTTAGGCCAAAGACTCTCGTCTACATACCAATTAAATAGCTCATTTTCGAAGAGTGCTTTGTAATTGAGTTTTACCCACTGATTAACGATATCTGGAGTGTCAGCATCCTCGTCATGGATCAGGAAAACCGTTCTTTCTTCATTTACTTCCTCCAAAGTGACTTTGGGCGAATTTGGAACAGGATCCGCAGAGTTAATCCAGTCAATAGCAGGTTTTTTGTATTTGAGCATTATTGCAGCTCTATTAATCATGCATGTTTCTCCATGGATGCGTCCCAGCGAACGCAGTGAGTGTGTCTATTGATTGGCTATCTTCTTTCCTTGATTGCCCAAAAGAAGACCATTAACACTTAAGTCCTCGTCCAATTGAGGCCAATGAATACCTTCGCCATCACCCATTATCTCCCAATCTTTAAGTTGATCTGCAGTCGCAGATGAAAGCGATGGGAACCACGCTAAAAGAACGGAAAGAGTGCGGCCATCAATTAGACTGATAATAAGTGAATCTGAGTCAAAACTAACTGAGTGAGCAAGAGGGTGATGTTCAACTGTCAAAATAGCCATTCCAAACCGCCAAAAATGTTCCTTTATTTTCGACCACCAATTGCTCGAGTTTTCTTAACTCTTTCGGTGGAAAACGAGTAGAGCTATCTAAAGCAACGAGCTTTAACCAGAATTTAGCAAGCATCTTCTCTCGCTGAGTATGAATGTGTGCGGGTTCACCGTTTTCATTACTATAAAAGAAAAAACGATAATGCCCTAATCTTAATACTGTCGGCATCCATTAAGATTATCGCAGAAGAGCACATATGCCAATTGGAAGATAACACTATGCTAACGGGCAGTGACGAAGCGGCATAATAGCGAAGCCGCCCCGCGTGTATGCGTCCAAGCAAACGAAGTGAGTGAGTTTATTGAGTTGTTAGGCCGTGCTGATAAATTAGTCATGGCTATTAATGAAACTTTGTAACTCATCTGAGAAACCTTTTATTTGTTTAGCTTCTAGAAGGCCGTCTGATTTCATTAATGCGAGCTGCAGCATAGCTTTGGACCTTGCATTGTAATTGAAGATGTTGGCGATACGTTTGTCGCTGTTTTCCATCAATTTATACAAATAAAGATATTTTGCATGATTTGAAAGTTCGGGATTATCGATTCCTTTACGCACATCGTCCAAAACTTGCTGGCAGCATTTATCTAATGCATCTGCCTTAACTTGTTTGAAGTGTTTCCAATCTGCCTCTGAAATCATGTTTTACCTCTATAGGCCTAACTTTTAAATAAGGGGCGCGGACGTGCGGGGCATAATGACGAAGCCGCCCTGCATGTTTGTGTCCCAACCCGCGCAGCGGGCGAACTTGACTTTTTGTTAGTTGCGTTCATAAACATACCTAAGTTCGCTGCTAAACAAAGGCTTATAAACTGTAATTTTAATTTCTTGATCTAACTTACAATATCTTTCGCACCTTACAATAATAAAATTTCCGTCCGGAAGTTTTACCTTTGCTAAATCTATTCTATGGACACTTCGATTGCCACCGCCAATTGGGCGCTGAGATATTGAGTAGACCTTACCTTCTAGTGTTCCTTTCTCGACTCCTGTCACTAATGTGAATTGAAATAAAATAGCCAGAAGAGCAAGTATTAATGCAGAGGTTCCCAAAATTAAGATTGGTTTATTAGTGAGTAAGTATGCAGCTTGACCCATGAGCACCTAACTTTTAAATAAGGGGCGCGGACGTGCGGGGCATAATGGCGAAGCCGCCCCGCATGTTTGTGTCCCAACCCGCGCAGCTGGCGAACTTGACTTTTTTGTTATACATTCGCTGCCAATGAGTCGGGTACTGACTTTTGAAAACAATATCAAAATAATCATCTGTCCCTAGCTTGGCGTTCTTGACCATGGGATAAAAGTAAACTGCTGCGCAAAGTGAACAAAGTAAATATATACAGCAAAATAGTAACAGAAAGCCAAAAGCAAAAACCGTGTACACTATTTGATCGCTATATTCCTTTAATGGAATATCAAGGTCTACACCGAACATTGGTAGAGCTTTCATAAACAATAAATAAGCTATGACTCCTCCCAAAATACATCCGGTAGTACCAACTTTCGCCGACTTTTCATAAAAGTACGGTTTCAGGTTAAGTCGGCTCTTTATCGCTTTAATTAAAATAACCTATTCCTTGAGAATGTATAACACTAAGCTAAGGGGCAAAAGCACAATGCGAGAATAGCGAAGCCGCATTGTGTTTTCGTCCCAGTAACCCGCACCGCGGGTTGCGACTTGAGCGTTTTGTTACACGCGTCTTATACCGTAGCCATATTGTATGGGGATACATGTAAAGAGCTTTGGTATTGCCTTGTTTGCCATAAATCAAAAGCGTTTTGCATGCGTAGCCAGTGGGCGGCAGATGGCTTACCGAATATCAACTCAAGGCGAAGTGCCATTTCTGGGGTAATAGCTCCTTTACCATTAAGAACTTTCGACAATGTTTTGCGACTAACATCTAAATGTTGCGCTACATCAGTAATAGTTAGTTCTAACGCATCAATAACGAGATCTCTGAGTATCTCACCGGGATGCGCTGGGTTATGCATATTCATTAGTGATAATCCTCGTAATTAACGATTTCAACGTCCCGTCCAACAAAGCGATACGTAACTCTCCAGTTACCGCTTACTCGGACAGACCAAATATCATTTCCTAGCCCAGTCTGGCATTGTTGATAATAAGAATATGCGTCTTTGATATCTTCTTCTGCTTCCGGCCTGATAGATAAAATAAATTTCATTAGCCAGTGATTCTGCTCTTAACGTCGCTCCAACTTGAACCAAAGTCTTGGTCAGCTTCGAAGGACTTTATTCTATCGTTAAGAAGCTGAGTTTGCTCTTTTGATAATTCAATAGAATCTTGTTCTGCAGCTACTGAGTCCCAAATCCTCTGGGCGAGTTCAACTTTTTCTATAGTTGAGAGGTTCTCTATTTTCATAGCAGGTCTCCTAAAATATCGAGTGCTACATGTATAATTGTTTATTAGACAAAAAACATTTCGATTTCACTGAAGCAGCTAACCCACTAAGGGGCAATTACTTGTTGGCGAAAATGGCGCAGCCGCCAACGAGTAATTGTTCCAGTGCGCGCTGCGAATGAGCTTTAGTGGTTTGTTATACGTCACTACTTACATCCTTGATAACTAATCGCCTAAATACAAGGATGAAAATCCCAATTAAAAAGAACAATAAACCAAACTTGAATTCTGGTTCAGCCTCAACGACCTTGTAATACATGTCCTCTCTTTGAGGTAGCCAGAAAAACAACTCTGAAATCTCAACAGGAAGTGAATCTCTAGCCTTGTACAACAGGCCAATTAAAACAAACAATATGCCTGTTAATAGCAGTGGCTTATCGAGTTTTTGATTAACTTTCATGACGTATAACTTTTAAATAAGGGGCGCAGACGCGGAGGGCATAATCGCGAAGCGGCCCCCGTGTTAGCGTCCCAGCGACCGGAGGGAGTGCCAACAGCGTTTTGTTAGGCGTACAAAGGAAAGTACTCAGCTTTGCTGCCACCACTAGCCAATTAGGCCGCGCGTTTAAATTATTGAATTTAAGATAAAACAACCCTGTGCGAAAAGCCAGATGTTAACGGTAATGCTGGATAAAAGAGCGAGTTTAGAAAGCTGGTGATGTTGAATATTGGCGTTGCGATGTTGATGAAAAGGGCGTTGCTAAAGCCGATGAAACTACCGAAAAAGGAAGCCGCAAAGACAACCTAGCGAAACAGCCTTGATGTCTGAATGTCACGTCTAAACCCACATTTTAATGCTGTAAGTAAATGATGCCTAACACCCGCATAACGGGCAAAGGTATGTAGGCTAAAATACCAAGCGAAGCGCAGGGAGCCTACGTTTTTGTCCCTAGCGAGATAATTGGACTCCCCAACCTAATAGGTTGGTCTAACATTTACGTTGTCACACACAAAGATTAGATAGGAGTCCATCTGTGTATAATATGCCCACTGGTGTAGATTTAGCAAAAAAAGAGATCCAGGTTTGTGTCGCCAAATCGAATAAGATAGTTCGTAATATGCCGATGACGCCCACTGCTTTTTCTAATTGGCTAGCCACTCAAAAACCAATGACAGTTGTTTTTGAAGCGTGTGCGACGTCAAATTATTGGTATCAATGTGCGCGTGAATACGGGCATGATGCCCGTTTAATATCAGCTAAGCTTGTATCGAATATTCGTCAAAACCAAAAGACTGATAAGAACGATGCTGAAGCGGTTTTACAGGCATCACAACTTAGTAACGTGAATTTTATTAGCGGGAAGTCTAAGGAGCAGCAGGAGCTTCAATCACTTGTCCGTATGCATCAACTATCAGTAAAGCATAAAGTTGCTTACGGGAATCAATTCTGTTCGTTACTTTTAGAGTTCAACATAAAGTTGTCACCAGCAGATGCGGGGTTGAACAGTGCAATACAGTCGATATTGGAAGATGCAGAAAATGGATTTAGCGCGATATTCAGAGAGGCATTACACACGGCATGGCATCAATATCTCAAGAGTATAGAGCTCGTAAAACACTACGAAAAGAGTGTAGCTAGAGCCAGCAGAGCATCAGAAGCTTGCAAAAATCTCATGAAGATAGAAGGTGTTGGCCCGACAAATGCGGTTAACCTGTACATAGCGCTAGGTTGTTGTGAGTTAGGCGTTTTCAAAAAAGCCCGAGACGCTGCTGCGTGTATCGGTTTAACGCCAATACAACATTCTTCAGGTGGTAAAGTGCGTTTGGGGTCTATAGGTAAAAATATACGGAACTCGTCATTGCGCGCTAACTTGGTCGCAGGTGCGATGTCAGCAGTAAACCAGGCGGTTAAACGTGATTCGCGAGCGAAGAAAGATGAATGGATTAAAGGGCTAGTAGAGCGGAGAGGTAAACGTTGTGCAGCTGTAGCGCTGGCCAACAAAACAGTTAGAACAGCATTTTCGTTGCTACGCAACGGAACTGATTACAAAGCAGAGCTATTATCTGCTTAGTTTAGTTTTAAGTTAACAACTAAATGCGCCATACAAGATAAAAATCAGCTTGGTAAGCCAGTGCTGCGCTCAGGGCATAAAAGCCCGCCAGCGAGATGTGGCATCAAGTTCGCGTAAATATCATAGAGCCGGGATAGCTTCCCATTACGAGCTCGTACATAAGCACGCATTACATCTTGTAACGGTAAAAATAGTTGTTGACTATGGGGAGTCCACATAAGCGCAGCGAGTGTTAATGCGTTTGTTATATTCCAACCATGCTTTGCAATACGCATTTGTATGCGTATACTTGATGGTGAAATTAGTTGGAGTGATAAAATGCAAGATTTATATGACGTCCATGCCCCCAAGAAAGCGACAAATCTAAGCTTAAATAGCGACTTATTGCAAAAAGCTCGAAGTTTAAAAGTTAACCTTTCTGCGACCTTAGAGCAAGCACTCAGAGACAAGCTAAAAAGTATTGAAGCAGAGAAATGGAAAAAAGAAAACAAAGCTGCTATAGCTGCATACAACGAGTTTGTTGCTGAGAACGGTTGTATAGGTGATGAGTACAGGAACTTCTAATGGCGCAATTTGATGTTTACAGAAACCCAAGCAAGAAAACTAGCAAAGCTTACCCTTTTCTTGTTGATGTTCAAAATTCTGTAATCGACCAATTGGCAACAAGGCTGGTTGTACCGTTAACAACTAGTAATACTAAAAACAGTTTTTACATGAAGAAGCTGACGCCGGAAATAGAATTCGAGGACACAACATATTTATTTCTAGCACAACAACTTAGTTCTATACCCGAAGACGTGCTCCACGATCGCATTGGTTCGTTGGAGCAATCCAGAGCACTGCTGATAGATTCAATAGACTTCGCTATCACTGGAATATAACTTTTAAATAAGGGGCGCAGACATGTGGGGCACAATGGCGAAGCCGCCCCGCGTGTTTGTGTCCCAGCGAACGCAGTGAGTGACTTGATTTTTTATGTGCCGCTGTAATAATTTTCAGTCCATCCTATCAACGGCATAAACTTTTCGACTTTTAATTTTTGTCCAACTATACACGAGCGTTGACAAACAATGTTTACAACATTCCCATTATTCAGCCTTACTGATGCTTGATACATGTTGGGCTTATTTCGGCCTGAAATGCCCGTGTTGTCCCAAACCGAAATAACTTCACCTTGATAAGTTTCAATTAAACGTCCGCGGATAAAGACTTGGTCAATAAATAGATAGAGTCCAAGTAAGAATGCGATTGATATAATTGAATACTTAACTAAGGTTTGCGATTGCAACTCAAATCCTCAAGGAACA
>NZ_JAZETM010000015.1:0-82728 GCF_036864455.1 Alteromonas sp. P256
CGCCACTAGGCGCCTTTTTGCGTTAGCTGGTTGAGGAGAATTACTTCTCTTCAGCTACTTTAACAGTGTCTTTAACTGTCACTGATATGCGACGGTTTACACGATGCGCTTCAGCGTTACTTGCTGAATCTAGTAATTGTGTCTCACCATAACCTACTGTTTCAAGACGAGTAGAATCGATACCATACATATCAACCATTACATCTTTAAAGTTAGCAGCACGACGCTCAGATAAGTCCATGTTGTAAGACTCAGTACCTGGCGCAGAAGTGTGACCTTCGATTACCGCTGTAGTAGAAGGATACTGCTTCATGAAACCAGCAAATTCAGAAATTTCTGGATCTTTAGGCATTTTAACAACAGCACTTTCACTGTCGAAAAGAACGCGTAGTGTAATTTCTACAGTCTCTTCGTCAAAAATAGTACAGCCTTTCGCATCAACTTTTACACCAGCTTCGGTGTCTGGGCACATGTCTTTGCTATCTACAACGCCATCGTTGTCTGTATCTTTAATTGCACAACCCATTGCATCTACTTGCGTACCTGCTGGTGTGTTTGGACACTGATCAACGCTGTTCATTACGCCATCGTTATCATTGTCAACAGAACAACCTGTTGCATCAACGCGAACGCCGGCAGGTGTCATAGGGCATTGGTCCTTACCGTTTACAACGCCGTCGTTGTCGCTGTCCATTGGCGCTGCAGGCGTGCTTTTACCAAATGGTACTGCAATACCTACCTTAACGCTGTAATCGTTATAGTCTTCGCCAAAATCGTGGTAAGCAGCAATTTCTGTGATAAGTCTTACAGACTCATGTACGTTCCAGTGCTTACCAATACCGATGTTACCTTGAGTAGTCGATACACCTACTGATTGGCGTTTAACACCAGCAAATAGGAAGTAGGCGTCATCAGGCATGAAGTACATAGCGTCAACGCCAACCATCTCACCGTCTGCGTCATTTGCAGGGATGCCGGCTGCATTATCTAATTCTAAATCAGTGAGCTCTACGCGCGCCGCCCAGCTTTGTGTGAAGCGAAAGCCGTATTCTAGTGAAATGCCTTGGCCCTTATCGTACGTTCCGCCTTCAGTGAGTGACAAAGGGCGAGATTCGTCGGCACTGTAGTACATGCCAGAAAGACCAATCCAGTGCTTGTAATCTGGTTCTGAAGATTCTTGTGCAAACGCATTTGTTGAAGCCATTACAGCAAGAGATAGCGCTGCTAATTTTAAGTTGTGTTTCATAGTCACATCCTGTTTAACGTTGAGTGATTATCAAATTGATAATTATAGTTGTGCTTGCGAGCTTAGTTTTGAACTAGTTTCCTAGAACAAAGCACAAAGCATGCCATTTATTATGCGGGCTAAGCTGCTGTCCCTTGTAGTGTGGCAATAATAGTGCGTCTTCCACCGCCGTCGCGGTGCTCGCCGAGCATGATACCTTGCCACGTGCCAAGTGCAAGTTTTCCTTGCTGTACGGGCACAGTTATTTCGCATCCTAATAAGCTAGATTTAATGTGGGCCGGCATATCATCGCTTCCCTCATAGGTATGCCTAAAATAAGGAGTATCTTCTCTTACGCTGTGGTTAAGATAATCTTCCATATCTTGACGAACCGTAGGGTCGGCATTTTCGTTTACCGTGAGGCTGGCGCTTGTGTGCTGTAACCACAAATGCAGTAGACCAACCTCAACAATATGCAGTGAGGGAATGGCTTCTACAATTTTTTCAGTGATGAGGTGGAAGCCTCTTGGGTAGGAAGGCAGTGTAATTTTTTCAGACTGCCAGACGTTATTTATCAAAGCAGATTTCCAAATGAGCTAGCCCCTCATCACACATAAACGGCAGAATTATTTTTGCGCCATCCACTTGATGACTTATTGTGTGCTGATGACCAGATACTACGATGGGCGTTGCCATACCAAATTCGTAGCCTCGCTCGGCAAGATCTCGTTTGGCATTTCCACAAATCATGTTGGTGACTTCACCGACCATATCGGCCACTTCGGCATCAAGCTTCTCTGGTCGCTCTCCCACCATGCGCTCCATGATGGTAAGTGCTAGCGCTTCATCAAACGTAATCGACATAGAGCCCCTTACGTTTGGACCTACCATACCGATAAGTCCTGACACATCACCTTTAGCTACATCGGTTTGTTTTTTCTTTGGTTTGCCCGGTGTAAGTTTGGTCTGCGCCATTGTTTCCATTACGTTAAGTAAACCGCCGATAAACGGATTTACAAATTCAGCATTCATGTACTTGCTCCTTAAGTGAGGAATCTTCCGTTTTCTGACATTCTGCGCAAAGTCCATGTGCTTCAATCGTTTGCTTAGAGACGCGAAAGCCGTGTGCTTCAGCTTGACTGTCAAGCGTATCCTTAAGGCCTTCGGATTGAATCTCTGCCACATCGCCACAGCTATCACAGATTAAAAATTGAACTGGGTGATTACACCCAAAATGATAACAGGCTACAAATGCATTGGTAGATTCTAGTCGATGAATAAAACCAAAATCGAGTAAAAAATCTAATGCTCGATAAACGGTGGCTGGCTTGGCGCTAGACTCGGTCTCTTTAAGCGAATCAAGTAGCTCATAGGCACCCATAGGTCCGTGTTTGGCAAGTAGTATTTCGTACACTTTCTCTCGCAATGGCGTAAACCTGGCTCCGCGCTGCTCGCAGTAGGCACGCGCTTTGTGAATGAGTGTCATATTATTCATGTATCGCTACCGTTAGCTCGGCCATCACAGTAACTACCAACGTAGATACTCCCTTGGCCATTAATTAGGCTATTAAAAAGTCTTCTCTTAACAATATTAAAGAGCACTTACATTATTCTCTTCTTTTTCGTGCTTCTTTAATCAACACGCGCAAAAAAGTACTAGTCAGTCTCAACGTGGCTGCCGTTAGCGCAGTACCCCGCGACACTGTCATTTGACAACAGCTATTTAACAACAGCTAAGTGAAGGCAGCTATGCAAACCAGCCGAGCAAAATTACGTACAACTTTTACGAAACCCTATAGTCAGGGATCGCTCGGCACAAAAATAATTCTATCGTACCTGTGATTTTGTTCTGTTCTATTCCAACTGATGAGACTAAAAACCAGACCGTACAGCCTGAGTTGCCACACCATTTTTCATAACACGTTGATTGCAGTATAACACTGTGCTTTTACGACACAAATGCCAAGGCTACTTTATCCACAATTATCCAAAATAATGTGGATCATTAAGTCGTATAGCAAGCGTACTTTCGTTTATGCTATGTGAAGAATGTTAGCGTTTTTCACAAAATGAGCAGTAAAGGCCCGTAGCTTTGTGATTATGACGAGAAAGAGCAAAAAAATAAGAAGGCACTTTGTCTATGATGATTAATTTATCTGGTACTGAAATCAGTAAGCGCAGAGCACTATGGGTAATCTTTAGCCGTGGAAAAATTGTGGTGCGAGAGAACAATCCTATATTGCCCGAGGCGCACTTTGAGGAGCTTTCGTTTCTCGCATCGTATCACGAAGACGTGCATGAATTGCCTCCTCTTAATGATGCTGCTGTAACCGAAGCGCCCATATACGTGGTTGACGTTGGCTCAGAACACATTGAAAGTCCTGGCTGGGAACGAGTTTCACTACGCCAGCTTTTATTTACACAGCAAAATATAGCGTTTTCGGTGTTAGGTCGTGCTTGGCAATATATCCATTTTTTACGAACCCACAAGTTTTGCGGGCAGTGTGGCGCTGAAATGGAGCGTGTAAACTGGGAGATGGCAATGCAATGCCATCGCTGTAAGCATCGCACGTATCCCCGCGTATCTCCCTGCATCATTGTTGCCATTCACAATAAAGAAAAGCTGTTGCTGGCCAAAGGGGTCAGACACAAAGAGGCAAATATGTACTCTACGCTGGCTGGGTTTGTGGAAAGCGGCGAGAGCCTTGAAGAAGCCGTTCACAGAGAAGTCTTCGAAGAAGTTGGTGTAAAAGTCAAAAATCTACGCTACTTCAACAGTCAGCCGTGGCCATTTCCTCATTCATTAATGGTTGGATTTATCGCCGAATACGATGGCGGCGATATTGTGTGCCAAGACAATGAAATAGACGATGCTCAATGGTTTGACGTTGATGCGCTACCCAATATACCGCCTAAGGTCTCAATTGCTGGACAGCTTATTGCGGAAACGTTGTCGTTAATAAGCGACAAATAAAAAACCCTGCCGGAGCAGGGTTCTAGGTTTTTTAGCACGGTCCTCTGAGAGGCTTCTTTTTGTTAGCGTATATAGTAATAGCAAAGGTATTTTAAAAGCGCAAGTAAATTTGTGCATTGGGATTGTCGCTTTTTACACACACTACTCATCGCTCTGCGGGGCACATACATCGAAAGCATGTGTTTGAATTAAGGTTTTTCACACACTTAAGGGATAATTACTGGTATAATTTCGCCGCTTAATTTTAATCTCAAATCAGGTGAGTTATATGTCGCAAAATATTCCAAATGTCGATAAGCCAGCGTTAAAGAACGACCGTTATTTACGGGCGTTGGAGAAAAAGCCGGTTGATGTAACACCCGTATGGATGATGCGACAAGCAGGTCGATACTTACCAGAATACAAAGCGACACGTGCTGTGGCGGGTGACTTTATGTCACTGTGCAAAAATGCAGAGCTTGCTTGCGAAGTGACGTTGCAGCCCCTGCGAAGATTCCCTCTTGATGCGGCAATTTTATTTTCGGACATCCTAACCATTCCAGATGCCATGGGATTAGAGCTGTATTTTGAAGCAGGGGAAGGCCCGCGTTTTAAAAAGCCTATCACCTGTAAAGCCGACGTAGATAAAATTGGTATTCCCGATCCTGAAGGCGAACTGCAGTATGTGATGAATGCAGTGCGCACTATTCGCAGAGAGTTAAAGGGCGATGTTCCGTTAATTGGCTTTTCTGGCAGTCCGTGGACGCTAGCGACTTATATGATTGAAGGTGGCTCAAGTAAGGCGTTTACAAAAATTAAGAAAATGGCGTTTGCAGAGCCTGCAATACTGCACACCTTACTGGAAAAATTAGCTGATTCAGTCACCTCGTATCTTAATGCGCAAATTGCTGCTGGTGCACAGTCTGTCATGATTTTTGATACCTGGGGCGGCGTTTTATCGCCACGTGACTACAAAGAATTTTCGCTACAATACATGGAACGCATTGTGAGCGGGTTAACGCGAGAAAACGAAGGTCGAAAAGTCCCTGTTACCTTGTTTACTAAAAATGGCGGCATGTGGTTAGAGTCTATCGCAGCAACTGGCTGTGATGCAGTTGGCTTAGACTGGACTATCGATATCAAAGAAGCCCGCGCCCGCATTGGCGATAAAGTTGCTCTACAGGGCAATATGGACCCGTCTATGCTTTATGCACCGGCCCAGCGAATTGAAGAAGAAGTGGGTACCATCTTAAAAGGATATGGAGAAGGCTCAGGCCATGTGTTTAATTTAGGCCACGGTATTCACTTAGATGTGCCGCCTGAAAATGCAGGGGTTTTCGTTGACTCTGTGCACAAGTTAAGCAAGCAGTACCATAAATAGCCTTAACTCTGTTTAAATAAATCAGCAGGCTGGGTCAACATGCCCTAATCATTCGCAGGTGAAAAAGGATAAACGATGAAAACCTGGCTGTTAGTGCTGCTTGTCGCTTTTTCTGTTATTGCCGGTTTTAAGGTGGTCTCTTATCAACAGAAACTAGACCACTCAAAAGTAGAACACGAACGCCTAAGCGATGTCTTAGCGCGTTCTCGTTCTACACAAACCAGCGAGCTAAAAATTATAAAGCCTATCAATAAAGCGAAAGAAGTAAGAGAGGCCGCTAATGTGTCGGCGGCTCATAAAGATTTGCTTCACTTTTTTGATACATCGCCGTACGAGCAACTATTCTCCCTTGATAATATCGCCTGTACTCAAGTCGCTTGCGAGATTGTGGGTGTATTTATTGGCACGGTAGATGAACTCAACGATGCAGTAAAAAGTCTTCCAAATCCTTCATGGTGGACCTTTGGGGTAATGGAGTCATCAGACGAGGCTTTACAAACCGAAGTGGTAAAATTTACTGCTACTTTTAGGCCTCATAAACAAAAGCAGACAGGTAAAACCGTTTCCCAAGAACAAACAACCTCGGTTAAAAACTCGTTAACCAAAAGCGCCTGAGAACGCGATTAAGTGGGTTTACCTTGTAAACATGCCCGAGCGAATAATCTTTAGCTAGGCGTCTCGCACAAGTCCCTTTTCGATGACTCTGATCAGCCTTTGTTGCTTGCGCTGTTCGCTTTTTTGGTGATGTTCTTTTGCAGTTTGTTGAGTCATAGCCCAATCGATATGCCTATCAACTTGCTCGCTCACCATTCCTTTTTGTGCCTTTAGTATCGCTATATTATCTTCACTAAAATCAGCATTACCGATAGCAACAGCAATGTTACGCTGCCATTTTTCATAACCAATGCGGCGAATAGGTGAGCCTAATGTATTGGCTAAAAAGGTTTCCTCACTCCAAGAAAATAAGGTTAAGAGGGATTGTCCGTGCAGTACTTGTCTTGGATGAAAGTCTTCTTCGGTTGTGACATCGGCATAGCGGTTCCAAGGGCAAACAAGCTGGCAATCATCGCAACCATAAATACGGTTGCCCATTAGAGGTCTAAGTTCCTCGGGAATATCTTCGCCGGACTCAATAGTAAGATAGGAAATGCATCGTCGCGCATCCACTTTGTAAGGGGCTACAATGGCATTGGTTGGGCAAATAGTCAGACAGGCCGTACAGCTTCCACAGCCTTCTTCAATAGGAGAGTCGGTAGGCAACGGCAAGTTAATAAAAAGTTCGCCTAAAAAGAACCAAGAGCCAGCCTCTTTATTAAGCGTTAAACTGTGTTTTCCGGTCCAGCCTATTCCAGCTTTTTCAGCAATGGCATGCTCTAGCACGGGGGCTGAGTCTACAAAGGGCCGGTATTCAGTATCACGATATTCGATATCACTTAACGCAGCGGTAATTTTCTCTCCCAGCTGCTTAAGTCGCTTGCGGAGCACTTTATGATAGTCCCGCCCAAGCGCATAGCGACTGATGTAGCCGATGTCTGAGGCTTTAAGGTGTTTGGCAAAAGACGCATCGGGTGGAAGGTAATTCATTCGCACGCTAATGACTCTTAGCGTACCGGGTACCAATTCGTCTGGCCTAGCCCGTTTCATACCGTGAGTTTTCATGAAGTGCATGTCACCGTGGTAGTCGTTGTCTAGCCAAGCTTGTAGATGCGCTTCGTGCTGATGTAGATCAATATCACTGATACCAACTTGCTGAAAGCCTAGCGCAGCTCCCCAAGCCTTGATATTGTGGGTTAACTCAACGAGATCAATAGAATTAATTGCGGACATTTTTTCATGCTAGATACTCAACTCACGTCAAGTTTATCATACAAACTATTTCGAGCCGACCAAGTTCGGGAAAATGAAAAGTTAGCTGCTGCTAATTCAAACTGTGACATGTTCACATTGATGCAGCGCGCTGGAGACGCGGTATTTAAGCAGTGCTTAGAGCTAATCCCCAACTCTGATGTCTACCTTGTTCTTGTGGGGCAGGGCAATAATGCGGGAGACGGTTACATAGCTGCAATGAACGCAAAGCTTGCAGGTAAGCAAGTGTTTGTGTGTGCTATTGAGCCTGAGAGAGTGTTAGAGGGTGATTCCGGACTTGCGCAAAAGCGCTGGGTTGACTCAGGTGGTGCTGTAGAGTGTTTCGATACGTCACTGCTTGAGCGAGCTGATGTGATTATTGACGGGCTGTTAGGCACGGGAATTAATAGCTACATAAGAAACGAGTTTGCCGATGTTATCGATGCCATAAACAGTAGCGATACCCCTGTGGTTAGTGTTGATGTTCCCTCTGGTTTAGATGCCAATACCGGCCAAAGTTTAGGTCGCTGTGTGCAAGCTGATATTACGGTGACGTTTGTCGGCATCAAGCCTGGGTTAGTAACCGGAGCGGGTAAGCAGTCTTGTGGTAAGTTGGTTTATGCAGATTTAGGCATTGGTAACGCGTTTCAGTCGTTAGCAAAGGCGAGCGCTACCATGCTAAACATAGACCATTTCAAAGGCATGGGACCACGGGACGTGCACAGTCATAAAGGCACCTATGGTCGATTGCTCTGTATAGGTGGTAATAAGGGCACTGCTGGAGCCATTCGTTTAGCGGGTGAAGCGGCGCTTCGAAGTGGTGCGGGTATGGTGCGTGTTTATACTCACGAATCTTCCGTTGTGCAGGTGAGCGCTGGGCGCCCTGAATTAATGGTAACCGATAGCCAGTTAGACGATGCTCTTCAGTGGGCAAGTTGTGTAGTTATTGGCCCTGGGCTTGGTCAGGATGAGTGGGCTGAAGGCGCCTTTTCAACCACGCTTAAGCATTGCCAACAGACGAATAAGCCAATTGTTATTGATGCTGATGCGCTCAATATACTGTGCAAGCAGTCTACGGCGTTCACGCTATCGCAAAGTATTCTTACCCCCCACGCGGGGGAAGCCGCTCGCTTGTTAGGCGTGTCGATAGATGACGTTGAAAGCGACCGGTTTAACTATGCTCGCCAGTGTTCACAGCGCTACCATTCGGTGTGTGTGTTAAAAGGTGCAGGTACGTTAATCGACAACGAGAAAAAGACGTGGGTGTGTCGACACGGTAACCCCGGCATGGCAACTGCTGGCAGTGGCGATGTACTCAGCGGTATTTTAGGTGCGTTACTCGCTCAAGGGGTAGAGACCGATATTGCAGCTAAGTACGGCGTTGTACTGCATGCAAAAGCGGGTGACGATATTGCCCAACAGCATGGACAACGTGGTATGATAGCGAGTGATTTTTATAATGCGGTTCGTAGCTTGATAAACCACAAGTAAGTGCTTTAGCATCAAAGCCTTCATGAGTTGCGGTTTGTAAGATATTTACTGCATAGTTTAGTTTTAGTGGAATAACCTAGATGTCTTACCCGCAGTCCTCCTATTTTGCCAGCGATGTTGATGATACATCGCTACTAGCCCAAGACCTTGCTCAAGCAGTGTCTAGCCAATTGCCCGCTAATGTGGTGGTTTTTCTTAATGGCGACCTCGGCGCTGGAAAAACCACATTTAGCCGTTATTTTATCCAAGCACTTGGTCATTCAGGTAGTGTTAAAAGTCCTACCTATACACTGGTTGAACCTTATGAGTTAGACAGCGTCAATATATATCATTTTGATTTATATCGGTTGTCAGACCCTGAAGAATTAGAGTTCATGGGCATACGCGATTATTTTGGCGGTGATTCGATTGCGCTTGTTGAATGGTCACAAAAGGGGGGAGAGTACTTGGCATCCCCTGACTTAGTGATTAATATAAATGCAACGCCATCGGGTAGGCAGTTTGTTCTAGAGTCAAAATCTGCACTTGGTGCAAAGCTGCTCCAGCAATGTAAACGTATATAAAAACGATAAAATCACATCTTATGTAATCCACGTTAGAGTGAAGACGTAAAGGCAAATTATGGTGCGCAGTATAATATCGGTCTTAATGTTGTGTCTGATGACGCACGCTGTCAGTGCTGTACAAAATACCATTAATGATGTGAGAGTGTCGCCAGATGCTGCCAAGACACGTATTGTTTTTGATGTAGATACTGCACCGGACTTTACCTATTTCACACTCAAAAAGCCGCTGCGGTTGGTTATCGATTTAAAAAACACGGCGAGTACGTTCAAACTTTCTTCGGTTAAAAATAGTGGCAGCCTAGTGCGAAAGTTACGGTATTCAACACCTAAACGTGCAACCTCTGCGCGTGTTGTCGTAGAGCTAAACCGCAATGCCGAACCCTCATTGTTTGCAGTCGCGCCAAATAAGTCCTACGGCCATAGACTTGTCCTTGACTTGGCCGATAGTGCGCCCGAAGTTGCACAAAAGCCCGCTTCCTCTTCAGCCACCTCGTCTTCCATGCAACGTGTGGTTATTGATGAATCTAGCAGTACGCGCGACCGCGACATCATCGTTGCCATTGATGCGGGGCATGGCGGACAAGACCCCGGCTCAATCGGCCCCGCTGGCTCGTTTGAAAAACACATAACTCTGAGCATTGCCAAACGGCTTCAAGCTATGGTTGATGCAGAAGATGGTATGCGCGCCATTATGACGCGCACTGGCGATTATTACCTTTCACCCAATAAACGCCCAGAAATTGCACGACAGAAAAAAGCGGATTTACTCATCTCCATTCACGCTGATGCCTTTACCCAGCCACAGCCTCGCGGCGGTTCAGTATGGGTGCTATCGATGCGAAGAGCTGATACAGAACTAGGACGCTGGATGGAAAGAACCGAGCGGCACTCGGAATTGCTCGGTGGTGCTGCTGAAGTCATTAGTGATAAGTCGAGTGAGCGCTATTTAGCGGAAACTATCTTGGGGCTTTCTATGGATCATTCCATGGCAACAAGCCACGATTTAGGCAACAAAGTAATAGAAGAATTGAAAGCCGTAACGTCTTTACACAAGCGCAAGCCGCAGGCTGCGAGTTTGGCGGTGTTAACATCACCAGATATCCCGTCAATTTTGGTAGAAGTTGGGTTTATTTCAAACCCTCAAGAAGAAAAAAATCTGAATTGGTCTAAATATCGAGAGCGATTAGCAAAAGCCATGTTTAATGCGGCTAAGCGCTACTTCAGACAGGTTCCTCCAGATGGGACGCTGTGGGCTGCTGAAAAAGCAAAAAATAGAACCCACCGCGTTCGCTCTGGAGAGT
The DNA here is from genome assembly GCF_036864455.1 of Alteromonas sp. P256. Lineage (NCBI taxonomy): Bacteria > Pseudomonadati > Pseudomonadota > Gammaproteobacteria > Alteromonadales > Alteromonadaceae > Alteromonas > Alteromonas sp. P256. The sequence continues at coordinate 10,763 of NZ_JAZETM010000015.1, forward strand.
CGCTATCGTTATTGGCTCAGCGTTACAACGTGGAAGTGAGCAGTATCAAAGCAGCGAACAACTTGCGTAACGATGTTGTGCGCATCGGGCAAGTGTTAACTATCCCCAGTACCTAAGAAACAATACTTTTAATTAGTCGGTCATCATTAGCTATCGCTATGCTTGATTGACAAAGCAACGCCTATTTATTTTCACGACAGAGGTTTCCTTGCCAATACAGCTTTTATCGCCACAACTTGCAAACCAAATTGCCGCCGGTGAAGTGGTAGAGCGGCCTGCGTCTGTTGTTAAAGAACTGCTCGAAAACAGTGTCGATGCTGGTGCTACAAAAATTGAGATCGATATTGAAAAAGGCGGGCACAAAAGAATTCGCATTAAAGACAACGGTGGCGGCATTGCGAAAGACGAACTACAGCTTGCATTGAGTCGCCACGCAACCAGTAAAATATCGACGCTGGACGATTTAGAACAAATTCTTTCACTGGGCTTTCGTGGTGAAGCTCTCGCGAGTATTAGCTCAGTAACGCGTCTAACGCTTACATCTAAAACGCAGTCGCAAAGCGAAGCATGGGAAGCCTATTGTGAGGGCCGAGATATGTCGGTGGCGGTTAGGCCGGCTGCACACCCCGTGGGAACCACAATCGATGTCGCTGATCTGTTCTATAATACGCCGGCACGACGCAAGTTTTTACGAACGGAAAAAACTGAATTTCAACATATTGAAGATGTGATTAAACGTGTGGCGTTGAGCTACCCTCACGTCTCTTTCATTCTTAGGCACAACGATAAGGTCATTAAGCGGTATATCGCTGATAAAGCGGGCAGTATTAAGCGTCGTATTGCCGCAGTAGTTGGTCAAAAATTTATTCAAAATGCAGTGCATATTAATACGCAGTATGACGGATTGACTATTGATGCATGGCTAGGCAATGAAGTCATGCTAAGAAGCAGCAACGACTGCCAGTTTAGCTTTGTAAACAGTCGCGGAATGCGAGATAAGCTTATCACGCACGCTATTCGCCAAGCCTATGAAAGCGTGTGGGGCGTGGTAGAGCAACCTAGTTTTGTTGTTTATTTGAGTTTGAACCCAAAAGATGTCGACGTAAACGTTCATCCCGCAAAACACGAAGTGCGATTTCAACAAAGTCGCCTAGTACATGATTTTATATGTAAAAGCGTTTGCGACGCATTAAACGCGCTAAATAACGACACCAGCGACCCAGACGACCCCAATCACCAGCACCTTGGCGAGGGCCAAATTGGCGGCGAACAACCTTTTGATTATATGAACCCTGAAGTGGAGCATGGCTATATTCGCCCGTTAAATACTGCCAATCCACGCATTGAGAATACCCGCACTGAGAATGCCCTCGCCAGTGATAACTCGGTTTCTGATCATCAATTGCATACAGGCCCTTCTCACTCGTATCCAGATAGAGTAGGTGAATGTACGCCAAGTGCTGGCGAGAGAAGTGGATCGGCTTCACCTAACCGAATGGCCCAATTTCAACGGCAAAGTAAAGGGCCCTCTGCAGCTTATCAGGCTGGGTTCAACGCCTTAATGACGCCAAATAAAGACAGGTTAAACGAGAGCGGGCTTGATCAAAACGGGCTAGCGTTCACCAGTCTTACTGCCATGCACCGATTGTATCCAAAACAGGATAGCGTATTCCTACTTTCTGCAAATAACCTCATTGGAGTATGGTTAGCTGAATTATTCTGTAAGGCTCAGCATGAACAGCCCTTGCTAATGCCGGTGGCTATTCATGCCGACGAGGTTTCCCAATCTACGCTAGACGTGCTGTCACAAATGCACTTTGACATCAACAAAGTGGCGGGGAAATATCGCTTGCAACAAGTGCCGGCAGGCTGCAGACATTTGCCTTGGATAAAGTGGTTCGAACACCTGCTGTGTGCTTCGCTAACAACACCACAAAGCATCGCTGATAAGGTCTTTATCCCAAAAGAAGATATTGATGAACAATCGTCAGCGGCAGTATGGTACTGGTTGGAGCAGCAAAGTCAGTCTAAACAATGGGAATATATTGAGCAATTTGCTAAAGTGCGCGCGATAAACGACATACTAAAAGCGTGGGGAGAATAATATGTCTATTGGCATAGAAACTGCTTCTCCTGTATTGGCAATAATGGGTCCGACGGCATCAGGCAAAACTGCTTTGGCACTAGACATTGCTAAGCACACAGAATGCGAGATTATCAGTGTTGATTCAGCCTTGGTTTACAAAGGTATGGACATCGGTACGGCGAAACCAAATGAGCAAGAGCAGTCGGTGGTTCGTCACCATCTTATTGACATAATCGACCCCGCTGAAAGTTATTCGGTGTCGCAATTTGTTAACGATACGACGCGACTTATTGGTGAAATACAAGGTCGGGGCAAGCTACCCATGTTGGTAGGAGGTACAATGATGTACTTTAATGCCTTGATAAATGGAATTTCGTCACTACCTAAGTCAGACGAAGTTATTCGCGAGCAGATTAACCGTGAAGCACAAGCGTCAGGATGGACGCATTTACACAACGAACTCAAGGACGTTGATGCGGTAAGCGGAGAAAGAATTCATCCAAACGATCCTCAGCGTATCACGCGAGCGCTAGAGGTCTATCGGAGTACAGGAAAAACCCTGACTCACTGGCAACAGCAAGAGGGTACAAAGTGTCCTTATGAGATAACCCAATTTGCTGTAGCGCCTGAAGATAGATCTATACTACATGACCGAATAGAACGCAGATTCGACCTAATGCTTGCTGACGGCTTTGAGGACGAAGTGAAAAAATTATTTGAACGAGGTGATCTTTCTGACGAGTTACCTTCTATCCGATCTGTGGGTTATAGACAGATGTGGCAGTACTTTGAAGGACAGCTTAGTTACAATGATATGCGCGAGCGCGGCATCATTGCGACTAGGCAGCTTGCCAAAAGACAGCTTACTTGGTTACGTGGTTGGCAGGATGTGACGTGGTTAGACACATTTGCTAACGATAAATTGACTAAAATTGCAGCACGAGTCACACTCTAAACGATTGAGTGTGGTATACAATAGACGTGAGGCGGAGTGAAATAGCGCCCGCTAATAATAAAAACTAAGGATTACAAATGGCTAAAGGGCAATCTTTACAAGACCCATTCTTGAACGCTTTGCGCAAGGAACGTATCCCAGTATCTATCTATCTGGTAAATGGAATTAAACTTCAGGGGCAAGTTGAGTCTTTCGATCAATTTGTTATTTTACTGAAGAACACAGTGAGCCAAATGGTTTACAAACATGCAATTTCAACCGTTGTTCCAGCACGTGCTATCACAATGCCAAGCACAACAGGAGATTCGGAAAATACTAAAACTGATTAAACTAAAAGGTAACGCGCTTGTTTGACCGTTATGAAGCCGGTGAACAGGCTGTACTTGTTCATATACATTTTTCTGATGAGAACAGCAAAGAAGACTTAAGTGAGCTTGAGTTACTTGTGTCTTCGGCCGGTGTAAATGCCGTTGAGGTAATTACTACCTCGCGAAGCGCACCACATGCAAAATTCTTCGTCGGATCAGGTAAAGCAGAGGAAATAGCCGCTGCTGTTAAGGCACACGATGCCAATGTAGTTATTTTCAACCACTCCCTCTCTCCCTCACAGGAGCGAAATCTCGAGGCTGTGTGTAAATGCAGAGTATTAGACAGAACAGGTCTAATACTCGATATCTTTGCCCAACGCGCTAGAACCCATGAAGGTAAACTCCAAGTGGAGCTAGCACAACTGCGCCATATCTCTACTCGTTTAATACGAGGCTGGACTCACCTTGAGCGCCAGAAAGGGGGAATTGGACTACGCGGGCCAGGTGAAACGCAGTTAGAAACGGATCGTCGCTTGTTACGCGGGCGTATTAAAGCCATTCTACGCCGGTTAGAAAAGGTTCAAAAACAACGTGAACAAGGAAGACGTTCACGCAAACGAGCCGAAATACCAACGGTATCCTTAGTTGGCTACACAAACGCGGGTAAATCGACACTGTTTAATACCATTACAGATTCACACGTCTACGCTGCCGACCAGTTGTTTGCAACCCTTGACCCTACACTAAGGAAAATTGATCTGCAGGATGTTGGGCCGGCTATTCTTGCCGACACGGTTGGTTTTATCCGTCATCTTCCTCACGATCTTGTTGCCGCATTTAAAGCGACGCTGCAAGAGACTCAAGAGGCTGACCTATTGCTTCATGTCGTCGATATTGCAGATGCCAAATATCGTGAGACGATGGATGAAGTTAACAATGTATTAGAAGAAATTGACGCAGGCGAGATACAACAATTACTAATCTGTAATAAGATTGATAAACTAGACGATGTCGAACCGCGTATAGAAAGAAACGAGGAAGGTATTCCAACCCGAGTGTGGCTGTCAGCCCAATCTGGTGAGGGTACTGAGCTTCTTGGTCAAGCACTCACCGAATGCCTAGCCAAAAGCATGGTAAATTATACCTTGAAGATACCTCCGGCACACAGCCGTCTTCGTGGAGTGCTTTACGAGCTTAACTGCATTTCCAACGAAGAGTATGACAATCAGGGTGATTGGGTAGTGGATGTGAGAATGCCAGCTGCCGATTGGAATAGACTCGAAAAGCGTCTAGAAAACGGAATATCAGAGTATGTTGTGCGACACTAATCAGTGCGAAAGCGTTGATAATGCATGCGAACTTAAAAAATAAAACTGTAATCTATGGAGTATCAGCATGGCTTGGAATGAGCCGGGTGGCAATAAAAACGACCCGTGGAAGAATCGCGGAGGCCGAGAGCAAGGTCCCCCAGATTTAGATGATGTATTTAAAAACTTATTCGGTAAGTTTGGTAAATCAGGTGGCAATGGTGGCGGTTCAGGTAAAAGCCTAGGCGGTATCGGTGCTGGTATTTTAGCTGGGCTACTCATAGCCATTTGGGTTATAAGCGGCTTTTACACTATCAGAGAAGCTGAGCAAGGCGTTGTTTTGCGTTTTGGCGAGTATCATAAACAAGTGGAGCCAGGTTTACGCTGGGCCCCTACGTTTATCGACTCTGTGATACCGGTAGACGTTCAGTCTATCAGAGACCAATCTTCATCAGGTTCAATGCTGACAGAAGACGAGAACGTGGTTAGCGTTCAAATGGAAATGCAGTTTCGCGTTGTTGACCCTGTTCGCTGGACGTTTGCAGTAGAAGATCCAGACCGTAGCTTAAGCCAGTCGTTAGACAGTGCAATTCGCTATGTTGTTGGCCATTCTAGAATGGATGACGTGTTAACAGACGGTCGTGAGCTAACTCGCCAACGTGTGTGGGAAGAGCTTCAAGGTATTATTGAACCCTATAACATGGGGGTGTCAATTATTGATATGAACTTCAGGGATGCCCGTCCGCCAGAGCAAGTTAAAGACGCATTTGATGATGCGATTGCGGCACAGGAGGATGAGCAGCGTTTCATCCGTGAAGCTGAAGCATACGCAAGAGAGATTGAGCCACGAGCGCGTGGTCAGGTCAATCGCATGAATGAAGAAGCGCAAGCATATAAAGAACGCGTTACCTTGGAAGCCCAAGGTGAAGTAGCACGCTTTGAAGAGTTGCTGCCTCAGTTTGAGCGTGCGCCTGTGGTAACCCGTGAGCGTATTTACCTTGAAACAATGGAAGAAGTGCTGAGTAACTCTAGCAAAATCCTTGTGGACAGTAAGGGCGGTAACAACATGATGTATCTACCACTTGATAAGATCATGGACCGTCAGCGTGAGAATGCTAAGCCAACGTCGAGAAGTACGCTGGAAGGACTACAAATGCCGGTAACTAACGAAGGCGGTCGTAACCTTAACAGTACTCCGACATCAGGCCTGCGCGGCGAATCATTTAGAGAAGGGAGATAATCGCTATGAAAAACATAATTATTGCTGTTGTCGTTCTCCTAGTGCTACTGGCGTCGGGTTCTCTGTTTGCCGTTAAAGAGGGCGAACGAGCTATTGTAATTCAATTCGGTAAAATACAACGTGATGAAGCCACTGGCGAGACACGAGTATTCACGCCAGGCTTACACTTTAAACTACCGTTTATTGATTCTGTGCGTCGTTTAGATGCGCGTATTCAAACGCTAGATGGCTCACCGGATCGCTTTGTAACCAGTGAGAAGAAAGACCTGATTGTTGACTCATACGTGAAATGGCGCATCGACGACTTTGCTCGTTACTACCTATCTACGGGTGGCAACAAGCTACAAGCCGAAGCACTATTGAAGCAAAAGGTGAATAACGGTCTGCGTTCAGAGTTTGGTACTAGGACTATTGCGCAAATTGTTTCAGGCGAGCGTTCAGCGCTAATGAACCAAGCAATGGAGCAAGCGTCTACTTCATCTGATGAACTGGGTATACAGATTGTTGATGTTCGAGTGAAGCAAATTAATCTGCCAACAGAAGTCAGTAACTCTATTTTCCAGCGTATGCGTGCTGAGCGTGCTGCCGTTGCTCGTGAGCACCGTTCGGAAGGTCAAGAGCAAGCGGAAGTAATTCGCGCAAACATTGACGCGAAAGTGACGGTAATGCTTGCCGATGCTGAGCGTAATGCTAGACAGCTACGCGGTGAAGGTGACGCCCTAGCAGCGCAAATATACGCTGACGTGTACTCGAAAAACTCAGATTTTTACAGCTTCCTTCGCAGTATGGATGCCTACAAGAAGAGTTTCTCTAGTAAGCAAGACGTCATGGTTATTGCGCCGGACAGTGATTTCTTCAAATATATGAATCAATCACAAGTTAAATAAGTAAATTTATGCATTGAAAAGCCAGCCTTCGGGCTGGCTTTTTTTTGCCTGCTGTAAAGTGCTAAGTTCTTGTTTAAATATCAAATATTAGTAGTTTTGACGTCTTGTCTTTTAGCGCTAAACACCTCATTTATACCTCGCTCTGCCAAAGTCGTGTTAAATCCGATAAAATGCCATGGAATTAACAATAAAAGTGCCGCTAACTACGCCGTGATCTTTGTTGCTTTATGCATATCACACAACGCATCTTTGCCTTCCCAGCAACGAGCATATTAAGCAGGCACACTATAACGACAGAGGGATCGTTTTGACAACGGACAACAAACAAATAAAGTCTGCCGGTAATAATGGCGGACAAGGTGGTTTATTTTCGCGGTTTCTGGCAACGGTAGAATGGTTAGGGAATTTACTTCCACACCCCGTCACCCTGTTTGCACTGCTATCGCTATTTATCGTGTTACTTAGTGGTATTCTCGGTTATTTTGACTTAGCGGTTGCAGACCCTCGTCCTGAGGGTGCCAAAGGCCGAGAGGCCGATGGAATGATTGAAGTAATCTCGTTAATGAGCGCCGAGGGTCTGCAGCGTATTGTGACGGGCTTAGTGACTAACTTCACTGGGTTTGCTCCACTTGGAACGGTATTGGTAGCGCTACTTGGCGTATCGGTGGCGGAGCATTCTGGGCTGCTTTCGGCGGCCATGCGGGCACTTGTGATGAATGCGTCTAAACGCGCTGTGACTTTTGCTGTGGTGTTTGCGGGTATTGTGTCAAATACCGCATCTGAGCTGGGCTATGTGGTTCTTATTCCCCTTGCGGCAATGATATTTCATTCTCTAGGACGACACCCCTTAGCGGGCTTGGCAGCTGCTTTTGCTGGTGTATCGGCAGGATACAGTGCCAACCTGTTGCTGGGTACAGTGGATCCACTTCTTTCTGGAATAACAGAAGCAGCAGCGCACATGATAGACCCAGACTACGCGGTTGGCCCTGAAGTCAACTGGTACTTCATGTTTATCAGTACCTTTGTGGTGGCCACAATGGGCGCGTTGGTTACCGAAAAAGTGGTTGAGCCGCGACTTGGGCAATACGACCCTTCTGAAGCGTCTATCGACTTAGGCAGTCAGTCAATGGATGCCCCTACCGACCTTGAGAAGAAAGGACTGCGTTGGGCGGGTATCTCATTTGCCCTAGTGTGCGCTATTTTGGCACTTACAGTGGTTCCTGAAAATGGTATCTTGCGCCATCCTGAGACAGGCGAAGTTGCGGGTTCTCCCTTCCTAAAAGGCATTGTCGCGTTTATTTTTATCACCTTTGCGGTACCCGGCTTTGTTTATGGCAAGGTGACAGGCTCTATGAAAGGCGATAAAGACGTTATCGACGCTATGTCAAAAAGCATGGGCGCAATGGGGTTGTACATTACGTTAGTGTTTTTCGCCGCTCAGTTTGTGGCATTTTTCAAATGGACAAACTTAGGCACGGTATTGGCTGTAAAAGGCGCGGCGCTATTACAAGCCGCTGGCCTAGATGGACCCTCTGTTTTTATCCTGTTTATTTTGATGTGTGGCGTGGTCAATCTTTCACTAGGCAGTGCTTCAGCACAGTGGGCTGTTACCGCCCCCATCTTCGTTCCCATGCTTATGCTAATTGGCTATGCGCCTGAAGTTATTCAGGCGGCGTATAGAATTGGTGACTCAGTGACCAATGTTATCGCACCAATGATGAGTTATTTTGGGCTTATATTAGCCATGGCAGCGCGATATAAGAAAGATTTAGGAATGGGTACACTCATCGCAATGATGCTGCCTTATTCAATGGTATTTGTTGTTGGGTGGACTATCTTGTTTTACGTCTGGGTATTCTTACTAGGTATGCCGGTAGGGCCAGGTGCTGCAACCTACTACCAGCCTTAGCCTCTATCCTCTGAGAGTGATAAGTTTTTGTCAAAAAAGGGCGTGGGATTTTATCTCGCGCCCTTTTTGTTTTAATCTTAATATCCTATCAATTCAATTGCGCATTTATGGACTCACAAGAGATCATAAAGGTCGTTAATTCAGTATAATAGTGTCATTACGTTGTACTTTTCGGACTGCTGTTAATGAAATACAAATCGAATAAAGGTTTTACTCACGGCCAAGCGGATAAAATTGGCGTGTTGGTCACCAACTTAGGCACACCTCAAGCACCAACTAAACAGGCGCTACGCCCTTATCTAAAAGAGTTTTTATCAGATCCGCGGGTTGTTGAAGTGCCACGTATAATTTGGTGGTTTATTCTAAATATGGTTATTTTGAATATTCGCCCAAAGCGCTCTGCCGAAGCGTATTCTACGGTATGGACAGATGAAGGTTCACCATTATTATCGATTACCAAGGCCCAGTCAGAAGCTATCGCACAGCGCTGTAAAGAAAAGTATGGCGATGATGTTATCGTCGATTTTGCTATGCGTTACGGCCAACCGGCCATTAGCGACACTATTGATAAGATGTTAGAAAATGGGGTAAGAAAACTAGTAGTGCTGCCTCTTTATCCTCAATACAGTGCATCCACGACAGGCTCTACGTTCGATGCGATAGCAAATGATTTTACGAAAAGGCGTTGGTTACCTGAACTGCGTTTTGTCAACCACTACAATGATAGAAGTAACTTTATCGAAGCCCTTGCCAATAAGGTGAAAGCGCACTGGGAAAAACACGGTCGTGCCGATAAGCTTATTCTCTCCTATCATGGTATTCCTAAGCGTTACTTAATGAATGGCGACCCTTATCACTGCGAATGCCACAAGACATCACGCTTACTTGCTGAAAAGCTCGGCCTATCTCATGATGAATACATGACGACATTCCAATCCCGCTTTGGGCGAGAAGAATGGTTAAAGCCGTACACTGACGAAACGTTAAAAGGGCTTCCTGGCAAAGGGGTTAAGTCAATCCAAGTGATGTGCCCAGGATTTTCCGCTGACTGTCTAGAAACTATCGAAGAGATAGGCGAAGAGAACCACGAGTACTTCATGGAAGCAGGCGGAGAGCGTTATGAATATATTGACGCGCTAAATAGCGATAAAGAACACATCGATGTGTTATTTGATATTGTCCAAGAAAACCTTCATGGTTGGACAGTAGAATCTGACAATTCGGTGCGCGCAGGATTAGCCAAGGCGCTAGGTTCTGAAGTTTAAGCTCAAAGAAATAGCGCCCCGAAGTCTATGTCTTATTATACGCCCTAGAATATAGGGCTTGGTTTGAGCTCTGGTCATTCAAATGGGGCATGTTAATGCCTCATTGTTAATTTACATCAGGGCAGTATGCCCAAAAAGGAGTGAATATGGACGTTAAAGCACCACCGGCATTACTGAAGGCGCAAAAGCTCGCCAACTTATTAGATACTGCGATTAAACTCCCTTTCATCCCTATCAAAATTGGCTTGGATTCTATTGTCGGCTTAATCCCTGGTGCAGGTGATGCACTCATGTTATTCGTTTCTTTGCGCATTGTTTGGCTTGGTAAATCTCTTGGTATGCCAAGTGCCTTAGTTGCGCAGATGGTAAAAAATTCTGCCATCGATTTTGGTTTAGGTTTTATTCCCTTTGTTGGCGACATCGTCGACGTGTTTTACAAAGCAAATCAAAAAAATGTGCGAGTAATGGAACGTTGGTGGGTAAGTGAGAACAAAGCATCGGTAGATGCAGCCACCAAAGAAAAGCTCGAACAATGGGAAGCTGAACAGCAAAATAGTTAGGCACAAATTCCACGATCATTGGGCACAAACACCACAATTCACCTATTGTTATAGCCACACCAATCGATTTTTGGCTTAAGTGCGTAGCAATAGGCACTATTTGAATTTTATTCAACAAAGGAGTGTGTGGTTTATGAAAGCGTCTGATTTATTTGTGAAGGCACTTGAGTCCGAGGGCGTTGAGTACGTGTTCGGCATTCCAGGTGAAGAAAATTTAGACCTGCTTGAATCATTGCGTTCCTCATCCATTAAGCTTGTGCTTACGCGACACGAGCAGGGTGCTGGCTTTATGGCCGCTACCTACGGGCGATTAACCGGTAAAGTAGGGGTGTGTCTGGCCACACTTGGCCCAGGAGCAACGAATTTAGTCACTCCCGCTGCCTACGCGCAACTTGGCGCTATGCCCATGTTGATGATAACGGGGCAAAAACCGATAAAAACCAGCAAGCAGGGGCGCTTTCAAGTCATCGATATTGTCGACATGATGCGTCCTATCACCAAGTTTACCACGCAGGTGGTAAGCGGTGACAGAATACCCTCAACCGTGAGGGAAGCATTTCGACTGGCTCACCAAGAGCGACCTGGCGCGGTTCACATTGAGCTACCAGAGGACATCGCAGCAGAACAAACTACCGCGCACCTTTTAGATCCAAGTGTGGCAAGACGACCTATTGCGGAATATAAAGCGGTGTCTTCTGCTGTATCCATGATAGAAAATGCAACTTCGCCACTGCTATTAATTGGAGCCGGTGCTAATCGAAAGCTTACCGCTAAAATGCTCCGCGAATTTGTGGATAAAACCTGTATTCCATTTGTGACCACGCAAATGGGTAAAGGCGTGCTTAACGAGAGCGACCCGCGATTTGCCGGCAACACGGCACTATCGGATGGTGACTTTGTACACCGTGCTATCGAGCGGGCAGACCTTATTATTAACGTAGGCCATGACGTAGTAGAGAAGCCGCCCTTCTTTATGCATCACAACGATAAAAAAGTGATTCACGTTAACTTCGACCCCGCTGCAGTGGACCCTGTGTATTTCCCGCAGCTTGAAGTCGTTGGCGACATTGCTAATAGCATTTGGCAAATCAAAGAAGAAATTACGCCGCAAAAAGACTGGAAGCTCGATTTTTACAAAGACGTTCATGAAGCTTATGTGCATCATCGTGCAGAGGCCGAAGACGACAATCGTTTTCCAATATTGCCAGAGCGCTTTGTGAGAGATATTAGAAAGGTGATGCCTGACAACGGCATTGTGACCCTTGATAACGGTATCTATAAAATTTGGTTTGCTCGTAATTACCCCGCTTATCACCCCAATACTCTTTTACTCGACAATGCATTAGCCAGTATGGGCGCCGGATTACCATCTGCAATGGCTGCAAAATTAGTGAATCCAGACGTTCCCGTGTTAAGTGTTTGTGGTGACGGCGGTTTTATGATGAATAGCCAAGAAATAGAAACCGCCGTACGGCTTAAGCTTGATCTCGTGGTGATCATTTTACGAGATGACGCCTACGGCATGATCAAATGGAAGCAGGCCAACATGGCGTTCGACGAATTTGGGTTGGACTATGGCAACCCCAACTTTGTTAAATACGCTCAAAGCTATGGTGCGCAGGGTTGGCGAGTGGATGATACAGACATACTTATTCCTATGGTTGAGCGCTGTTTACAGACCCCGGGCGTTCACATCATCGATTGCCCCATTGATTACAGCATGAACGATGAAACGCTTAACCATACCATTAAAGAACTTAGCGCTAAGCTATGATATTGCGCGCTGATGCAGCGTAGTAGAGCAGCAAGTCAATAAAGCAATGCAAAGAAAGAAGGAGCCGATATGTTAAAGGAAAGCTATCCGTACTATCTCGCAAGCGAAGCGTGTTACGCTAATACTAATCTTGACGTTATAAATAAATATACCGGTGAGGTAGCCACGCAGGTTGCCATCGCTGACGCCGATACTATCGACAAGGCCATCGCGGCGGCAGAAGCGACCCAGCCTGCAATGACTGCAATGGCACCTTATGAGCGCCAAGCAGTGCTGGAGCATTGTGTAAAGCGGTTTCAGGAGCGGGCCGATGAGCTTGCACAGGCACTGTGCATAGAAGCAGGCAAGCCAATTAAAGATGCTAAAGGCGAAGTAAGTCGCCTTATCGACACGTTTAAAATTGCTGCAGAGGAATCGGTTCGCATTAATGGCGAAGTGGTTAATTTAGAGATTTCAGCGAAAGCTAAAGGGTATCAAGGCATGACGAAGAAGGTGCCAATTGGCCCATGTTCGTTTATTTCGCCCTTTAACTTTCCCCTTAATTTAGCGGCGCATAAGGTGGCCCCAGCTATTGCAGCGGGATGTACATTTGTGCTGAAGCCGGCGTCACGTACCCCCATCGGCGCACTTATTATTGGTGAAGTGCTCGCTGAAACCGCGTTGCCCAAAGGTGCGTTTTCTATTTTGCCGTGCAGTAGAGATGGCGCAGACCTTTTTACAACAGACGAACGTTTGAAACTGCTCAGCTTCACAGGGTCCCCAGATGTGGGTTGGGCCCTCAAGGCCAAGGCGGGGAAAAAGCCGGTAGTGTTAGAGCTAGGAGGCAACGCGGCGTGCATTGTAGATGAGGATGCCGACCTTGATGATGCCGTAGAGCGTATTATCATTGGTGCTTACTATCAGTCAGGTCAAAGCTGTATTAGTGTGCAAAGGCTACTTGTACACAGCGCCATTTATGATGATTTTAAAGCGCGCTTCGTTGAAAAAGTAAAAGCGCTGGTCAGTGGAGATCCGTCGAGTGAAGATACCTTTATTGGGCCAATGATTTCTGAGGGCGAGGCAGAGCGACTTCACGACTGGATTATTGATGCTGAAAAAGCAGGCGGAAAAATTCTGTGTGGCGGTACCAGAGACGGTGCCATGCTTGATGCTACGGTAATGGAAGGAGTACCGAAAGACTGTGATGCTAGCGCGGAAGAAGCCTTTGGTCCGCTATCGGTGCTCTATTCTTTTGACAGTTATGAAGAGGCGCTAGATGAAGTTAATAACAGCCGTTATGGACTGCAGGCTGGCGTATTTACCCGAGATATCTATAAAGCGCATAAGGCGTGGAACGAACTGGATGTTGGTGGTGTTGTCATTGGTGATGTACCAAGCTGGCGCGTAGATAACATGCCTTATGGCGGGGTGAAAGACTCTGGCTTGGGCAGAGAAGGCATACGTTACGCCATTGAGGATATGTCAGAGACACGACTCATGGTGCTGCGCACGCCTCAGTAATCGTAAAGCTATAATTAAGGCGCTAATAAGCGCCTTCATTTTTTACGCTTTATATAAACTGATATTGCTACATTTCGAGAAAGACATGTTTTTAATGTGTCAATTTTCAATGAAATTACGTTGCTGCATACTCTTCAAGTATCGCTAGCGGGATAACATCCAACGCTTTTTCATGTGTAGCCTCTAAACGCACGGTAGGTGCCACACCAGCTTCATAAGCTTGTAGCCATCGACTTGCACATAAACACCATCTGTCGCCCGCAAGTAGGCCCGAAAATTCCATGCTCGGCCACGGCGTTATAAGGTCATTACCTTGGCGCAAAGAGAATTGTAAAAACTCATCTGTTACTACTGCACATACACTATGATTGCCCACATCAGCCGAAGGCACATAGCAAAAGCCTTCTCTCGTAAAACCGGCGTTGCCGCAGCAAAGCTGAAGCGGTCTGCCATACACATTTTTTGCATTTGCCAAAATCAAATACCTCGCTAATCGCGTATCTAGTAAATCTAGAGTGTATACGGTTTTGTGTAAAAAGGGATGCATCCCTTTTTACACATCATGTAGATAACCCCTTTTTGTACACTCCTTTTTTCGAGATACGCTTTTTGAGATACGCTTCTCAAAATACGGGTTTCGAAACATGCTTTTCGAAATACAAACTTAAGGTAACACACACATGTTGGATAAGAGCACCAAAAGCGGCAACGTCAACTTTTCTCAAGAGGAAATAGCTAGATTTGATGCACTTGCTGAAACCTGGTGGGATCCAAAAGGTAAATTTAAAACGGCGCTAGACTTTAACAAAGCAAGGCTTGAGGTTATTGAGTCCCAAATACGCTCACACTTTACATGCCAAAAGAGCTCGACGCCCTTTTCTAACCTATCAATCATTGATATTGGCAGTGGCGGCGGCCTAATCAGTGAACCGTTAGCGTCAAAAGGAGCCACGGTCACGGGTATTGATGCCAGCGCAGTAAGCGTACAGGTGGCTAAACGTCACGCTAAGCAAAGTAATGTGGATGTGGAATATCGCCATCAACTCTCTAGCGAGGTCGTTAAAGAGGGTCGACAGTTTGACGTGGTGATTAATGCAGAGGTGGTTGAACATGTGCCGAACCAAAAGCAGCTAATCAATGAGTGCGCTAGCATGGTAAAACCCGGTGGACTGCTAATATTAGCGACGCTAAACAGAACGTTGAAAAGTTTCGTCGTTGCTATTGTTGGCGCTGAATACGTTATGCGCTACCTGCCTATCGGCACTCATGACTGGCGTAAGTTTGTCACCCCTAAAGAGCTAATCAATTGGGTCGGCGACGACTTCAAAGTACAGCATCAAGTGGGTATGAAGCTCAATCCGTTCACTTCTACGTGGCATACTACATCAAGTCTCGCGGTGAATTATATTCAGGCTTATGCTAACCAGCAGCAGGTCTAGTGCCTCTGTTATTTGTAGCACTTGGAATGATATTTTCAACGCAAATTGCCAGCAAACTTCCATTGTGTATGTCCAATGCTAATGGTCACTATCCATACTAAAAATAGTATGGATAGCCATACGCTTAAATTTTCATAACTCATTGATCACTAAATGAAGACCAATAAAACATTTCTTAAATAACGTCAGATAACCCTTTCCTATATATTAAAAATTTTATCCTCTCCTTGATATTTACACTGTGTTTACATAATTATAACAAAGGTCTGACCACAGACCTGTGCGAATAGTTTGCCGTTCACACCGAACTGATTGATAAAAGTCGATGCGACTAAAAGTCGTGCGATAAAGGGGAAACACATGAGAATAATTAAAAGAGTGTCACTACTAATAGCTGTCATTTGCATGGCATTTGCCAGTCATGCTTCAGCATCCACATACGCGAAAACGAAATACCCTATAGTGCTAGTACATGGCCTATTTGGGTTTGAAGATATCTTATTTGTCGATTACTTCTACAAAGTACCGCAAAAGCTAACACGCAATGGTGCTGTTGTTTACATTGCCGAAGTATCACCTGCAAACTCAACGGAAGTACGCGGTGAGCAGTTATTAAACTATATAGACGAAGTGCTTGCATTATCAGGCGCTGAAAAAGTGAATTTGATTGGGCACAGCCACGGTGGTCCAACTGCACGCTATGCGGCAAGCGTTGCACCAGGTAAAGTTGCTTCAGTAAGCTCAGTAGGCGGTGTGAATTGGGGCAGTAAGGTCGCAGACCAACTGCGTAGTGCTATTGCTGAAGACTCTTTTCAAGAAGATGCTGCTGGGGTAGTTGTTAACGCATTTGCCAACATTATTGAGTTTGCCTCGGGGTCAGATCCTAGAGACAAACCCACCGACGCTATTGCTGCGTTAAATTCGTTATCAACGGATGAAACCGTGAGATTTAATCAACGCTACCCAGAGGGTATGCCATCGGCGTACTGCAGAAATGATGGCAAAATGCTGGCGGAAAATGGGGTGTATTACTATTCATGGAGTGGAGGTAAAACTTTTACCAATGCGCTTGACGTTATTGACCCTTTCTTAGCCATTACTGGCACTGCATTTAACGAAGCCAATGATGGATTAGTGGCTACCTGTAGCTCTCACTTAGGCAAAGTACTGCGAGACAACTACAGAATGAACCATCTCGATGAGGTTAATCAAAGTTTTGGTATTACCCACTGGTTTGAAACCAACCCAGTGAATGTGTTCGTGCAACAGGCTAACAGACTGAAACGTCAAGGGCTGTAGTGAAAGCGGCAGTTATAGGAGGAGGGCTATTTGTCCTCCTTATCATTGTTGTGTTACTGACGGTTGCTACAAAACAGAGCGATACAGAAGCTTTTGTGGCGACGACTTCAGGCTCACAAGATATCGCTAACAATGGGGCGTCCCCATCGTTACACGCTGCTGTAAAAAGCACTGTTGCAAACCAGGCAGCCTCATCCACAGAGGAAGGTGAAAATACCAAAAACCTCATTCCATTTGTGCTTAATATTTGGGTTAAGGACAGGTTCGAGCTCTTTATTGCAGAACACGCTGAACAAGCGCCGTTGGCCGTACAAATTGCCTACGTGACCCACAGTGAATCGCTGCATACCAAAGATACCCATAATTACGCAGTAGACTTGTTTTCCCGTTTTGTTAACTACAAAGTGGCATTAGCCAGCGAAGATGTGGAAATAAATACGGTTCAGGCGTCACTGAAAAGTGTTCAGGAAAAGCTAGACGCCCGATATGATTTACGACGGCAGTTTTTCAGTCATCAAGAGTACGAATATTTGTTTGGCAGTGATGCAGCCTCCGATAACGATGCGCTAGCAAGGCTGGCCATAGCCCAAGACAACACCCTCACTCGTGAGGAAAAAAAGAATACCATCGTCGAATCTCTTGCTATTGCAAGCGATAGCGAAGCCTTTCAGCCAACGGTTGATATGCATAGAATTCAACAAATAAAGCAGCAATACCGTGATGACAATTCTCGCTTTAGTGCAATAAGCGCTGAATTTGGTGATGAAGTGGCTGAGCGTTTTAATACATTGTGGGAAAAGCAGGGCGTGTGGGAACAGAAAGTAGAAGATTACCGCGCTCATGTTAAACAGCTACAAAGCGCTAACCTTTCAAAGCAAGAATACAGTAAATTGATACGTGAATATGAGACCTCGGATTTTACAGAAAATGAAATTAAGCGTCTTAGAGTAGTGGTGAGCAGCAACAATTAATGATTGGGCAAACAGGTATAACCATTCAATGACTGAATAGACTCACCTTAATTTAGAGTGATTTGATCCCTGTTTTACTAAGTTCTAATCTACTTAAAACAAACAAGGCCCCTACAAGTATGAAAATTTACGAAACCAAAACCGCACCCAATCCACGCCGCGTTCGCATGTTTCTCGCTGAGAAAGGTATTGATATGAACTATGTTCAGGTTGATATCCAAAAGGGTGAAAACTTGAGCGCTGAAATGCGTGCGAAAAACCCCCTTGGTAAAATACCCATTCTTGAGCTTGACGATGGAACATGCATTGCAGAAACAGATGCAATTTGCACCTATTTTGAGGCACTTCATCCAGAGCCATCATTAATGGGAAGTAGTGCACTTGAAAAAGGCACTATCGCAATGTGGCAGCGGCAAGTAGAGCTGGCCTTTATGCTTCAAGTTGGCATGTGTTTTCAGCACACCACAGGCTATTTCAAAGATCGTATGGTCCCTGTTCCAGAATATGGCAAAGAAGCGGGCATTAATGCGTCTAAGTATCTTAATATTTTGGAACGCAGATTAGAACTTAACACCTTTATTGCTGGGGACACATTCTCAATTGCGGATATTACCGCTCTATGCGCCATCGATTTTGCCCGGGTTGTTGATATTAGAATTAAAGATGAACAAACCAACCTTCTTCGTTGGTATGACAGTGTGAATAGCAGAGCGAGTGCCAAAGCCTAATGATTGACCTATATACAGCAGCAACACCGAATGGCTGGAAGGCCTCCGTAGCACTGGAAGAAATGGGATTAGCATACTCTGTTGTGCCCGTTAATCTCTTGAAGGGCGAACAGAAAACCGCATCGTTTCTCGCTAAAAACCCTAACGGTCGCATACCGGTAATTGTGGATAAAAGTGAAGACGATCACGTGGTTTTCGAATCAGGCGCCATAATGATTTATCTAGCTGAAAAAACCGGTATGTTTTTACCAAGTGATGCGAAAGGGCGCAGCAAAGTGTTGCAATGGTTGATGTTTCAGATGGGCGGCGTAGGGCCGATGATGGGACAAGCCAATGTTTTCTATCGTTACCTGGAAGAAAAAATGCCCATTGCTATCGATAGATATCAAAACGAAGTGCGTCGGCTGTTCACGGTGTTAGATGGTCACCTCGCCAACCACGAGTACTTGGTTGACGATTACAGTATTGCTGATATGGCAAACTGGTGCTGGGTAAGAACCTACGAGTGGTCGGGAGCCAGCATTGACGGGCTAGATAATCTCATTCGTTGGAAGAACAGTATTGAAGCTCGTCCCGCTGCGAGGCGCGGCGTGGAAGTCCCTAATAAAATCGACAAAGAAGCGCTATTAAAAGGAGCAAAAAACGTGGTAACTCGGTAGTGCGAGTTTGTTAGTAACATTAAAGATGGTTAACCACATTTAGTGGTTCTTTGCGGGCATAACTCACCAAAAAATAAAACATTAAATATTACTCGGTGGATTATGTCTGTTATTGAAAATGATATGGCAGTCATGTAGATTCAATAAAAAAAAGCCCTACTAATAAGTCAAAAGGACATTTATGAGACGGATTTTAGGGGCCATTTTGGCCTTTTATTCTTTATTTATTTCTGCAAACGATCAGCTTCCCCTCGATTATTTTATCAAACACGGTGACTACCTCGACCTTCAGCTCTCCCCAGATGGCAAACATTTAGCGGCGCGGGTGCGGGCAGATAACAAAGTAGTCCTTGGTATTTTGTCTACAGATACTATGGCGATTGTCGGCGGGATTCGGCCTCAAAATAACGACATTATCCACAGTGTCACATGGGTAAATAGCGAGCGTCTTTTATTTGAATATGCTGAAAAGCAATTTTCTTATGATAGGCCAGTACCCACTGGTGAACTTTTCGCTATGAATGTTGACGGCAGTAAAACAGAATTGCTCTATGGCTATAGAGCAGGGGACGCAAAACTAGGCAGCCGTTTATCAAGTCGAGATGATGTGCTGGCCAGTCAAGAGGTGCTAAGCCTTTTAGAAAATGATGAAAGACATATTTTAATCACTGAATATCCATGGGATAAGCAAGGCGATACTTACTATGATAATCGGGTTAAACAGCCCATCATTAGTAAGTTAAATATCTCTACAGGTAGAAAGCGAAAAGTAGACGTGCTGCCGTACAACCGCAGCAGCGCGTTGGCAACAAAAGATGGCCAAGTTCTATTTATGCGTTGGCAGGATGAGAGCGGTAAGTATCACGCAGCATATCGAGAAAGCAACGACAGTGAATGGAAAAATTTAGGCGATGCGTTTAGCGTAGCTCAGAACCTAATTCCACGAGGCTTAAGTGAAGATGAGAAGTTCGTTTATTTATCAGGCTTTACTGGTGAAGAGGTTATTTACACCTACTTTAAGCTAGATCTTGAAAGTGGAGAGTACACTGAAATTTTCGACTCTCACGCAACCGATATCGAGCAAGTTTTATATGACGAAAATGGTATGCCTGCAGTGGGCGTCACTTACCCGAATAAGTCTGAATATGTGTATGCGAAAGAAGAAAGTAGAACACGAAAAATACATAAGCTATTAGCCGAGGCTTTTGGCGATCAAACTGTTGCCATTGCTAGTCACACAAGAGATTGGAAAACATTACTTGTGCATGTACGCAGCGATGTAAACCCCGGTGAATACTATCTATTTGATAGTGAAACGCTAGATGCGCAATTTATATGGGCAAATAGCTCCTGGATAGACCCTAGATTACTCGCGCCGATGAAACCGATTAGCGTTGAAGTATCAGATGGCGAAACAATTAATGGCTACCTGACCCTTCCAAAGCAATCAAGTGAGGACAAGCCTCCTCTAGTGGTTATGATCCACGGCGGTCCACATCAAAGCGGTACCAGAGATTTCTGGGATTACAATAGCGAAACGCAGTTTTTAGCCAGCCGTGGTTACGCGGTTTTACAAGTGAACTTTCGCGGCAGTGATGGTTATGGAGAAAGGTACAAGAAGTTAGGTTATCGCGAGTGGGGCGGTAAAATGATTGATGATATCAACGACTCCGTAAAATGGGCTATCGATAAAGAGTACGTAGATGGAAATAACGTTTGTGCATACGGAGCGAGTTACGGTGGATACGCGGCGCTGATGTCTGCGGTAAAAGAGCCAGACCTTTACGAGTGTACAATAGGGTATGTAGGCATCTATGATTTACAATACATGTTCACGCAAAGTGATATCCCTAATAACTGGGGTGGTAAAGCTTATTTGCAGAAAGTGCTGGGTAACGACAAAGCGCAACTTAAAGCCTACTCGCCCCTGTACCATGCAGATAAAATCAAAGCGAATGTAATGCTTATTCACGGTTCTAAAGATAGACGAGTGCCAGAAATTAACTCAGAGGCACTTTCTAAAGCGCTTATTAGGGCAGGTAACCCGCCAGAGTATCTTCAATACTCCCAGGCGGGGCACGGTGTCTTCGATGAGGGAGATAGGCGAGAGCTCTATCAGGGGTTAATTAACTTTCTGGATAAAAACCTAAAGAGCTAGCACGCTCTGTGTGAAAAAACGCCCCATGAGGGCGTTTTTTGATCCTGACTTCTTATTGTCTAGAGGATACTAGGTGATTCTGCTTTCTTTTTTCTGGGAAGGGGGGCAGGGATTTTTAAAATAGTCCCATAATGCTTCTATATGTTCAGGGCCAATTCCGCAGCAACCTCCAACAATCGACGCTCCCGCGTTAACCCACGTTTTTGCATAATGTAAGTATTGTTCTGGGGTTACATCGTTGCGCAGTGATGAGAGCAGTGCATTAGCCTCATGTTGTCGGTTGCGCTCAGAGAAGCTATTGGCGTAGGCACCGATGCGTATGCCACTGTTCATTTTGCGGGTCATAGCAATGGCGTCTTCCATTTCTTCTGGTTGAGAGCAGTTAAATAAAACTGCATCAACACCATCAAGTGTTGCAGCAATGTCGGCCAATGGCTCTTCAGAGCGAAGCTTAGGCGTTTCTGAATCGCTGTGTCTGTTGGCAAGAGAAAAAGAAAGCCAAATAGGTAAGGTAGAATAATCTCTTAGCATAGAAACAACTGCATTGGCTTCTTCTATTGAAGATACGGTTTCGATGAGCCAAAAATCCACGTCATCTTGCTGGCCTTTTATCAAGGGACGTAGAATGTTTTCAACCTGGCTTTTATCGAATAAGTCGGGTCGATATGAGCCGAATGCAGGTGGAATGCAGCCGGCAAGTAGCGGAGTGTTTTTTTCTTGTGCCTCTTGCTCTGTGACAAATGCGTCTATTTCTTGTCTCGCAATACGAGCGGCTCGTTGAGCTAAAGAAAGACTTTGCCCTTGAAATGCGTCGTCACCAATATGAAAAGGTACAATAGCATAGGCATTGGTTGTGATTATCTGAGCGCCGGCATCTAAAAAGTGGCGATGCACTTGCGCTACTTTCTCAGGAGACTGCATAAGCGATAGCGCAGACCACTCTGGCTGCTTGAAGGGGGCGCCCACACGCTCTAATTCTCGCCCCATACCGCCGTCTAAAATGTCTATGTATTCAAAGGGGTCTGTCATAACACACTCTTCAATAATAATTTGCGACTAAAGGAAGGTTTGCGCTTCCAATGGATTGAGCTTTTGCTCCCACTTGTCCCTCTATAATGCGCGGCGATGTAATACCTCGCATGTCTCTTTTGGCAATTTCGTTTTTTGTTTGCTCAACAAGTCGTGTTTTAACGCTCTTAGGTAGCGCACCGTCAATGATAACGCCATCAATGTCAAGTAAGCTCATTGCGCATTGTGCTGCATAAGCAAGACCTTGGGCTGCAGAGTTAACCCAGTTATCAATTACGCTCTCGTTTATGTTCCAGTACTCGGTTGAGCTGTAAATCTGCCTACCTTCAGCGCCGCTATTATCAAGCGTATTTTCTAACACATATAGTGAAGACTGTGTTAAAAGTTGATGTTCTTCATTGCCGTTAAAAAATGGTAAAGAACCTACCGCGCCAGCGTTTCCTGATTTACCCGTGAAAAGTGCGTCGTTAATGACCACACCCCCGCCAAGGAACGTGCCCACAAATAAATATAAAAAGTGAGAGAAATGGGCAGCATTACCGAATGACATTTCTGCACTGCATGCTGCTGCCGCGTCATTGCGAACGAATACCGGCAAAGAAACAAGAGATTCTAGTGCTAATTTCGGGTTGAATTGCTTCCATTGCTCTAGCATTTCTTTGGGTGCCCCAGCTTCTTCTGCCCATGTCCAAATTTCAAAGGGCATGGCCACACCTAATCCGCGAATTCGGGGTAAATGGTCAGCAGCAATGTTTTTCGTCAACATGTTAATAGCGCGTTCTGTAAACGACATAAGGGTATCAACCGTTGGATAAGCCACCTTTTCTTTGACGGTAGCGCGTACATTTCCACAAAGATCTATAAGGGTCATCTCAAAACTGCGTCGACCTACTTTTAAACCTAGGCCAAACGCGCCGTCGGCATTAAGGCTGAAAGGCACCTTTGGTTGCCCTACTTTTCCTTTAATTGGCGCATTGCGTAATACCAAACCGTCGGTTTCTAACTTTTTAATAATTACCGTGGCAGATTGTGCAGAAAGACCAGTTAATTCAGCAATTTGTGCCTTGGGTAGCTCTTTATGCTTGGTAATCAGCGAGATGATAGTCCGTTCATTGTCCGAACGATTATCTGCTAAATGTATTGCCATAGTTAACTTGCTCTCTAGTGTAAAAGTTATTCTTCAATAAGAATTATTAAAAACGTTGCGCGTTATTGTTCAGTGCTACCGTTGAGTAAAATAAAGGTACTTACATCGAGAGTATTAACAATGCTTGTAATCAAAAGGTCGACTCCGCTTAGCACCTTTTTAAGCAAGAATGTAACGCATAAATTGAACTGGGTCACTAAGGCGTATTTAGCTCTGGTGTACACCAGAGCTAAATAAACCCCTGAATTCAGCCAAAGGATAATTTTCTTTTCAATTAAATCAATTGGGTTGATTTAATTGAAAGGAAAGACAATACTATGCCCAATTGAATAGCTAATTAACGACGTATTAACGTAAAGTGCGATATGTATAGTGTGCACTATGGTTATATGTATAACGAATAGAGTGAGGCTGGTATGAAAATATTATGTTTAGGTGAAGTACTTATCGATATGTTAAGCCAAGGTGCGGCGCCAAAAGACGGTGACATACCGGCAATGAAGCCCTTTCAACCCTATGCAGGTGGTGCGCCAGCCAATGTTGCTGTGGCAGTTGCTCAGCTTGGTGGCAGCAGTGCTATGGTATCAAAAGTGGGTGATGATACCTTTGGCGCTTTTTTAAAAGAAATGCTTGAGCATTATAAAGTTAATACCGATTTTGTATGGACTACCTCACAAGGCAATACAGCATTAGCGTTTGTGAACCTAGATGAAGACGGTGAGCGTTCGTTCGACTTTTATGTGGATAATGCAGCGCATAAACATATTACCGAGCAAGACCTGGCTACTATCGACTGTAATAAAGATGCGGTACTGCACTTTTGCTCAGGCTCTCTTGCCGGTCCAGAGTTAATACCGGGTACAGAGTTTATTTTAGACAAGGCGCGCCAAGAGAGCATGATGGCGTGTTTAGATATCAACTACCGCCCTGCATTTTGGGACGACACGGCTAATGCACCTTCAAGAATAGATGCGGCAGCGAAACGGGTTTCTATTTTAAAGGCAAGCCGTGAAGAGCTCGACGAGCTATACGGTGCAGAAAATGCTGATGCAAAAGTACAACAATGGCTTGAGAGCGGCGTAAAAGTGGTATTGGTGACTGACGGCGGTGAGCCTATTCACTACATTACGACATCATTTAGCGGCACGTTAGCGTCGCCCAAAATGGAGGTTAAAGATACAACGGCGGCAGGCGACTCCTTTATCGGTGGGTTCCTTTATTACCTATCAACCAAAGTTAAAAATGCTGACGAATTTGATAGCTGGGCGGCAAGTTTTGAAAATGTAAGCGAGGCCACTGAGTTTGCTATTCGCTGTGGTGCATTTACCGTAACTCAATACGGCGCGTTTAGTGCATTGCCTACTCAGCAAGATATCGCGAAATAGCAAAATAGCTAATGTAACAGCGAAAATAGCGGCTAAGTCGATAGGCAAGCTAAGCGTTAAATAGGCTAAGCGCCACATGAGTTAAGCGCAGAATATTTAAAGCGCCAAGCAATGCAACAAAGAGCCTGTTACGCAGTAGCGTAACAGGCTCTTTTAATTAACGCTCTATCAGTTGTTTAAGTGCGTCTAAGGTATCTGCTTCATTCGCAGGCTTGTCCCAGCGTATCCGATGAATTCGCGGGAAGCGAAGGGCCACGCCCGATTTATGACGATTAGAAGGGTGCACTGCATCAAAAGCGACTTCAAAAACCAGCTCTTTTTTCACTTCTCTTACCGGACCAAACCGGCCAACCGCATTGCGTCGCACCCAATTATCTAATTTTTTCAATTCTTCGTCGGTAAACCCTGAGTAAGCTTTGCCAATAGGCAATAATTGCTCGCCTTCCCATGCGCCAAAAGTAAAGTCTGAATAAAAGCTTGAACGCTTTCCGTGTCCTCGCTGCGCGTACATGATCACCGCATCCACCACTAAAGGGTCTCGCTTCCACTTATACCACTGGCCTTTAGGTCGACCGGGCACATATGTACTGTCGAGTCGCTTAATCATAAGCCCTTCAACGGATCTGTTGTCGCAAACCGTGTTATGAAGGGCGCGTAAATTTTCGGGCGATGATGCACGTAAGGTGTTAGATAAAAATAGCCGAGGCGGCTTTTTTTGCTCAAACCAAGAGGCTAATTTTTTACGCCTAGCCTCCAATGTTAAGGAAGTCAGCTTTTCTCCCTCTAGTACAAGTGCATCGTAAACAATAAGCCCGACCGGATTTGACTGCATTAAGGGTTTGGTTGGCTTTTTCTTGTTAAGTCTTTGCTGCAGCGCATTAAACGTATCAACGATAGGTTCTGATGCAGACGAACTGCTGGCCATATCTGATGCGCTCGCACTGGCCTCCTCGGTATTGTGAATAACCAATAGCTCGCCATCGAGCACCATATTGCCGCTCATTTCGTCCAATAAATCAGGGAATGAGTGACTGATATCGTCGCCAGTTCGAGAGAACAACGCCTTTTCGCGCTCTTGTTCATCAGTGGGATTGGCTGCGGGCTTTTTACTTTCTTTGTCCTTGCCAGCAAGCTCAGTATTCACCGCAAGCTGTACACGAATGCCATCGTACTTATTTTCAATTTGCCAAAGGCTGGCATCAAAGGTGTCGATATCATTGTCTTCAATGGGATGAGAAAGCATGACGGGATGAAACGTGACGGCATTTTCAATATCAGGCTTGTCAGCATTGCCTTCTAACCACTTTAGCAGCTCGGTATACGGAGGGTTTACAGCGTGCCATAAGGTTTCGATCTCTTTAATATCTTTGTTGCCGTAGTTAGCCAATATTTGCTTTATTGAGCGTGCTGATACGCCAATGCGAAGCCCTCTAGTACCTAATTTCAATAGTGCCCAGCGCTGGGGCGGTGTCATCATGGTTAAGTATTCAGCCAGCGTTGCAGGCACTTTCTGTTTAGAAATAGTAGCGAAGGTATCTACAATACTGTGAAGAGACGGTAAGGGTGACACAGGGCTATTGAACGGCCATAGATGCGCAACGGTCTCGCTCACCTCGCCTACATAGTCATAACTCATCGCAAATAGGGCAGGGTCGGTATGCTCGGTAATCAATTTTTTCACAGTATTACGTTTAAAAAAATCAAATCGCAGGGTACCTGCCATGGCAGCAATTGCCCAGCCTCTATCTGGGTCGGGCGTATTTTCAATATAGTCTGCAATAAGCTGCGCTTTCGCTTTCGTTCCAGCGGTAAAGTACAGCTGCTCTAACAGGTTACTAAACGCCTCCATTAATCACCTCCTTGTTCTTCCTCGTCATAGCCTACCAATGACAATGCGCGGGCTTTAAACCCCATCTTTTCAGCTTGATACATCAGCGCATCTTCTCTTCCGTGAGTCACCCACACCTCTTTCGGGTTAACTTCCTCAATAGTTCTAAGTAATTCAGGCCAATCACAATGATCGGAAATAATAAGAGGGAGTTCGGCATTTCGCTGTTTCGCGCGGGCGCGAATTTGCATCCAGCCCGATGCCATCACCGTGCGCACATTAGGAAGACTTCGCGACCATCTATCTGCCAATGCGGAAGGCGGAGCAATCACAATTTCTCCCGCGAGCTCTTTTTTATCGTCAACCTGCGAGACGGGAATAAGTTCGCCAAGGTCAATATCAAACTGTTGGTATAAATCGCATAACTTCAACTGAGCTCCATGCAGATAAATAGGTTTGTGGTAGCCTGCCTCTCTTAGCGCAATAATCAAACGTTGGCACTTGCCTAAGGCATAGGCGCCTACCAGGTGACACCGAGTGAGAAATACCCTCAGCGAGTGAAGCAATTTCTCTATTTCGTTCTCAATGGGTGGGTGTTCGAAAACAGGCAGTCCAAAAGTGGCCTCAGTAATAAGCACATCGCAAGGTACCACCTGAAAGGGCGGGCAAGTGGGGTCATGACGCCTTTTGTAATCGCCAGATACCACCACGCTGTAGCCACCGTATTCTATGAGTATTTGCGTAGAGCCTAATATATGGCCCGCGGGATAAAAAGTTACCGTCACATCATTAAAGGTGAGTTTTTTCCCCAATGTCACTGAGTGTTGCTTTTCGGCCATATCCTCGCCATAGCGAGTTTGCATAATGGCTAAGGTTTCTACGCTGGCATAAACCGTATGGTGTCCGGCCCGCGCGTGATCAGCATGGCCGTGAGTCACTAACGCTGTGTCTACTTCGGTCATGGGGTCGATGTAAAACTCACCCGGTTCGCAGTACAAGCCAGTACTATCAGTTTTTAACCATGTTGATGGATGCACAGGCAACGTTTCCCTCAGTATTTACAATACATGTAAATACGACAAAAAAGATAAAGCGACCACTTAGCCTACAGCTCGGTTTTTTTACTACGACCAACAGGCCCTAATGTTTATCGAAGAAGTCTTTGTTGCGAATGTATTTATGCATGTAGTGATATGAAATGGGGGAAATCAGCCACTGAGAAATAACCCGATATAGCCGCCATATAGGCTTGGCGTTGTCGTATACACGCTCGTTATGCAGCCAAAGCGAGCGCCCCAGATGCTTAAACAACCCTGGAATAGGCGGAAGAAAGGTGACAATATCGAGGTCGCATACGATTCTAAATGTGCGGTGATGAAGTAAGTAATGCTTGTAGAATCGACGGTAGCTGGTTGAGGGTTGTCCAAAGGTGACAACGCGGCGTACGCTTTTGGGAAATGCCAATTCAAGGCGCTGCGCTGCTAAAACCGCCATGGCTCCACCAGACGAATGGCCGGTAAGTGTGATGCGTTTACCTGACTCAATAAGCGGCGCTAATTTGGCCTCGATATCTTCATATATACTGAGCGTTACGCTGGTTTTTTTACTGTCAGCAGGTAAGGGGATCCTAGTCTGGCTTTTTTGATTGAGCAGAAGCTGATAGCCAAAATGAACATAGCCGTTGTGCGTTGATTTATCTTTAAACTTTCCCTTTGCTTTACTCGGGAAAATGCAAAAATTAAGTAACCAATCTCGAATGGATTGGGTGCCCCTAAACAGCACGATAACTTCTTTTTTGTTTGGGCGACAGAGAATGCGTGCCACTACGGTGCCGCGTGAATCGCACACAGCATGGTGCTCATGGGCTGAAAAGCCCAGTGATGAATAGTCAAATTCTTTCGGATATGCCAACTTACACAGTACGGCATAGCGCTCGTACTGATACCGCTTAAGTTTCTTCAATGGCTAATGTCTTTCAGATGCATTCATTCGGGTAACGCACGCATTACGCCGCCTTATTTTTCGAATCGAGGTGTCTAAGGTCTAGTTCAGACACCGTTTCTTGTTTGGTATACACAACCCAGTCTAATAGCTGCAAGTTTCCAGCGTTGTCTTCAACTAGCGCAGAGCAATTTTCTATCCAATCGCCGTCGTTCACATAATGAATCCCATTCACCATATCTGACTCTGGGTGGTGAATATGGCCGCAAATGACGCCATCAAGCTGCAGCTCTTTCGCCCGCTTGGTAGTGGCGTTTTTGTACCGAGCTATGGCCTTATTTGCGCCTTTCACTCGTTGCTTGATGTAGCCTGCTAACGACCAATAGCTTTGTTTTCTCCAGCTTCGCAGCAGGTTAAACCAGCGGTTTGCAAATAGCAGCGCATCATAGGCCTTATCGCCAATCCAGGCGTGAAAGCGGCCTAAAGTCACATCACCATCACATTGGTCACCATGCAACACCAAGTAGCGTTTGTTCGCTGCGGTTTCATGCACGTATTGGCGTTTTATCTCTATATCGCCAAACTGCATTCCTGAATACTTTTGTAAGGGGGCATCGTGATTGCCCGGTAGAAAAATGACTTTTGTAGATTCATGACTAAGCTGGATAACTTTATGTATCACTTCATTATGTGCATCTGGCCAACGAAACTGTTTGCTCATCGACCACATGTCTACAATATCGCCCACTAGGTAAAGCCTGTCGCAGGTCATATTGTTCAGAAAGTGAAGAAGAAATTCTGCTTTGCAGTCTTTGTTGCCAAGGTGTGTATCTGAGATAAAAACGCTTCTGAAGTGAGGAGCCTTAATCATTGAAATGCTCAAATAGTCATTTGGTGTGAAAACACCCTAACCAACCAACTTGACAGTTAATTGACACCTTCATGACGATATCGTTACGGTGCTGTTCTGAAATCAGTGCACTGCAACAATGGAGGACAGAAGTTCGTTATAACTGTTCGTTACAAGAGTTCGTCACAAGAGTTCGTCAAAAGAGCTGCCTACAACAGCAAGGTGAGAGCTCTCTCGTTAAAGTATTTTTATTTAAGAACTTTTATTTAAGTGCTTTTATTTAAATGCTTTTATTTAAATGCCTTCTTTTTTTTGCAAGGACGGGTCAGTGCATGAGGATTGAGGACGTCAGCCAGTGCAAATAAACCTTGCTGGTAAACCTAACTGGGTAACCTGCGTATAACGAGTAAAAAATGGAAGTAAGTTAATTAATGAAATCAGTACCTGCTGTATTTGCCAAGTGGTTTAAAAAGAAAGGGTGGCAGCTTCGCGATTATCAGCGGGATATGCTTGTTGAAAAAGACAAGCATGACTGCACTTTGCTTATTGCACCCACAGGAGCGGGAAAAACATTATCAGGCTTTCTACCGAGTCTAGTAGAGTTAGATGCGTTACTGAGCACGTCAAACTTTACGGGGTTGCACACCTTATACATCTCTCCCCTAAAAGCGCTCACCCAAGACATCCATCGCAACTTGCTGCAGCCTATTGAAGAAATGGGGTTGGGTATTAGCGCAGAAACGCGAACCGGAGATACACCTTCCCACAAACGTCAGCGCCAGCGTAAAAAGCCCCCGCATATATTATTAACGACGCCTGAGTCGCTGATGTTAATGCTGAGCTATGCTGATGCAGATAAACTATTTGGTAAGCTGAAGCGGGTGATAGTAGATGAAACCCACAGCTTAATGGCGAATAAACGTGGGGACTTCCTGTCTTTAGCGTTAGCGCGGCTATCTATTTTATCGCCAGCCATGCAGCGTATTGGTTTATCAGCCACCGTGGCCTTCCCTGAAACACTCGGCGCCTGGCTAGCAGGCAGCAACAGTACCGCCAACATTGTTAAAGTAAAGGCAGGGGAGAAGCCCAAGGTAGATATGCTGCATTCAAAAGCACGTATGCCCTTTGGTGGGTTTATGGCGCGCTATGCCATTGATGATATTTACCAGGCAATAGAAAAAGCGAAAACCACGCTGGTGTTTGTTAATACCCGAGCGCAGTCGGAATTGCTGTTTCAAATGCTGTGGGAAGCCAACAAACTGGCACTGCCTATTGCCCTTTACCACGGTAGTTTAAGCAAAGAGCAACGGCGCAAAACCGAAGCTATGATGGCAAGCGGTTTGCTTCGCGCTGTGGTGTGTACATCTGCCCTAGAGCTGGGAATAGATTGGGGCAATGTGGATAAGGTTATACAAGTGGGGGCGCCGAAAGGGGTAAGCCGATTATTGCAGCGTATTGGGCGAGCGAATCACCGACTGGATGAACCAAGTGAAGCGCTGCTAGTCCCTGCGAATCGCTTTGAAGCGCTAGAATGTCAGGCTGCGATAGCTGCCATTAACAAAGGTGAGCTAGATGGCGATGCCCCGCACTCGGGGGCGCTGGATATTATTCCCCAGTTTATTTTGAATTGTTTGTGCAGTCAGGCTGATAAACCGGACACCTTGTACCAGCAAATTCTAAACGCCACCCCTTATCAAGGGTTAGACAGAAGTGATTTTGATAAACTATGGCAGTTCACATTAGATGGCGGTAGTGCCCTTAATGCCTACGAGCGCTATCAGCGATTGTTGGAAAACGACGACGGTACGTTTTCTCCAGCGAACCGGCGCGTGGTCCAGCGGCACAGGCAAAACATTGGCACAATTGTGGAGTCTGGCCGTCTTAAAGTTAAACGAATACGCCGTGGTAATCAGGGCAAGATTATTGGTGAAGTGGAAGAATATTTTGCTCAGCAGCTTACCCCAGGTGATACATTCTACTTTGCCGGGGAAGTACTTAAATACGAAGCAATAAGAGATATGCAGCTTCACGCGAAGCCTGCCAAGGCAAAAGAGCCTAAAATACCAAGTTACGGTGGCGGGCAAATGCCGTTGTCTACGTATTTAGCCGATGGCGTGAGGGAGATTTTAGCTGATAGCTCGAAGTGGAAAGCACTGCCTACACAAGTGCAAGAATGGTTAACCCTGCAAGAGGCTTTCTCTCAACTGCCTAGGCCCGGCAACGTATTGGTAGAGCAATTTCCATTTCGACAAGCGTATTACACACTGTATTATACCTTCGACGGGCGAAAGGCCAACCAAACCCTTGGCATGTTGTTAACCCGTCGTATGGAAAAGATGAGTATTAAACCCCTTAGCTTTAGCGTTACTGACTATGGGCTATCAATAGCGTCGGTGAACCCAATTACACAGCAGCAGCTTCAGCGCTTATTCCAGCCCGATATATTGGGCGACGAGTTAGAAGACTGGATGCTGCAGGCTCCTATGCTGAAACGCTCTTTTCGCCAGGTTGCTGTAGTGAGCGGGCTCACAGAGCAGCGCTATCACGCCAGTCAAAAAACCATGAAACAGGTAACGTTTTCGACAGATTTAATTTACGACACCTTGCGTGAGCACGACACTGACCATATTTTATTAAAAGTGGCGAGAGAGGACGCAGAGAGAGAGTTGCTAGATTTATCCAGGCTGGCAAACCTGCTTATTCGCTATGTTGATAGCGCGACCTTGGTCAATTTAGAAAAAGTGTCTCCCATGGCTATCCCTATTGTGCTGAATGTTCGCAGTGAACAAATAAAAGGCGCAGGGGCTCAGGCAATCATCGAGCAAGCAGATTTGTACGCTGAGGCTGAAAACATGCTAGAAGACGTACGCGCACTGCTTTCGCAAACACAATAATAGGTATTCATTGGCAATCAGCGACAGTTGGCTAACGACTCAGTTAGCAAAAAGAAAACTCAGTATAACCAAATTTGCGGGGCTTCTGTGGGTGCTAGATGCCAGAGGCGTGGCGTATTTGCCGGCGCTAGACTGGCTGGTGGTGTCAGATTTGCATTTAGAAAAGGGAAGCTACTTACGAAGTTATGGTAATCCGCTGCCAAGTGTAGACTCTCAAGCAACTCTTAAGCGCCTAGCGCGTATTATTGAAGATTATCAGCCGGCAAGAGTCATTAGTTTAGGCGATAGTTTTCACGACAAGCACAGCATGGCTCGAATGACAGCTGAAGACCGCGCCTTTCTATGCAATTTAGTATCGCAAGTGACACAGTGGAGCTGGGTAGAGGGCAATCACGATCCTGACCTGCCAGAGGGCATCCCCGGTGAAGCCCTTGAGGAGATACTTCTTAACAAAGAGGGAGTTTATGATGTGGTGTTTCGCCATGAGCCCGAAGCTGGTTTAGAAAATAGTTTAGAAAGCAGCACAAAAACTGGCACTAGAGCGCAAATTATTGGCCATTTTCACCCTAAAATGCGAACTGCCATCTCACGCAGGAGCTACTCGGGAAAGTGTTTTATATCAACGAGTCAGCTATTTGTTATGCCAGCGTTTGGTCAATTCACCGGCGGCCTCGACATTGAAGATGAGGTGATGCTGGCACTGCTGGCAAAAAACGAAAGGAATACGTTTATGATGTACGACGGTATTATCTTTAAAACATAGCGTTTAAAGCATCGCATTTAAAACACAGCATTTTTACACCACAGGCCCGACAAAAATGGGGTCAGATTACAATTTAGAAGCTGCTGCTGCTTTGAAAAAATGCATTCTGACGTCCATTTATTTCTCTGACGTCCATTTATTGGGGTTAGTCGCGCCAGCGTCTCGTTAGGTCATCATAGGCATCTATGCGACGGTCGCGAAAATAGGGCCAAATCCGTTTGATATTTTCGGTGCGAGACATATCGAGTTCAACGGCAAGAGTAGTTTCACCCTCTGCTTCAGCCTTTGCCAGTATTTCACCCTGGGGGCCTGCTACAAAGCTCTGACCCCAGAACTGAATACCTGGGTCGCCTTCAACAGGTGACGCTTCAAAGCCAGTACGGTTAGCTACGATAACCGGAACTGAGTTAGCAACAGCGTGCGAGCGCTGAATGGTTTCCCACGCGCCATGTTGACGGGTGCGCTCCTCGGCAGTGTCGTTCACATC
Source organism: Alteromonas sp. P256 (assembly GCF_036864455.1). Lineage (NCBI taxonomy): Bacteria > Pseudomonadati > Pseudomonadota > Gammaproteobacteria > Alteromonadales > Alteromonadaceae > Alteromonas > Alteromonas sp. P256. The sequence continues at coordinate 44,132 of NZ_JAZETM010000015.1, forward strand.
CCAGCCAATTGCGGTGGGGTAAAACAACAAGTCTGCACCGGCCATTGCCATTAGGCGCGCCGCTTCTGGATACCATTGATCCCAACACACTAGTACACCCAGCTTTCCAACACTGGTTTGTATGGGTTCAAAGCCTGTGTCGCCGGGCGTAAAGTAAAATTTCTCGTAAAAGCCGGGGTCGTCAGGAATATGCATCTTGCGATATTTCCCTGCAATCTCCTTACTTCTATCAAAAACTACCGCAGTATTGTGATAAAGCCCTGAGCCACGCTTTTCGAAAAGCGAAGTTACCAAAACAATGTTGTGTTTTTCAGCGAGTTCGCCAAAAAATTGAGTTGCCGGTCCTGGAATTGGCTCTGCTAAATCAAAGGCGTCGGTGTCTTCTTGCTGGCAAAAATATAAGGTGCTGTGCAGTTCTTGTAGCAAAATGCATTCACAACCTTGCTCGGCAAGTTTAGCCACTTGCTCAGCACTTTTGTTCCAATTTGTCGCTTTGTCGTTATCGCTTACAGCCTGCTGCACAAGGCCCACTTTTAACTTATTTGGGGGCATGTAGTGATACTCCTTTCCTTAATGTCTCAATGATGTCGTCTTTCAGCGTATTTTTTGGCACTTGCATAGAAATACAGTGCAAACTGCCGTATTGCTTTACGAGTACACGACAATCAATTGGTTCAACAATGTAATTTGGAAACGCTTTTTGAATAACATTAATCGCTTCTTTGTCTTCGTCTTGCCCGTAAATAGGGAGCAAAATAGCGCCGTTGCAAATGAGATAGTTAGCATAAGAGGCGGGTAATCTATCGCCGTCCTCGTTGTTGATGAGCGGTAGCGGTAAGCGGTACTGCTGATGCTCTGGAAGTGCACAGGCGCATTCGTCGCAAAGTGCCTTCAACCCTTCAAAGTGACTGTCATCAGGGCGATTATCACACGCTTGAATGACTAGGCCTGTATTAGGCGTAAATCGTACCAACGTATCTACATGACCGTCGGTGTCATCGCCTTCAAGATGTCCATGTTGCAATACGGTAACCTTGCTACATCCCAATATTTCGCTGAACGCATCAGCATAGGAAGACAATGACATATCGCCATTGCGTTTTGGGTTTAACAAGCATTGTGCAGTGGTGAGCAAATGCCCTTGATCGTCAATTTCAAGTGCGCCGCCTTCGGCAACAATAGGGCTACTTCTTAACACCGATTTACACAGAGCGGCTAGGTATCGCTGATTGGCAAGATTGTCGTCTTCAGCGTAAAATTTGTTGCCCCAGCCGTTAAAGCGAAATTCCACTGGAGAGCCATTCTTCTCGCTATCTAAGCAGGTTATAAACCCATAATCCCGCACCCAGGTGTCGTTATATGTGGCAGGTACAATTAGTACCTTTGCATCAGGTGCAAGGCGCGCCGTGAGGTCGTCGATATCGGCAGGTGCACACAGTAATATTACCCCTGCATTATATCGGTTTATTGCAGTTATGACGTTGAGATAGGTGTCTCTGGCTTCTTCAAGCCATAGTGCCCAGTCGGTCTGGGCATGAGGCCATGCCAGCATGATAGCGTCTGCATCATGCCATTCTGGCGCCATAGTGCGTGTGCCCTGCATAGTTCATCCAAGTAAACAGTGAAAGGCTAAGTATAACTGTACCGTGCAGTCCCACCAACACTGAGTCTAATAAATTTACGGCATTGGCTACATGTTACAAAAAGCATCTAACACACTATTTTTCTCGTTATTCTGAGCCTTGACATCATTTTAAATGCCTACCGCCATTTAAATGCAGGGTTTGTCCGGTGATGTAGTCGCTGTTTAGTATATAGTGCATAGCTTTTACTGCTTCTTGTGCACCAGGTACCGTTTCAAGTAAGGATTTCTTTAATGCTTTCTGTTTATAGGCCTCGTCATCATCTTCATTAAACATGAGAAGGGCAGGGGCAATGCTATTTACCTTTACGTGGGGAGCTAGTTTTTTTGCAAAAGAGAGCGTTAAGTTGTGCAAAGCTGCTTTGCTGGCTGCATAGGCCATATGTTTTTCACTGCCCGTATCCTGCACATAATCTGTCATGTGAATAATGTCGCTAAAGCCATCTTGATTTGAAAGCGAATGGGCTAAGGCGAGATTAATACGGTAGGGTGCGAGGGCATGGACATTCATCATGCGGTTAAACAAGCTGTGCTTATCGTCATGGTCTTTTTCTTGTGCCCAATCGGAGGCGTTGTGAATGATTGCGCGATAGCTTTCGCTTGCTGCCTTAATATCATCAATTGCTCGATCAATAGCCTGCTCAGTGCTAAAATCTGCATAAATAGCGGCTGCGCCCTTGTCTTTTAGTTTTTCTATCGTGGGTCGCAGTGTTCTGTAGGTTACGACAACGGCATTACCCTCTTCGAGCAAGCTGTCTGCCATAGCCAGTCCTAATCGCTGACTAGCGCCTGTAATAAGTATGGGTGAGGCCAATGTTTTTTCCTAAATAGTTAATATGTAAGGGAATACGTAAATAGTGTGTCATTGGTACATAACTTGGCAACTATATTAAAAAAAAGTCATTTACTAGCCTAGTCGATCTGTAACGCATTGATGTGCGTAGAAGTTAAAAAAAGAAGTTATATACGGATAATCCAATGTTAGCAAAAGAAGCGGTAATTGTGCGCGACGCACTCGATCCCTCTATATCTGAATCAGCGCAGCGTGTACGAAGCGTATTAGAAGCGAAAGGCTTAGAAACGCCTATGGTGCCTAACGGCCTAAGCGATGAGCAAAAGCGCACGCGTATTGCCAGTGCCATGCGCGACGTAATGGAAACGCTAGGTCTAGATTTGACGGACGACAGCTTGTGCGACACGCCAACGCGCATTGCAAAAATGTATGTGAATGAAATTTTTGGTGGCTTAGATTATAGAAAATTTCCTAAAATCACTGCCATTGAGAACAAGATGCAGATTGATCAGCCTGTGCAAGTATCTGATATTAGCCTAACGAGTACCTGCGAGCATCATTTTGTGACTATCGACGGCACTGCGACTGTATCGTATATACCAAAAGATACCGTCATTGGTTTGTCTAAAATAAATCGTCTTGTTAGCTTTTTTGCCCAGCGCCCGCAGGTACAAGAACGATTAACGCAGCAAGTATTAGTTGCTATACAAACGCTAGCAAGAACAGATGATGTGGCGGTGTCTATTAACGCTACGCATTATTGCGTGAAGGCGAGAGGTATCAAGGATACAAACTCGTATACCAAAACGTCAGCGCTGGGCGGTCAGTTCCTCACCGATAACGACTTGAAACGCAGCTTCTTTTCTTAGCCAGCTTTTAAAGCCTCGTAGTTATTGCTCCATAAGAGTGTTAACTACGCGGCTTTTTCATATTTATACTGTGAATACAGTTTTTGAATTTGTCTTTTGGATTTATCTGGCTCGAAAATCGGGCTCTAATGCGTCAATGACCAAGTTTATCTTTCCGCCAACGCCGTCAGCGGGTGTTAAACTCAGGTACTTTTTACAGCCGGAGCAGGAGTCAAATTGTTCGGTATACATGTCTTTAAGTATACCAATTTGAACCGTGTTTGTTGCCCCGCAATGTGGGCACATATATTCCAATCCGCTTTCGCCATGCATAATTTTTCTTTCCCCATAATGATGTCCATATTTCACGCTTAACGTGATATTTCCGTTGCGTGCCCGGTTACTCGAAGCACAAAAATTGAGTAATGAATCAATTTTCAGAAGTTTAACAGTGAGAAGCGACATTAGCGGTAGCGCTTCCTAGCGCAGTGTCATTAAACTAAGGCCCTCACAACGTTAAAGTATAGTGGTATTGGCGATATTTGCCTTAAAAAGTCATTAAGAAAAGGTAAGTATTTGCTATGTATAATAATAAAAGCACAGCAGCGGTGTCTGCAGCGCTTTTATTGTACGCCCAATTATAGTTAATGCGGCGAATAAGGTGAGAATACCTTTAGCGGGTAATCCAGAGCTGTTGGAAAGGGCGAAGTGTGATTACCGTCTCATCGCCTTTAAAGGTAGTGTCAGATAATAAGTCTTTATACGATTTGCCGTTAAGCGTCCTTAGTATCTCACCATCAACTTGCTGTACGTGTTCGCTGAAATTACTTACTGCTAATAACTTTTCGCCGTTTTCATTTTCTCTTAAAAATGCAAAACAGTGATGGTTGCTAGCTTCTAAAATGTATGTGCGCGCTTTACCAAATACAGCATGGGTTTTACGAATTGCCAACATGTGTTGAAGGCCCTTAAATACCTTTAAGCTCGCATCTTCCTGAGGACTTAGCGTACGCTGTACTTTTTCCATGGCCAGTGCAGTGTCTTTAGGGGTAACGGCTATTCTATTTACCCAGCGGTCGTCGTGTTGCTTAGTCACGTCATCGCGATAGCTGTAGTCATTAAGCTTTGCAATCTCATCACTTGAGTACAATAGCGCTATACCACCAATACTGAACGTAATGCCGTAAAGTAACAACATACGGTTGACGGCTTCTTCAATGCCCTTTGTATCGTTGTTATGTAACGCACTTTCCAGTCCGCACAAAGACGCGAGTGACCCACAAACGCGACAATCGCCATTCGATGGGTTTTCTGCAAACGGCACGCCGTTAGCAAAGCTGCCTTCAAAGCGTCCGGTAAAGAATTGGTTTAAAAAAAAGCGGTGATCATTGCCGTTAATACCAAGCTCTTGTGCCACATCATCGTCAAAGGTCCATCCAATATCATCATGGCAGCGAACATAATTTACCCAAGTGCAATTATCAGAAATAGCAAAGCTCTTTTGCATTGAGCGAGTCAGTAGTCTGGTTTTTCTGGTTGCTAGGCTATTCCAAAGTAGTGCCATAAGAAGTGGATTATATGACAACTTACATTCGTCTTCGCCAATGTATTTGTTGACTTCATCGGGGTGCACAATCGCTTCAGATTTAAATACCACCGCAGGCGCCGCTATTTCTAAACAGCAATTAAACGCTTGAATTAAAACGTGGGCCTTATCTTGGTTTTCGCAGTTAGTCCCCATTTCTTTCCAAATAAATGCAAGGGCATCTAGGCGAAGGGCTGCAGAGCCTATATTAGCTAAAAACAGCATTTCAGATGTAATGGCATTAAAGACTTCTGGATTACTGTAATTTAAATCCCATTGGAAGCTGTTAAATGTAGTCCATACCCATTTTTGCATCTGTTCGTTGAAGGTAAAATTTCCTCGACGAACCTGAGGAAATATTTCCCTTAGCGTGGTTTCATATTGGTCGGGTATGGTTCTATCATCATAAACGTAGTAATAGTTCTGATATTGCTTTTTACCCTCAAGCGCGGCTTTTGCCCAGCGATGCTCGTCAGAGGTGTGATTGAACACAAAATCGAGTACCAGGTTAATTCCCTCTTTGAGCAGGGCGTCAGCAAGGTTTTCTAAATCTGCTGTGGTGCCAAGCGTTGGGTTTACTTTGCGATAATCAGACACAGCATAACCACCATCGCTGTCGCCAGCAGGTGCGTCGTAGAGTGGCATCAGGTGAAGATAAGTAATACCTAGTGCTTTGTAATAGGGAATGCGGTCGTGTAGGTCGTTAAGGGTAGGGCCCATTAAGTCAACATAGCATGCTAAACCTACTTGTTTTTCGTCGCGATACCACAGCGGTGATTTAAGCCTGGTCTCATCAAGTTTTTTAAGGGCAGGTTTTCTTTTCTTAATACCATCTCTTAACGTTTCTACTAATTTTTGTAAATGATAGTAGCAATCGTATTGGTGGCCATACACACAGGTGTATTTTTCAAAGAGCGAAGGAAAATGCGCTTCAAGACGTCGTGTAAATAACGTCGCGTCCTTCTTCGTGAGGCCCGATAGATCGGTAGATTCCAAAATGCGGTCTAGGCAAACACTAACGTCAGCAGCATAGTTCATAAGTGGTTCCAAATTGATACGCAAATCCGTTTTTCCTGTTGCGTTAAACGAAAGATAAGAATTAACGAGTTTACAGGGATTTTAAATTCTGTTAACTTTTATCTTAAACGATTAAGTTATTTTATCAAATAAACTTACGCCTTTGTTCATCAAATAATCTAGTACGTTTAGACGGTGACGAGCGAATAACATAAATTAGCTTGGTTTTAGGCTTAAATAGCAGTATTGATGCGAGACGCACTATGTCCAATCAGGATCAAAATAGCAGAATTATAAGATGGTTAACCTACCTGATGTTTATGATGTTCGCCATGACATCAGATTCGGTAGGGGAAATTATAAAGGAAGTGAAGGTGGCTTTTTCTGTCACTAATGCGCAAGCGAGCCTGATGCACTCCCTTCCTATGTTGGGCATAGCGTTATCAGGCCTATTCTTGGGCTTTTTAGCCGACAAAATAGGTAGAAAGCCAACTATTATTATGGGTTTAGCCATTTTTGGTGTGGCGTGCTATAGCTTTTTGGTCGCTGATGATTTTCTGCTTATTGTAAGCCTGATGAGTTTATCTGGCGTCGCGGTGGGCGTATTTAAAACCGGAGCGCTTGCACTTATTGGGGATATTTCCTCGTCTACAAAACAGCATACTTCAACGATGAACGGTGCTGAGGCATTCTTTGGCGTCGGCGCAATTGTAGGGCCGTTAATCGTCGCTTACTTAATCCATCAAGGAGTGGCGTGGCAGTGGCTTTATGTTATTGCAGGTGGTGTATGCACGGTTTTAATTGTGGGCGCACTATTTGTAAAATACCCAAATTATACCCGTGAAAAAAGTGAGAAAGTAAAGCAGGTTTCAGTACTGCAAAGTTTAGCGCTTGTAAGAAATCCCTACGCTTTTGGCTTTTCTGTGGGCGCATTTTTATACGTGGCTGCGGAAAGCGCAATATACGTGTGGATGCCTAGCTATTTGGTATGTGATGCCTCTACACTTCGAGCAACCTATGACTGCTACAGTGAAGGCGTCAGCCAAACCTTAGCAATTTACTCGGTAACGGCATTTTTCATTTTACGAGCCGCGGGTCGCTTTGTGGGTATCTGGATGATGTCGCATTTTAATTGGGCACTCGTATTGATGTTATTCAGTGGGGGCATTGTGCTTTGCTTTGGTGTTGGACTAATGGGTGGCAAGCAAGTGGCGCTCTATCTATTCCCGTTGACGGGTATTTTCATGTCGGTTATCTACCCCACCTTTAATTCCAAAGGAATAAGCTGTTTTCCCAAACACCAGCACGGCAGTGTTGCGGGGGTTATTCTTTTCTTCACCGCAGCAGGCGCCGCAGCTGGACCATTCATAATGGGCTTGGTAAGTGATGCTAACGGTGGCGACGCCAAGTATGGGTTTATGGTTGCAACGGCATTTGCCGCTATTTTATTTATCGGCATGGTGTATAACTTTGTTAAAAATCCAACGCAAAAGCGCCTGGCCGAAATTGAAGCATCTGAATACAGCAATTAACGCCGTAAATTAAATTTTCATCAACACGACAACTTGGATATTATGAAACACCCCCAGTCATTGGACATTCCAATAACTGGGGGTGTTTTCATTTGGTCCGTTTCTAATTGCGTAGAAACTTCAGGTTACCCACACGCTCTAGAGTCCTCATTTTATTGTATGTCGTTTCAATGTTGTTTATCCTCGGCACATCTCAACCATTGATGCATTTTTCTCTCCTATGGACGAACTCAAACAAGCCCAAGCACTCTACGACACCCTGGTAGAATTTGCCGTCACCTACAGTTTTCAGATGTTTGGCGCTCTGGTTATCTTTTTGGTGGGCTGGTGGTTAGCTGCAAAAATAGGTGGTGTTGTTGAGCGCGTGATGATTAATCGAGATATTGATATTACGCTAAGTCGCTTCACAGGAGGCGCCAGTAAGCTAGTTATCCTCGGTATCGTGATCATTATTGCGCTGGGCAATATTGGAATAAGCGTGACGCCGTTAATTGCGGCCATAGGTGCTGTGGGCCTTGGTGCTGGGCTAGCCATTCAAGGAATGCTAGCGAACTATGCGGCTGGCTTTACCATTATTATTACGCGTCCTTTCGTTGTTGGCGATACTATTAGAGTGCAGGGCGTCTCGGGGGTGGTAGACCAAGTAATGCTGCCTTACACCCTGCTTATCGATGAAGATAATGTCACTATTCAAATTCCTAATAAACTGATTGTGGGGGAAGTGCTGCATAATTCTGCTGACAACATGCTTATTGAACTGTCTGTTGGCGTAGCATATTCAAGTGACGTAGACCGTGTGCTTTCAGTAGTGACAGATGCAGTAAAGTCGGTGGACGGTGTTCCTTCAGACAAGACGCACTCTATCGGTATAGACAATTTCGGCGACAGCAGTATTAATATTGGCATACGGGTGTTAGCTCCTTCAACCCGCCATTTTGAAATTCGGTATGCACTGAATAAAGCCGTGTTCGACGCCCTTAACCAGGCGGAGATAGAAATACCCTTTCCTCAACGTGAAGTTAAAATGTTATAGCATGATTATTTAAAGTGCCACCTCATAGAGTTCTAACGGCAAGCCGTCGGGGTCTTGAAAGAAGGTAAAGCGTTTGTCAGTATATTCATCTACGCGAATGGGTTCACATTCTACGCCTTTGTCCGTAAGCTTTTGAATGGCTGCATCTAGGTTGCCTACTTTAAACGCGAGGTGTCTTAATCCTTGCGCTTCAGGCCTAGAAGGCCGAGTTGGTGCATTCGGGAATGAGAACAACTCTATTTGACTGCCGTCGGCAAGTGCAAGGTCACATTTGTAAGAGTCTCTAGCCTCGCGATAATTTTCTGCTATAACGCTAAACCCTAATATCTCGGTATAAAAATGTTTTGAACGCGGGTAGTCACTACAAATAATAGCAACGTGATGAAACCCGTTTAGCATAGCAACCCCCTTTGCGCAAAGAATGCGCTAAGTATGTAATGAAATACAGCGGCGTTGACGGCAACGCCACTGCGTTGTGGCTTTGGTGTTAAGGAACTTCCTGGCCGCGAGCAGCTTCTACAAGCGCATACCAGTGTTCTCGAGATAGCGTAACGTTATCCGCTTCTTTGCATGCTGCTAGTCTTGCAATATTGGTGGTGCCAAGTACAGGCTGTATGCTAGCTGGGTGCCTCATAAGCCAACCTAATACAATAGCTTCTGGGGTAGTTTGGTACTCACTCGCTAATCGTTTTACGAGTTCTGCGGTGTTCTTGTCAGTGTCACTGTTTGTGGTGGCACCTGTATAGCGACCCTGGGCAATACTTCCCCATGCTTGCAGTTGAATATTGTTTAGCATGCAGTGTTCAACCGTACCCGATGCATAGCCAACTTGGCGATTGGCAGTGCTATTGGTAGTTATGCCGTCCTCTACCCACTCTCTAAAGCCTAAGCTCATTTCAAGCTGATTGGCCACAATAGGCGTTGATAGCGCAGACTGTAGGTACGCGATTTGATGTCCGTTCATATTAGACACGCCAATGTGTTTAATCTTACCTTGCCGTTGAAGTGATGCCACACATTCAGCCACCTCATTAAGCTCCATAAGTGGGTCTGGACGGTGAAGCAGAAGCACATCAATTTGCTCGATATGTAGACGGGACAGAATTCCCTCCACCGATGTGTTTATCCATTTTGCCGAGAAGTCGTAGCGCTTTGGACCTAAGTCATCTTCAAAACGAATAGCGCATTTTGATTGGATAATCATCTTTTCCCGTAACGTGGGCGATGTTTTTAGCACCTCACCGAAGGCTTGCTCTGCTTTTCCAAACGTATAGATGTCTGCGTGATCAAATACATTGATGTCTAGCTCTAACGCTTTATTGATAATGGCATGTGTTTCGTTTATGTGGTCTGACGTTACTGGGTTGTTGTTCCAGCCACCGCCTAGGCCCATGCAGCCGTAAACGAGTCTGCTGGCAGATGGGAAATGTGCTTGCATGCCCTTACTAGCATGGCTTCTCAAATCGGTACTCATATCGGAACTCATATCATTACTCAAAGCGTTGCCTTTCAAAAGTGCGTTCTCCAAAATATGCTTTTTAACCCTCATCTTAAAAAAAGGTGTTCTTCAAAAAAGCTGTGACGTATACACTGTGCCGCATCAGTTACGATATCGCTGTTGCAGGCCTTTTAAAAGCGACGTATCAATAAATAAAGTGACGGCATTAACGCTAATGCTATGAATACGTATGAAATCAGGAAATTAGTATGCGCTTTCTACAAAATCTAACACTTGTTACCTTTCTTTGCGTGCTGCTATCGAGCTGCACAAGCGTGCCCGATGGCGTGACGCCCATCACCGGTTTTAATCTCAACAAATACCTCGGGCAATGGTATGAGCTTGCCCGTTATGATCATAGTTTCGAAGAAGGGCTTTCCCGTGTTACGGCTACTTACTCTATGAGAGATGATGATAGCGTGAAGGTTATCAACCGCGGGTATTCTGAAGAAGCTGGTGAATGGGAGGAAGCAGAGGGTACCGCTTATTTCGTCGATGAGCCCACCACTGCGCACCTTAAAGTGTCATTTTTTGGGCCATTTTACGCCAGCTATATCGTGATGAAGCTTGATAAGGAAAATTATCAATACGCATTAGTAACCGGCCCAGATAGAGAGTATTTATGGTTGCTAGCGAGAACGAAAACATTGCCAGATGCGACCATCGCAGAACTAATGACGTTTGCTGAAAATGCGGGCTACGACACCGACAAACTCATATGGGTAGATCAAAACGCAGCACTTTAGAGAATAACGTTAGACAAGAACTTTAGAAAATAACGCTTAAAGGACCTGTTGAAGTTCACCTCGAGTGGGCGTGTTGATGAGCAATTTATGCTATTATTGCACACAGTTTATTTTTGAGATGTAAATTGTGCTTCAAGACGCCGTTATAACCAGAGCTGATCATGCTTGCGAACTATGTAAATCCACCTCTGATACTGAGGTTTATATGGTACCTGAATCACCAGACGACACCGCAGGGTGCGCTATTTTAACTTGTGATACTTGCCGTGCTCAGTTAGAGGGTGAAGCAGAACTTAACCCCGTGCACTGGCGCTGTCTTAACGATGCAATGTGGTCGACAACGCTTGCGGTGCAGGTGGTCGCCTATAGATTGTTGTCTCGATTAAGCACCGAAGCGTGGGCGCAAGATGCGCTAGATATGATGTATCTCGATGACGACGCTAAGACCTGGGCCGAAGCAGGCCTTATAGAGCGGGATGCTACATTAGATAGTAATGGCACTGCGCTTAAAACCGGAGATAACGTGCATCTTGTCAAAGACTTAAACGTCAAAGGTGCAGGCTTCACTGCCAAGCGTGGTACACCGGTAAGGGGGATCAGCCTTTGTGATAACCCGTTACATATTGAAGGCAAGGTCAACGGCACCCGTATCGTTATTATTGCGGCGTACACGAAAAAGTCATAGATAATACATCTTTACCACTGACGTAAAGCACGTTAGCGCACTTATGACCAAGCTCTTATGTATGAGCTATGAGCGCTGAGGATTTTTATGACATGAAAACCTCAGTGTATAGAGAATGTAAGTAAACAATAAATTGTAGAAATCCCAAAACCCTGAAAAGAAATGAGAGAATTAGGCATGCAAACGTTAACCATCACTACTCCTGACGATTGGCATCTTCACTTCCGTGACAATGAGATGCTGGCTGAAACTGTTCCAGCTACGGCAAGATGTTTTCAGCGCGCTATTGTAATGCCTAATTTAGTGCCCCCAGTGGTTAATGCTGCAATGGCGATGGACTACAAAGCGCGTATTGATGCAGCGCGTCCTGCCGGCAGTAGCTTTGAACCTCTAATGACACTGTTTCTCACTAACGAAACATCACCGCAAGATATTGTCGATGCGAAAAAAGCAGGGGTAACAGCGTGTAAGCTTTACCCCGCTGGAGCCACCACTAACTCCGATGCTGCAGTAAAAGGTATTAAAGCCTTGTATCCCGTATTTGAAGCCATGCAGGAGCAGGGTTTACTGCTACTTATTCACGGAGAAGTGACAGAAAATCACATTGATATTTTTGACCGTGAAAAGGTGTTTATCGATACCCATTTAACGCAAATTACCGCTGCTTTCCCTGAGCTAAAAGTGGTGTTTGAACACATTACTACAGCAGATGCTGCCGAATTTGTTGCGCAGTCCAATGAATTTGTGGCCGCGACTATTACGCCTCAGCATTTATTGCTTAACCGCAACGATTTATTAGTAGGCGGTGTGCGTCCACATAATTATTGCTTACCCGTATTAAAGCGAAATACCCACCAGAAAGCGCTAAGAGATATGGTCGCCAGCGGGAACAAGAAGTTTTTCCTAGGCACCGATTCAGCGCCTCATGCCAAACACAAAAAAGAGAATGCGTGTGGTTGTGCAGGGTGTTACAGCGCGTGGTCTGCCATAGAGCTATATGCTGAAGTGTTCGAGCAGCTAGGAGCGCTAGACAAGCTTGAAGGGTTTGCCAGCCATTATGGTGCAGACTTTTATGGTTTGCCTCGCAACACAACAACGATGACCTTAGTGAAAGAAAATTGGGATGTACCCGAGCAAGTAACCCTAGCTGATGGCACTGATATGGTACCGTTTTACGCGGGGCAAACACTGCAGTGGAAGCTCAAATCAGCTTTCCAGTCGGCATAGCACTGAGCGCAATATTTGCCCTATAGCGACAATTTCTTTTTATACTTGAACACGCGACCTTGGTAACAGTAATAGTACTACCTGTTTAAGAAACAGTGATAGTAGCAGTTATAAAAGCTGTTATGAAAACGGTTTTTGAAAAACCGCTCGCGTGTTTTTAAATTATCATGAGCCTTTCGTTTTTACCTCCTCATTACCGCTAATGGTCAGTAAGACTGCCACTAGCGAGTGGTAAAAACGGTAAAGAAGGCCTTTGAATCTCCCCATTGGATAGAATAATGACAGTTGAAACGATTAAAGACCTTGATATAAACCCCGCAGTTGTAAAAGCGCTAGACGCTCAAGGCATTCACCAACTGTCGCCTATTCAAGCGCAGTCTTTACCTAGTGCCTTACAAGGCAGGGATATTATTGGCCAAGCGCAAACGGGCAGTGGCAAAACCCTGTGTTTTGTTATTCCTGTGCTGGAAAACATTGATGTTAATGACTTTACTACTCAAGCATTAGTCTTATGCCCAACGCGAGAGTTAGCAGATCAGGTCGCAGAGCAGTTTAGGCAGGCGGCGAAGCAAATTGGTAACGTGAAGGTGACAACCCTGTGTGGCGGTAAACCCATGGGGCCGCAAATTCAGTCCCTTAAACACAGTCCGCACATTATCGTGGGTACACCAGGGCGAATTATGGATCACGTAGAAAAACGTCGAATTACACTAAAAAATGTGCGTTTTCGTGTGCTTGATGAAGCTGACAGAATGTTGGATATGGGCTTTGAAGATGACTTGCGCGTTATTTTTTCTCCCATGTCATCAAAGGTACAGACACTGTTGTTTTCTGCCACCTTTACTGAACAAATTGAGCGTGTAGCTAATCAGTATTTGCGAGATCCTGTGTCGTGCAAAGTGGAATCTCAAGACAACAAGCCAGCGATTACGCAACTGGGTTACAACGTGCTAGAGCACACTCGGGTTCAAGCCCTAAAAGCGGTGCTGACTCACTACCAGCCTAAAAACGCCATTGTGTTTTGTAATCGCAAGGTTCAGGTGGCTGAGGTGGTAGAGGAGCTTGTAGAAGAAGGTTTCAGTGCGGCAGGCCTAAAAGGTGATATGGAACAGCATGAGCGCACCGCTGTACTTATGCAGTTCGCCAGCGACTCACTGCAGGTTTTAGTTGCTACCGATGTGGCTGCCAGAGGACTGGATATTGATGATATCGCGTGTGTCATTAACTACACCGTAAGTGAAGAGCCAGAAGTGCATATTCACAGAATTGGGCGCACTGCACGAGCAGGCGCAGAGGGAATGGCCATTACGCTAATTAGCGATGATGAAGAGAGTTCGCTACGAAAAATTGAGGTGCTGCAGCAAGAAGACATCCCGCTAAAAGGCGCGCAAAGCCTTCGTTTTCATAAAAACAAAATTACCCAGCCAGAGTTTACTTGCCTGTCACTTAGCGCGGGTAAGAAACAAAAGCTTCGCCCTGGCGATCTCCTTGGTGCATTAACCAAAGATGCAGGTATTCCAGGTGATGATATAGGTAAAATTGCGGTACAAAATAGCGCGAGTTTTGTTGCAGTGAAGCAGCGCAGCGTGAAGCGAGCAATGACCCAATTTCGCGAAGGTAAAATAAAGGGCAAGCGCATTAGAGCTAAAAAGCTATAGCAAGTCTTAGGCGTTATCAAAAAATCGCGATCTAAAAATTTAAAATAAACGCTTACAGGTACTGACCATGGCAGCAGAAAAAGACTTGAGAGTGCTATTGAGTAACCTATCTCCGGTTGTTAGCGCAGAAGAGTTTATCTTCGTTTCGTTGAGTGAGCATGAATCTGAAGGTGACAAACATAGTATGTTATTGACCAAGGCAAAAGGCATATTCAAAGAAGCTGAGGGCGTTACCTTTATCTTAGCGTGCCAGCTGGCAGCGCAGCATGGACTCACAGGTGAAGGGCCATTTAAGTGTATAACTTGTGAAGTGCATTCAAGTCTCGATGCTGTTGGCATGACGGCAGCGATGAGCACTGCGTTGGGCAGCGCTGGTATCAGTGCCAATGTGGTTGCCGCTTATCATCATGACCATATTTTTGTGCAGTCTGATAAAGTATCTCACGCCGTTGAAGTGCTTAAAAGGCTATCGGCTGACCAGTCTGTAGATGGCTGATTGCATTAGCTCGCTTTCTGCTACACATAACTAAAGTAAGCGAAAACAAAAGCAAGTCTAAACCAAAGCCAGTCGAAAAAGCTGAGAAAAAAAGGGCGCCTGTGAAGACAGGCGCCCTTTTTTGATGGGTATATTGCTTACCAAATTTTAATGCGGTCTGCCGGTGCAAGATACAGGGCGTCTTCTTCAGTTACGTTAAACGCTTCGTAAAAGGCGGGCACATTTCGAAGTGCACCGTTTGTACGAAACTGAGCCGGTGAATGGGTATCGGTTTGAACTTGGCTTCGCAACGCTTCGTCGCGGTACTTACTTGCCCACACTTGGCCATACCCTAAAAACACACGCTGGTCGCCGGTAAAACCGTCTAAAACAGGTGCTTCTTCGCCATCTAAAGACAAGTGATAGGCTTTAAGGGCTATACTTATTCCACCCAGATCGCCAATATTTTCGCCAAGGGTATATTCGCCATTAACATGCACATCAGGCAACACCTCAAACTCGTTATATTGGTCAATGAGGTTGGTTGTGCGCGCTTCAAACTCTAAGCGGTCCTTATCGGTCCACCAGTTGCGCAATACACCATCACCATCAAATGTTGAGCCTGCATCGTCGAATCCGTGGCCAATTTCATGACCTATAACTGCACCAATACCACCATAATTAACGGCGTCTTCAGCATTCATATCAAAAAATGGCGGCTGCAGAATGGCTGCAGGAAATACAATTTCATTTAGTGGCGGATTGTAATAAGCATTCACGGTTTGCGGTGTCATACCCCATTCGTGAGTCCATACCGGGCCGCCCTGTTTCTTCAACATCTCTTCATAAAGTACATCAGAAGAGCGCTTTAAGTTGCCAAATAAGTCACCGGCTTTTACCGTAAGCGCTGAATAGTCCTTCCACTGATCTGGATAGCCAATTTTCACGGTAAATTTAGATAGTTTATCGAGGGCTTGTTCGCGAGTTTCATCAGTCATCCACTCAAGGTTTTCAATACTACTTTTGTAGGCAAGCAGAAGGTTGTTAACCATTTCCATCATGCGTTCTTTGGCTTCTGGTGGAAAGTGCTGCTTCACATAGACCTTGCCAATTAGCTCACCCACATGGGCATTCGATAAGTTTACTGCACGTCGCCACTGAGGCTGCTGTTCTTCGACGCCGCGAAGTGTTTTGCTGTAAAAGTTGAAGTTTGCTTCATCAAGCTCACTATTCAATCGACTTGCCGATGCATTGAGCAGTCCCCACTGCAGAAAGGTTTTCCAATCATCAATAGAGGTTTGTTGAATTACGCCATCGATATTTTGCATATAGTCTTTTTGCAAAATTCCCAATGCCTCAATGTCGCTTATATCAGCGCTTTCTAAATAGCGCGACCAATCAAAGTTAGGCATGAGTTCGCCAAGCTCTTCAATGGTCAACTTATTATAATTGGCCGCGAAGTTTCTCGCTTGCTCTTTCTTCATATGTAACTTTGCAATACGAGTTTCTAGCTCAAACAACATTTGCGCGCTTTGTTGTGGTGCGTTAAAACCGGCCAGTTCGAACATAGTTTGAATATGTTTCACATAGGCATCGCGCACGGTCTGCGAGTTTTCATCATCGTTGAAATAGTATTCGCGCTCTGGTAAACCTAGCCCCGACTGCCAGGTATACATAAGATATTGCTGCGGCGATTTTAAATCGGGATATTGAGTCAGGCTAAATGGCGTGCCGTAACCATATCGAGCCGCATAGGCAAAATAGGCGGCCAGATCTGAATAATTTTCGATATTCGCAATTTTGTTTAACTCAGGCGCAAGCGGTGTTACACCTAATGAATCTCGGGTGTCGACGTCCATATAGGCGCGATAAAAATCACCCACTTTTTGTTCGTCGCTACCCGCTTTGAAGTCGCCTTCTGCCGATGACTTTATAATGTCCATCACATGGTCTTGTGCTTCATCTCGTAAAATAACGAAGGAGCCATAGCTAGATTTATCGGCAGGGATCTCGAAAGTGTCGAACCATTTCCCATTTACATACTGAAAAAAGTCATCGCCAGGTCTGACACTTAAATCCATATTTTCAGTTATGATCCCCGAAGACAGCATCTCTTTCTGTACTTCTGCAACGGTACCGGTTTCTGGCGCCGTGTTTTGCGGGCTACATGCCGCTAATGCAAGTGCAACACTTAAGCTTAATACGCTACGTAACATCGTTTGGTATGTCCTTCTTATGAAAATGTGGCACTGCGTTGTACTGCGTAGAACTGCACTATATAAGACCACACTTTTAGCGCTAAGCTAAACACGGTAGGGCTGTGTAATGAAGAGCTGTGCAATGGCGCTGCGGTGCTGTTATTCTGTGTGGTTTTTATCTTGCGCAAACAAGAATATAGAGACCACTTATTGTTGGTTTAGAACACTTTTTAGCATGAAGGCATTATTAGAAAAAGTGTTTATAGTGAAAATACACAGGTTGTAACAACTTGTAGTGGCCAATTGGTTATAGTGGACCTGGCCCGCTCATCAATTTGTTTAACAGAGGACATATCATGAAGCCATTTAACTCAGCACTTTTTGCCTCAATCTCGCCCTGCGAATATGCCGATGCACTTTCACGAGAGCAATTTATGGACTACGGGATAAAGCCTCTATGGGCAGGAATGGGGCGCATTGCAGGGCCTGCCTTCACGGTAAAATGTGCCCCTGGCGATCATCTTATGTTGCATGCTGCAATTTACCGAGCCCAGCCTGGGGATATCATTGTGGTTCAAGCTGATGACAAATTTGCCGTGGCCGGTGGGAACGTGTGCGCTATCGCCCAAGAAAGAGGTATAGCTGGCTTTGTCATCGATGGCGTGATTAGAGATATTGCAGAGACGAGAGAAAACAAGTTTCCCGTTTTTGGGCGTGGAGTTGTGCCAAAGCCAGGCGCTAAGAAGTGCATAGCGCCTCTCAATGAGCCGATTGTGTGTGGCGGTGTCACCGTTAATGCTGGTGATATCATTGTGGCTGATGAAGAAGGCATCGCCGTTATTCCACGCGCTGAATCTGAAGAGGCCTTTAGCATCGCAAAAGCGCGGGCAGATAAAGATTCGTCAATGTCGTTATCTCAGTGGCAAGAGCAACACAGAGAAAAAGTGGAAACAACACTCGCTGCCTTAGGCTATAAAGACTGACCCCAGTGCAGTAGCGCTACTATCGTTACTATTAATACAGCCACGCGTAGCTAAATTTCATAAATACCGCTTGCTCTGTTCGAAAAAGTCCTGGCGTTGCCTCATCTGCAAATGCAGAGTCGCCATAGCCAATGAATAAACGGGACAGGGGATTAATCATATATGAGTAAACTAGCTGTGTACCCATGTTACGTTCTCTAGCGTCTACGTCCACCAAATAAATACTGGGGTTTCTTCGTACATCTGAGTAAATAAGCGCAAGGCGAAGAAACTGCTTTGCGTCGAACTGGTAGCTCATGCGAAAGTCAGATAAATTGGCGGTAAACAGCATCTCGTTGTTTACATCAATACGATTGTATTCATGGCTAATTGAGGCTTCTAAATGATCGCCAATATTTAGCGTTATTTGGGGCTCAAGCAGAATTTGATCGCCCAAGCGATTGTTGCGCAAGTCTATTCTATCGCCTATTCGGGCAAAGTTTTCAAAGTACAGGGTGCGATTTGGTTGCGCTTCAAAGTAGAAAGAAAATTGCTCTTCGGTAAAACGTGTGGTGTTGCCGTCAATGGCAAGGCTTGCACCGTTTTGGCGTAATCCAACTGTGTCTCGCTTCACCCATTGGAAGTTGAAATACGATTGATAGGCTGCGTTCATCTCTATTTGCGCCTGAACTTCTCGTTCTATTAACTCGCCATTGTCATTGTGAGTGATATCCCAGTCGCCACCAAACTCTAGACGGTTCCACCACGCATTATCCTTCCACCACAACAGCCCGCCACCGAGTATTGATTTGTGCCTATCGACATTACTTTCAAAACCTAAATCGGCACGAAAATCAGACTGAGTACTGGTTCTATTGGCAATGACATACCATTCTCTTTCTTCATGGCGGTAATCTATTTTGTAGGTACTTCCAGAGAACGCGTCTTGTTTGTCTGTTCTCAATGTTGTTTCGGTAAAGTCTTCTTGATTCCCGCAATTGCCTCGACAAAACTGTGAGGCAAGGGCGTCAGGGTATTGCGTATCAGAGCGAAGCAATTGTGCCCGTAGTGTATCACTAAGTGTAATTTGATAGCGCACGTCAACGCCGGTGACTAGGTTGTGATATTCATCAGCATGTCTACCCGTAAATATAGAACCAACAGACAGGGTATCGGAAATATCATAGCGATAGCGCGCTGCAAGGTTTGTACTGCCTTGTTTGAGCTGCGCAACGCTTGAGCCTAAATTCCCTGGAACGAGGAACGTGGTAGTTTCATCATTTGCCAGCAGTAAACCAAAGGTATGGTCGTTAATTCTGCCAGTAAGTTTGCTACCAATATCAGGAGCGCCAATGTTGCGGGTGTACACCAAGTCATATTGAGTACTGAAAAAGTCGGCATTCTCCACAAAAAAGGGACGTTGCTCAGGAAAGAAAAGTGCAAAAGGGTTATTAATCCCAAGTTGACCGGCGTCGGCCTCTACTTGTGAAAAGTCTGGGTTAATCGTAGCTTGAAGCAGCATGTCAGAGGTAATGCCCCAGTTTATATCTACTCCCACCTCTTGATTGTTACCGTATTCCCATTGCTCTGGGGTTGATGGCGTTCTACTGCGTGCCGCTCCGGCAACGGCATAGGGAGTAATTGACAGGTTTTTCCCTTGCTTAGCACGACTGAAGCCTTGCATTTTTCCCATTTGGCATAAGCTACACGCGTTATTGCGATCCACAGGGCGGTTCGAGATACGCAGGTTATTATCTCTTGGATAAAAGCGAACAAACTCCGCGCGCCATTGCTTAAGCCCGTCAATATCCAGAAAATTCATAATGCGAAACGGCAGCGCGATTTCTACGGTATAGCCTTCATCGGTGATTTTTGCTTCCGCCTCCCAAATAGCATTCCAACTAGCGCTTTCGCTGCGCGTCATCTGGTTTTCGATAGAGTCGGTTTGTATACCGTGAGGGTTGACAAAAAACTGATAAGAGAGACGGCTATCGCCGAATGTATCCAGCTTAACGCCTACCAAATCGTTATCCCACACGCTATCGCGGTCGCGAAACAATGCGCGTATTGCAGAAGGGTCATCGTCAAATGCAGTAAAAGAGATATAAATCATATCGCCATTTTCGAATATTCTGGCGATGGTCTTAACGGGTGGGGCTGTATTTTCAAATGGGCGAGTCACTACATTAAGCGGAATTTCCTTAGCCCGCTGCCATGCCTCATCATCTAAGATACCGTCTAACGTAATCGTCTCTGAAAGATAGGGTACCACGATAGTGTCAAAGGTATGGGACTCGTTAGGTGAAATGGTATCACTAACGTCGGATGAGCGTTTATCTGGGGAAGGTAGCTCTGCCGATTCAGTAGTGGACTCAGCCGAACTCTGAATAACAGACTCTGTAGTGCTCTGAATAACCACGGCCACCGATTTGCTGTCTTCTTTTGTTTGTTGGCTATCCTGCTGTGCTGAATTACCTTCAACGGCACTAACAGAAAATGCGAGTGCAAGCAATAAAGCGAGGCAGTACGGCCGCCAGCTCGTACCGATACAACGCTGAGGTGTCCTGCATATCAAAGTGTCCATTTTTTTAAACGTCTTTTTGTTCGTTATAGTTTTTGTGTGGGCAGTATGAAGGATTTAGTTAGATGTCAAAAGAATGTTAATCGCATATTACGGCAAACTTAACGAAAGACTGATAGCAAAATACATGCTCAGTCATTACGCCCTTTATCCACTCTATCTCTAGTGATTTTCCTCAACGAGTTAATTAATTGACTGAACATATCGTGTAGAATTGCGTACACACCTCAACGTAAATATTAACGCCGAGATTCAGTAAGCATCTGGCGATTCAATAACAAAAAGAGTTTTTGCATGTTTTCTTTTTTTGAGAGGCTTACACAGCCTTTTCCAGATACGCCGCCAACGCAACCACCCACGGGGTTAGTCGCATTTTGTAAGTACTACACGAAAGGCATGTGGCATATCATCCTGACCGTTTCGGTATTAAGTGCCATAGTGGCGATGTTAGAAGTGGCGCTGTTTGGATTTTTGGGGCAGCTCGTTGATTGGTTCTCAGAGCAAAGTCGAGAAACCTTTTTAGAAGAGCAGAAGTTTACATTAATCGGAATGGGGCTAACGGTTCTGGTCTTTATTCCCGCATTTATCTTTTTGCGTTCATTGTTCTCTCGCCAATCACTAATGGGTAATTACCCTATGCGAATAAGGTGGCAGGCCCACCGATATTTACTTGGGCAAAGCCTTACCTTTTTTCACAATGAGTTTGCAGGTCGCGTCGCCACAAAAGTAATGCAAACCGCGCTTTCCGTGCGCGAAACAGTTACCAAAATGCTCGATTTGTTGGTGTATATTAGCGTTTATTTCATCTCTATGGTGGTGCTGGTATTTAGCACTGACTGGCGACTCGCGCTTCCGCTGGTGGTGTGGTTCTTCGTGTATATTGGTATTTTGCGGGTGCTCGTACCAAAGCTTAAAGCGGTTTCACAAGCGCAAGCCGATGCTCGCTCATTAATGACGGGGCGAATAGTTGACAGCTACACCAATATCACCACGGTTAAACTGTTTTCTCACAGCCGCAGAGAAGCAGACTATGCCAAAGAGAGCATGGATGGCTTTTTGCAAACGGTGTATCCACAAATGCGCCTTGTTACCATTCTTGAATTTTGTGTCGAGATGGCAAACGCCATTTTGATCTTCACCATAGGTGCGTTATCAGTTTTTCTTTGGATGGAGCAGATTGCGACACCTGGAGATATCGCCATTGCAGTGAGTTTATGTTTGCGATTAAACGGCATGTCTCATTGGATAATGTGGGAAGTGTCTGGATTATTTGAAAACCTAGGCACGGTGCAAGATGGCATGAATACACTCGCTCAGCCAGTAGCCGTTAAAGATAAGCCCGATGCCGATGCATTGAACGTAGGTGGTGGTAAAATTCACTTTGAGAATGTTAACTTTTCATACTCAGGTGCAAACAATCAGCCTATCGACGTGTTTAGGCAATTAGATTTAACCATTGAGCCCGGAGAGAAAGTAGGCTTGGTAGGTCGCTCTGGTGCAGGTAAATCCACACTCGTTAATTTACTGATGCGTTTTTACGATACGCAAAGTGGGCGTATTGTTATAGATGGTCAGGACATAACAGAAGTTGGGCAAGAAACACTGCGAGCTAAAATCAGTATGGTTACGCAAGATACATCACTGATGCACCGCTCTGTGCGTGACAATATTCTGTACGGACGCACCGACGCAGGCGAAGCAGATATGATTAAAGCGGCGAAACAAGCGGAAGCCCACGACTTCATATTAACTCTTACTGATAATCAGGGACGCACAGGGTACGATGCTCACGTTGGAGAACGCGGTATTAAACTGTCTGGCGGGCAACGACAGCGAATAGCGATTGCCCGTGTGCTGCTAAAAGATGCTCCAGTGCTCATTTTAGATGAGGCTACATCGGCGCTAGATTCAGAAGTGGAAGCAGCCATTCAAGCTTGTTTAGATAAAGTGATGGAAGGAAAGACTGTGTTAGCTATTGCTCACAGGTTATCAACTATCGCCCAAATGGACAGATTACTTGTGCTAGACAAAGGCCAAATTGTGGAGCAGGGCACCCATAGCGAGCTCATTGCTTATAACGGTATTTATGCCAAGCTGTGGGCGCACCAAACGGGTGGATTTATTGGCGTGGAATAACCCACGCCCCGTTAGCAATGTGCACAGCGGGAGGGGAATAAACCGCTTGTAACTTGAAAGTGGTTAAGTATAATACGCGTCCCTCCCTTGCGATACCGCACTTTCCTTCGAAAAGACGCACAAATCACAAGGGTAGTGTAAGCAAAATTTAAGAGTAAAAACGCCACAGGGGTGTAGTTCGAATTGGTAGAACAGCGGTCTCCAAAACCGATGGTTGGGGGTTCGAGTCCCTCCACCCCTGCCAAATTATTAACTTGCGCGTGTAACGCAAGAAAACGACGCTGTAGTGCTAGGATCGTGACATGAGCGAAAAGACGGAAAATCAGTCCAACGGGTTGGACATGTTTAAATGGGTAGTGGTTTTTGCACTACTTGCAGGGTTGGTTACTGCCAACACAGTATACGGTGAACTTTCGGTATTATATCGCGCTCTTGCAGCGGTAGTTGTTGCTGTAGTGGCTGGCTTTATTGCTGCATCTACAAACAAAGGCAGTGCGTTTTTAAGCTTTGCTAAAGAGTCACGTACTGAAGTACGCAAAGTAGTATGGCCTACACGTCAAGAAGCTAACCAAACCACATTGATTGTTTTGGCTGCAACCTTGGTTATGGCACTAATTTTATGGGGACTAGACGGTATCATCGTTCGTGTAGTTGGCTTTATAACGGGAATCGGAGCATAACGTATGTCTGAAGAAGAAATTAAAAAGAGATGGTACGTAGTACAAGCATTTTCTCAGTATGAAGCTCGAGTCAAGAAAACCCTTCTTGAATACATCAAAATGCACAATATGGAAGAGCACTTCGGCCAAATACTTGTGCCAACAGAAGAAGTTGTTGAGATGCGCGCTGGTCAAAAGCGTAAGTCTGAGCGCAAGTTTTACCCTGGTTACGTGCTTGTCGAAATGGCAATGAATGAAGATTCATGGCATTTAGTGAAAAGCGTTCCTCGCGTTCTTGGTTTTATTGGTGGCACTTCAGACCGCCCAATGCCAATTACTCCAAAGGAAGCTGATGCTATCTTAAACCGTCTTGAAGAGTCGGTAGATAAGCCTAAGCCGAAGACATTGTTTGAGCCAGGTGAAGTGGTACGCGTTACAGACGGTCCATTTGCCGATTTCAATGGTGTAGTAGAAGAAGTAGACTACGAAAAAAGCCGCGTAAAAGTATCAGTACTTATCTTTGGTCGCTCTACACCGGTAGACCTAGAGTTTGGTCAGGTAGAGAAAGGTTAATCCCATCTTTATTTACGAAAAACCTGCTTCGGCAGGTTTTTTTGTTTATAGAAAAGTCGTGTTTTAACAATGTGAATAGCCTTTATTTACGCAAAGCGCGTTTTTTAATCACGTAGGGGCTTGCATAGCAATTAATCAGCCCTTATAATGCGCGCCCTTTTAAACGGAAACGGGAAGCCAATTGAGCAAATATTCTCTGTATTTGCGAGGCGTTAGACCCAAACAAGAGAGCATTTAAAATGGCTAAAAAAGTAAGCGGTATTATCAAGCTTCAGGTTGCGGCAGGCGCTGCTAACCCAAGTCCACCAGTTGGTCCTGCACTAGGTCAACACGGTGTGAACATCATGGAATTCTGTAAGGCTTTCAATGCAAAGACTGACAGCCTAGAGAAGGGTGCTCCAGTACCAGTAGAAATTACTGTGTACGAAGACCGTTCTTTTACATTCGAAACGAAGACTCCTCCTGCGTCATACCTTCTTAAGAAGGCAGCTGGCATCAAGAGCGGTTCTGGCCGTCCTAACACTGAGAAAGTGGGTAAAGTTACCACCGCTCAGTTAGAAGAGATTGCTAAAACTAAAGAGCCAGACTTAACAGCTGCTGATCTAGACGCAGCGGTACGCACTATCGCGGGTTCTGCTCGCTCAATGGGCTTGAACGTAGAGGACTAATCGAATGGCTAAATTAACAAAACGCGCTCGTCTAGTACGTGACAAAGTTGACTCAACTAAAGAGTATGAAATCAACGAAGCAGTTGCTCTTCTTAAAGAATTAGCGACTGCTAAATTCGCTGAAAGTGTTGACGTTGCTGTAAACCTTGGTATCGACGCTAAGAAATCTGACCAAAACGTTCGTGGTGCAACTGTACTACCTAACGGTACTGGTAAAGACGTACGCGTAGCGGTATTTACTCAAGGCGCAAACGCAGAAGCGGCTAAAGAAGCTGGTGCGGACATCGTTGGTATGGATGACTTAGCTGAACAAGTTAAGAAAGGCGAAATGAACTTTGACGTAGTAGTTGCTAGCCCAGACGCGATGCGCGTTGTTGGCCAACTAGGTCAAATCTTAGGTCCACGTGGCCTAATGCCTAACCCTAAAACAGGCACAGTAACGCCAGACGTTGCTACTGCTGTTAAAAATGCAAAAGCTGGTCAGGTTCGCTACCGCAATGATAAAAACGGTATCATCCACGCAAGCTTAGGTAAGATTGCATTTGAAGCTAACCAAATTCAAGAAAACCTAGAAGCACTACTTGAAGCATTGAAGAAAGCTAAGCCTTCTTCTGCGAAAGGTGTGTATATCCAGAAGATCAGCCTAAGCACCACAATGGGTGCCGGTGTATCTCTTGATAAGGCTTCTGTAGGTCTATAGTTTTGAAGCTAGCGGGTATTGCCCGTTAGTTCTCTTAAAGGTTATGGGTTGGAGTTGTGTACATAGCAGTGCTAGTAAACAACTCCCGTCCAAGACCGCAGGTGCGGTGTGGTGAAAGAAGTAAGAGAGCTTTCACAGTCAACATACTGCTTAATAGAACAACCTGCGCAGACGGTGGTTTGACTCAGACTCTCTGGGATAACAAACACCGTAGAGCGGTACCAAATATGATGTTTGGTATCAATCTGTGAACCCTGACGGCGATGATAGGTAACTATCAACAATGTCAGATACAAAGAGGTGAACTCAGTGGCACTAGGTTTAGCAGCAAAAAAAGAGATCGTAGCAGAGGTATCTGAAGTTGCGTCTCGCGCTCTATCCGTTGCCGTCGCTGAATACCGTGGGATGGAAGTTGCAGAACTGACTGACCTTCGCATAAAAGCTCGTGAGCAAGGCGTATACCTAAAGGTTGTACGTAACACACTAGCTAAGCGTGCATTGGCAGACAGCAAATTTGCAGACTTAGAAAGCGCACTTACAGGTCCGCTTATCTATGGTTTCTCTATCGACGCACCAGGCGGTGCGGCACGTCTTTTTAAAGACTTCGGTAAGACCAACGATAAGCTTAACGTAACAGCACTTTCAATTGGTAGTGGTCTACTTGGTCCAGAGAAATTGGACGCAGTTGCTTCACTTCCAACTCGCGACGAAGCGCTTGCAAGACTACTTGCGACCTTCAAAGCACCAGTTGGGAAATTCGTTCAAACAATCAACGAAGTTCCTGGCAAGTTTGTGCGCGTATTGGCGGCGATCAAAGACGAGAAGTAATTTTCGTTTTTGGCATATTGATTTTTTTAACATTAAAACCCCAGGAGTTTAGAGAACATGGCTCTAACTAAAGAAGATATTTTAAACGCGATTGCTGAAATGCCAGTTATGGAATTGGTTGAGCTAATCGAAGCAGCTGAAGAAAAATTCAACGTATCTGCTGCAGCTGTTGCTGTTGCTGGTCCTGCTGCAGGCGGTGAAGCTGCAGCTGTTGAAGAGAAAACTGAATTTGACGTTGTAATGACTTCATTCGGTGCTAACAAAGTTGCAGTTATCAAAGCAGTTCGCGGCGCGACTGGCCTAGGTCTTAAAGAAGCTAAAGAAGTAGTTGAATCTGCTCCTAAAGCTATCAAAGAAGGCGTAAGCAAAGAAGAAGCTGAAGAACTTAAAACGACTCTAACTGAAGCTGGCGCTGAAGTTGAAATCAAATAATCTGATTTAATCAGATTATTTGCCTGAGACGGCAAGGCTGGTGGTTTTTTAAACCACCAGCCTTTTTGCGCTGTATAATGTGTAGAATATAACCCTAGACTACACTGTGTTAAGCGCAATTCGGACAAGACCATTAAAAAGCATAAAAATCCAACAACTTAACTAATAATTGGTTAAAAATTGTTGTATGCTGGTCAACTTGCCCGAATTAGGGTTGTGGAAGTTTGTTGCTTATTGCGCCATTTGAAACGCAGCTTTTAGCCCATAGCACGCGTTTTAAAGCATTTAGCAGCAGGTTGGGTCATAAATCAGCAGGCTGAGGAACCCATGGTTTACTCTTATAGCGAAAAGAAACGTATCCGTAAGGATTTTGGCAAACGCCCACAGGTATTGGAAATTCCATACCTTCTTTCAATTCAGCTTGATTCTTTCAAAAAGTTTATTGAGATCGACGCCGATGCTCAATACGGCTTGGAAGCAGCATTTCGTTCCGTTTTTCCAATTAAAAGTTACTCAGGTAATTCAGAGCTTCAATATGTAAGCTACCGCCTGGGAGAGCCAGTTTTTGACGTTAAAGAATGTCAAATTCGCGGCGTAACTTTCTCTGCTCCGTTAAGAGTAAAACTACGGTTAGTATTGTTCGACAAAGACGCAGCCCCAGGTACCGTAAAAGATATTAAAGAACAAGAAGTGTACATGGGAGAAATCCCATTGATGACAGAGAACGGAACGTTCGTTATCAATGGTACAGAGCGTGTAATAGTGTCACAGCTACACCGCTCACCTGGTGTGTTTTTCGATCACGACAAAGGCAAGACTCACTCGTCTGGAAAAGTGCTATATAATGCACGTGTCATTCCATACCGTGGCTCTTGGTTAGACTTTGAGTTTGACCCTAAAGATAATCTGTTTGTGCGTATCGACCGTCGTCGTAAATTACCTGCAACAATTATTTTGCGTGCATTGGAAATGACGTCAGAAGAAATTTTAGATACTTTCTTCGAAAAAGTTAACGTTCGCATCGACAAAGACCGTCTGATGATGGAAGTGAAACCTGATCGCCTTCGTGGTGAAACGGCTGCTTTCGATATCATCGATGGCGATGGCAATGTGGTTGTTGAAACTGGCCGTCGTATCTCTGCGCGTCACACTCGTGCATTAGAGAAGTCTGGTTTAACAGAGCTGGAAGTACCTGCTGATTATCTAATCGGTCGTGTATTTGCTGCCACTTATGTGAACGAAGACACCGGTGAAGTCATTGTAAGTGCAAACGATGAGCTTGCACTTGAGAATTTAGCTGAGCTTAGTCAAGCCGGCATAAAAGAATTCGAAACGCTTTACATCAACGAGCTTGATCACGGTTCATACATTTCAGATACGCTGCGTATTGATTCTTCGACAAACCGCCTAGAAGCGCTTGTTGAGATTTATCGTATGATGCGTCCTGGTGAGCCACCAACGAAAGACGCTGCAGAAACGTTATTTGAAAACTTGTTCTTCTCTGAAGAACGTTACGACCTTTCTTCTGTTGGTCGTATGAAGTTTAACCGTCGCCTAGGCCATGAAGAACTTATTGGTTCTGGTACGCTAGCCAAAGAAGACATCGTTTCTGTAATGAAGCAGCTAATCACCATACGTGACGGTAAAGACGAAGTTGATGATATCGATCACCTTGGTAACCGTCGTATTCGTTCGGTTGGTGAAATGGCAGAAAACCAATTCCGTGTTGGTTTAGTTCGTGTAGAACGCGCTGTAAAAGAACGCCTAAGTCTTGGTGACCTTGACAACGTTATGCCACAAGATCTTATTAACGCTAAGCCTATTTCGGCGGCCGTGAAAGAGTTCTTTGGTTCGTCGCAGTTGTCTCAGTTCATGGACCAAAACAACCCATTATCAGAAGTAACGCACAAACGTCGTATTTCTGCATTAGGTCCGGGCGGTCTTACTCGTGAACGCGCAGGCTTTGAGGTTCGAGACGTACACCCGACTCACTACGGTCGTCTATGTCCAATCGAAACACCTGAAGGTCCAAACATCGGTCTAATTAACTCATTGGCGAGCTTTGCGCGCACCAATGATTTTGGTTTCCTTGAAACACCTTTCCGTCGCATTGTTGATGGCGTGGTGGGCGAAGAAATCGATTATTTATCTGCGATTGAAGAAGGCCAATTCGCTATCGCTCAGGCCAATGTCGCGTTGACTGAAGCTGGTGAACTGGTAGACGACCTTATTCCATGTCGTCACCGTGGTGAAACAACGTTGATGCCTAAAGAAGACATCAAATACATGGATGTTTCTCCACAGCAAATCGTTTCAATTGCAGCAAGCATTATTCCATTCCTTGAACACGATGATGCAAACCGTGCACTTATGGGTGCCAACATGCAACGTCAGGCTGTTCCAACACTACGCGCGGATAAGCCGTTAGTGGGTACAGGTATGGAAAGAACTATCGCCGTTGACTCTGGCGTAACGGTAGTGGCTAAGCGCGGTGGTACGGTAGATTACGTAGATGCAAGTCGCATCGTAATCAAAGTAGCTGAAGACGAAATGCTTCCAGGTGAAGCAGGTATCGACATTTACAACCTAACCAAATACACCCGTTCTAACCAGAACACCTGTATCAATCAACGACCTACTTGTAGTGTTGGTGACCCAATTGTTACTGGTGACGTGCTAGCCGATGGTCCTTCGACAGACCTTGGTGACCTTGCACTTGGTCAGAACATGCGTATCGCATTCATGCCGTGGAATGGTTACAACTTTGAGGATTCAATCCTTATTTCTGAGCGTGTAGCGCAAGAAGACCGCTTTACGACTATTCACATTCAAGAGCTTAGCTGTATTGCTCGTGACACCAAGCTTGGTCCAGAAGAAATTTCTTCTGATATTCCAAACGTGGGTGAGTCTGCATTGAGCAAGCTTGATGAATCAGGTGTTGTTTACATCGGTGCAGAAGTGAAAGGCGGCGACATTCTTGTAGGTAAAGTGACGCCAAAAGGTGAAACTCAGCTTACGCCGGAAGAGAAACTTTTAAGAGCCATCTTTGGTGAAAAAGCGTCTGACGTAAAAGATACGTCACTACGTGTGCCTAACTCTGTCCACGGTACGGTTATCGACGTTCAAGTATTTACTCGTGACGGCGTAGAGAAAGACAAACGTGCGCTTGAAATTGAAGATATGCAGCTTCGTCAAGTTAAGAAAGATCTTACTGACGAATTTGAAATCCTTGCGGATGGCATTTTTGCACGTGCTCAAACTGCACTAACGCGCGCCGGTGTTGAACAAGCTAAGCTTGACAGCCTGCCACGTGAAAAATGGTTTGAAATTGCACTTAACAGCGAAGACGTACAGTTAGAGCTAGACCAAATTGCTGAACAGCATGCTGAGATCAAAGCTGACTTCGATAAGAAGTTTGAAACTAAGCGTCGTAAAATAACGCAAGGCGATGACTTAGCGCCTGGTGTACTCAAGATAGTTAAAGTTTACCTAGCGGTTAAACGCCACATCCAACCGGGTGACAAAATGGCGGGACGTCACGGTAACAAGGGTGTTATCTCTACGATTCAACCAGTAGAAGATATGCCATACGATGAAAACGGCACGCCGGTAGACATCGTACTTAACCCTCTTGGTGTACCATCTCGTATGAACATCGGTCAGATTCTTGAGACTCACTTGGGCATGGCTGCTCATGGTCTTGGGGTCAAAATTGACCGCATGATTAAAGAGCAGCGAGAGCTTGCCGAGATGCGTGATTTCTTGAAGAAAGTGTATGAACTGGGTGAAAATCACCAGGAAGTAGACATTGATAGCTTCACAGATCACGAAGTTCGTCGTTTAGCTGAGAACCTTCGTAAGGGTGTACCAATTGCTACGCCTGTATTCGACGGTGCTCGCGAATCTGAAATCAAGGAAATGTTGAAGCTTGCTGATATTCCAGAAAGCGGTCAGATTACCTTGTTCGACGGTCGTACTGGTAACTCGTTCGAGCGACCTGTTACGGTTGGTTACATGTACATGCTGAAACTGAACCACTTGGTAGACGATAAGATGCACGCTCGTTCTACTGGTTCTTACAGCCTTGTTACACAGCAACCTCTTGGTGGTAAAGCACAGTTTGGTGGCCAGCGCTTCGGTGAGATGGAAGTATGGGCACTTGAAGCATACGGTGCTGCATATACCCTTCAGGAAATGCTTACTGTTAAGTCAGATGACGTTAACGGTCGTACCAAAATGTACAAGAACATCGTCGATGGCGACCACAGAATGGAGCCTGGCATGCCAGAATCCTTCAACGTATTGCTTAAAGAAATTCGCTCGTTGGGTATCAACATCGAGCTTGAAGAAAAGTAATACGGCAATTGCCGCGTAATGTTATGAGATGGCCCGGCGCTTGCGCCGGGTTCTAGAGACTGACTCCGCTGGGAGAGTAATGTGAAAGACTTATTAAAGTTTCTAAAGCAACAGCATAAGGCCGAAGAATTCGATAATATTCGAATCGGCCTTTCTTCACCTGACATGATCCGTTCATGGTCTTTTGGTGAAGTGAAGAAGCCTGAGACTATCAACTATCGTACGTTCAAGCCTGAGCGTGACGGTTTATTTTGTGCCCGTATCTTTGGCCCTGTTAAAGATTACGAGTGTTTGTGCGGTAAGTACAAGCGCCTTAAGCACCGTGGTGTTATCTGTGAAAAGTGTGGCGTTGAAGTTACACTGACTAAAGTTCGTCGTGAGCGTATGGGCCACATCGAGCTAGCAAGTCCAGTAGCACACATCTGGTTCCTTAAGTCACTTCCGTCTCGTATCGGCTTAATGCTTGATATGACGCTACGTGACATTGAGCGCGTGCTTTATTTCGAATCATACGTGGTAACAGAACCAGGTATGACAACATTAGAGCGCGGCCAGTTATTAAACGAAGAAGATTACCTTGATTCGTTAGAAGAGCACGGCGACGAGTTCGACGCGAAAATGGGTGCAGAAGCAGTATTCGATCTGTTAACTGTACTTGACGTTGATGCCGACGTTGCAGCAATGCGTGAAGAATTACCTTCAATCAACTCTGAGACAAAGCGTAAGAAAATTACGAAGCGTCTTAAGTTGCTTGAATCGTTCCAACAGTCTGGTAACAAGCCAGAGTGGATGATCATGACAGTACTTCCAGTATTGCCACCCGATCTTCGCCCTCTAGTACCACTAGACGGTGGACGTTTCGCTACGTCTGACCTGAACGATTTATACCGTCGTGTTATTAACCGTAACAACCGTCTTAAGCGTCTACTAGACCTTGCTGCTCCAGACATTATCGTGCGCAACGAAAAGCGTATGTTACAAGAGTCTGTTGATGCACTTCTAGATAACGGACGTCGCGGTCGTGCGATTACCGGTTCTAACAAGCGTCCACTTAAGTCGCTTGCAGACATGATCAAAGGTAAACAAGGTCGTTTCCGTCAAAACCTTCTTGGTAAGCGTGTTGACTACTCTGGCCGTTCTGTAATTACTGTTGGTCCAACACTTCGTCTTCACCAGTGTGGTCTTCCTAAGAAGATGGCACTTGAGCTATTTAAACCGTTTATTTACGGTAAGCTTGAAGGTCGCGGTCTTGCAACAACTATCAAAGCTGCTAAGAAGTTAGTAGAGCGCGAAGCACCAGAGGTTTGGGACGTACTAGATGACGTTATCCGCGAACACCCTGTGTTGCTTAACCGTGCACCTACACTTCACCGTTTGGGTATCCAAGCATTCGAACCAACACTAATCGAAGGTAAAGCGATTCAGCTTCACCCGCTAGTGTGTGCGGCGTATAACGCCGACTTCGATGGTGACCAAATGGCGGTACACGTTCCGTTGACTATCGAAGCACAGCTTGAAGCTCGTGCATTAATGATGTCGACGAACAACATCTTGTCACCTGCAAACGGTGAGCCGATTATCGTTCCTTCACAGGACGTTGTATTGGGTCTTTATTACCTTACGCGTGACAAAGTAAACGGCTTAGGCGAAGGCATGGTATTTACCAGCCCTAACGAAGCAGAAAAGGCATACCGTACAGGTAATGCTGAGCTTCATTCTCGCGTTAAAGTACGTATTACTGAATATGATATTGATGAAAACGGCAACAAGACAGAGAAAGTAACACTGACTCAAACTACGGTTGGTCGTGCCATTTTCTCATTGATCCTTCCAAAGGGTCTTCCGTTTGAAATCATCAACCAGCCTATGGGCAAGAAGCAAATTTCAAAACTATTGAATGCTTGCTACCGTACGCTTGGTCTAAAAGATACTGTTATTGCAGCTGACCAAATCATGTATACCGGTTTCCACTACGCGATGATCGCGGGTGCGTCTGTTGGTATTGATGACATGGTAATTCCTGAAGCGAAGAAAGAAATCGTTGACGCAGCAGAAGCTGAAGTTATCGAAATTCAGGAGCAGTTCCAAAACGGTCTCGTAACAGCCGGTGAGCGTTACAATAAAGTTATCGATATCTGGTCAAATGCCAACGAGAAAGTGGCTAAGGCCATGATGGACAACCTTAAGACTGACATCGTAATTAACCGCGATGGCGAAGAAGAAGAGCAATCATCATTTAACTCTGTTTACATGATGGCCGACTCGGGTGCTCGTGGTAGTGCCGCTCAGATTCGTCAGTTAGCGGGTATGCGTGGTCTGATGGCTAAACCAGATGGTTCAATCATCGAGACCCCAATCACGGCAAACTTCCGTGAAGGTCTTAACGTACTTCAGTACTTCATCTCAACGCACGGTGCGCGTAAAGGTCTAGCCGATACAGCACTTAAGACAGCGAACTCGGGTTACCTAACTCGTCGTCTTGTAGACGTTGCGCAAGATTTGGTTATCACTAACGATGACTGTGGCACGTTCGGTAGCGTTTCCATGACACCACTAATCGAAGGTGGCGACGTTGTTGAACCACTTCGCGAACGTGTACTAGGTCGTGTGGTAGCAGAAGACGTAGTTAAGCCAGGTACTAGCGAAGTATTGGTCGAGCGTAATGTACTGCTAGACGAAGCGCTAGTGGACATGCTTGAAGCCAACTCTGTTGACCAAATCCAAGTACGCTCGGTTATCACCTGTGATAACGACTTCGGTGTATGTGCTAACTGTTACGGTCGTGACCTTGCTCGCGGACACATGGTAGGCAGCGGTGAATCTGTTGGTGTAATTGCAGCACAGTCAATCGGTGAACCTGGTACACAGCTTACCATGCGTACGTTCCACATTGGTGGTGCGGCATCTCGAGCGTCTGCTGAGAACAGCGTTCAGGTTAAAACGGCGGGTAGCCTTAAGCTACACAACGAAAAATCTGTACGTAACTCTGATGGCAAAATGGTTATTGTGTCTCGTTCAACAGAACTTACTGTTATCGATGAGCAAGGCCGTGAGAAAGAACGCTATAAAGTGCCATACGGTGCAGTATTGAGTGTTGATGACGGTGCGAAGATTGCAGCTGGCGACGTTGTTGCTAACTGGGACCCGCATAGTCACCCAATCGTTACTGAACGTGCAGCTAAGATTAGCTTCGCGGACATCGACGACACTAACACAGAAATGCAGCAAGATGAGCTTACTGGCCTAACGCGTATCGTTGTCAAAGATTTAACAAAGGCAAACGCAAAAGAGCCTAAGCTAATCCTTGAAAGTGATGAGTTCGGTCTTCAAGAGATTCGTCTTCCAAGCTTCACAACCATTGAAGCAAAAGAAGGCAAAGTAGCTAGCGAAGGTGACGTGCTAGCGCGTATACCTCAGGAAAGCTCGAAGACTCGTGACATCACGGGTGGTCTACCACGAGTTGCTGATTTGTTCGAAGCACGTAAGCCTAAAGAGCCTGCTATCCTAGCGGAAATCTCAGGTACTATCGGTTTCGGTAAAGAGACTAAAGGTAAGAAGCGCTTAGTGATTACACCTGCTGAAGGTGATGCATACGAAGAGATGATTCCGAAATGGCGTCAGCTGAATGTGTTCGAAGGTGAGAAAGTGGAAAAAGGCGAAGTTATTGCCGATGGTCCAGAGTCTCCACACGACATATTGCGCCTTCGTGGTATTTCCCATGTAGCAAACTACATCGTGAACGAAGTTCAAGAAGTTTACCGTCTACAGGGTGTAAAAATTAACGATAAGCACATCGAAGTTGTTATTCGTCAGATGTTGCGTAAGTGCGTGATTACTCATGCAGGCGACACGCAGTTCCTAGAAGGTGAGCAAGTAGAAGTTTCTAACGTGAAAGTAGCAAACCGTGAAATTGAAAAACACGGAAAGATACCAGCACAGTACGAAACGCAACTACTTGGTATCACTAAAGCGTCACTGTCTACTGAGTCATTTATCTCAGCGGCATCGTTCCAGGAAACAACGCGCGTACTGACTGAAGCAGCGGTTCAAGGTAAAGAAGATGACCTACGCGGTCTGAAAGAGAACGTAATTGTTGGACGACTTATTCCAGCAGGTACGGGTTTCGCATACCATGAACGCCGTGCTCAACAGCGCAAAGAGCAAATCGAAGAAATGTCAGTATCTGCAGCAGATGCAGAACAGGCATTGACCGAAGCGCTTAACGCTGGTGCAGACGACGATTCGGCCGAATAAGGCATGATCATAGGAGTGCGTTAACGTACTCCTAACATAATGGCAGCTTAGGCTGACAGATTTTAAGAATATTAAGTGCTTAGAGTTTGTACAGCTTGACAGTCAGGGCGATGATCATTAATATTCCGCGACCCGATTTTGGATAGCCCCGAAAAGGCTCGATAAACGGTCGCGGTTTTTTGTATCAGAGCCTGGTAAATATTGACGAGCACAATATTTACCGCAAACAGGGCGACGAATTGAAAAGTCGCATTATATGGACCCAATCACAGTGATTGGGTTTTCGTAGTTTTTAATCAGGAGCTAGTTAATGGCAACAGTTAACCAGTTAGTGCGCAAGCCACGCAGAAAGCCCGTTGAAAAAAGCAACGTAGCTGCACTGCAAGCTTGTCCACAGAGACGTGGTGTATGTACTCGTGTATATACAACTACGCCAAAGAAACCAAACTCTGCACTACGTAAAGTATGTCGTGTACGTCTAACTAACGGTTTTGAAGTTTCTTCATACATCGGTGGTGAAGGTCACAACCTACAAGAGCACAGTGTAGTACTTATCCGTGGTGGTCGTGTTAAAGACTTACCAGGTGTTCGTTATCACACAGTTCGCGGTACATTGGACTGCGCAGGTGTAAACGATCGTAGACAAGCCCGTTCTAAGTACGGCGCGAAAAGGCCTAAGTCTTAACGGTTCTCCGTTAGTAAGGCCAAACTGAAGTTTAAGAGTTTTGGGTATTCCCTGAATTCATACGGAGAATAGAAAATGCCAAGAAGAAGAGTCGTAGGTCAACGTAAAATCCTACCAGAGCCAAAATTTGGTTCACAACTGCTTGCTAAATTCATGAATGTCGTAATGCTCGACGGCAAGAAGTCAGTCGCTGAAAAAATCGTTTACGGTGCGCTAGATATTGTTGCTGAAAAAACCAACAAAGCACACCTTGATGTATTCGAAGAAGCTCTTGATAACATCCGCCCTACGGTAGAGGTTAAATCTCGTCGTGTTGGTGGTTCAACTTATCAGGTTCCAGTAGAAGTACGTCCAGTTCGTCGTAATGCACTAGGTATGCGTTGGATGGTTGATGCTGCACGTAAACGTGGCGAAAAGTCTATGGCACAGCGCCTAGCGGCTGAAATGATGGATGCATCAGAAAATAAAGGTTCAGCGGTTAAGAAACGTGAAGACGTTCACCGTATGGCCGAAGCAAACAAAGCGTTTGCTCACTACCGTTGGTAATCAACGTTATATAACTGAGAGAGATTTATGCCTCGTAAGACCTCGATTGAGCGTTATCGCAATATTGGTATTGTGGCTCACGTGGACGCGGGTAAAACCACGACCACAGAGCGTGTCTTGTTTTATACAGGACTGTCTCACAAAATCGGTGAAGTGCACGATGGTGCTGCTACCATGGACTGGATGGAACAAGAGCAGGAGCGTGGTATCACTATCACGTCTGCTGCTACTACCTGTTTCTGGTCTGGTATGGAGCAACAGTTCGATCAACACAGAATAAATATTATTGACACGCCAGGACACGTGGACTTCACCATTGAGGTGGAACGTTCATTACGTGTTCTTGACGGAGCGGTAGTCGTTTTCTGTGGGTCTTCTGGGGTAGAACCTCAATCAGAGACAGTCTGGCGACAGGCTGACAAATATCAGGTACCACGCCTTGTCTTCGTTAATAAAATGGACAGGGCTGGTGCTGATTTTGAACGCGTTGTGGGTCAAATCCGCAAACGTTTAGGCGCTAACTGTGTTCCGATTCAAATCAACATGGGCGCTGAAGAAGAATTCCATGGTGTCATCGATTTAATTAAGATGAAATCAATCAACTGGAATGGTGACGACATGGGTATGACATTTACCTATGAAGACATTCCGGCTGAATATTTAGAAAAAGCCGAGCAGTATCGCACTGAAATGGTTGAAGCAGCGGCTGAGGCCTCTGACGAGTTAATGGACAAGTATTTGGAAGGCGAAACGCTAACCGAAGAAGAAATACGATTGGGGCTACGCACCCGTACGCTGAACAACGAAATTGTTCTTGCCACTTGTGGCAGTGCCTTCAAAAACAAAGGTGTTCAAGCAGTACTAGACGCGGTTGTTCATTACCTGCCTTCGCCAAATGAAGTAAAAGCGATTACCGGTATTCTTGACGACAAAGACGAAACAGAAGCAGAGCGTCACCCGACGGACGAAGAGCCGTTTTCTGCGCTGGCGTTTAAAATAGCGACCGACCCGTTTGTTGGTACGCTGACGTTCTTCCGCTGTTATTCAGGTGTGGTGAATACAGGTGATACTGTATATAACCCTGTGAAAGGCAAGCGAGAGCGCTTTGGTCGTATCGTGCAAATGCACGCAAAAGACAGAGAAGAAATTAAAGAGGTACGCGCGGGCGATATCGCAGCTGCGATCGGCCTTAAAGATGTCACTACGGGTGACACACTATGCGATCCAAATAACATCATTACGTTAGAACGTATGGAATTTCCTGACCCGGTAATTTCAATTGCAGTAGAGCCTAAGTCGCAAGCTGACCAAGAAAAAATGGGCATAGCGCTTAGCAAGCTTGCTGCAGAAGACCCGTCATTTAAAGTGAAAACTGATGACGAAACGGGACAAACGATCATCTCAGGGATGGGTGAATTACACCTTGATATCATCATTGATCGTATGAAACGTGAATTTAAGGTTGAATGTAACGTAGGTAACCCTCAGGTTGCTTATCGTGAAACCCTCCGCAAAGATGTTGAGGTGGAAGGGAAGTTCATTCGTCAGTCGGGCGGCCGCGGCCAGTTTGGTCACGTATGGTTACGCATTGAGCCTCAGGAAGAGGACTTTGGCTACGAATTTGTGAACGAGATCGTCGGTGGAACTGTTCCAAAAGAGTTCATTCCAGCGGTCGATAAAGGAATTCAGGAGCAGATGCGAAGTGGTGTTCTTGCAGGGTATCCGGTGCTTGATGTAAAGGTTACTTTGTTTGACGGTTCATACCACGATGTTGACTCTTCTGAAATGGCGTTTAAGATCGCCGGCTCTATGGGTTTCAAAAAGGGCGCCGCAGAAGCAAATCCGGTGTTGCTTGAACCCACTATGAAAGTTGAAGTGACGACTCCAGAAGACTGGATGGGTGATGTTGTTGGTGATTTAAATCGTCGCCGCGGCATGATCGAAGGTATGGAAGATGGCGTAGCAGGTATTAAAATGATTCGTGCTAAAGTGCCTCTTTCAGAAATGTTTGGGTATGCGACAGACTTGCGTTCACAAACGCAGGGTCGTGCTTCATACTCAATGGAGTTTTTCAATTATTCTGAGGCGCCTAACAATGTGGCGCGGGCTATTATTGAATCTAGAATCTAATCTAAATGAAGGTTCGGTCCGGTCTATTTGTGGGTCGGACTTTTAACTTAGGAAACGAGAAAAATGGCAAAAGAAAAGTTTGAACGTACGAAACCCCATGTAAACGTGGGTACTATCGGCCACGTTGACCACGGTAAAACTACACTAACA
>NZ_JAZETM010000016.1:0-46567 GCF_036864455.1 Alteromonas sp. P256
ATCGGCACGCTGGCGTACCGTCCGAGTGTCGGCCCAGTCTAAGTCCGGCCTCTGGTACCATCTCTAAACCAACTATTTAGTTGGTTTTTTTGTATCTGCGGTTTGATTAATCGGCACTCTCGCGCGCCGTTCCTATGCAGTTCTCTAGTTTATTCAGCGCTGCCCTGGTTGATAAGTCTCTTCTGCGTTCGCAGCAATGTCGTCAGCATAAAAATACACATCACGCAATTTACCTGAGACATAGACTGCCGCTTGATCGTTGTAATGTGGAGAACTCGGATCGTTACTCAAGCCACCCGCGGTTATCGCCTTAGCCTTTAGCTTTTCGCCAAATTCAACTGCTGCCACAAAGCTATTTCCACGCGTGCCATAAATTCGTTTTGTTTCACCCTGGCCATAGTTTTGGCCGTAGGCCGCAAGAGCTCCCCACCGGCCAGACGCAAAACCAACGGGTAAGCTTGGTGCATCATCATCGAAATGCTGTCGAATATCGGGGCTAATGCGTTGGAAGCGATTAATTTCTCCCCATGGAGTCTGCCAGGTTCCAAAGTCACGAGCTAGCTTATCAACAGCCGACTTTAGAGAAATAAGGCGCTCATCATTAGAAGCCATGCTCTCCATATAGGTATAAACACTTACATCAGCCGCTCGCGCTCTATTGCGAACGGCCTGCATAAAATCCATGCCCCAGAAAACAGCAACAGAGGTAGGCACGCTCTCAACGCTACTGCGATTATCCCATGCTTGTAAAGCTGCTATAGGCGCTGCCAATGCCTTCTTTCGTGGGTTGGAGCTTGGCAGGTCGTTGAAGGCCTCGAACAAGGGTGGTAGCAATACATCAAAGCCAGTTAGGTGGCTATCGTAAGCGGCATCAATAAGGCTATCGACGTCAAAATCAGTCGTATTTGTGAGTAAATTAATGGCGTGAATACCGCGATAGTTTTCAGTGGTACCCGAATAGTACGCTGGGTAATCCTCCTTTTTAGGGCTGAACTCTGCCGCCGCGCTGTAAGGCCAGTTATTGGTATTTTGAATCCAGCCATTCCCTGGGTTTTTAATATGAATATGCTCTTCTAATGGATGAATGCCCTGCCAATCTGTAGCGGGGTTACTTCCATCTACTGGCTGGGTATAATCGAAAGCTGTATTTCGACGAGGTACAAAATTACCGTGAAAGTAGGCAATGGTGCCATCGGCGTCTGCATACACCGTGTTGTTAGACGAGTTTGTTAAGCCTTTCATTGCCGCATAAAACTCATCGTAATTTTGCGCTTTTGTGCGAATGTACGACTGCACAAGCGCTTTAACTGGCTCTTCCATCAAGCGCACCGACACCCACTTGCCGTTATGTGAACGTACGATTGGACCGCGATGGGTGAAATAAGCAGTGACTTGCTTTTGCTGCATAGTGCCGTCTTTTGCTTTGTAAGGTAGTTCGATAAGTCGCGTTTCGAGCTTGCGATGCTCATCGCCATATAAATAGTACAAACCATCCTCTTTTTCGATAACGGTTTCTGCGTATTCGTCTATAACGTCCACGTAGGTTGATGTGTGCATCCAACCCACACGCTCGTTAAAGCCTTGGTAGATAAAGAATTGTCCCCAGGTAGACGCTCCATAGGCATTTAGCCCTTCCTCTGATTGCACGTGAGCTTCGTGCCTGAAATAAAAGCTGGTATGAGGATTTACTAGAAGAAGCGCATTACCGTTTTTCGTACGACTAGGAGCAATAGCAAAGCCATTTGAACCACCTGGCTCTGAAGTTAATTGGTCAGGTGAATGCGTTGGTTTAGTTGGATACGGTACATTTGCCATATCATTACCATAGAACTCGGCCAATCGGGCCATATTTACGCCGCGCTCAATATCGCCACCTATACTGCCCTCACTAAAGGTCAGCGCCATCCACGGTTCAAAACGTGTTATTACTTTTGGCTTTACCTCGGGGTGCGTGTGAAGGTAATAATTCAAACCATCGGCAAATGCCACCATCAATTTTTTAAGCCACTGTGGGCTTTCTTCATACTGCTTTTTAATTTGCTCAGGCTGAATAAACAGCTTCATGCGAAGATCTCGGTATAGTTCATCCTCGCCGAGATCTTCAGCTAAACGGCCCATGGCATTAATATAATTGCGCTCTATTCGATTAAAGTCATCTTCGGCCTGGGCATACAGCATTCCAAACACTGCATCTGCATCAGTTTTCCCTTTAATATGGGGAATGCCCCAGTTATCGCGAGTAATAGTCACGTTCTTTGCCGTTGCTTCCCAGCGCAAAACGTCCCTTGATTGATTATCAATTGCCTGATCAACTGCGGGCGTCTTATGATCCGACGAGCACGCGGAAATAAACATAGTCACAAATACAGCAAAACAAACCGACAGGCACTTCATGTGCTTTTCCTTATTTTTAGTTGTAAGCAAAACCTACTACTCATTAATTCAACTGTAAAGAAAGCCCCACGCATTGATGTTCAAAGTGCCCTCAATGTCGATGAAAGCGTGTCCAACGCAAATTCAAATGCCTGCGAGATGATAAAAGCGCCCGAGGCTTAGATTAAAAAGCTCGCGGCTTAGATTAAAAAGCCCGCGGCGCTGATTTTTAATGAGCATTATTGGCTTCTCTGCAAAGGGCTTAACCTAAAGTATAGTTTTAAATACCTATATATCGCCCAACATGTTTTTGTTTTTGCGAAGGTGGCGTTTAATACAACTCAAGCAACGACGAGCGAGTTGCAAAAAACATTAAACCATTAACCACAGGAACTTTAACCATGTTGAAAATAGTTAAAACCTCTATCATCATCGCAGCATCTACACTTGCTTTCTCGAACGCAGCACAAGCAGACGGCATCAACGATGCACTAGCTAACATCTGCACTATTGTAGAGGCTGACGACAAAGGTGAGCTTAGAAAGAAAATGCGTAGCGTACAGTCAGATTACCGTTTGAAACTTCGCGATTACTACGCAGGTGTTTCCTGTAACGGTCAAAGCCTTATCCGCACGGCAGTAGTAAACAACGCTGTAGAAGTAGGTACATTATTGGTTAAGAAAATGCCAAGCAAAGACCTACAAGCGCCAGAAGCAGACGGTAAAACACTTCAAGCGTGGATTGCTGAGCAAGGCTTACAAGACTCACCCATTTCGGCTGAGCTTAACGGAAGAATTTAATCTCGTAGCGAACTAAATACATCACACCATGTGAGTAGCAGTTTCAACATGGTCGCGGCTCTTCGCCGCACTAGAGGCCCCTTAACTGGGGCCTCGCCTTTTGCCAAACAATAACCTCATCATACCTTGCAACGCCCCCCTTGCCTTTATGTAATTAATTTGTACCGCTACATATAGGATAGATTTATCGCTGCCTTTAATGTTTACTATGCGCTAGTCCGTATTCGCAGTGAGCGTGATTATAATGCAACTTTCTTCAAGCTCTGACATGAGAAGAATGATACAGGGCACAATCTCAAAAACTGAAATGTTAATAACTAAAGCGTTAAAAACAAGGGTGATAGAGACAGGCAGGGACGCTAAAATTTGAAGCGCTAAAATCTGTAGC
Organism: Alteromonas sp. P256; assembly: GCF_036864455.1. NCBI lineage: Bacteria > Pseudomonadati > Pseudomonadota > Gammaproteobacteria > Alteromonadales > Alteromonadaceae > Alteromonas > Alteromonas sp. P256. Next base: position 3,562 of record NZ_JAZETM010000016.1, read on the forward strand.
TCTTAATAACCAAATACTCAGCGTTATTGCTCAGCATTACGTTAATGCCAAGCAGTTTACGTTTTATATTGCCCGACAACGTCGCGCATTTCTTCGGCAATATCAGATAGCCGTACTGTTGATAACGTGACATTTTTTACACCAGCAACATTTTCTTCTGCCTGGGTATTAATGTTCACTATTTTTTCACCAATTTCTTGTACTGCCATTGTTTGCTCACCCGATGCATGAGACACACTCTCGGCCACGCGTTCAATGGTATGCATTTTCTCTACGATACTATCGAGTACCAAGCGGATATCATCAGCGCCTCTAGCAGAGTCTTCAGCAAGAGAAATACCGCGCTTGATGGCATCGTTTGCTTGTAAGGAGCCCTGTTGAAGCGCAGTTACTATTTGCGAAATTTCCTTTGTCGAGTCGCTGGTACGAGCAGCTAGTGCGCGAACTTCATCAGCAACCACAGCAAAACCTCGCCCCTGTTCACCGGCGCGAGCTGCCTCTATTGCCGCGTTTAGTGCCAATAAATTTGTTTGCTCGGCAATGGCTTCAATTATATTGACCATGGTTGAAATACCTTGTGATTGCGTACTCAGGTTGTCAATACTCGACGACAGCGCCTCAACCTCGGCCGCTAAGACCTCAATGCTTTTTATAGCGTGAATAACTGTTTCATACCCTTTTTGCGTTTCTTCGGCTGCCATCGCCACACTTTCACTGTTTTCCTGCATTGCAGTATTAACCTGATTGGCATTTTCACCCATTTGTTCCGACGCAGCAGAGATGGTAGAAACGTGCTGCTGTTGCCCCACTAAATTCACTTCGGTTTGCTGTATTAAGGTGGCAGTGTCCGCACTTAGTGAAGCAACTTCTTGACTGAAACGTTGAAACTTTACCAAATCATCTTGAAATTGCGCCAAAATAGAATTCACCTCTTCGGCTGCTCGCCCCAAGGAATCATCACTTTTCTTGTTAATGCGAATTGACAGGTCCTTTTGTTTAACTATTTTTTTAATCGCTATCGTCATCTCTGACGACTGTATTTGCGTGAGTCGTAATATTAAAAATAAAATAACGCTAAAAACACCCGATACCAGTAGCAGAACAAACGAAACCGCAAGTGCTCCCTGGTGATGCTGTATTAAGCTTTTCTCGGCTAACAACACACCCTGTAAAAGCCTATCTTGCAATGCTTTTAAGCTGTTTATACGCCGAGTACTTGCAGCAAACCATTGTTCGGCGTCCACTTGAAAGTTAGACGACTGAGTCTCAAGCAACTTTCGATATTGCTCAACGTCTCGTTCGCCTTGGGATTGTTGGAAGGTTGTCAGCAGTGAGGTAGTATCGTTATCAGACAGCAAAACGCTAGCGGCCAGATACGCCGCCTGCTTCGTAGCCAACTGATTCGCACGACGCAGCGCAGCATTTGAAAATGAATCACTGGCGAACCCATTACTTAATACCGCTCTTTCAATACCTGCATTTTCCTTTGCATAGGCAAGGTTAGCAATACTGAACAATTTTTGCTTTATATCATGGGCCTTTGAGAGATTGGCAAACTCTTTATTTAATGCCAGCAATGCAGAGATATTAGACGTGTAATATGATAATGCTTCTGTCAAAGACACGCTAAGTGCGTTAACGCTACGCCTAATAGACGCTAAGCGCTCTAGATTCGAAAGCACGTCATTTATGTGGCGATTGACTTCACCATCAGCTTGCTGGGCTGCTTTTAAATTCTGCAGTTTATTTTTTGCATCGTCGGTTGCGCGTTGTTGTGCGGATAAGGCCGATGCAAACTTTGCCCCCTTAGCGCCAATAAACGCCGCAGACATACCCCTCTCTTTTTGCAATTCATGCACCAACTGGTTACTCAATATTGCTATCGATACTTGGTCTGAAATAGCGCTAGCACGGCGAATTGAAGAAACATCACTGATAGATTGATATGACAAAACAAAGAATAATAAAATTGCAGGAATAAGCGAAAGTGTAACTGTGTATTTTGAAAAAAATCGAGTGATGTTCATAGTTACAGCGTCCTAAATTTTAAATGTCTTTTGCATGCGTATTGAAACCTTGAAATTCTGACTTCAAATACAAAAAAATATCACTTCAATGTATTTTCAACATTTTAGATTGTTATAGATGACAAACCCATCCAACATTGGTCTAATTTACAAGAGTAAATGGAAAACTTACGGGAGCGTAGCAGAGTACAACTCATTTGCACAATCCTAGGGTATACACTAGTCTTGGGCCTTACGGTACTGATTTTAAAGATTGCGACATACACTTTTCTAACACATCACTCGACGTACCACTGCAGGGACCCATAACAGCACGTATGGCTTCCAATGATAATTACGGTACACTGAACACAAATATAAATAGGAAATAGTATGAAAGTTTGTGGTGTAGATCTAAAAGGTAATGAAGCGACAGTATGTCTTTTGTCATTAATAGATGGCTTGTTTCATGTACCCGACTGCCGAACCCGCCGTTTAACGCTGGCCGATACCAGTGCGAAAGGTCTTAAAAGTTTTCAAAGCACATTTGAAAAATTAATGACCGACTATAAAATTGATGCTGTCGTTATTCGTCAGCGCCAGAGTAAAGGCAAATTTGCTGGCAGCGCCATTGGATTTAAGCTTGAAGCGGCTATTGAATTAATTGATGGGTTAGAGGTTGTTGTATTTGGCCCCACCGAAATTAAAGAATCGTTGCGCAGAAACCCGGTTGCAGTGCCATTTTCAGATACAGGGTTAAAACAATTTCAAGAGCCTGCTTTCACCACGGCCTATGCTTGGTTAATGAAACGTGCTCACCAAGAGTAACAGCATTAAGCGCCTGCAATTATTACAGGCGCTTTGCTGATTAATTGACGACTATTGCCCAGTTCGCATCATCTTCTGACGCCGACCAATAGAAGTTTATAGGCACCGCTCCCTCTTCAACAACCCACACTTGAGCCACTAAATTTTCAACATCACCACCTATTGTTAACGGGTACTCAGCAGAGCCAGACGGCAAGGTGGTGCGAAGTTGGCATATTTTGAATCACAGCTGAAACTATTAGCTAATAGGAAAAAGCCTTATGACGTTAAAAGGTAGACCTCACACACCCTTTAATGTCTACTATGTGACAACATGAATGTAATAAGAGAGTAATCGTAATGAAGTTTTTATCCCTATTGGCCGCCATGGTATTTTTGAATGGGTGCGCAGCACTGTCTCAGCTATCTGTGTATACGGTTTCAAATGCAGATGTAGAGCAGGTATTAGGAAGTCAGCTAGATAAACTTCAGCAAAAAGCGTCGCTTGCTGGTATTCCTTTGCTTTTAGAGGTAAATGACATATCAGTAAACATTGGCCCCGAAGGAAGAGATGTTGTTCAGTTGGGCACCGACGCCACAGCCAGCATAAACGCGTTTGGTTTTAGCTATCCCGCCAAAATACGCTTGTCTTTAGAAGGCACCCCTTATTATGACAGTGAGAAAAAAGCGATTTTTGTTCACTCATTGTCGTTGCTTGATAGCACTGTGGATGCGGCGGGATATAAAGGCAACCTCGCACCTTTAGGCAAAGAAGTGATGCAGCTTATCAATGGCTACTTAGTGTCTAACCCCGTGTATAAATTAGACACAACAAATAAAACGGTTAACCTTCTCTCTAGTATTCCCATTACATTATCTGTTGAGCAAGGAAAGCTTGCTCTTCGCCCTCAGCAGGGCAAGTAGAATAGATAGATAAGTAGAGAAACTGACCTAGCTTAGATATTCGTACCTAGATTTTACCACCACATTATTATAAGAAGAATATGAACACGACTATGCCCACAAAAGAATTCGACATACTGTTATATGGCGCCACCTCCTTCGTTGGCAAAATCATGATTTCCTATCTTGCTACCTACGCTGAAGAAACCTTTTCTTGGGCCATTGCAGGAAGAGATGAGCAAAAGCTTCTCGCATTAAAAAAAGAGCATGGCTTAACATCAGTCCCTCACTTTGTTGCTGATGCCAGCGACGAAACCGCGCTTACCGCGTTGTGCGAGAAAACCAACGTTATTATCTCCACTGTGGGGCCTTATGCGCTATACGGTGAGACTCTGGTAAAAGTATGTGCAAACACCGGCACGGATTACTGCGACTTAACCGGTGAGCCTCAATGGATAAAAGCGATGCTCGATAAATATGAGCCTCAGGCACAAGCCTCAGGAGCTCGTATTATTAACTGTTCAGGATTCGATTCAATTCCATCAGATTTAGGGGTTTATTTTTCCCAGCGAAGCGCTATTGAAAAAACGGGAAGTCCTGCCGCGCAAATAAAGATGCGGGTATATAAGATTAAAGGCGCAGCATCTGGGGGCACTATCGCCAGCATGTTAAACGTGCTTAAAGAGGCCAGTGACAACCCGAGTCTGAGAAAGCTTTTGGTAAACCCTTACGTGCTTTGTAATGCTGGACATCCTTTTCATTTACGCCAAAAAAATCATAAGAAAGCAGAATACGACAACGAACTTAGCATTTGGACAATGCCCTTTGTTATGGCAGCCATTAATGAACGTATTGTTCATCGCAGTAATCAACTGCTTGGTACTATGTATGGAGAAGCCTTCAAATACGATGAAGCTATGTCCAGTAAAACCGCAAGCACGGCATGGATAACAACCCTGGGTTTAGGCGCATTTGTAGGGGCGGCCAGTTTTGCGCCCATTAGGAATTTACTCGCAAATCACATTTTACCAAAACCTGGTGAAGGCCCATCGGTTGAAGACCAAGAAAACGGCATGTTCGACATGCGCTTTTATGCTGAATTAGACAATGGCAAGAGACAGGTAGTACAAGTTACCGGTGACAAAGACCCGGGGTATGGCAGTACTGCAAAAATGCTTTCGCAAGCCGCGCTTTGCTTGGCAAAAGATATACCTAATGTCAAAGGGGGCTTTTGGACACCCGCATCAGCGCTTGGTGATGCTTTGATACATCGTTTGGGGAAGCATGCCGGTGTTAAAATAAAAGAACTATAAAAGAACCATACAAGAACCGTAAAAGAAATAAAGCCCGCACAATAAGCGGGCGCATTAAATACGCTAGTTAAACGAAGAAAGATAGTTAACGCCCGAGCATTCCGCGTGCAATGACTTCTTTCATAATTTCGGAGCTGCCTGCATAAATGGTTTGCACCCGTGCATCTCGATAAAAACGTGAAATAGGATACTCATCGGTATAGCCATAGCCGCCGAATAATTGCAGACATTCATTCACCATTTTCAGCTGCATCTCGGTGGCTGCCAATTTAAGCATCGCGGCATCGGTTACCGTCATTTCGTCACGACTAAACTTGTCCATGTGTTTTTCTAATAGCGCTTTACACATTTCAAGTTCAGTCTGACATTCGGCTAATTTAAACCGCGTATTTTGAAATTGCCCTACTGTTTGACCAAACGCCTTGCGTTGGGTTACGTAATCAATGGTAAGGTCGAGTGCACCTTGTGCATGGCCAATAGCTTGCACTGCGCAACCCAAGCGCTCTCTAGGTAGCTCTTGCATTAAATAGGCAAACCCACGTCCCTCTTCGCCCAATAGTGCGTTAGCTGGAATTTTCATATTTTCAAAAAAGAGTTCGCCAGTATCGCTGCTGTGCTGACCTATTTTGTGAATGGGTTTTCCGGTAGAAAACCCAGGAAGACTGGTGTCGACCAAAAACAACGACACTCCTTTAGCACCTGCTTTTGGATCGGTCTTGGCGCAAACAATGATCATATCCGCCTGGTTGCCATTGGTAATAAACACCTTTGAGCCGTTGAGAATGTAACTATCACCCTCTTTCACAGCGTTGGTTTTCATGCCTGCCACATCGCTGCCTGCATTAGGCTCTGTCATTGCTAATGCGGTAAGCACTTCCCCTGTGGCCATTTTCGGCAACCAGTAGTCTTTTTGTTCTTCGGTTCCGATGTTTAACAGATAGGGCGCAACAATATTGGCGTGAATATTATAGCCCGTTGCTAAACTGTGCAGACCGAGACGACACATTTCTTCTTGAATCATCTGACAAACATCAAAACTAGCATCAGCTGCCCCATACTTTTCAGGCATATCAACAAGCAACATTCCCGCTCGTCCCATGGTATGCCACACTTCCCGAGGCATATGATGGTCGTCTTCCCATTTTGAATAATTCGGCAGTATTTCTTGGTCCATAAAACGCAATACCATGTCTTTGAACATAGTAAGCTCTTCATTGATAGCAGCATTATTGTCAGACATCACTTTACCTCATGAGACTTAGTCGGGCGGCAATTCGCCCTTTTAAATTTACAATTTTTTTACAACTTTTTAAATTAGCGTGAGTGTAGAGGATCCCACTGAAGGGTTCGAATGATGTTTATCTAGTATGCGTAATCACTACTACTTATTGACCGGTATGAGACAGGGTTTTAAAAGCCGCTTTAGTCATTAAACGGCTCAGTGATTGATTTACTTGGCTTGGTGAACCATACAGGGCCGGCGTCAGTGACATAAAAATGATCTTCTAAACGAATGCCAAACTCACCGGGCACAACAATCATAGGCTCGTTACTAAAACACATACCGGTCGCTAATTGATGAGGATTGTCTTTTACTAGGTAAGGCCATTCATGAATGTCCATCCCAATGCCATGACCTGTACGATGAGGCAATCCTGGCAGCGTATAATCTGGCCCTAAGCCTTCAGCTTCTAAGCTGTGTCTTGCAGCTGCATCTACGTCGCCGCACGTGCTTCCCACCGTTGCCACATTAAACGCCGCTATTTGCGCTTGTTTCTCACTACTCCACAGCAGCCTTTGCTTTGCACTTGGCTCGCCAAAACAATAGGTTCGTGTAATATCTGATAGGTATCCATGCAGCTTGCAGCCAGTATCGATTAAAACAAGATCGTTGGCTTTTAAAACCTGCGGCTCTTTCACTCCGTGTGGAAATGAGGTGGCCTTGCCAAACAAAACGATACAGAAATAACTTCCACTTGCACCCACTTTCCTGTGGGCTTCGTTAATGAATGCCTCTACTTCCGTAGTTGTCATTCCTTCTTTGAGCATACTTGCGGTTGCCTTATGAACCGCTAACGTCATATCCATGGCTCGCTGAATAAGTGCTAGCTCATGAGGCGATTTGTGCATACGGCAATGGGCAGTCACTTCGCTACCATTGATTATTTCCATGGTTTTAGGCAGGGTTTTACTGAATCCATCCACAATGAAAAACTGTGTTGATTCGTCGACTGCAACCTTGCTGCCATTCGCGGTATCAATGTCGCTCAGTAGCTCTGCGAATAAGGCGTAGGGGCTCTCGTGCTCTTGCCAACCTTCTATGTGTCCAGCAATAAGCTTACGTTCTTCTAAGGAATCAATCTCAAAGGTCGGGGCAATATAAACAACGTCTCCACGCGCTGGCAATATGGCGCCAACTAAGCGCTCGCTGGCGTACCACTGCATTCCCGTAAAATAGGCTAAATTAGTACCTGCATTGAGATAAAGTGCAGCTATATCATTGGCCTGCATGTAGCGCTGCGCTTTTTCTATTCTGCCTGTGTGCTCTGAAACAGAAGTTGGGAACATATCTGTTGTCATGTCGCGCAGTGTTGATAATGCTTCTTGCTGAGTTTTTCCGCCAATTTGCATGAAATGTTTGCCTCGTTACGTCTAATGCAGTGTGGCTAATCTACATGATTGGTAATAGTGCCGATAGGAAAACACCCTAGAGAACAGAATGAAAAAGATAGAACAATGGAAACTGGTTTTTACAACACGCTTTTATTGCACTGTTTATAAAAGCGGCTATAAAACAAGTTTTGCAGGGCTTTTTGCGAGTAATTCTGAGCTGATATCATCGTCGCATTGGTGCAGCGTTAATGTGGGTGGCGACATTTGGATACCAAACGGTGCTGCTCTGCCCAACACTTCCATTCCAAGGATATTGTGCTGATTGTCCATTACGGCCACCTTTACATTATCAAAATGACAGTCTGCACTTAACGCCAATGTAGGTATGGTGTAAAGCTTCACTTTGTGCTTTTTACCGTTCGCTAGTTTTGCAATCACCACGCCCTCTTCAGTCACATCTTGCTGAGCTGCAAAAACCTTAAAGGTGGCTTTATTCAAAATAGTTAGGGAAGAGCCAGTATCAATGAGATAGTTGAATTCGCGCTTGTCCGCATCAAAACTTTGTAAGTACAAGGTTCCGCCACTGCTGCTTGTTAACGAAAACGAATTGGCGTTAGCCACACTACTGCTCAATACATTGCCTGTGAATACTGCAATAAATATCGTCAACAAGGTGCTTATTGAAAGGCGCTTAGTGTGTGTTTTCATATATCGTAATTAGCTTCATTCGCAGCAATGAATTGTATGAAGATAAACACAGCAATAACGAAGCCAAATAATAAGCCTATGATTTTGCAATAGTTACTTAATTTTTCAGCAGCACTTCGCACCAGCAGCGTGCAAAGCAGCACATAAAACGTGCAACCCCCTTATTTGTTGATAAAGCCTTTTTGCTAATACCTTATTAACTGATAGTTTTTGCCTATCGCGAGATAGGGTTATTTTTTTGTCATCAAAAGTTAGACTTTAGACGTACTAACCAGCGATTATTCGCAAAATGAGGGTTTACCATGAAGAAACTTGTACTACCTCTTTTACTGCTATCTTCGATAGCCGCAGTACCGTTCACTTCTGCTGTTGCCAATGAAGGCGCTAACAACGCAAGTGTAACGAAAATGATTATTGTGGATCGTACCGGCAAGCCGCCTTTTAAGCGCAAACTTGTTGAAGTACAGGAGCACGATGTGGCTCAGTTTGAGCTGCTAGGTGCCGCCACTGAATGTGAAAATAGAATGAGCGTGGACATGCGTGGTAAGCCGCCATTTAAACGCTCAGTCGAATGCATCCCAGTTATTGACGTTGCTCAATTTGAAACTATTGAAGAAAACAGCAGCTCAACCAATTTCAGCGGTCACCCTCCATTCAAACGCCGTTAATAGCCTATCGGCTATGTGAACTTAAAGCGGTGTCAATCTGACACCGCTTTTTCAAATCTGTCTTTAAACCCAGTCCGCTTCGCCCATACCGGGTAAGCGTTAATAAATGTGGTCAGCGCTGTGCTAATATTAGGCACTGATTGAGAAGAAAGCTGAAGTAGTGCCAACGCAGCCTCCGCGTTGTGGCTATTTACCATTGGGTTAACTGTGTTGAGCGATGGGAAATGGGCGCGAATGACATCAAAGCCAACATTTTCTTGCTGTGTCGCTATGTATCCTTCGGTGAGCATGGGAATAACACTGAATGCTTGCGTCTGCTTTTGAAGAAGCGGCTCCATAAGCGCGATATCTGTATTGCTTATCGCTTCCCTCTCTAGCCTGTCTCCATGGGTTTTCCAGAATCTGGCCGTGGTGGTATCACCTAGCAATGACGCGGTATGGGTAAACCATTGGTTCGCTTTATTTGCATTGCCCTGTACTGAATAAAGCGTGCCAAGGTATGCGGCGTTAATCGTTGAAAATGGATCGATGGTCAAACAGGCTTCCATAACATCGATGGCGTCATTATTGTTGCCCTGTAACGCTAGCACCCTAGCCTTCCACACATAAGCCCATGTGTAAGCACTATCTAATTCCAATGCGTTATCAAGCGCGGCCAGCGCTTGCGTCGTCTCACCTCGCCAATAGTGAACAATAGCGAGGTTAACATTCACCCATGGTGATAGAGGTTCTATCTCACGCGCTTGTTGTGCAAACGACAGTGCTCTATCGGGTGATAGCTGCGCTAGCGCCAACTCTGAATGTAAGTAAAGACTCGTTGCATTGTTTGCATCTTCGCTCAGAACACGATTTAGCGATGCTGCTGCTTTTTTAAAGTCAAAACTTAAGGTTGCCAAAATAGCAGTGGCATTGTGAGCATTAGCGTCGTTTGGGTTTAAACGCAGTGCATTATTAATAGCAGCCCTTGCCTTAGGCAACGCCTGCTCTTGGGGTATATATAAATCATAAAAATTATAACGCGCATAAATGTACGCAAGACTGCCATAGGCAGCAGAAAACGCAGGGTCGTGATTAACAGCGTCTAAAAACGCGGCTTCAGCTTTATTAAACCACTCGCTGGTAGTGCCGTTCATCCACCAATATGTACCTTTTAGATACGCTTGGTAGGCAGCAGCATTGTCGGTGATCCCTGCCTTTATTGGCGTCTTAGATGAAGAGTGGCTGCTGGAAACCTGCGCAATAATTGCATTGGAAATTTCAAGCTGCACTTTTAATAAGTCATTATTGGTGACATCAAACTGAGCAGTCCACAGGGCTTTGTCTTCAAATGGGGCAATCAGTCGAACGGATATTCTAAAGCTTTGATTAATACGCCTGACGCTTCCCTCAAGGGCATAATTTACGTTTAAGGCCGTGGCAATGTCAGCAAGAGAAAGTCCTTTCTTGGTCAGCGCCAAAGTAGAATATCGCGAAGGTACGTTAAAGCCAGGAGTCGTCGACAAGCTCGAAATTATTTCCTCGGTAAGCCCAAGTGAAATATACGACGAATCGGTATCATTTGAAATCTGGCTAAAAGGCAGTATTGCAATGGAATTGCTCTCAAGCGAAGCTTGCTTGGTGCTGTCTATCAACGGGTTGTCACTCCCTGTGAATACCCATGTGACAGCGGTTGCGATAACAGCAACCACCAGCACACCAGCTAGCAACCAAAGCCTCTGGCTCTTTTTTAATGTGCTCTTCTGACTGGAGCCAGTGTTGGAGTCTCTGCTTGAGTCTTTATTTGCATCTTCATTTACAAGTGAAGCGCTGCCTTCGATAGATGTAGTTGCAGACTTTTGGTTTTGGTTTAGGGCTCGGTTTTGGTCCAGGCTTTGGTCCTCAGTGTTGCCACCGGTTTCAGCATTCATGTTGACTGCTGCTTGCGTCGTTGGGGTGCTCAAAGAGGACTTAATTGCAGACGGTATATTTGAAAGCTGATTATTTGCAGAGCTCACAGCCGCAGATAGCTCAACAGGCGTTACCGTAAGCTTGTAACCTAGTTTGGGGATGGTTTTAATAAGCCGCTTCGATTTATTATCGTTTAGCGCATGACGCAACTGAGAAATAACCCGTGACAGAGCTTCATCAACAACAATTCGTTCTCCCCACACCACCTTGTGCATGTGCTCTCTGCTGACTGCCTCAGGTGCATTTTCTGCCAAAACTTTTAACACTTTTATACATTTCGGCTCAATTTTCACAGTGCTATCGTCGCTGGAGATCGTATTATCCGCGGTATTAACAATATAATTTTCAATACTAAATAGCGTAGACGGCACCAAGCGACCTCATTTCAAAAAACATAAATAATTGAATTATTTGCACTAAAACAGAAAAATAATGAACATTAGGTTTTCATTAGAAAGAAATTTGTTCGTAATTATCTTTTCATCATGTAATTAAATCGAATTTCACTATTCTCCACTCATCGTTTAACAAAACGTTAACCAGCGTCTGACTCACGGCAACGCGATTAGACTAAAAGCAATTCAACTAGCGCGACAAGTGGAAAACTATCATGACTAAACTTTTAACCCTAGCAGCCACACTTCTTTTTGCGACTACTGCGTTAGCGCAAAATAACAATAACGTTTATCAGCTTCGTACTACCGTGGAAAATGTGTACGGCGTTCAGGAAATAGAGAACGGCAATTATACAGATGGCATTCGCAAATTAAATGCGCAACTAGCGCGCACTACGGTAATGACCAAGCAGGCTCCACTGCACACAAACCTATGTGTGGCGCACATCGCAACGGGCAATTTAGAAGCAGCCCAACCCCATTGTGCAAAGGCCGTTGCCCAGTCAGGTAATAAGAGTATCGCCCTAAACAACCTAGCAGTGTTGAACTGCTTAGAAAACAAAGCCACGCTGTGTGTTGAGAATTTCGAGCGTTCGGTTGCAGCAAATAAGCTCAACCGCTTCTCATCAAATAATTTAACGCTTGCGAATACTCGCCTTCAAATTTCTAAAAACTAACACAAGGTTTTGTTTTTCGCTTGAGAAGCTTTTTTTAAAAAACGCGTGAAACAACAGCATAAGGCAACGGCGTAAGCCATTGCCTTTCTTGTACTAGCCCAGCGTTAACGCTTCAACGTAACATACACATTTGAAATGCAGCATTAAAGCAAAGGCCTACAGTGCAGACTTCCAGGCTTTCTCAGGCAATAAGTAAAGCCCGCTTTGATGTGTCGAACCCTCGCCCACAATATGCCCTATGCCTGACGCCATCACAGCCAGTGTGACATCAAACGCATTCAGGCTGTCGCCGTAACCTGCCGTTAAGTTAAACATAGAGCCATCTGCCAATAAGAAGATGGTTTTGTTTTTGAGCTTATACGCATTGACATAAGGCATAGGCTCGCTGTGACTGCTATTGTCTTTTAGATAGGCAACGTCAATCTCTTTAGCCACATGACCCACATTTAAGATAAACGCGTTATCTTTCATGGTATCTAAATGCCTAGCGCCAATAACCCCTTCAGCGCCCGTTGCCGTGGCAATGATGTCAGCGTCTTTAACCGCTTCTTCTAAATCTACCACCGGCCAGCCGTCATATTTTGCCCGCAGCGCTCGAGCTTGATCCAGCTCTGCAACCTGAACTTGTGCCCCAAATGCTTTGGCTGACGCCGCCACACCTTGGCCAACTAAACCGTAACCGACTACTACTACTACTTTTTCGTGCAGCGTTAGGTGTGTGGTTTGAAAAAAGGTTTGCCAGGCGCTAAGCCCTACCATATGCCGATTATGTAGCCCCTCTTTTACAGGTAAGTCGTCCCAGTTGAATATAGGGTAGCGTGGTGCCATACCGTTTAAACGACTGATACCAGAGCCTGTGGCTTCCAAACCCGCTTTTATAGTGGGCGTAGACTCTCCTTTGTCGGCGTTGTCATGTAACCGAGTGGTGAGATCTGCGCCCATCTCGCACAAATGCGTTGGCTGCCAGTTTAATGCTTTATCAAAGGACGCCGACCACTCAGCCTCGCTCATATCACGCCATGCATGTGCTTTTGCCCCCTTTTCAACTAAGTAATTTACCACGTCGTCTTGAACGGTAGTGGGATTACAGGTTGTTAAAAATATCTCGCACCCTTGCGATAGCAGCCCATCCACTAAAGGAGCCATTTTTAAGTCTAAGTGCATATTACAGGCTAGTTTTACATTGCTTAAATCGGGTAATAAAGAAACAGCTCGCTTGGTACGAGGCATATGAAGACATGCCCAGTCTAGCTCGGCTTGAAAATTTTGATACATGGAAAAATACGAGAAAAAGAAATCAAGCATACGCTAGAAAGAAGATTTAAATCAATGCATACAGCCCTCTTGCAAGTCAAAAGTTTGTTATCCTATTCATCACTGTTACTCAATTCACTTTATCAATGCTCTCATTTATTACCAGCACCTTATTTCCCGTTCTCATCCTTTTACTTTTAGGTTGGTACTTTGTTCGCATCAAGTGGCTTAACGATGGCTTTGTAGAATCTGGATCTAAGTTGGTTTTTAACTTAGCTCTACCCGCGCTGCTCTTTCTCTCTATTAGTCAGTCTGACTTTGCCAAAGCGGCTAACCTTCCATTGGTTGCAATCGGTCTTATGGGTACGTTGGCCATGTTTGCTGCCCTTGTGGTTCTTGCTCACTTCACCGTTAGCAATACCAATGCAAAAGGCGTTGTTGTGCAGGGCGGATTTAGGGCAAATATGGGCATTATTGGCCTTGCGTATGCGGCTAATACCTACGGGCAGGAGGGGCTAGCGGCTGCCTCGGTATACATGGGTTGTATTACTATTTTGTACAACGTGTTATCAGTTTTCATTCTCAATTTTTATCAAATAGGCTTGAGTACGCCAATTAACCAAATAAAGGGAATTGCGAAAAACCCGCTCATTTTGTCTATCGTTATGGCCCTGCCATTTTCGTACTATCAATGGCCATTACCCGACGTTGTGCTTAAAACTGGGGAATACTTTGCCCAGTTGACGTTACCGCTCGCGTTAATCTGTACTGGGGCTTCGTTGCAATTTCGGTCTTTCTCTAGTGATTGGTACAACATTGTCGTGACGACAATAAGTAAATGTATTGTCTACCCAGCGCTGTTAGTTGGAATGGCATATATGGCGGGCATAAGGGGGATGAGTTTGGGCGTGCTGCTGTTACTTTCTATCGCTCCTACGGCAGCGGCCAGCTATATCATGGTGCGAAATTTAGGTGGCGATCACCGTTTAGCCGCAAGTATTATCGCAGTAAGCACCCTAGCCTCTTTACCTATTACGGCATTAGGATTCGGCACTTTGTCAGCGCTTGGACTGGTGTAGCTCAAAAAACCAGACAATATTGACCTAGCTATCGCAGAAACGTTTACTTTCCTTTTCCACCTCGTCAGTAAGCCAATTAATAAAGGCTTGAAAACGCGCTTGAGAATGGGTTTCTTTGTGGGTAGCTAACCAAAACGTGCGTTTAATGTGAATATCTTTTTCTAAAAGTCGAGTAAGCCCTTGCTGATGCTCTGCAATGAACTTAGGCAATATGCCTACCCCAGCGCCATTAATTAACATTTGGTATTGAGCATGAATACTGGTACTTCTTAACGCGCTTAGTTGAGATAGTGCGGTTTCCTCGATAAATTTGAGCTGTGGGGCAAATACCAAGTCGGGCACGTAACTGACTAGGTTAAATTGGGCGAGTTCACTCAGAGACTCTGGCTTCTCCTCTTCGACTAAAGACGCTTTGGTATACAAATATAAACAGTATTCAGTGAGCTTTTGAGTAACGAGTAATCCTTTGCTTGGCTTCTCAAGAAGAATGGCAATATCGGCTTCTCGTTTATTCAAGTTTAAAAACCCGCTTGTTGCCACCAGCTCAATACAAATACCAGGAAACAGACGCTTAAATTCGGGAAGCCGCGGGGCTAAAAACCAATTGCCAAACCCTTCTGACACACTGACTCGAATAGTACCCGCTAGATGTGAGCGCTCATCATGTAGCTCATTTTGCGCCTCGAGAAAATAATGTTCTGCTTTCTCGATGTAGTTAACTAGCTTAACGCCATGAGACGTTAAGACATAACCCTTGTTCGTTAACTCAAATAATTTGCAGTTTAAAGAATCCTCAAGCTTTTTTACACGGCGTATAAGTGTAGTGGGATCTAACTCAAGTCCTTTAGCTGCAATTGCTACCCGACCGTTTCTAGCCAGCCCGAGAAACAGCCTCATGTCATCCCAATTCATCAGTACACCTGCATTTTTACAGCACCAAGCTGTAAGTATATGTATTGATCTTGCAAACACAAGGTTTCAATATTGTAAAAAAATCTAGGAGTAATTACGTGAGACAAATTAATCATTATATCGCAGGTAAATCATATAGCGACGAGTCAGAAAGCACTGCGTCGGTTTTCGCACCAAACACAGGCGATGTTCAAGCTGAAGTATTCTTAGCCAATCAAAATACCTTACAAAAAGCTGTCGATTCTGCGCTAGCAGCTCAAACTGAATGGGCAGCGACTAACCCGCAGCGCCGCGCACGGGTAATGTTTAAGTTTAAAGAGCTTCTTGAAGCTAACCGCGACAGACTAGCGCAGCTATTATCAAGCGAACACGGAAAAGTATTAAGCGATGCGCAAGGCGACATTCAGCGCGGTTTAGAAGTTATTGAATTTGCTTGCGGTATCCCTCACGCTCAAAAAGGTGAATATACCGAAGGCGCAGGGCCAGGCATTGATGTGTACTCTATGCGTCAGGCTTTGGGCGTGGTAGCAGGTATAACACCGTTTAACTTCCCTGCCATGATCCCAATGTGGATGTTTGGTGTGGCAATAGCGTGCGGTAACTCGTTTATTTTAAAGCCGTCTGAGCGCGATCCATCGGTACCGGTAGAGTTAGCGAAGCTAATGACAGAAGCAGGTTTACCCGACGGCGTACTCAATGTGGTTCACGGCAACAAAGAAGCCGTAGACGGCATTTTAGACCACAAAGATATCAAAGCAGTGAGCTTTGTAGGCTCAAGCGACATTGCAAACTACGTTTACGAGCGCGGAGCACGCGCTGGCAAACGAGTTCAGGCCATGGGCGGCGCTAAAAACCACGGCATTATTATGCCCGATGCCGACCTTGACCAAGTTGTCGCTGATCTGGTAGGCGCGGCTTATGGATCGGCGGGCGAACGCTGTATGGCACTGCCGGTAGTAGTGCCTGTGGGTGAAGAAACGGCTGAGAAGCTTAAGGCAAAACTCATTCCAGCAATCAAAGACATTATGGTTAGCCATTCTGAAGATCCTAATGCCCATTACGGACCTGTAGTTACCGGCGAGCACAAAGCGCGTATTGAAGGCTACATCGACCTTGCTATTGAGGAAGGCGCTGAGCTTGTTTACGACGGTCGTAACTCGCAAATCCCCACTGACAGCAAAGGCTTTTTTATCGGACCTACGTTGTTTGACCATGTCACTAAAGACATGCGTTCTTACCAAGAAGAGATTTTTGGCCCGGTACTGCAAATTGTGCGAGCTAACGACTTTAATGAAGCGGTTAATCTTGCCAGCGACCATCAATACGGTAACGGGGTAGCCATGTACACCCGTAACGGTCACGCGGCCCGTGAATTTGCCCAGCGAGTCAACGTGGGCATGGTGGGTATTAATGTACCTATCCCTGTGCCTGTTGCTTATCACACCTTTGGTGGCTGGAAGCGCTCTTCATTTGGAGACACTAACCAGCACGGTATGGAAGGCGTTAAGTTCTGGACGAAAGTGAAAACTATTACGCAGCGTTGGCCTGATGGTTCAGACACCAACGATAACGCGTTTGTCATCCCTACCATGGGCTAATGAGATAACACGCCCTCGATAACACGTAGGATAAGGAATTTAAAAAATGACTACAGTTGCAATTATTGGCCTAGGTAACATGGGTTCTGGCATGGCCGACAACCTGGTAAAAGGCAATTTTGATGTAACGGCGTTCGACCTTAGCGAGGCCGCGCTAGACAAAGCGAAAGGGTTTGGCTGTAAGTTCGCATCCTCTGCGGTTGACGCTGTAAAAGGCGCTGAAATCGTAGTAACCATGCTGCCTGCCGGAAAGCATGTGCACGATATCTACGCCAATCAAATACTGGCTAATGTGGATAAAAATACGTTGCTAATAGACTGCTCAACCATTGATGTAGGCACAGCAAAGGCAGTATCTGAATTAGCTGAAAGCCACGGACTGAAAATGCTGGATGCCCCTGTTTCTGGTGGAACAGCGGCGGCAGCGGCGGGAACGCTTACCTTTATGGTGGGCGGTGATGCCGATGCGTTTGAAAAAGCGCAGGGCGTACTCGGTGCAATGGGCAAGAAAATTGTCCATGCAGGAGGCCATGGCGCAGGTCAGGCAGCTAAAATTTGTAACAACATGTTGTTAGGTGCCTCAATGATAGCCACCTGTGAAAGCCTGCAGCTAGCGCAAAAGCTAGGCTTAGACCCTCAAGTGTTTTTTGATATTGCGTCTAATGCCTCCGGTCAAACGTGGTCATTAACCACGTATTGCCCGGTAAAAGGTGTAGGTCCGCAAAGTCCAGCTGATAACGATTTTGCTGACGGCTTTGCCTCAGCACTTATGCTTAAGGACTTAACACTAGCCATGCAGGGCGCTGAAGGAGTTGATGCTCAAGTGCCTATGGGCGAACTTGCGGCCAAGTGGTTTGAGCAACACTGCGATGAAGGCAATGGCTCACTCGATTTTTCATCGATTATCAATAAGCTTGCCTAAGCTAACGCGTAAACTTCACGCTTCAGAGCTTGAAATATTTAAAAACTAGGCCCAAAAAAGCCGATATTGAGTGTCACGTTGTGGACATATCAATATCGGCTTTTTTTATTTTTAGCAGTTTGAAGTCTGTTGTTAAGGCTTCTGGTTAACACCGCTTAGCTAAACCTGCTTCTCTATAACTGTCTTTCATAACTGCCTAGTCGTGACCGCCACAACAACCACCAGCTTGGTCAGCCCAGTTTTTAAACTTCGTGGTTTTACCGATACCCGGGTTGAAGCTATTTGTTGGGTCGAGCTCTCGATAGAAGTTACGCAATGTCTCTTTGGCTGCATACTCATGCCCCACATTGTGCTCTGCTGGGTATTCCGCCTTGCGCTCGTCAAAGGTGGATAATATTTTATTTTTTAGCACTTTTGCATCAGCGCCTTTTTTGACGATGTAATTTTGATGCATCACGTGGCAAAACAGATGACCGTAATACAATTTAGTATCTATCTGTTCATCAATGTCTTTAGGGAGTACTTCAAACCATGCAGGGTCGTTGCGGCGAAGGGCAACATCTATCGTCATCATAGCGCCCACCTCCTTGCCGTGCATAATATGATAACGACCAATTGCACCACCCGCTACAAAACGATGAAGTATGGCCTTATCGGCTTCATCTTCGGTACATTCGAAATAGTCACCTTCGTTGGTTTTGAAAAATTCATTGAGGTATTGGCGAGCTTCATCAACACCCTCATTACTCATTTCTAAAATCCAGTGATGCTGGTATTTATCTCTGAATTCATCCATGCGTTTGGGCAAATGATTTGGAAATAAATAGCTAAAAGCCTGCATAACACGGTCTGACATTTTATTCGGTAAAAAACCTAATTTATCCGCGAACGCATCGAATTTACGTTTAAACGCAAACAGTTGAGGGATAAACTTTGCACCCAGTTTATTGATAACAATAAACATGTCTTTACCGTATTTCTTCGACACGTCATAACAGTCGCGATGCAAATACTCACCGGAATCTGGTAGATGCTTAAAAGTAGAGAGAATATCTCTGCGCACCGAAGTAAATACGTTCGCATCGTTTGACCCCACATAAAACACCTGCTTTTTATCCGGTATGGGGAAGGTGTCTAAACGAACGGCAAATACGGCAAGTTTTCCCGCACATCCAGAGGCATCATGCAGTCTGCGACCATCGTTGTTATAGCGCGATGGTGTGTCTGAATCGACGTCTCGCACCCTAGCATCGTATTCATTGTCCGACGCCCTTGCATCAGGCTGCTCTACATCAGAATCTGTCCAACGTTTGTTTTCTAGATTCTCAAGCATTTCTTCAGGATCATTGCCCAATTTGATGCCGAGGTTATTCACCAATGAGAGCGTGCCGTCTGCGTCAATTTGTGCAAATAAAGCAAGCTCTGTATAGGCTGGCCCGCGCTTAACAAGCGCCCCGCCGGAATTATTACAAATGCCGCCCACTATTGATGCGCCGATGCACGAAGAGCCAATCACTGAATGAGGCTCTCGGCCATAAGGCGCTAGCTGCTCCTCTAAACCGAATAACGTACTGCCTGCAAGGCCAACTATTTGCTTGCCCTCGTTCACTAACTGAATATCGTCAATACGCATGGTGCTGATGATAACAAGGGGTCTATCGTATTCTTTTCCATCAGGCGTAGAACCACCAGTAAGGCCTGTATTTGCTGCCTGCATAATGACTGCTACATCTGCATCGACACATAGCTTTAACACTCGCCAAATTTCTACCAGCGAACCCGGTCTTACTACTGCTAATGCTTCCCCAGAGCCAAAGCGAATGCCTTTACAGTAAGGCTGCTTTTTGGCTGAGTCGGTTAGTAAATAAGCGTGTCCAACAACTTTTTGCATAGACGTAATCAACGACTGGGTATCAAGGTGCGCGGCCATGGGTCTCTCTATGTTAAAACAGGAATTTTTTGCTGGTGAGGAACTATACACGAAAGCGAAATAGAACAAAGAGGCAACCGTTAGGTTCTTAATACAATTTACTTATATTTAATGAGGCTAAAACCGGTAAACCCATGAGCTTTTTTTAAAGGGTAACGTTGAATATGCGGTTCCTAGTTGAGTTGTGATACATTGAATGCAGACAACATATTCATATGACACCAAAAAATGAAATCAACAGCTCAGACCCCTGTACTATCGCTTTTAACTGCACGCCTATTAACCGCACGTCTATTAAGCGCACGCCTGTTAACCGTAATGGTGATAACCGTCCTATCTTCACTGCTATTTGCTACATCAACGATGGCGGGTAATAGCAGAAGTAGTGATAAAAGTACGCTCTCTTATGCGCCTAGTGAATCCCCTTTACAGGATGTGATTGATGCACAAGAAAAGGCAAAAAATAACGACACGCTTTTGTTGGTAGTATTAGGTGC
The DNA here is from genome assembly GCF_036864455.1 of Alteromonas sp. P256. Lineage (NCBI taxonomy): Bacteria > Pseudomonadati > Pseudomonadota > Gammaproteobacteria > Alteromonadales > Alteromonadaceae > Alteromonas > Alteromonas sp. P256. The sequence goes on from NZ_JAZETM010000016.1 coordinate 23,791, forward strand.
AACGTGGTGCCATGACAGTACAGGTCTTGCCTCACACTTTGAATCTGAAGCACTTCAACCTATTTTAGAAAAATACTACACAACCTTACTTGTGGATGTAGGGTTACTGGAAGATAGACGCAGCATTACCAAGCGGTTTGATTACCCCATTTATTACGCGACTCCCACTGTGATGATTGTTGAACCTAACACAGGAACCTTACTTAACCGCGCCAGTATGGCGAGGTGGGCACATGCTGATAGCATTCCGCTTATTGATTATGTTGAATATTTTACCGCTCATGGAGAGTTAAGTGAGCAAGAAATTGCTGCATTACAGTCTTATACGCCCACGACTGAAGAGATGTCCTATAACGAACAGTATGCTGCTCGTTTACAGGCTGCCTATAAGGAGCTATCGCCTTTGTTAAAGGATGATATCAATGGTGACTTAGAAGGTGACTCAGCCGACAATTTTTACGCTATGTGGAGAGAAGTTCGCCAGTTTCGTGCGACTTTGCAAAAGGAGCTAATGGAACGAACTCAAGCACAGCTAAACAAGGGGGATGTGTCATTGGAAACAAAAAAGGCCACACTCACTGAGCATGGCCCTTTTTCATGGCATTGACGTGCTAAATAGCGCCCTAAGCGTTTTGGGGCTTTGAGCGTCTGGCGGCAGAATGACTGCTGCCGTTACCTTTAGACTGACTTTGGCCCGCAGAATTACCGCGATTGCTACCTTCCGTATTTGATGAGCTGCGTCTCTTGTTTTTAAACTGAGCTCCTGCTTTATTAGAACTGCTTTTATTAGCACCGTTTTTATTAGCCCCGCCTCGATTTGCGCTTCGTCCATTCTCAGAACCTTGAGATCGATTTGCACTATCGGACGTCTTTGCCGCTTTAGGCTTCTTAGGCTTCTTAGGCTTTTTCGGCGCAGACAGTGTGGTGGCTGGAACCGGCACCTGAGGAGCAAACCCCTCTAATGTCTCTCTTGGAAGCAGTTTTTGAATGAGGGTTTCAATATCTTTAAGACTTTGAAGTTCATCCACACTCATAAAAGACCATGCTTGTCCGCTTGAACCTGCGCGTCCTGTTCTACCAATTCGATGAACGTAATCTGCAGGCGTATTTGGCAAATCAAGATTCACAACAATAGGCAACTCACTGATGTCGATGCCTCGAGCGGCGATATCGGTTGCTACCAATACGTTAATGTCGCCTGATTTAAAATCTGATAGTGCTTTGGTTCTCGCACCCTGACTTTTATTGCCATGAATAGCGGCAGCTGGAATCTTCGCTTTCGACAGTTTGTCGGCAACGCGATTGGCACCATGCTTGGTACGGCTAAATACAAGTACCTGACTCCACTTTTCCTGCTTTATAAGGCTAATAAGCGCTGACGTCTTTTTAGACTTATCGACTGCAATCAAATGTTGCTTCACTGAGTCTACGGTGGTGTTTGCTGGCGCCGTAGAGATGTGAACTGGATCGCGAGTAATCGTTTGCGCTAATGCCGTAATTTCTGGCGAAAATGTAGCAGAGAAAAGTAAACTTTGACGCTGGGAAGGCAACAGCTTAAGTACTTTTTTAATATCATGGATAAAACCCATGTCCAACATTCTATCTGCTTCATCTAACACAAGTACTTCTAGCTGAGAAAACTTCACAGCGTTTTGTTGATATAAATCGAGAAGACGACCCGGGGTGGCGATAAGCACATCAACACCTTTTCTCAACTTCATCATTTGCGGGTTTATACCTACACCACCAAATACAACTGCCGTCGTTAACGGCACAAAAGTGCTGAACGAACGAATACTTTCTTCAACTTGGGCAGCGAGCTCTCGAGTAGGCGTTAGCACTAAGGCTCTAATGTTGTTGCCCGACGCTTTTTTACCCTCTAATAGATTGTGCAATATAGGCAGGCCAAATCCTGCCGTTTTTCCGGTTCCGGTTTGCGCAGCAGCAAGTACATCTTTCCCTTCCATCACGACGGGAATTGCTTTTTCTTGAATGGGTGATGGTTTGCTAAACCCTTGTTTCTCGATTGCTTTCAACAACGGCTCGGCAAGCCCTAGCTGGGAAAATGACATTAATTAACTAACTCCTGAAAAATTGTTGCTTTGTCTGATAAAGCAGTAGGTACCTGTGGGTGAAGCGAGAATGCCGTTTTGCTAACCGATGGGCTATTTTGCTAACCGATGGGTTTAAAATATAAAGGGGATGACCAAGACACCGAAGCGACTTAAAAAGCTCTTTTGATTTATAGTACAAGATGGAATAAACGCACGCTACTATCCTGTCAAAGCGCGCGCGAAGTCTATCATTTATAGCATGTGATAACCAGCACACTTTTTAATCATGGCAATTCTGCGCATGGTTATTTAACGCTTTTTCGGCAATTTATTGACTGTGCTAGACTAACGGCTGTTATCTGTGCTGTACGGATTTTGGTAGCTATTTTTGGCAACCATTTTTGGCAACTATGGGCTTTGCGTTCTCGATACGTATTCACAGGTGCAATTATTCTGTATTAATAGCATGCAATAAAAATAAACAGCTACTGTAAAAATAAACCTTTACCAAATCAAAGATACAGTATAAAACGCGTTTGCTGCATACATAGTCGTATGCTTTTGGAGAAATAAACAGAATGAACATAGAGCACTTTTATCAAGCGGTAGAAAGTAAGCTACTCATTATTGAGTCGTCGTTGCTGTCGACTAGCTTTTACATTCAACTGATGATTATTGCTTTTATCTATTTAAGCGCGTTTTTGTTTTCCAGACAGATTGAAAAGTCACTTAGATTGACCAAAAGCAAGCCGCAGCACGGGGCCCATACACTGCATGGTTTTTTGTACAACGCCGGCCGCGCCCTATTCCCTATCATTACTATTAGTTTACTCAAGTTTTCTACTGTACTTGGAGAAAGGTTTCAGTTTGACGCATGGCTATTAGATATCGCCGTTGTAGTTGCCGTGCTCATTTTTGTGAATTCTATTATTAACGGTTTTGTAGAAAATAAATCTACCGCGCGGCTTATGCGAGTTGTGGGTTTGCCTATTTTGTTTTTACACCTTATTGGGCTACTCCCTATTATTAATGAAGCCTTGGCATCTATCGCTATTTCGGTGGGCAATGTTCAAATTTCTGCCTATGGCGTTGCCCGAGTTGTCATTTTCGGCGGGCTGCTTTTCTGGTTAGGCCGAAGCTCCAATGCCATTGGCCAAGATATTATTCGTAACCATAAGTCGCTAGATATAACGACAAAAGAAGTGTTCGCTAAGTTATTTGAAGTTGCACTATTTTGCTTAGCGTTTATTTTATTGCTCAATGTAATGGGCATTAACCTAACTGCTCTTGCCGTATTTGGTGGTGCTGTGGGTGTTGGACTTGGCTTGGGTTTACAGTCTATCGCCTCAAACTTTATCTCCGGCATTATTATTCTACTCGACCGCTCATTAACCGTTGGCGACTACGTAGAGCTAGAGGACGGACGAAAAGGGATAGTTCGCGAATTTAAGATGCGTTACGCAGTATTAGAAACCTTTGATGGCAAAGATATTTTAGTGCCCAACGAAAAATTCATCAGCTCACTGCTTATCAACTGGACGCACAAAGATTCAAAACAGCGCTATCGCATCGATTTTTCAGTGGCGTACAAGACCGATATCCGCGCGATGGTTGAAATTGTGAAATCTGCTGTCGCTGACCACCCGCAGGTGATAGGCGGTGAAGGCATTCCATTTGAAGAACAGCCAGACTGTGAAATTGATAGTTTTGGCGATTCAGGGGTTAATATGTTCATTGAGTTTTGGATGGAAGGGGTAGACGACGGTAAAAATCGCGTGGGTGGCGACTTGCTGTTAACGGTTTTTGAAACCTTGAGAGAACACAATATTGAGATACCTTTCCCTCAACGTGAAGTACGTCTACTCAATGAAAATGACGAAGTGTCTAAGATGAGTATAAAAAGGCCTGAATAACGCTTGGCTCTAGTTAACCTTGTTACCTGCGCGCTACTTTTTTAAAACCGGGCGCGCAGTGTGTCCCACTGCCACTTATCAGCAGTAAGCCCTAGTAAGTTGCAAAACACCTCATAGTCTTGCTTGCCCATAGCCGAGGCCACTGTTTTTAGTTGTGATTTAGCCTTTATTGCCTTCACTTGCAAAAGCTCTAATCTAACATCCGCATTGTTATCAAAGTTATCGTTAATAATTGCATCAGCTTTGAGGGTTGCGTCCCATGCGGTAAGTACATAGTTCAACAGTTTCATGTATACCGTGATCATGGATTTACGGCCAATGGCTTGTTCAAAAAGAGAGCCGACAAAGAGGCGTTTCATTGCAGCTTCCGATTCTTGCTGCACACTATCGTTTAATTGATTGAGCTGTACTAAGAAATCGCTGAGTAATTTAAAATGAAGTTCACTGTTAACCTGTGAGTCGTTCAGTAGGTTTATATCGTCACTCAACATGTCTAGCGCGACGAGCGTACGCTGTGGGCTTGTCATAAATTTATTGCCTATTAACTACCAAACGCACCGGATGCAGTGCTGCCTTCGACCTATTAATACAGCAGGCCTTAAATAAATGGATGAATAATGACTGATAATCGTAACTATCATGCATTTAGCTGTAAAGCGGGTTAACTGAAACCAGAATACACCGTTTGAAAAAGCAGTTTAGTATTGTATAAGAAATACAGTGTTCAAGAACAAGAAAACGGGGCTTATGCCCCGTTTTTACTGCTTAGTGTTTAGTGTTAAATTACATTTCTAGCTTTGCGGTAACATCGTGACGCAAGTCAAATCTGTCTAGCGTCATGACCTTTGTCCATGCATCGACAAAGTCAGTCACAAAACGCTCTTTGGCATTGTCATAAGCATAAGCTTCTGCAACTGCGCGTAATTCACTGTTTGAACCGAACACAAGATCAACTGGCGTACCTGTGAATACCACTTCACCTGAGCTGCGATCTACGCCTTCGTAAACAGCTGGATCATCGGTCTTTCTCCACTTAGTCGACATGTCGAGCAAATTAACAAAGAAGTCGTTGCTTAACGCGCCAACGTTGTCCGTAAATACGCCGTGCTTGCTATCTCCAGTATTAGCGCCAAGTGTACGCATTCCACCGATAAGTGCCGTCATCTCTGGCACGGTCAAGCTTAGCTGATCTGCTTTGTCTACTAGCATTTCAGTTGGCGAGCGATAGCTTGCTTCTGCATCGTAGTAGTTTCTAAATGCATCTGCTGTTGGCTCAAGCAATGAGAAAGCATTCACATCTGTTTGCTCTTGCGTCGCGTCGGTACGGCCTACCACAACAGGCACTTCTACACTAACACCTGCATTCGATGCTGCTTTCTCTATAGCGGCAGCGCCACCGATAACAATCAAATCGGCTAACGATACTTTCTTTTTCGAAAACATTTGAGAATTAAAGTCGTCTTGCACTTCTTTAAGCTTAGCGATAACCGACTTCACCAATTCTGGCTCGTTCGCTTCCCAACTTGCTTGAGGCGCAAGCGCTAGGCGTGCACCGTTTGCACCACCACGATAATCTGAAGCCCTGAAGCTAGCTGCTGAGGCCCACGCTGTTTTAACAAGCTCTTGTATTGAAAGACCAGTATCCAAAATTTCGCCTTTCAACTCTTTTACATCATCCGCTGAAATGGCTTTGTAATCTGCAACTGGTACCGGGTCTTGCCAAGTGAAGTTTTCTTCTGGAATATCGTTACCCAAGTAGCGAGCCTTCGGCCCCATATCGCGGTGCGTAAGTTTAAACCAGGCTTTCGCGAATGCAGTTTGATATTCTTTTGGATCTGCTAAGAATCGTTCTACAATTTTGCGGTACTCAGGGTCGTATTTTAATGCAAGGTCGGCAGTGGTCATCACTGGCGCGTGCTTTTTGCCTTCAACGTGTGCATCTGGAACAGATTGATGGGCAGATTCGTCTTTAGGGATCCACTGTACTGCACCTGCTGGGCTGCGCGTTTGCTTCCACTCAAAGCCCATCAAGTTTGACAGATACAAGCTAGTCCAGCGAGTTGGCGCCTGTGTCCAAGCTCCTTCCAAACCACTGGTTACTGTATCTTCAGAATGCCCTTTGCCACAGTTGTTTTTCCAACCTAAGCCCTGCTCTTCTAAACCCGCAGCACCTGGCTCGCCTTCTAGGCAATCGGCAGGTTTGTGCGCACCGTGCATTTTACCGAAGGTGTGACCACCGGCGATTAGCGCTACCGTTTCTTCGTCATTCATCGCCATGCGCTTAAACGCAGTTCGAATATTTTTCGCTGAGCCCATTGGGTCAGGGACACCCTTGGGACCTTCTGGGTTTACGTAAATAAGGCCCATATGCGTTGCGCCTAAAGGACGCTTTAGCTCGCCATTACTTTCTTCACGATCACTTGCCAGCATTTCCACTTCAGGACCCCAATATACCATATCTGGCTCCCAGTCATCTGTGCGACCGGCTGCAAACCCGTATGTGTCAAAGCCCATGTTTTCCATACCAACGGTACCAGCAAGTATCATTAGATCACCCCATGAAAGGCTTTCACCGTACTTTTGCTTAATTGGCCATAGTAAACGGCGCGCTTTATCGAGGTTACCGTTATCTGGCCAGCTGTTAAGCGGGTTGAAGCGCATTTGACCGCCATCACCGCCGCCTCGACCATCTAATGTGCGGTAAGTACCAGCGCTGTGCCAAGAAAGGCGAATAAAAAACGGACCATAGTTACCGTAATCTGCTGGCCACCAGTCTTGAGACGTCGTCAATAATTCATTAACGTCTGCTTTTACTTGGTCTAAGTCCAGTTTTGAAAATGCTTCTGCGTAATTAAATTCATCACCAAGGGGATTAGATCGGCTGTCGTGATCTCTAAGCGCAGACAAATCTAGTTGATCTGGCCACCAGAATTGGTTGGTTTTCGCTTGGAATGGTTTCGTCATTCCAGTGCCTTTTGCCCCTGCTGGCTTGCTGATTTCTTGATTAGCAATGGCGCCTGTTGCACTTAACGATAATGCTACTAGTGCAGATAGCGTTGTTCTTTTAAACCTTATCATGGTCATATTTTCATCCCGTTGGTGCTAGTTGTATCAAAACGAAAGAAGAGAATTTTGCTTTCGAAATTCAATTAACAAATTTTTTACTCTAAACGACGATAAAGATAGTCAGAAGTTTCAACTTGCGATAGTTAATAAATTGGATTCACTCAATAGTATTTTCCAATCAATAAATTTGTTGTTTATTTTCAATTAGTTTTAACAATCTCAACCTAATGAATCGCGTAAACCTCACGTTCTAATTGAGCCTATCGTTTACAGATTGGTATCAAGTAGATTACGCGTAACAGCAACTTGCTTGTTCTTGCTTACATCTAATAATGAGAGGTAAAAGCGAAAACGGCGTGCTTAACACGCCGCGACAGGTCTATCCGTCGATGCCTTTGATTAATTTTGCGAGTTCTTCAATTTTCGACACCGTCGTTTTAACAAGGTTGTCGATTTCGTTTGATGAGGATTGAGAGTTACCAGCTAGCGTTCTTACCTCATCGGCCACCACTGCAAAGCCTCTCCCCATCTCACCAGCCCTTGCTGCTTCTATAGCAGCGTTCAGTGCCAGTAGGTTTGTCTGCTCCGATATAGAGTTAATCGTGCCTACAATAGTACTTATAGTCTGACTTGTGGTGAGTAGCTCCTGCATTGCCCCTTGCGTATCGTTAACCGCCTGTTTGCGAGAAGATACGTTAATTGCAAAAAATACATATCGGGTAATTTGCCCATTAAAGTTTTTCAAGGCACTCACTCTTGAGTCAAACGCTAGATACTTGCCATTGTTTTCAAATTCCAGAATTTTAGATGCAAAGCCTGTTGAATTTAGCTGCGCTTGGTCTTCAGTGGTAAGGCGAGACATAAGCTCTCGTGCAAAATCTTTAGAATCATAAGCACCTTTAATCGTCTCTTTGAGTAACTTATTGGCCTCTATTAATTTGCCATCTGGCTCCATTTCTAAGAGAACAAGCGCACTACCGATGGCATTGAGTTTATTGGTGAAGTCGAGCGCCATTTGTTTAACGCGAGTGATGTCGGCCTGAACGGCAATAAAGTTAACTAACTGGCCTTCTTTGAAAACCGGATTGATAGACAGTGACGTCCAATAAGGTGAACCGTCTTTGCGATAGTTGAGGATTTCATCGTAAAACGCCTCGCGATTTTTAAGCTTCTGCCGAATAACGTCTACGGTTCTTTGGTCGGTCTCTTCGCCTTGTAAAAAAGATCCTGGTTTTTTACCTTTGACCTCGTCCAAGCTCCAGCCTGTAAGGCGATAGAAACCGTTATTAACATACTCAATTAGCCCATCGGCGTTTGAAATAATAACCGCGTTATCCGTCTCATTAGCCACTAAAGACAGCATGCGCTGCAATTCACGTTGCTCTACTTCTTCAGTAACGTCTCTGACAAATGCGGTATACAGCGTTCTATCTGCTAGCCGAACCTTGGAAAGAGACAGTCTGCCCCATAATTCTTTACCGTCTTTTCGCTCTATCCGTACTTCACGACTAGTACCAACAATTTTATCCTGTCCGGTCTCTCTGTTTGCGTTCAGATAGTTGTCGTGATTTGCCTGAATGGCTTGGGGAACCAACATTTTGACGTTTTTCCCAATCACTTCCTCACGACGATATCCCCAAAACTTTTCAGCCGATGCGTTAAACAACGTTACCTCGTTGCGTTCATTAATACACACCACAGCATCAAGGGCCTGCTCTAGGGTTTGCTCTACAATTTCTCGCGCTTCTCGCTCTTCTGTAACGTCCCGTACGAATGCGGTGTAGTGTTTCTTTCCACCAACAATGACCTGAGAAAGCGCTAATTGAACCCATATCCGCTGCCCAGACTTAGTCTCAAGCTCTACTTCTCGCGAGCTTCCAACTATATTGTTCACGTTTGTATTACGGTGGGTATTAACATAGCTGTCGTGATTTGACTGGTGCTCTCTTGGCACGAGCATTTTAATGTTTTCGCCCAGTACTTCAGAGGGAGAGTACCCCCATAACTGCGCCGCTGCGTCGTTGTAGAATGTAACATTATTATTTTCATCTATCGTTACAACAGCAAGTATTGACTGGGATAATGCCTGTTTAGCCGCATTTTCTCGGAAAAAAAAAGCCATCTCTGTAAACCTCCGATATTTGACCAAAGAAGTTTATAGACGAAGAAATTAGTTTGCGCGAACGAAAATACGCTCAACAGCGTGAAATTATTACAAAATTTCACCGTAAACGCAGATCACCTAAGTACCTAGTAATAATATTAATTTTAAGAAAAACAGTTATTTGTTTGATTATTTTCGACTGACAGTAAACGGAATGATTTCTGCAACCGTCACTTCTTAGAAAAAGCAATTAGTCAGAGGGTAACGCAATGACATCGCAAAATAATATATTTGAACCGGGTGAAAACTGTTGGGTAAAAAGCAATGCCACTTTTGCTGCGCCCTTGATTGACTGCGGGAATTATTACAAAGCGTTGCACAGTGCGATTGTCAAAGCAAAGCACAGCGTTTTTATCGTTGGCTGGGACATTGATAGTCGTATTCGCCTCCTTCGTGGTGAAGATGAAGAACAAAGCGAAGCACCGAGCAGAATAAGCGACTTGTTAAAATGGAAAGCTGAACAAAACCCTGACATGAAGATTTACCTGCTCCGCTGGGACTCTTCTTTAGCATTTTTTGCTCAGCGAGAAATGTGGGCAAAAGAGGCGTGGGATGAAAAGACGCCTGACAATGTAAAAACCGAACTTGACGACACTATTCCAATGGGCGGAAGCCAGCATCAAAAAATTGTCCTTGTTGATGATGAACTGGTTTTTTCTGGCGGAATGGATGTATCTACCAACCGTTGGGACACAAGGGATCATCCTGTTGTATCTGAAGAGCGTGACGGACCAGATGGCGAATATGGCCCTCTGCATGACGTTCAAATGGTATCAAGCGGCCCTGTAGTGGCCGACTTCTCTAAACTAGTTCGTTGGAGGTGGCAACGAGTAGCAAACGAAACGCCTATTATGGTGAGGGAAGATGCAGAGGTAAGTATAGATGCCCCTATTCCAAAATCATGGCCGCAAGATTACCCACCCATTCTCGAAAATGTTGAGTGTGCACTTGCTAGAACTATTCCATTTATGGACGAAGTAGAACCCGCGCAAGAAGTACGCAACATGCTGCTTGACCTTATCAACGAAGCTGAATCGATTATCTATATCGAAAATCAGTTCACCACACGTCAAGAAATTGCAGAAGCATTAAATAGGCAGCTAAAATTAAAGCCTAATTTAAGCGTGTGTATTGTGAGTTCTTATGAGCCCAAGGGAAAGTTTGAATGCGAGGCGTTCTGGGCAAGTAGAATACAGTTTAAATCTATTTTAGAAAAAGGTATCGCCCCAGAGCGAGTAAAAGTGACCTATTCTTCTATTGAAGATATGCAGGGCCGGCGCGCCTACAAGCGTATTCATTCAAAGGTAATGACCATTGATGATAAGTATCTCGTTATTGGCTCATCAAATTTAAGCAACCGCTCAATGACCTTAGATACTGAAATTGACACCATACTGTTTGGCAATACACCTCAAAATAGACAAAGCATCGCCCATGTGAGAAATGATCTTCTAGCAGAGCATACGGGCAGAACGATTGAAGATATGGAAACAATTCTCAAAGAGTCGCAGCCTGTTGACGCCCTTATGCGCGGTCAAATCGCACACGGGTACGTTTTAACTGAAGTACGAGACGAAATATTTACTGAGCAGTCGAGTAGCAACCTTTTTCGGTCATTGTCAGACCCTGAAGAGCCGCTTATTTCTATTCCCACTTTAGGCGGCGCTGTGACACCTGCTAGAAACCCAAGACGCCGCAGCATAATGATCGCCATCGGCTTAACCGTATTGGCAGTACTTGGTGGTCTTATGTTTTGGGCCAGCCAATCTATTTCATGGCTAAGTGCCGATAGCATCAATGCATTCTTAGAAGAAAGTCGCGGCACCTATTTTGCTCTGCCCACGGTGCTGCTTGTTTATGTGATAGGCGGTATTCTCTTTTTCCCGGTTACCGTATTATCTCTCGCCGTAGCAGCTATTTTTGGTCCTATTTGGGGCCCCATTTACGGAATGATAGGAGCATTGTTAAGTTCAGCCATATTGTTTGGTATTGGTAAGCTTTCGGGCAATGCTGGCTTACGAAAACTGGGGGGACCGAAAGTTGCTGCTGTTGATGAAAAACTCAAGCGCAGCGGCATAGTAGGTGTTGCAGCCATACGTATGCTGCCTGTAGCTCCTTTTAGCTTAGTGAACCTAGTAGCGGGTATTTCATCTATCGGTATTTTTCAGTTCTTGGTGGGTACCTTTCTTGGTATGTTTCCACCGATGATAGCAAAAGGCCTAGTGGGAGACTCGATTACTCAGATTTGGCGTAATCCGTCTATTGAAACGATTAGCTACCTCGTAGCAGGCATATTACTTTGGGCATTTCTGATATGGGGCTCGCAAAAATTTGCACGCTTCTATCAGCAGAAGAAACAGGCTAATGCTTCTGACAAACAATCGGAAAACAGCGAGAGTGAAGAATGTGCCGCATAGTTTCTTATAATATTCACGGTGGCATAGGGACAGATAAGCAGCATGACTACAAAAGGATTGGGCAGTATTTAACACAACTTGGTGCCGACATTGTGTTATTGCAAGAAATGGATACCCGCCCAAGTGACAGGGATACGGCGCAGGATATTAATGATATCTGCGCCAATAATGCGTTTAGTCTTACAGCATCTCCGGCGCTGACTGAGCCCGATGGATGGTACGGCAACGCAGTATTGAGCCGGTTTGACGTTATGTCTACAGAAACATTAGATGTGAGTCAGGACGGTAGGCAACCGCGAAACGTTCAGTTAGTTGAGCTCCAAACGGAAAAAGGCCCATTAACAGTGGTGAATACGCACAAAGGGCTTAAAACGAAAGAGAGGAAATCTCAGTTTTCGCTGTTGCATACCTATCTTAAAAAACGGTTAAAGAGCCACCCAACACCTATGGTTCTTGCCGGCGACTTCAACGAGTGGCAGTTTTTCTCAAAGGCGTTTACGTCATTAAATTCATTGCTACACCAGCAAAAAATGGGTGCAACATTTCCTAGTGGCTTCCCTGTTTTTTCTCTCGACAGAGTGTGGGTATCACGTGATATTCGCGTGCAAAAGTACGGTAAAATTAAAGACAAGAAAACCGCAGTCATGTCTGACCATCTTCCTGTGCTTATCGATATTGAATTGCCGGAACAAGGTTAATAACCAGTTATAAATACTATCCGCACTGAGTAACTGTTGTGGCAAATTCAAGCTTGCCGCACCAGTGCTGAAGGTCATATTCGACACTAACCACCTTTTTAATGGTATCCAAAGCTTGCTGAATATGCCTTTGGTTAACTGCATTTTTGTCTGCAAATGCGAACACCGTGCGATGCATATCTGGCTCTACGATTTTAACTGACTCAACTAAGCCTGACTCTTTGAGATGAAAAATAGCGGATGTAGGCAAAATCATCACGCCTTCGCCATTAATAACTTGTCGCAAGCCTGTCATTAATTGTCCGGAATAAGCGTGATCGTGATTTAACATTACACCTGTTTTTTGTTCGTAATACGCAATTAACTGCCCTAGTGAATCTCTTATTCCCGGCGAGAGTAATGGAATCTCCCGCAACTCACAAAACGAAACATCTGCTCGATGGCGAAGAAATTCAAATTCACGCTTTTCAGTGGATGCAGAAAAGACCAAGTGCATTTCTTCTTGAATCAAAGGGGTAGCATGTACGCTTTTATCATCAACAGCTTCTCGATAAGTTAATGCGATATCGATGTGCTTTGATTCAAGCCAGTCTTTAATGGTGTAGGAAGGGCCTGTACTTATTTCTACTTTTAATCTTTCACCCGATTTCCCCATTTCAGTAAGCAGCGGCAGCGAGACCACATTTCCTATAGAGGGAATAACGCCAATTTTAATCACTTTGTTTGGGGCGTGACTGTCTTCGCTTACGGCATTTTTGGCAATATCCATTTGCTCTAAGAGTGCCGTTGCATGAGTGAGAAAAATTTCACCAGCAGCAGTGAGAGTTATGCCAGCAAAACTGCGGTTAAATAAGGTGGCTTTAACCTCTCTTTCTAAGCTTGCCAATTGCTGACTCACCGCAGGTTGAGCAATATTGAGCGCTCGTGCTGCAGACGCAATACTGCCCTTCTTCGCGGCGGTAACGAAATATTTCAACTGTTTTGAATGCACAACACCACCTCGGTGAAATTCATGAATCTACACACAGACGCATACTTACTTACGCGCTCGCTGTGTTGAATAGGTAGTAATAAGCCGGCAATTCATAACTAATTCGGTTATAGCCAGAGGCTGTATACAGTTAGGCTGTTTAAAGCAAGCATGCTTATCAGTACTTCTTATACAGGTAAAAAAGCAAAGTATATGCCACCAGATTTGCTTTCAGATTTACTCACAAGAGACTCACATGCACAGCAGTATCTATTGACGACTACATACCACATGATTTTTTCTGGCGTCTCATCCAAAAAAAATAAAGAATCGATTTAAATAGCCACAGACCAATAACAACAGTGGTTCGAGGACAGGCTCAATCCTTTTTTTATACCCCTAAATAATGTTCTTTCTTCCTTGCTGGTTAAAGAGCTCTTAGCCTACGAATAGTGAATTTATGTTTTTAAGAGAGCGGTGGCGAAAATAGTTGCGTTGCATAGCGCCTTTATTGTGCATTGTATTGCTTAAAATAAGTGCATGAACACGTTGTAAATCACAACACATAAAACAGCAAATATAGAAACGCATACAAGAACGCATATGAGAACGCCAAGTCTGGCCGCTGTGAAACGCTCTAGCTCATCAGTCTATCAGTGCAATAACTTTCAATGGAGTAAAAGCGTTAATGGAAATAGAACTACTGCTGTTTGTAGTTACTTTATGTGCAACAGGTGCAATTGCGGGAATAACTGCAGGCCTGTTCGGCAATGGTGGAGGCTTTGTTGTAGTGCCCGCCCTTTTAGCCGTATTTCCTTTCTTCACTCCTCCATCAGAGGCATTGGTAAAAGTGGCCATTGGAACCTCGTTAGCCTCTATTGTTGTTTCAAGTGCTCGTTCTGTCATGGCCCATAAAGCTAAAGGCGCCGTGGACTTCGACATACTTCGCTCGTGGAGCATTTGGCTTGTGCTGGGTGTAATAGGTGGAGTGGCGGTAGCAAGTTATACCAGCGCTAACGGCCTCACCGTAGTGTTTGCGGCCGGAGTATTATTGTACTCGGTGTACTTTTTATTTCCTGAATTCGTCGTTCGACCAGGCCTTGTATTCGCGATGCCTACGGGAAAGGGTAAAGCGTTGCTTGCCTTCGTGCTAGGAGGCTTTTCTGCATTGCTGGGTATTGGTGGCGGCACACCAACCGTTATTACCATGGTGATGTGTAAACGCAGTATTCAGCAAGCGGTAGCTACCGCTGCAGGCGTTGGCTTTTTAATTGGGTTGCCCGGTGCTATCGGCTTTTTATTTATGACGCATTCCCAAACCGGTGCATTGCCGTTTGGTACCGTAGGCTACATTAATCTACCTGCCCTTGTGGCTATAAGCATTGGCGCTATTTTTACTGCGCCTATGGGAGCAAAAATGGCTCATAACTTTAGTGAAAAAAGACTGAAGCGCTTATTTGGTATCTATCTCGTCCTTGTGTCTAGCGCTATGTTTTATAAAGCAATGTAGGCGTTTAACAAACAAATTAATGATGAAGAAGAAAAAGGAATAACACCATGACTATGAATCGCTCAAGACGTTCATTTCTTGGCGGAAGCGCCGCGGCCACAGCTGTAGGCGCAAGCGGCATTATTACCACTCTAGGCGCTCAAGCAGCTACCGCTCAGGCATTAAAAAATCAACCGCCACTTCGCTACGGTCCTAGACCTGGCGTAGCTAAGCTTAATGCCAACGAAAATCCATTTGGACCGAGCCCCGCTGCACTTAAAGCCATATCGGATGCTGCAGCGCAAGGTGGTGCATACTATGCCTACCCTGCCGCCATGAGATTAATAGACATGATTGCAGAGCGACACGGCATTGAAAAAACAAACATATCATTGAGCGCAGGCTCAAGCCCAATTTTATCTTATACCGCGTTAGCAGCTAGTCAAAAAGGCAATATTTTAGGGCCTGATCTATTTTGGGATACCACATCGAAAGCGCCCGAAAAACAAGGGGGACATGAAATTATCCGCGTAGCTAATACGGCTGCGCTAGATATTGACTTAGATGCTATTTACAACGCTATCGATGACTCTATTGGTATGGTGCACATATGTAATCCGAATAACCCAACTGGAAAAATTTTAGACCCTAAAGCGCTGAAAGAGTTTTGCATTAAGGCCTCTAAGAAAACGCTGGTACTGGTAGATGAAGCATACAATGAACTTACCGATAATCCATCAGCACATACTATGATTCCGTTAGTTAAAGCTGGCCACAATATTGTCGTGGCTCGTACTTTCTCGAAAATTTATGGCCTTGCGGGTATGCGGGTGGGTTACCTAATAGCATCAGAACAAAATACTGAATGGGTAAATCAATATGGGATGGGCAATTACACGTTGAACCAAGCCGGCCTAGCTGCAGCGATTGCAAGCTACAACGACGAAGCATTTCTCACGTTTTCGAAAGATAAAATTCTACAGGGACGCACTATGGTGATGGATGCTGTTAAAGCTAACGGTTTGACAGCCGCATCATCGAGTACTAATTTCGTATTTGTAAATTTAGGGAGTGGAAACGCTGAACATTTCAGACGCGCAATGGCCGAAAAAGACATATTGATCCGCGGTATTTACAGAAGTTACAACAATTGGTCTCGGGTTAGTATGGGCACAATTATCGATGTGCAAAGGTATATTGATGCAATGCCCGAAGCCCTAGAAAAGATGGAAAAATCGCAAGTCAGCTAACCAATTTCCCCAGCTTATGTGCGTCAACTACTGCGGCGCACGCATCTCTATCTCATAAACCACCTATCTTTAGCTCCCTTTAGACTTAAAGTATAATACGCATAAAAGTCACTTTTGCCATATACTGAGTTAAGTGCGTGTCAACCGATGCAGTGTCTAGTATTGCGGTTAACACGCCCTAGACGAGGACTGCCAACTACTAATTTTTTCTCAAAGATTATTGCAGTAACGCTAATCTTGCACATACTTTACTACTGTGCAGACATAACGGATGCCATCTAGGAGATTTTTTAATGTCAATATCTGTTTTAGTTGCTGATGACTCTAAGCTGTCTAGACGCAGCGTAATTCGTGCATTGCCAGAAGATTTAGACTATACCATCAGTGAGGCAACAAATGGTCAAGAGGCGATAAATTTGCTAGCAGAAACAACGTTTGATCTACTATTGCTCGACCTCACTATGCCTGAGGTAGATGGCGTTGGCGTGTTGGAATACCTTCACAAGCAAGCAAGTTCACTTAACGTCATTGTTATCAGTGCTGATTTTCAGCCAGAGAAACAAAGGATTGTGATATCCCTTGGCGCAAAACGCTTTTTGAAAAAACCACTAGACAAAGAAGAGCTTGCTATGGCGATGTTCGAATTGGGGTACTTATGAGTATTGTGTTACCACTTGACGAAGATCAAAGAGATGCGCTGCAAGAGTTGCTCAATATATCAATGGGGCAAGCTGCAAATTCACTGGCTCAACTCATTGAAACGAAAATTGACATTTCTATCCCCAAAATCTCAACGGTGACCCCAGACGAACTGTATGGGTTGCTGTTTGAAACAAAAGACGCCTTTTATACGCGTCAGTCATTTTTGGGCGATATTCATGGCGAAGTCATGTCCGTGTTATCTCAGTCTGGATTGGCTGAGGTGGCAAAACTGATGGATTATGATGAACCTCTTACGAAAGAAGATATTCAAGAAATTATTCTAGAGCTTTGCAACATTCTTGCAGGTGCTTGTTTAGCGGGACTGTCTGATCAGTTAGAGCTGACCACTAATTTAAATATGCCAACCCTATTTCAACCTGAAAAGTCTAACTTCAGCGACTTGAAATGGCAGCATACATTAGTGATGGAAGTGCAATTTATTATTGCCATATCATCATTCAGTATGCGCGTTGTCTTTTGTTTAGACGATGAATCTCTCATTAGAATGAAAGACACACTGGATGAGTTACTCGGGTAATGTTCGAGCAACTCGTTAGTAAACTTCCCGTCGGGATCGGCATTGTTGACGAAGCATTCAACGTGGTTTACTTGAATGACTTTTTTTTAGACCGCTTGCCACACGAGTTGCGAAAAGGTTACACAGAACAACCTGTTACTGAATTATTCAAAGGCCAGGGAAAGTTCCTTAAACGGCGACTTAAGTCGGTGTTTGTGTTGCAACACCCCAGCTTTAGCTATTGGGAACAACGGCCCCACATTTTCCCGTTTAAAAGTAGCCGCCCTATTACGGGCGAAGAAACCCAGATGTATCAAAATATGGAAATTATTCCCATAAAAGATAATACATCTGATAGAAAGTTAGCCTGTATATTCCTTCAAGATGTAACGGCCCAAGCCAGCTATTTTCGTGCGCAGCAGAAGCTCTCTCAAGCGCTTAAAAAAGAACACGCTGAGCAGCGCAAACTCATCAGAAAACTGGATACCGCTCAAAGCCAGCTTATTCAAGCTGAAAAAATGGCCTCTACGGGACAGCTAGCTGCAGGTATCGCTCATGAAATAAATAATCCTATTGGCTTTGTTACTGCAAACTTAGATACCTTGTCTCAATATGCCTCTCACCTTTTAGCGATATGCGATGGTGTAGAATCGCAAATCACCCACTTTACTGAAGAGATGCAAGAGCAGATGCAATCTCTGTTTGAAAGTAACCATTATGCTCTGCTAAAAGACGATATTACTGAGCTTATTGATGAGTCGAGCGAAGGCTTAAGTCGTGTGAGAGACATCGTTGAGAATCTTAAGAACTTTTCTTTAGAGACCGCTGATGGCTATCAAAACATTGAAGTCTGCAGCGTGGCAAAACAGCTTATTACGTTAATATCGGCGCAGTATGCAAAGCCTGAGTATAAGTTTGAATGTGCTAAGGAAAAGCTAGAAGTCATCGGCGACCCTGGCACGCTTAAGCAAGCACTAATGAACGTGATGGTTAACGCAGCCCAAGCCATTGAAGATAAGGGCTTTATAAAGCTAAGCATTATCGAAAATGACAATGATATCGCGTTTAAAATTTTAGACAGCGGGTGTGGTATTGCCGAACAAAACCTAAAGCGTATATTTGAACCTTTCTTTACTACAAAACCGGAAGGGCAAGGCCAGGGATTGGGTTTATCCGTTGCCTATACCGCAATAGAGAAACACCAGGGAAAAGTGTCTATCAGTAGTAAAGAGGGAAAAGGCACCGTTGTGCAAATTACAATTCCAAAAAGCCCCCCGCAATCTTCCTCTACTGCTCATTCAGAGCCCGCGACTGAAGCGCTTTCAAAATAGCGCTAAAGAAAAACAAACACGCAATGATCATTTTTCTTATTATACATTCGCCGGTTAGTTTAGTCGCTCTCAGTGAGTTGCTGTTAGTTTAGCGGCCGAGCACTGAGTAAACTAATACACTGTCATCTACTAGCGTTTTTGTTAGCTCTCCCTCGGCAACCAAATAATTTAAATGGGCGTAACACTCTGCCACGGCAAACACCATATTTCTGCTTGAGAGCTTTCGCTTGAACATCACGGGCAATAGCTCAGCCACTGTTTGAGGGGTAGCGCACGCACTTTTTAATGCACTCAGATGTTGATGATGATGAGCAAGTAATTCATCAATGCGTTGGTGCAAGCCTACAAACGGGAGCTTGTGAGCGGGTAACACAACTGTATCTTCTGGGAGCGCTTTGAACGGAGGGAGCGTGGTGAGGTAGTCATTCAAAGTAAGCGCGTCAGGCTCGGTAGAGTAAGCGCCAATATTTGGCGTTATCATAGGTAGTATGTGATCGCCTGAAATCAACACCCCTTTACTTTCGCAGTACAGACAGGCGTGCTCTGGAGAATGTCCCCTTCCAACCAATACTTTCCACTCGTTACTATCAAATGACAGCACATCGTTGTGCTTCAACCGCGTATAACTCACTGGAATGGGCGATACCACCTGGCTAAACCCCTTGCCGTCTCCCTGAGTAAGCTTCTCAACTAACTCACTGTCTAGTCCCGCTTGACTAAAATAACGGACATCTCTTTTATTCGACGCACCATTCTTGCCTGAACAAAAAGCTCTAGCAGTGAAGTACTCTGTTTGTGACATGTAAAAAGGAACATCAAATTCGTCGGCAATCCAACCCGCTAACCCGATGTGGTCGGGATGAAGGTGGGTGACGATAACAGCGGATATATTGCCATCGAGCTTTTCAAATATCTGTTGCCACAACGCTTTCGTTGTCGACGTACCAATACCCGTGTCAACAACCACCCAGTTGTCTCCATCTTTAATGAGATAAAGATTAATGTGGTCAAGTTCGAACGGCAAAGGCATAGTTAGCCACATAACGCCGTTCGCAATTTCAACAAGTTCACCAGGCTGTGGCTGTTTGTCTGCTAGATATTGCATGGCATACCTCTTTTAAAGATACAAAATCGATTATACGGGATGTTACTTCTAACGCGGCTTAAACGTAAAAACAAACGTATCTCTCGAATGGACATCTATAGTAGTAAGTTATAACAATGTGCTGACTTTGTAGTTAATGGAACGCGGATAACCAACAGCGAGGTGCGGTATACTTAGCTTTTTCTGGCTGAGCACCTGGTTTCTGATACCTAATTTGCACCAATAGGTTTTAAGAAGTGCTGGTAGCTAATTACTTAACGTTGATAAACAAAAGAAAGCATGGCGTGATTAAACAAGGTTATATTCTCAATAAAAGTACGTTTACCGAAAAGGGGAAAGCGTTCGTTGAGCTATGGGTGAAAACACACGAAAAGACGATAAGGTTAGTGTCTTCGCCTCAGCAGCCCACTTGTTTTGTTGCTATGGATAATAAAGACAAACTTGTTAGTGCCTTAGCCGCCTCAGGTGTATTGCGCCGTGATGTGTCCTTTCCCTCTGACCACTTTAAAACGCTAGAGCAAATACCGGTTGTTACTGTAAAAACAAACACCGAAAGCCAAATGCACAAGCTCAGAAAAATTGCGACCGAAAATAGTATTACGCTTTATGAAGCCGATATACGGTTGGCCGACCGATACCTTATGGAACGTTTCATTTATGGCGCTATAGAATTTGTTTCTCCTAACAACGACAATGAAATTATCAATGCTCGAATTAGACCGTCTAACTATTTGCCAATATTTACGTGGATAAGTATTGATATTGAATGCGATGAGAACGAATCGTTATTTAGCATTTCTATCGCAGGAGAAAGTCATAACGAAGTCATCTTAGTTAGGCCCCCAACTTTCGAAAATAAGGTATTAGCATCAACGAGTCAGCATTACACGTTGACGGTGGTTGATAGCGAGAAAACGCTACTCAACCTGTTTTTCTCCCGTATTTGTAGCATCGATCCAGATATTATTTTGGGCTGGAATGTGAAGCAGTTTGACTTTGCTGTCATAACACGACGTGCAAAACGCCTGAACGAAAAACTATTGATGGGCCGACAAGGCAGAGAGGCCACGGCGAGAGAATGGGATGACCAAGTACTGGTTAATATACCGGGCCGCTGCATTGTCGACGGTATAGAAGCGCTAAAAACAATGACATATCACTTCGATTCGTTTTCTTTAGACAATGTAGCCGAGCAGCTTTTAAACGAAAATAAGCTTATTCAAGAAGACGATAAACTCAAGGCAATCAAGCATCAGTATTTACACGCGCCCTTATCTCTTGCCAATTACAATTTTAAAGACAGCGAACTTGTAAACAGTATCCAACAAAAAACCCAGTTTATTGATTTCTTAACGCTGCGAGGCACGTTGACGGGACTTGAGTTAGGCAGACCCGGTGGATCAGTTGCCGCGTTTTTAAACGTATATTTACCTAAGCTGCATAGAGAGCATTACGTTGCTGGCGTGCGACCGTCAAATGGCGGGCTTGCAAGCCCTGGTGGATACGTAATGCGTTCCTTACCAGGGCTGTATGATGATGTACTGGTTTTAGATTTTAAAAGCCTTTATCCGTCAATAATACGCACATTTAATATCGACCCTTTAGGTTTAGCTGAAGGTTTACTCTCTCCCGAAAAAGCCATTCCTGGCTTCAAGGGAGCTGTTTTTAGCCGTACCAAACACTTCTTGCCCGACATTATCAAAAGTCTATGGGCCCAACGTGACGAAGCAAAGCGTCAAGAAGACAAACCCCGCTCTCAGGCTATCAAGATTATAATGAACTCGTTTTATGGCGTTTTAGGTAGTGGCGGTTGCCCTTTTTACGACCCAAGGCTTGCTAGTTCAATTACCCTTCGTGGCCATGACATTATGCAAACCACTGCGAAATGGATTGAAGAATTAGGGTATACGGTTATCTATGGTGATACAGACTCAACCTTTGTTCACCTAAATGACAATGTTTCTCTCGGTACGCCAAAGGAGACAGGTAAGCAGCTAGCTACCATTATCAATAAAAGATGGCAGACACTCATCGCTGAGGAATTCAACCTTACCTGTGAGCTTGAAATTGAATTTGAATCTCACTTTACCAAATTTTTTATGCCTACTATCAGAGGTTCATCAGAAGGTAGCAAAAAGCGTTACGCCGGCATTAGAGATACGGGTATAGAACAGATTAAGCCTCAACGAGCATCTAACGACGATGACGGTACCACTTTCTCTAAAGGTAGCGTCATTGGGAGTAATAAAAGCGAGGAGTTAGTGTTTAAAGGGCTAGAAAACGTTCGCTCTGATTGGACACAATTAGCAAAAGACTTTCAATATGAATTGTATAGTAAAGTATTTAAACAGCAGCCTGTGAAACAATTTATACGAGATACCATTGATAAAATAAACAGCGGGGAAGCGGACCAACAGCTGGTCTACAAGAAGCGTTTAAGAAAACCGTTATCGTCTTATACAAAGTCTCATCCCCCTCATGTGAAAGCTGCTATTTTGGCCGATAAGTTAAATGCAGAGCGTCAAGCACCATTACAATATCAACGTAATAGAACCATCGCTTATGTTATTACACTAAACGGCCCTCAAACCAGCGATATGGTGAGCTCCCCTCTGGATCATAGCCATTATATCGACAAGCAAATCCGCCCCATAGCAGAAAGTATTCTGCCCTTAATCGGAATAGATTTTAGCGACATCGTCGACGACCAACTCATGCTCTTTTAATAATCAGGGTCAGGTCCACATTCTTTGGCAATAAATCGATAGTTGGAGTCAGATTCACATTCTTTGACCGTTTGTGTGGTTAACGCGTTATGGCAGATACTTGTGGAGATCTGCCCCCATCTATTTTGTTCGACAACCACGCTTAATCACTATGCGCTGCAAGAATCAAACGATAACTAGGGTCAGAATCACGTTCCTTGATCGTTTGTCTGCTGTAAGCAATGTGGATAATGCTTAATAGGGATCTGACCCTGAGTATTGAGTCGGATGTAGTGAATGTAGTTGAGGATTAATGTTGACCTGCCCCCCATTTATTTTTTTGGGGCCAGAAAACAAAAAACCCGCCGTTAGGCGGGTTTTTCTTAATGGGACCTA
>NZ_JAZETM010000017.1:0-20478 GCF_036864455.1 Alteromonas sp. P256
ATGACTTGCTTCTCTTGCTAAGAGCTGGGTAAGTCGTTTTGCTTTTCCCCCGAAGCGGATGCGCATTTTACTTATCTCTAGCCCGCCGTCAATAGCGTTCTTAAAATAAAAAGCAAAAAAGCGACCAAGTGGTCGCTTTTTAATCTTTTTGCCTATTTATCATCAATTACGATAGTCACTCATCCGTGCTTAACGCAAACCGCGTCGTTTTCACGGCTAAAACCTCGCCTAACACATCGCCCGTCTATTTATTCTTATCGCCATCGTTAGACTGAGTATTAGTATTACTAGATTCATTTTTAAAGTCGGCATCTTCTTCATGGTCACCAACAACATCATCTAAGGTAACTTTATCTACCGTTCTAAATGTATTAATTGGACCAGCGAGTGCGTAAAGCGCAAACCCTATAAAGAGAACCAACGCTGGCTCTGTTGCCACAACAACAAATATAAGCAGCACTAACAATAACGCAACGAAAGGTACCTTGCCGTGCCAGTTCACTTCTTTGAACGAGTTGTATTTAAAGTTACTCACCATTAATAACCCAGCAAGACCGGTAACGGCAGCAACAACAAGACCATAGTCTGTACCGACCACGTCGTACTCAACTCCAACCCATACCAAGCCCGATACTACCGCAGCCGCTGCTGGGCTTGCTAAACCTTGGAAAAAACGTTTGTCTGCAATACCCACCTGCGTATTGAATCGCGCTAGCCTTAATGCAGCACCAGCTACATAGACAAATGCGGCAAGCCAACCCAGTTTACCTAATTCAGTTAATCCCCAATTGTAAGCAACTAATGCTGGCGCCATACCGAATGACACCATATCAGCCATAGAGTCGTATTCGGCTCCAAAATCGCTTTGCGTATTTGTCATTCTTGCAACCCGGCCATCTAAACCATCAAATATCATAGCAATAAAAATAGCGACCGCTGCAGCCTCGAATCGACCATTCATAGAGGATACAACCGCAAAGAAGCCCGAAAACAGACCCGCAGTAGTTAGTAAATTGGGAAGTAAGTATATCCCTTTGCGCTTTTGCTCAGACATAAGTCCTCTTAATTTAGCTCACTTATGTGTTAATTATTTCATATATATCACGCTGCGCATAGGAATAGAGAAATTGCAGATGATTAAATTACAGATAACAGGGTATAGGAACGCATACCGAACAATCATCTCGATACATCTACCATGATCGAACCATGTTGAAGTTCCTCACGCGTAGCGTAGAGAGAGCTTGTCCCTATCAATTTATATAGGAAAATTGAAATGCGGTTAAGTTCGATAATAAAGATGTCTATTCTCACGACTGGTCTGCTAGCAATAAATGCTGCAATAGCAGGAAGTCACAGTACTACAGACTACTCACACTGTAGTACTTCGCAAGGGTCTTCAGGTGAATGTAATTCTCCTCTAGGTGAGAATGTTTACAATTTAGTAGATCACGGAATCGTTGAAAGCACTAACGCGTCATCGTCTAAAATTTCCATCGGCGGAGTTAACGTCGCTATTAGTGGTTGGTCTGATACCTATGGATATAACGATGATATCGTTGTGGGTGCTGATAGCTATAAAATTTCTAATTACTACGGATATGGTGTAACGAATAGCGACTGGGAATCGTCAAGAAACTCTCCAGATCACGCAATCGACAATATCAATACGAAAAACGGAAATTGGCAAGATTTCGACTTTATTCTGTTTTCATTCGACGAGGCAGTATCACTTACTGGAGCAAGTTATTCTTGGGTGTACAACCAAAATGATTCGCAAGTATCAGTTGCTGCTCTCGACGATATAGATACATTATCTTCCGGTTCGAACACTTGGAGCGATATTGTCAGTAACGCTGTTTCGTCATCGTATGACATTATAAAATATGATACTACCGACTCACACTTTAAATATGCGTCAGAATTTGGGCTAAGTGCCTCCGCTAAATATTGGCTAGTCGGTGCTTACAACACAGTGTTTGGAGATATTGGCGGCAACTCTTACAATGACGCGTTTAAGCTTACCGGCGTAGGCTTCGCTGTTAATAATTCCCCTTCCACTACTGAAACGACAGCCGTAAGTGAACCAAGTGCAGCGGGGCTTCTCTTGGCGTCAGGGTTGCTCGTTATGTGGCGTAGAAAGCGTAAGGCATGGCGCATTTAGACTTTAGACTAAAGCTGAAAGGTTAACCTTGTCAGCTTTTTTTACACGGGTTACATAAAAAGCAGAAAAAACCTCAGAAATTCAAACTTCTAAAAAACGGCATAAATAATGCTTCCTTTGGTTCGCAGTTCTTCACGAATCACTTGGAAGTATTTATGAAAAGTTTCATCGCAAAGATTTTTTTAATTTCACTTATAAGTTTCCCCTTGTGGGCAACTGACTCCCCGCTTTCGGAAGCGGTATCAAAAATAAACCTTGTTTCAGCCAAAAAACCAATTACTACGTTCTCGATAGATGGCGTAGATGTCGGTGTCGGTATTTCTGCATGGTCCGATACCCTAGGAGGTAACAACTATTTTGTCGAGTCAGCGCAACTTGGCACTTTTAAAGATAGTTTGACGGTTCTCAACTTTGCAGGCGACGGTGATGATCACTATATAGATAATGGACGGTATTACGATATGGTATTGTTTTCTTTCGAAGAAGCCGTCACTCTCAAGGGCGCTTCTTTCTTTTCAATCGACAAATATAAAAAGGCAAATGGAAAGAACGATGTCACTGTAGCAGGTCTGTCAGACGACGCCCTCGGGCTTTTTACTTCAGGAAAGAATACTTGGAATGACATATCAATGAAAGCGATAGCGGGTGCCAGTGGTCATTTTGGTATAAACAACCTCCAGTCAACATTTGAAGGCTTAAACGCCGCAAAATATTGGTTGGTAGGCGCTTACAATTCTGTCTTTTCAAGCGTCAACAATAAAAGAAACTCTATCGGATTTAAATTGGCTGCTCTTGATATCGAACTAAAAAAACCTTCTATTCAACAGCCGCCAACCGAAGTTAGCGAGCCTGGCGCTCTTGCGCTAATGAGCTTAGGACTAGGTTTAGTGCTATACAGACGCAAACGTCGCGCTTAGTTGTTTTAAAACGATTTAAAAACACGTATCTTTAGAAGGTGGCTTAGGCCACCTTTTTTTATGCTATTTTTATGCTTGAGTAGGGCAAACCCAAAGGTAACTATGAACTTGTTTAATAATAAAAAGCGCTTTGTTAAACGCGCTCTCTTCTCTGTCATCGCCACCTCTTTTTTCACCGTGAACAGTTTTGCCACAACATCAGAGGATTACGAGAAGGCGTTAACCTCATTTAATCAGAATGAATACGACGAAGCGTATATACACCTCAAAAATAGCCTTCAAAAAGACCCTGAAAATTTAGCCGCTAAAATTCTGATGGGAGAAATCTTACTTATTAATGGTTACCTTACCGCGGCAGAAATAGAGTTTGTTGAAGCGCTAGAAATGGGAGCCGATATCAATTTAGTCGCAGAGCCCTTAGGAAATACCTGGCTTTTTTTGAACAAATACCAAGATATCGTCGATTTCAGTGAACTTGACAAGCTCTCTGGTGACTCTGAGCAAGAATGGCTGCTTATTCGCGCCACTGCATGCATTCGTTTGGAAGATGAAGCCTGTGCCCTTAACGATTACAACGCACTCTTATCTCGCGCACCCAACCTTGTGCCTGCGATAAATGGTTTGGCCTCAATTGCGCTTCAAAACGAAGATTTAACGAAGGCATCGACACTCATCGACAGAGCGATGGATGTAGAGCCGGAAAACGCGATAACGTGGCGATTGAAAGGCCAACTCGCTTATCGTCAGGGCGATAAAGATGCCGCAACTGCGCACTTACAAAAAGCGTTAACCTTTAATAGGGACGATCCAATTGCTCTGCGTAATCTCGTAGACCTCTATTTAGAAGCTAAAGACTACGACACCGCTAAACTGTTTGTTGACGAGATTATTGAAGATACACCGAATGATCCTCTTGCCATTCTGCTCAATAGCTGGCTACAAAGTAGAGACAACAAACAGGCAATAGACAATGAAAAGCTAAAAGAACTCAATGAGTTTATGGCGCAGTTAGACCCAGACCTTATTACCTCGCAGCCAATGCTGCTGTATATCAGTGGGCTGACTAATTTTTTCAATAATAATATGGAAACCGCAGCTAAGGATTTCACCACTTATCTGCAAAAAGAGCCTGACGATCTGCAAGCAGTATTGATGCTTAGTCAAGTGTATATGGCCACGCAGCAGGACAAGCAAGCACTACTGCTTCTTGAACGCCATCAAGAAGCGCTTATGGAAGACCCCGATTCAGCGCTAATGCTTGGCAATCTTTTTATAAGCCAAAACAAAGCGTTTAAAGCAGAGCGTTTACTGCAAAACTTAGAGTATAAATATCCCAACGAAGGCAAGTTACAGCTTTTCAAAATTAAGCTGATGGCCGCAAGGGGCAAACGAGAAGAAGCACTTTCTATACTAGAAGACAATCTACCCGCGTACCGTGACAACGCAGGCTTCTTATTTACTTACTCACTAATGAACTTACAAGCCGAAAAATTTGAGAAAGCACTTAGTGGCGCAGAACTTCTTGGTGCCCTATTTCCGGATGAAGCTGAAGTGTATAACTTGAAGGCCGGCATTTTAATCCGTCAGGGACTTCTGGAAGAAGCAAAAACCAATATTGAAAAAGCGCTGGAACAAAATCCTACGTTATTCCCAGCGAAATTTAATTTAGCCGCCACGCAGAGTAGATTAGGCAATGTTGAGCAGTCTAATGAGCTTATCGAAGAGCTATTGACGCTATCTCCACAGCACAATGAAACATTGATGCTGAAAGCATTTAACCTGTCAAAAGAAGGTGAGTTAGATAACGCCAAACAAATTTATCTGGATATTCTTACGCTATCACCATCAAACATGGCGGCAAGAGAGCGAGTTTCATCTTTATACCAACAGCAAGGCGACACCAAAAGTGCGTTGTATCATTTAGATCTTCTGCTAAAAGACGACTTTGATAATGCTGACTACCTGCTTCGCAAGGCTGCCTTACAAATACAAAGTAACGAGCGAGCTGATGCAGAGAAAACACTGAGTATTGTCCGCAACTTTATCAACGACGATGCCGGTAGATTAATCACGTATATGGAGCAGGTTCGCGCTTTAGGTAACAATAAAGCAGCAGAGACTGCCATGGCAAGAGCCTATGAAATTGCCAACAACAATACATTTGTGACCTTACGCTATGCCAGCCTATTGTTAGATTTGCAAAGCAATGACAAAGCAAAACGATTACTTGGCAGTATATCTACAGAGCAGCAACAGAGTCCGGTCTATCATTTCTTAACGGGTAGGCTTAATGCTAACTTAGGCAAAAGCGAGACCGCAGTGAACGCCTATAAGCGCGCACTAGCTATAGATCCAAGTTTTGCCCAAGCGTTTATCGCTATTTATAACTATGCTCTTAACGAACAGTTTGTCGATGTTTTTCTAAACACGGCCCGTAAAATGGTCGAAGAAAATGCTAACAACTTACTGGCCAAAAATTTACTAGCGCAGTATCTATTTTTTATTCGTGAATTTGAGGAGTCAACGGCCCTCTATGAAGAGCTCGTCAAAGAGCCTAACCTTTTAAATCCAGCTGAAGCTTACAATCGATTAGCGCTAATGAGTATAGAAGCGTCGCTAGTGACCGCGAGAAACTATGCGCAAAAAGCCTATGAACTACAACCAAACTCAGCAAGCATTTTAAATACCTACGGCCATATAAAGGCACTGCGGGGTGATTATGAACAAAGCTTACAAATGTTGCGAGACGCTTTTGCCAGAGACGCAAAGGACCCAAACATTCGCTATCACCTTGGGTTTACCCTTGCCAAGTTAGGTCGTATCGATGAGGCGAAAAAAGAGTTGGAATACGCGGTAAATGTAGAACGCCCATTTTTCAAGCGCCCTCAAGCAAAAGCACTGTTAGAGAGTTTATAGTAGAAAGCTTATAAGGCGATTATCAGCTTTCGCCTTAGCGCTTTGCTTTGGCTTGCCTCGTCTTGTCTTAACAAAGTTCTATTAAGAGCCACTCGATTTAAGGGCAACATACAACAAGCACTACCCGCAACAAGCGCAGTTACGGGCGTGCTTGTTCATTTTGCCAATTCCCGGGTTAAACGTATTCGTGGGGTCTAAATCTTGATAAAAGCGTTGTAACGTATCCTCTGCGTCATATAAATGACCCACATTGTGCTCAGCTGGGTACTTCGCTCCGCGATTATCGAGCAGCGCTAGCATGTCAGCCTTAACCTGCTTAGCATCTGCCCCCTTTTTCAGCACATAGTCTTGGTGAAAGACATGACAAAAAAAGTGGCCGTAGTATAAGGCTTTATCGATATGCCGACTTATGTGTTCAGGTAACGTTTCTAGCCAGCTTTCATCGTTGCGCCTAATTGCAATATCAAGGGCTAATACTTCTCCCACGTTACCTTTATTCAGAATTTGATAACGCATGGCTGCACCTGCGGCAGCAAATCGTAACATGAAGGCTTTAGACGCCTCCTCTTTGTTGCAAGTAATAAATGCGCCTTCTCTCTTCTCTGTATCAAAAAGATTACCTAAGTACCGTTTCGCTTCCTCTATTCCTTGATTACTCATTTTAAGAATAAGATGGTGTTCGTACTGGTCTCGAAATTGGGTTAACGATTTGGGTAAAAACTGAGGAAAAAGCCCCCCCGCCAGCTGCATTGCTTTGTCGGTTAAATGGTCTGAAAGTAATGTTGAACGACGAAGTAACGCATCAATGCGGCCTTTAGCGGCAAATAATTTGGGAAGTGCTGCTGTACCTAAGTGATGAATACATAAGCAGGTATCTTTTCCATAATTTTCTGCAATGTTGAACATGTCTCTATGCAAATACTCCCCCACTTCGGGAAGTTGCGAGAACTGAGCTAACATATCCCGTCTGATTTGCGTTAACACTGCCTGATCATTAGTGCCAATATAGAATGTTTGCTCTTCTTGAGGTAATTCAAAAGTATCAACAACAACAGCGAAAATGGCTATTTTACCCGCGCAGCCGCTGGCCTCGAATAAACGAGATGAGTCTGCGTTAAAGCGGCTAGGCGTATCGGCGTGAGTATTTCGTACTATCTCTTCATAATCACTGGCCGATGCTTTTTTATCAGTCTGTATTTTATCTTTCGCAAAATTGCCCGATGAAAGATTTGCAATGATGTCTTCTGGAGTGTTACCCAATTCAATGCCTAGATGATTGACCAGCCCCAGTTTGCCATTTTTATCTACATGGGCGTAAAGCGATAGCTCAGTATACGCAGGGCCTCGCTTAACCAGTGCACCGCCTGAATTATTGGCTATCCCCCCAACTATTGAGGCTCCTAAACATGAAGAGCCAATGACAGAGTGAGGCACCTTTCCCAATGGTGCTAATTTCTTTTCAAGCTTGTGCAGTGTAGCACCAGGAAAGCTGATGGCTTGCTGACCCTTATTGATGAGAACGATATCGTTCATCGCTAATGTATTGATAACGACCACAGGCCTGTCGTAGTCACTGCCACTTGGCGTAGACCCTTCAGTAAGCCCTGTATTTGCCGCTTGCATAATAATAATGCATTTTTCAGCGACACAAATTGTAAGGGCTTCCCAATATTCCATAAGCGTTTTAGGAAAAAGAACAGCGATAGCATCACCGCCGCCCGAACGCCAGCCCGTTCTGTAGTGCTCGGTAACTTTACTGTTTACAGACACGCTGTCATCACCTAACGCATCTTGAAACTGTTCAATAATACTGTTTATTTTCACTGCCGCTCTTTTTTCACTTTTTATTGTTTATGAATTCCTATACTACCGCCTCAACACAAAGATGCCCATTAAATACAGACATAAAAAAGCGGGTGTTGAACCAACACCCGCTCGTTGCTTACCGCGCTAGCTTAGCTGTTTTTTTTAAAGCATTAACCCAATAAACGTTCGGCTACCTATTCATTCACAATAAACAATTTTTCATCGTTGGCATCTATCTTAACCGTAGACTCTGGCTCTAACTCTCCAGAAAGCAATTGCTGTGCTAACGGGTTTTCTATTTGAATTTGAATCGCCCGTTTGAGCGGCCTTGCCCCAAAGATAGGGTCGAAACCAGCTTCGGCTAGCTTGTCCATTGCGCGGCCAGTAAGGGTGAGCTTATACCCTTTCTCTGCAAGCCTCGCTCTTAATGATGCAAGCTGTATTTTTGCAATCGCTTTTATCTGCTCCTTGCCCAAAGGATGAAATACAACAATGTCATCAACACGGTTTATAAACTCAGGGCGGAAGTGCTGGCCTACCACATTCATCACCATCGACTTCATTTCATCGTACTGACTTTCATCGTGCTTATCTTGAATAACGTCTGAACCAAGATTAGACGTCATGATCACTACGGTATTTTTAAAATCTACCGTGCGACCTTGGCCGTCTGTTAGTCGACCATCATCGAGCACTTGAAGCAGAATATTAAATACATCAGGATGAGCTTTTTCCACTTCATCTAAAAGTATTACCGAATAAGGCTTACGGCGAACGGCTTCGGTTAAATACCCTCCTTCCTCATACCCCACATAGCCAGGAGGAGCGCCAACAAGGCGTGAAACCGAATGCTTTTCCATAAACTCAGACATATCTATTCTGATCATGGCGTCTTCGGTATCGAACATAAAACCGGCCAGCGTTTTACACAGTTCAGTTTTGCCCACGCCCGTAGGTCCTAGAAACAAAAAGGAACCAATTGGTCTGTCGGGGTCCGCTAATCCTGCTCGAGAGCGACGAATAGCATTAGATACAGAGTGCACTGCTTCTTCTTGGCCTACCACTCGTTTGTGCAGTACATCTTCCATGCGAAGTAACTTATCTCGTTCACCTTCTAACATTTTAGATACCGGGATACCGGTCCATCGAGACAATACATCTGCAATTTCGTTATCCGTCACCTTGTTCTTAACAAGCTTGGTTTCACGGGTTTCATTTTCAGCGGCGTACTCTAATTTAGCTTCAAGTTCTGGAATTCGCCCATATTGAAGCTCAGACATACGATTGAGATCGGATGCTCGACGAGCTATCTCTAAATCTAACTTAGCTTGCTCGAGCTCAGATTTTATTGTCTGCGTGCCCTGCATGGCGTCTTTTTCATCAAGCCATACTTTTTCGAAAGCCGCATATTTAGTTTCCGCCTGCTCGCGTTCAAGCTCTATCATTTCTAAGCGCTTATGACTGGCATCGTCCGTCTCTTTAGCCAACGCTTGTTCTTCTAGCTTCAACTGAATGATTCGACGCTCAAGCCTGTCCATATCTTCAGGCTTAGAATCTATTTGAAGTCGAATACTTGATGCGGCTTCGTCAATTAAATCGATGGCTTTATCAGGCAGTTGTCTGTCGCTTATGTAACGATGAGACAAACTTGCAGCCGCTACGATAGCAGGGTCGGTAATATCAACAGAGTGATGTAGCTCGTAACGCTCTTTAAGGCCGCGCAATATAGCTATAGTGTCTTCAACACTTGGTTCTTCCACTAATACCTTTTGGAATCTGCGCTCTAATGCTGCATCTTTTTCTATGTATTGACGATATTCATTGAGTGTAGTCGCTCCCACACAATGAAGTTCCCCGCGAGCGAGCGCTGGTTTAAGCATGTTACCTGCATCCATGGCGCCATCACCCTTACCGGCTCCAACCATAGTATGAAGCTCGTCAATAAAGAGAATGACTCGTCCCTCTTCCTTCGACAATTCATTAAGAACCGCTTTTAAACGTTCTTCAAATTCGCCGCGGTATTTAGCGCCAGCAATTAGTGCCCCCATGTCCAAAGAAAGAACACGCTTATTTTTAAGCCCTTCAGGTACTTCGCCGTTAATGATTCGCTGTGCTAGCCCCTCGACAATTGCCGTTTTACCCACACCAGGCTCACCAATTAGCACCGGATTATTCTTTGTACGGCGCTGCAACACTTGAACCGTGCGGCGAATTTCATCGTCCCTACCGATAACAGGGTCAAGTTTGCCCTGCTCCGCTCGTTCGGTAAGGTCGGTAGTATATTTTTCCAGTGCTTGACGCACATCTTCAGCATTGGGGTCGGTAACCGTTTGGCCGCCGCGCATATCATCAATTGCCGCCTCCACGATATCTTTGGTTACGTTAAGGCTTCTTAAAATTTCACCCAGGCGACCTTTGTCGTCTATGGCGGCAACAACAAAAATTTCAGAAGTGATGTAGTCGTCTTTACGCTGCTGTGCAATCTTGTCACACATATTAAGTAAGATAACGCTGTCTTTACCTAACTGAACTTCACCGCCAATACCCTCAATGCGAGGAAGCCTTTCTATCGCTTGGCTTAACGCCGAACGCAGTGCGTTAACGTTAATTTTTGCTTGGTCAAGCAATGGCCGCACTGAACCGCCCTGCTGATTGAGCATGGCCGTCATTAGATGGACAGGTTCAATATATTGATGGTCTCGACCCAATGCGAGTGATTGAGCATCGGATATAGCGAGCTGAAATTTACTGGTAAATCTGTCTAATCTCATAACCTCAACCTTAAAATGAATATTTCTTTATGTTCTATTTATGGGAGCTTATGAATGACGATTCAAGTAAGTATTGACAAAGATGATGAAAAACTTGATTGAGCGCAAAGTTAACTTAGGCCTATGACACTCACAATTCGACCTGTAGCCTGGTAATTGCTGTGCGTGGCTTTTCGATGAGAATAAAACAAATCGCTGCGGCAATAAGTACAATAACGACTTTGCTCAACGTGTTTAATACCAAGGTGCGTCAACTGCTGATTTGCTATGTGAGGTAGGTCTAACAAATACTTGCTCGCTTGCTTTTTTGGCGTTACGCAGTTTTTGTAATAAGAGAATTTGTTGGCCAGCGCTTCGTTAACCTCGTAACACTGCCCACAAATGGCAGGGCCAATCCATGCAATGAGTTGTGATGGTTCGGTAGAAAAGTGCGTTACGGCATTAGCAATAATAGTGGCTTCCAGTCCCTTCCATCCGGCATGGATAGCTGCAACTTCCTTTCCTCTATTATCGCTTATCAGTACCGGTACGCAGTCTGCCGTCATCACCGCACAAAAATGCTCTGGACGTGAGGAAAATGAGGCATCAGCTTCAACAGATAGCGTGGGCAAAGTGGCAACGGTGTTGCCATGTACTTGCGCTAACCATGTTATCTTTTCGCTATGTGGCAAACGCGCGCGATTCTCGCGGACGCTGATAATGTCATCGCCCACATGCGCCCCTACGTTGAGCCCCACATAGTCTCTTGTGCCCGAATTTTTTTGAGCAGTTTTATCTTCGATTGTCCTACCCTGAGCACTTTTACCCTGAGTAGCTCCGCCTACTTGGACATTGCTATCCGCCAGCGCTTCAGTGCTAACACCGCCACATCGAGTGGATGTATAGGCCACTACATTATCGGGAAAGCACTCTGGAATTATGAAACGCTCAGCGGATGACATGTGACTAAATCATATCTTCCGGATTGTCTTTTGTATCTTGTCTTACTGCTTCTGATAGCAACTGCATATCGTTGGGCAACGGTGCTTTGTACGTCATCCATTCTTCGCTTTCAGGATGGAAAAACGAAAGCTGTGCCGCGTGAAGAGCCTGTCGCTGGAAACCTCTCAATGCATCGATAAAGCTTTCAGATGCGCCTTTTGGTAATCGAGGGCGCCCACCGTAAGTTTGATCGCCTAACAAAGGATGTTTCAAATGCGCCATATGTACACGAATTTGATGCGTTCTACCTGTTTCTAGCTTTAAGCGTATGTGCGTGTAGGCACGAAACTTCTCAATCACTCTAAAGTGAGTAATTGCGGGTTTACCGTCTTCTCTCACTGCCATGTGCGTGCGCTTAGTTGCATGACGGCCGATAGGTTCATCCACTACACCACCAGCAACCATGGTACCCATTGCAATTGCTTCGTATTCCCTACTCATCTCTCGACGCTGGAGCTGGTCAACTAAATGGGTTTGCGCAGGTACTGTCTTCGCAACAACCATCAGTCCCGTTGTATCCTTATCAAGACGATGAACAATACCTGCACGAGGAACGCGGTCGATGTCGGGCACATGATTAAGCAGCGCGTTAAGCACGGTACCGTTTGGGTTTCCGGCCCCCGGATGAACGACTAAGTCTGCAGGTTTATTTATCACCATTATATGCTCATCTTCAAAAACGATGTTCAGAGCGATATCTTGAGCAACACTCGTTACCTGAACATCCATTTCTGCGCAAACGGTAATAACTTCGTCTATTTGCATTTTATGGCGTGGAACCGTGATAACCTCGCCATTTACTGCCACGTTGCCATCCTGAATCCAAGTTTTTAACTTTGAACGTGAATATTCAGGGAACAAATCGGCCAAAGCCTGATCTAAACGTAAACCGAAATGGGCGGCTTGTGTTGAAGCCTCTAATTGAATTGTGTTTGGCACTTGCGTCATAACACCTAACATTGCGTGTAAAAAGGGTATTATAACAAGTATTCACCCTGTACACTGCGTTGTTTGCGAATTTGTATGGTTTTTCTCATCGTTAGTACGTTAGAATGCGGGCAACGTGTTGTTGTTTAACACATGAGCGTAGACAGCGAAGTATTAAAACTGTTTAGCAGGAATATAGAATTATTATGAAATCATTTCGTCTTTTAGCGCCAGTTTTTCTAGGTGCTATGGTGACCTTAACAGGTTGCAGCTCTTCAGAATCTGAAGAGGAAAAAATTGTACTTGCAAACATGGGTGCACAACAACTTTACGACAGAGCTTCTGAAAGCATGGAAGTGGGCAATTTCAGCGCCGCTGCCCAAACGCTTAGCGCACTAGATTCTCGCTATCCTTTTGGCCCATTGTCTCACCAGGTTCAACTCGATCTTATCTACAGTTATTACAAGTCGGGTAAAATTGACGAAACATTGGCGACAGTTGACCGCTTTATTCGCCTTAACCCTAATCATTCAGATGTAGATTACGCGTACTATATGCGCGGGTTAACGAATATGGAATCAGACAGCAATCTTTTTCAAGAGCTTCTGACGATAGACCGCTCGGACAGAGATCCATCAAAATCTCGCCAAGCATTTGAAGATTTCAGACGGCTAATTGAGCAATACCCAAACAGTAAATACGCCCCTGATGCTAAAAAGCGTATGCTGCATATTAAAGACAGACTAGCCAGATATGAAATTGCTATTGCTCGTTTCTACATGCGCCGCCAGGCTTACGTAGCAGCAGCGAATCGCGGTCGGTATGTCATTGAACACTTTCCTGATACAACTCAGGTGAAGGATGCCCTTGAGATAATGGTGTCGAGTTATGAACAACTTGGATTGGATGACTTGCGTTTAAACGCAATGAAGACGTTAAAGCTTAACTTCCCAGAAAGCGACTTTATCAGCTGATAAGGTTGCTGCTAACATCCGCCAGTTCAAATCAAAAAAACGCACCTTCGGTGCGTTTTTTATTTATTAGAGTTTTTTCTATTTTATCTGAAGAACAAATGACTAAACGGATTGAGCAATCGAGCTAAACCCGATGTAAAGTGTAATGGCTGATCTACAATACTGAAAACCAAACACCCTTCTTTCGTGTCTGACTTGGGAGTATGAGTTTTGTTGCCATCCATAAAGATGAAATCGCCAGTATCATAGGTGGCTAACCCGTCGCTGAATTCTCCGTCAATCACTAACGTATATTCAGTCCCTCTGTGGGTATGCTCTGGAACGCTTCCGCCATTACCCATAAAGATAAAGTTCGCAACACCTTGATTACCTAAGTCCACCGGTGCCTGCCATAACTTTCCAACCAAACTAGACCAGTTCCCCGTTTTGTCAATGTAGCGATGTAGTGTGCGCGGCAATTTAAAGGCACGACCATCTAGCTCAATCGTTACCGACTTCTCTTTGATACTGCTCGCCTCTTTAGACGTTCTAGCATCAGATTCTATTGACGACGGAGCCTGCGTTATTTGAGACAACATATCGCCAAACTGAGCAGATTCGTCAAAACTTTCTTCTATTTCTAACACCATGTCAGCTGCTAGGCTTTCAGTTTCGCTTTCAATTCGCATTTGACACTGCTCACACATATCACAGTGTGCAGACACCAATAGCGATACAGCTGGCGTCAGACTGCCTTCAACGAATTCTGTTATCTGTTGAGGGCTTGGGTGAAACTTAATCATTGTCGTTCAGCATACCTTTTAAACGTTGAAGTGCCAGTCGAGTTCTCGACTTCACCGTACCTAATGGAATAGATAGTTCGTTTGCAACTTCTTGCTGAGATTTGCCATCTATATAGATAGCTTCAATTACTGCTTTTTGTTTAATCGGTAACGCTTCAAACAAATATCCAATCTGTTCGAGCGTAACTTGCTCGTCAAGAGGCGCCTCGTTCAAATCAGCAGTTTGTTCACACAATACTGGCCACAAGTCATCAGAACATACGTCTTCTTTTCTGTTTTGCAACTTGCGCAGCATATCGAAACGTATGTTTCGTGCAATTGTAAATATCCATGTAGATGGCGAGCCCTTGTCAGCATTGAAAAGATGCGCTTTTTGCCACACATTAGACATGGTGTCTTGTACTAGCTCCATCGCTAATGCTTCATTACCCATTTGTTTTAATGCGTATGAGCGAAGGCGGGGTGCAAAATAATTAAAAACTCGAGAAAATGAGCGTTTACAGCGAGCGTCAGCAACCGCCACAAGGTATTCAGACATTTCGGTAGCACATTCTTTTGGTTTGATTGTGCTATTGCTTTGTTCCAATGGAATTCCAACTAACATAATATTCGTCCGTTTTTCCGTTTTGGTTACATTATTCTACGGCTTTTCGACTTAAAACGTTCGGAGAAATCGCGTTTTTGGCGTTACGATTTTGTAATGAAGGCGTCATATTGTTCAAATGACGCATCAACCAATTAGTGTAGACAGGTACTTTAACAAATTAGTACATTCTCGCTGTTCAAGAAAATGTTGCTTTTGCGAACCGTCTACTGGCAATAGTTCTAGCCATCTATTTAATACCCAATTAGGACTATCAAACTTAGGCTCATCGTATAACGATGATAACTCTTCATAATTCCCGAATATTTCTTTAAGTCGCTCGTCCATAGGCGCTATTTGTTGAGTTGATAGGTCACAATTCCATGAATCGATGGGATTACACACTCCCGTTCTCAATTCATCATGCTCGACAGCAATGTCTTCGACCTCAACTAGGTGAGAACCAGCAACCTTTATGCCAAGCAAGCCATCATCAAGCATATCAAAGTCGACCACCGTGGCGTACGTACCTATTTTATGTATATGTTCATTCGCCGACTTATCGCCATTGGCATTTAACATACACATAACGAACCCTTTGTTTTCGGCGCATGCCTCTTTAACCATGCGCACATATCTGGGCTCAAAAATTCGTAACGCCATTCGGCCCTCTGGTAACAGATGGGCAGACAATGGGAATAAGGGAAAACGATTATTACTCATACACCACACTTCCAAGAATTCATAAAGAGTTACGGTAGTGAGTATGAATTGGATCCATATGAGAAATATTTTCACACTGCCTTTTTTACTCTTGATCTAATCTCTAGTGGAAGCGGTAATGTTGTTAAGTTCATAAAATTTGTATTAGAAAGAGTTAATTAAATTCAAGAGCTTGCGTCATCTTTTGTAACGAGTCATTCTTTATAGTAAGAAAACACTCGAACACAGTAGCGCTGAACCTTGCGCACTGATAGCACACTAATACTGGTACACGCGCTGTATAAGATAAGTCATATATTGATTTATTTAATCAGAACCTATTACCTGAGAAGTAGACATGCCAAGGCGTGCAAAGGATTTAGTATGGAAGTCATTCAACGATTTTGTAAAATTTACACAGACATTTGTAAAATATCTACCGAGGATCTTAATGAGATTTATTCACAAAATATCGTATTCATAGACCCTATCACCACCCATCGGGGTCTTGATGCGGTGAAGTCATATTTCAGCAATCTTCTTGAGCAAGCCGACACCTGTAAATTCAATATCGCTGATATACTAGAATGCGCGCCCTCAAAGTGTAACGTTACACATATTGCAAATTGGACAATGACCTTAACCTTAAAAGGCAGCGATAAGGTTATTACTTTAGATGGAACCACTCAACTAAGGGTGAAAGACGACATCATTGTTTATCACAAGGATTATTACGATTTGGGCGAAATGGTCTATGAACACGTACCTTTATTAGGTTTCGTGATTAAGAAGATAAAAGGAAGACTCGCCAAATGACAACATTGCTAATTACCGGAGCAACATCGGGGATCGGAAAAGCACTTGCTGAGCATGCAGCCCAAAAGGGCTACGACGTTATTGCGTGCGGCAGAAATGAAGACGCGCTCAATGAGTTAGCACGCCATAAAAACATCACTTCATGTCAGTTTGACGTGTCATCACTTGATGATACTAAAAATGCGCTGAAAGACATTCAGTTTGATATTGCAGTATTAAATGCAGGTACTTGTGAGTATGTCGATATTGATAAATTTGAATCCGATATGTTTCGCAGAGTATTCGAACCTAACTTTTTCGGTGTAGTTAACTGCGTGGACGCATTTATCCACAACCTGAAAGCGGGTAAGACCGTAGTTATTGTAGATAGCATGGCTAGATTGCTTCCCTTTACTCGTTCACAAGCCTATGGCGCAAGTAAAGCAGCACTGCACTACTTTACGAAAAGTCTCGAAGTAGACTTGCACGACAGAGGCGTAAAAGTGCAAGCAGTATCGCCTGGTTTTGTAGAAACGCCTTTAACAGAAAAAAATGATTTTGATATGCCAATGAAAATAACGGCTCAAGAAGCGGCTGAAAGTATGTTGAAAGGGATCGAAAGCGATAAACGTACGATCTTTTTCCCGAGAATGTTTGGCTATATATTAAGGTTCATGAATGTATTACCATCTGGTCTGCAGAAGCGATTGTCCCTATCCATGCGTAACGACAAATAAGTAGTTTAAGAGAAATGTAATAATGACAAGAAAAGTAGCAATCGTGGGTACAGGTATCGCAGGTTTAACATGTGCCCACCTATTGAATAAGAAAAACGACATCACTGTCTATGAAGCAAATGATTATATTGGCGGCCACACTGCAACAAAGACAATTGTCGATGAGGGAGAAACCCATAACATCGACACCGGCTTTATTGTTTTCAATGACTGGACGTACCCCAACTTTATTAAATTGATGACTGCGCTTGGTGTGGAGTGTCAACCAACTGAAATGAGCTTTTCTGTTACCAGCAAAAAAGCCAACCTTGAATATAATGGCAACACGATTAATAGTCTTTTCGCACAGCGCAGAAATATTCTTCGCCCTAAATTCTGGCGCATCGTTCGAGACATCCTTAAGTTCAATAAAGCCTGTAAGTCAATGGTGGCTGAAAAGAGAGATACATCAGCGCTTACGCTACAAGATATCATTGATGAGTTAGGATTAAGCGATGATTTCGCTCGTTATTATATTTTGCCAATGTGCGCCGCTATTTGGTCGAGCAGCCTCGAGCAAACGCGCCGCTTCCCCCTCACCTTTTTCCTGCAATTTTTTAACAACCACGGTCTACTCAACATTACCGACAGACCACAGTGGTACACCATCGTTGGTGGTTCCAGTCAGTATATTGGTCCGTTAATCGCACCTTTCGAATCGAAGATAAAGCTGTCTTGTGGTGTCAACAAAGTGACTAAAGAAGATGGGCTATGGTCTGTTAGCGATGTAAATGGTGGCGTGGCACATTTTGACGACGTGGTATTTGCCTGTCACAGCGATCAAGCATTGGCGATGCTGGAGAATGCAACAGCCTTACACAACGACATTTTAGGTGGCATCCCCTACGGCGAGAACGACGTAGTTATGCACAAAGACATCGGCCAACTGCCCAAACGCAAATTAGCGTGGGCTAGCTGGAATTATCGTCTTAAAGAAGATGCAACAGAGGAGATGCGCCCCGCGTCTGTTACTTACGACATGAATATTCTTCAGCGCCTAACTGCTAAAAACACCTATTCAGTCACGTTGAATAATACGAGCGAAATAGATAAAAGCAAAATTCTTGGGCAATATCGATACTCTCACCCTCAATACAGTGCAGACATGGTTAATGCACAACAACGCCGGTCTGAAATTTGTGGCGTTGATAATTTACATTTTTGCGGTGCTTATTGGTACAACGGTTTCCATGAAGACGGTGTAGTGAGTGCCTTAGACGTATGTAAGCGTTTCGGTGAGACACTGTGACGGCAATGCATATAGAAAGTGCAATATACAAAGGCAGCGTTTATCACGAACGTTTTAAGCCAACGAAGCACAAATTTGTATACGACATTTATTTGTTTTGGCTGAAGTTAGACGAGTCAGAGCTCAACGCGTTATCAAAGAATTTAACACATTTTTCAATTCGCAAGTGGGCGAGAGCACGGTTTAAACGCAGTGATTACCTAAGCGATGATGGGAAACCGTTAAAAGACGCAGTGCTTGAAAAGATGACATCGTTAAACGGCGACACCGCGTTAGATGGCGACGTATTTATGTTGGGGCAATTGCGCATGTGGGGGCTGTACTTTAGCCCTGTGAATTTTTACTATCTCAGGCAAGGCGACGGTACGTTTAGCCATATGCTTGCTGAAGTCAGCAATACGCCGTGGAATGAAAGGCACTACTACTTAGTCGATTTGTCGACACAAAAAGATACGCCTAAAGCTTTCCATGTCTCTCCTTTTAACCCGATGGACATGACCTATCAATGGCGCATAACGCAACCTTCAGATAATCTATCATTGGTAATGGATTGCGTTAGAGCAGACAAAGAATTCTGTGCGGGAATAAATTTAAACAAATTTACTTTAGATAATGCGAATCTAACTAAAGTAATGAGACGTATACCTAGCATGACAATGAAAACTGTATTGGGAATATATTGGCAAGCGTTTATGCTATTCATAAAAAAAACGCCTTTATATACACACCCAGAAAAGAGTCAGGAAAAATAAAAAATGCCTTTTGGAGAATCTGTATTACTCTCTACATCGGAGGTTTCGTTTGTAGACAAAACCTGTAGAACACTGTTTCTTAAATGTTTAAAGCATCTACCTCTGGGTAACCTTACTATTCAGGAAAACGGCGACACTATCGCAACGTTTGGTAATGAGCAAGACGAGCTATCTGCTAATGTAAATATTAAAGATGTAAAAGCCTATCGCAGCCTTTTACTTGGCGGCAGTGTTGGCGCTGGTGAAGCCTACATGGATGGACATTGGGATAGTAATGACGTCACCGCTGTAGTGCAGATATTTGCACGTAATTTACCCACGCTAGATGAGTGGGAAAGCAAATTTAAGTGGCTAACAATGCCCGTGATGAAGTTACAACACTTTGCTCGCAGGAACACCACCAGCCAAGCTAAAAAGAATATCGAGGCTCATTACGACCTTGGTAACAAGCTTTATACCCGCTTTCTTGACAACACAATGATGTATTCTTCTGCGGTCTATCCAGATCCCAATGCCTCGTTAAACGAAGCGCAAAATCATAAGCTTAAAACCATATGCGACAAACTTAAGCTTAATGAAAATGACCATCTTTTAGAGATTGGCACAGGCTGGGGTGGACTAGCAGTATACGCAGCGAAGCATTATGGCTGTAAAGTCACCACGACCACAATATCTGAAGAGCAATATGCGTGGGCAGAAGACTGGATAGCGCGAGAGCAACTGCAAGATAAAGTGACGCTTCTTAAAAAAGACTACCGTTTATTAGAAGGCAAATACGACAAACTTGTTTCGATTGAAATGATAGAAGCAGTGGGACGTTCGTTTTTGGGTAATTTCTTCGAAAAGTGCTCGTCGCTGCTTAAAGAAAACGGTCTTATGCTTTTACAGTCAATTACCATTGACGATAGACGCTATGAAAGCTATTCAAAAAGCGTAGACTTCATCCAGAAATACATATTCCCAGGTGGATTTTTACCTTCTCAGTATCAACTTAATGCTCACCTTAAAAAGCATTCAGACATGATGATCAGAGATTTGCACGATATCGGTATCGATTATGCAAAAACATTGAATCACTGGTATGAAGCATTTATAGCGGCAAAGGACGACCTGCTTCAAGACGGCTATGATGAACGTTTTGTTCGCATGTGGACTTACTATCTTAAGTACTGCGAAGGCGGCTTTCTTGAGAGAACTATTAGTACGGTACAGCTTGTTATTTCAAAACCTCAGTACAGAGATTTATTGGCCCGCGGAAATTAATTAAAATTAGAGTTAATCGGAATCTACAGGCCTGATAAACAAAAAAACGACGCAACTGCGTCGCAGACTGTTGAAAAAGCCCTAGACGAAAGTCTGGGGCTTTGATCTAATAGGCATAGT
>NZ_JAZETM010000018.1:0-16655 GCF_036864455.1 Alteromonas sp. P256
CCCTCTGTTTGAAGAGGGCCTTTTTGTTGCTTAATGCTGTAAATTGCTGCTTATTGCTGTTTACTGATGCTAATTCGTTAAAAGCTGCGGTGTAAGTGTGCTTGCAGCGCACCATTACGTTTCTTAGCGTTGTTCAAA
Organism: Alteromonas sp. P256; assembly: GCF_036864455.1. Taxonomy (NCBI): domain Bacteria; kingdom Pseudomonadati; phylum Pseudomonadota; class Gammaproteobacteria; order Alteromonadales; family Alteromonadaceae; genus Alteromonas; species Alteromonas sp. P256. Next base: position 139 of record NZ_JAZETM010000018.1, read on the forward strand.
CGATGTTATCAACTACTTAGACATGCGTTTGTACTTCAAGCGGTGAGGTTCCACAATATCTTTCCCAAACTCTTGCTTAAGCCACGTTTCGTAATCGGCATAGTTACCCTCAAAGAAGTTAATATTGCCTTCATCGCGGTAATCCATAATGTGAGTCGCGACTCTGTCTAGGAACCATCTATCGTGCGAAATAACCATCGCGCAACCGGGGAACTCCAGCAAGGCATTTTCAAGTGCACGTAACGTCTCTACGTCTAGGTCATTCGTGGGCTCATCCAGCAGCAACACGTTTCCGCCCGCTTTTAATAGCTTCGCTAAATGGACTCGGTTACGCTCACCACCAGACAAGTCTTTGATAAACTTCTGCTGGTCGTTACCTTTGAAGTTAAATCGGCTGCAGTAGGCGCGACTGGCAATTTCGAAGTTACCAATTCGAATGATGTCTTGATCATCCGAGATTTCCTTCCATACCGTGTTGTTTTCATTCATGTGATCACGGAACTGCTCAACAGCGGCAATGTTGACAGTATCGCCCAGCTCGATGCTTCCCGCATCAGGCTGCTCAGCACCCGTTAGCATTCTGAACAGGGTAGATTTACCCGCACCGTTTGGACCAACAATCCCAACGATAGCGCCCTTTGGAACGCTAAACGATAGATCGTCGATAAGCACGCGGTCGCCATAGGACTTTTTAAGGTTCGATACATCAATAACCTTATCGCCTAAACGCTCACCTGGTGGAATGAATAGCTCGTTCGTTTCATTTCTCTTTTGGTAATCACCCGTTGAGAGTTCTTCGAATCGTGCCATACGCGCTTTGCTCTTGGCATGGCGACCTTTAGGGTTTGAGCGAACCCATTCAAGTTCTTGTTTAATACTCTTTTGACGAGCAGATTCAATGCGTTCTTCTTGCTCTAGTCTGCTCTCTTTTTGCTCGAGCCACGATGAATAGTTGCCTTCCCATGGAATGCCTTCACCACGGTCAAGTTCTAAAATCCATCCTGCTACATTATCTAAGAAGTACCTATCATGGGTGATGGCTACCACAGTGCCTTCGTAGTCGTGTAAAAAGCGCTCTAGCCACGCTACAGATTCCGCATCCAAGTGGTTAGTGGGCTCGTCTAATAGCAGCATTTCTGGTTTTTCAAGAAGTAGGCGACATAATGCAACCCGACGACGTTCACCACCTGATAGCTTGCTCACATCAGCATCCCACGCAGGAAGCCTTAATGCATCGGCAGCACGCTCAAGCACGTTTTCAAGGTTGTGCCCATCTTTGGTAGCAATGATCGCTTCAAGTTCACCTTGTTCTTTAGCCAAGGCATCAAAGTCGGCGTCAGCGTCTGCATAGGCAGCGTACACTTCGTCAAGGCGTGTCAGTGCATGCTTAACATCGGCTACGGCCTCTTCAATATTACCGCGAACGTCTTTGGTTTCATCAAGACGAGGCTCTTGCGATAGGTAACCTATCTTTAATCCAGGTTGAGGACGCGCTTCACCTTCAATATCGGTATCGATACCTGCCATGATACGCAAAAGCGTTGATTTACCTGCACCGTTTAGACCAAGTACGCCAATTTTTGCGCCTGGAAAAAAGCTGAGAGAGATATTTTTAAGAATTTGTTTTTTCGGTGGCACAATTTTGCCAACGCGATGCATACTATATACGTATTGAGCCATGCTCTAACCTCGTTTAAACGCGGTGAAAAATCAGATGATTATGATTTGGTGATAGAATTGGGTACTAGTGTACTCGCAACACTATAGCGTGCGCTAGTCTGTAACGCCATGGAAGTAAGCGCTTGATGCTTTTTTGCGCGTTCAGCATGCAAGTACAGAAAAAGGCATCGGAGCATCTCGGTATTTAGGATAAACTTGGCAATATATTTGCGAAATTACGATAGCTTGCAACGTCAGCATGAGTTTACAACCCAAACGTTTTTTAATTAAACGGTAATGAGCGAAGCAGTAAACAACGATACACGGACAATATTGGTATAAAACGTCGTGAGAATGGTGCTTGAATTGAAAAAGTGCTGATCACTCATCTTCAATCGTGTGTATTTAAATATTAAAATGTTAATAGGTAATTAAGTGTATGACAGCCATTAATAAAGGAACTTACCGTTTAGCCGAGCTTGCCAGCCATGTTGGTGGGGTTGTACAAGGAGACAGCACTACGCCTATTTCCTCAGTTGCCACTTTAGCAGGCGCTAAACATCATCAGATTTCATTTCTGACCAACCCCAAATACAGGTCTCAGTTGTCAGAAACACACGCTGGTGCGGTAATAGTGCACGATAAGGTAAAAGGCGATGTGCAGTGTGCAGCGCTCATTGTAGACAATCCTCATGCTGCCTTTGCGCGTATTGCTCAGCTATTCGATACCACGCCAGCAGTAGCATCAAACATTGCTCAAACCGCTATTATTGCCTCTTCCGCACGACTTGGTAGCGATGTATCTTTAGGTGAAAACGTTATCATTGAAGATAATGTAGTACTCGGAGATGGCGTAAGTATTGGCGCTAATACCGTGGTACGCAAGGGAACTCATATCGGTCAAGGGAGTACGCTTTATCCCAACGTGACAATTTATCACGACGTGGTGATAGGCAAACGAGTGACTATTCACAGCCAAACTGTTGTTGGCTCGTCGGGCTTTGGCTACGCCAATGATAAAGGCGTATGGTTACCCATTCCTCAGTTGGGTTCGGTGCGCATAGGCGATGACAGTCAAATTGGAGCAAGCACCAGTATTGACCGGGGTGCCTTAGACGACACAATAATTGGTGATAACGTGATTATTGATAATCAGGTGCAAATTGCCCATAACTGCATCATTGGCGATCATTCTTGCATCTGCGGCTCCACAGGCATTGCAGGGAGTTGCAACATCGGTAAGCACGTTATTATAGCGGGTGGTTGTGGTGTAAATGGCCATATAAGCATCTGCGATAATGTACAGATAACTGGGTTCACAATGGTGGTGCAAGATATTACTTCACCTGGGGTTTATTCATCAGGCCAACCCGCCCAAACCAATCTTGACTGGCGTAAAAACACGGTAAGACTACAAAAAATTGGGAGTCTATTTGACCGAGTAAAAGCACTGGAAAAACAGGTCTGATGTGCTTGTAGCCGAGGATTTACGTTAAACCTAGGCCATTTAAATTAATTTAGCCATAAAGCGGTATACAAGTGATTGAAAATGACTAGAATATGGCTCCAAAATTACGCTGTCTGAGCATGACTCATCAGGTTGAGGATTGCACTTTTTGCACAACATTGTTTACCGTGCCATAAATAATCGCAGTTAAGGAGCCCCCATGTTTTCTCGCGAAATGAACATAGCTGACTTTGATCCAGAATTAGCCACAGCAATGGCCAATGAAGTTCAGCGTCAAGAACATCACATTGAGCTAATAGCCTCTGAAAACTACTGTAGTCCGCGTGTGATGGAAGCTCAGGGTTCTCAATTAACCAATAAATATGCTGAGGGTTATCCAGGCAAGCGCTATTATGGCGGGTGTGAGCATGTTGATGTAGTAGAGCAACTTGCCATTGATAGAGCGAAGCAGCTGTTTGGTGCTGAATACGCTAACGTCCAGCCTCACGCTGGCTCACAAGCAAACACTGCTGTTTTCATGGCATTGCTTGATGCGGGCGATACGGTATTGGGAATGAGCCTGTCTGAAGGCGGACACCTTACTCACGGCTCACATGTAAACTTCTCCGGTAAAACGTACAATGCGGTTCAGTACGGGCTTGACAATGAAACCGGTGAAATTGATTACGCGCAAGTTGAAGCGCTAGCGAAAGAACACAAGCCAAAAATGATCATTGGCGGTTTCTCTGCATACTCAGGCATTGTTAACTGGGCTAAGTTCCGCGAAATTGCAGACAGCGTAGGCGCATATCTGCTTGTGGACATGGCTCACGTAGCAGGTCTAGTTGCGGCAGGTGTTTACCCAAATCCACTTCCACATGCGCATGTGGTAACGACGACTACTCACAAAACTTTGGCGGGTCCTCGCAGTGGTCTTATTCTTTCATCATGCGGCGACGAAACGCTATACAAGAAATTCAATAGCTCAGTATTCCCAGGTAACCAAGGTGGCCCACTTTGTCACGTTATTGCAGCAAAAGCAGTTGCCTTTAAAGAAGCGCTAGAGCCTGAGTTTAAAGTATACCAACAGCAAGTAGTGGCAAATGCAAAAGCAATGGTTAAAGTGATGCAAGAGCGCGGTTACAACATCGTCTCTGGTGGCACAGATAACCACTTGTTCCTTCTTGATTTAATTGATAAAGACATCACTGGTAAAGACGCTGACGCAGCATTAGGCTCAGCGAACATTACTGTTAACAAGAACTCTGTTCCTAACGATCCTCGTTCACCGTTTGTAACGAGTGGTCTTCGCATCGGCAGCCCTGCAATCACTCGTAGAGGTTTTAAAGAAGAACAAGCACAGCAGGTCGCTACTTGGATTTGTGACGTACTTGATAATATGGGCGATGAGTCTGTAATAAAGCGCGTGCAAGGTGAAGTAGTCGAACTATGCTCAAAGTTCCCTGTTTACTCGTAAGTAAATAGGTTTGTCTTTTATTGCGTACTTTGGTACTAATGCACTCTTGCATTTCTGAAATCTGCATCAGCCTAAGTACGCAATTATAAAGGATATTCTATGTTTTGCCCTTTTTGTTCAGCGCAAGAAACGAAAGTTATTGATTCTCGCTTAGTTGCAGAAGGGTATCAGGTACGAAGACGTAGAGAATGTGCTCAGTGCCACGAACGTTTTACTACGTTTGAGGGGGCTGAATTAGTTATGCCTCGTGTGATCAAGCGAGACGGCTCCCGCGAACCGTTCAACGAAGACAAACTACGAGCTGGGCTGCAGCGAGCGCTAGAAAAGCGTCCGGTAAGCACAGAAAAAGTTGAACAATGTATATTATCCCTCAAATCCGAACTTCGTGCGACCGGCGAAAGAGAGGTTGAAAGCGAATTTCTTGGCACTCTCATTATGAAAGCATTGAAGGAATTGGACAAAGTTGCCTACGTGCGTTTTGCCTCCGTTTATCGATCCTTTGAAGATATAAGAGAATTTGGTGAGGAAATTGCGAGGCTTGGAGACTGACCACAGGACACCACGTGCAGCAAAACACCGTTAAATCTGATTATTATTGGATGGCCAAAGCCATTCAACTTGCAAAAAAGGGACGTTACACCACGTCGCCTAACCCGAGAGTCGGTTGCGTTATTGTTGATGAACATAATCACTGTATTGGCCAAGGGTATCACGTAAAAGCTGGCACTCCCCATGCCGAAGTTCATGCGCTACACCAAGCTCGACAGTCACACAAAAAATCTCTAGAAGCCGCCACTGCCTACGTCACACTTGAACCTTGCAGTCACTACGGCCGTACTCCTCCTTGTGCTGAAGCGCTTATCAATGCAAACATTGCAAGGGTGGTCATTGCGATGACAGATCCCAACCCTAATGTGAGTGGCAATGGTATCCGCAAGCTGCAAGAAGCCGGCATAGAAGTGGTGAGTGACGTAATGGCTGCAGAGGCGGCTGCACTCAACCCTGGGTTTGTGAAGCGAATGCTTACTGGATCACCGTTTGTAAGGGTGAAGTTAGGCATTAGTTTAGACGGAAAAATAGCGTTGGAAAACGGTGTGAGTCAGTGGATTACCGGGCCTCAGGCTAGACGAGATGTTCAGCGTCACCGCGCACAAAGCTGCTGCGTGCTTACAGGCTCTGGCACCGTCTTAGCCGATGACCCCAGTTTACTGGTTAGGCCATCTGAAGCGCAATTCAGTAACTATCCGCTGGACGAAATTAGGCAGCCTGCTCGTGTTGTTGTTGACAGCAAGGGTGTGATTAATGGCGAGTACCAATGCTTAAACGACGCGCACACCACGCTTATTGCAACATGCGAAGCGCATATGGATACGGACGCACAGCATTATCTTTCGGTTAAGGAAAATCAGGGACGCGTTGATTTACACGCGCTTATGCAAGCTTTAGGTGATAAGCAATACAATGAAGTGTGGGTTGAAGCTGGGCCTGGACTTGCCGGCGCACTTTTAGAAGCCGGGCTGGTGGATGAATTGATCTGTTATCAAGCGCCGAAGCTGCTAGGTAATAAAGGAAGAAGCATGGTCACTTTGCCTAGTTTTACGGCCATTGAACAATCTATTTCGCTCTCTCTTATTGAAAATCGTCAGGTTGGTAACGATATTAAGCTTACGTACCGCCCCGACACTATGAGTCCGCGTAATTAAACGCGGCAACGAGGACAGCTATGTTTACTGGTATTATTGAGGCATTAGGCACCATTCAAAAGCTAGATAACCGGGGTAAAGATATCCGGTTAACTGTATCATCCAAGCATCTTGATATGTCTGATGTGGCCCTTGGCGATAGTATTGCCACAAATGGTGTATGCTTGACAGTAACTGACTTTGGCGATGACTACTATTGCGCAGATGTATCTACAGAAACCATAAAACTGACTGGGTTTAAGCATTACCGCGCAGGCTCTACTGTAAACCTCGAAAAGGCAATGCGTCCTACGGATCGCTTCGGCGGTCACATTGTTTCTGGTCACGTGGATGGTGTGGGTGAAGTAAGCCAAATTATAAAGCACACCGATTACGTTGAAATTTGGGTCAAGGCTCCAGAGGCAATTGCTAAGTATATTGCACACAAAGGCAGTATCACTGTAGACGGTGTAAGCTTAACGGTAAACAAAGTTAATGGTGCAGAGTTTATGCTGTGGATCATTCCTCACACGTTAAAGGAAACAGTACTAGGCACCTATAAGGTGGGCACCGAAGTCAATTTGGAAGTTGATGTTATTGCCCGATATTTAGAGCGCTTAATGCTTGGCGATAAAGCTGCTGAGCCTGTAGAAAAAGGTATTGATATGGCGTTTTTAGCCGAGAACGGATTTTTAAAAAAATAACCCTACAAGAAGTATAAAATATGGCATTTAACACATCAGAAGAAATAATAGAAGATATCCGTCAGGGTAAGATGGTTATCTTGATGGATGATGAAGACCGCGAAAATGAAGGCGATCTGATTATGGCGGCCGAACATGTGACGCCAGAAGCCATAAATTTTATGGTAACGCATGCAAGGGGCCTTGTTTGTCTTCCTATGACGCAGGACCGCTGTCGCCGACTGAATCTTCCTCTTATGGTTGACAAAAACGAAGCTCAATTCTCTACTAATTTCACTGTCTCTATAGAGGCGGCAACCGGCGTTACTACTGGTATTTCAGCGGCAGACCGCGCGACAACAATCAAGGCGGCGGTTGGCAAAGATGCTAAGGCGACGGATATTGTTCAGCCAGGTCATATTTTTCCGCTTATCGCTAAAGAGGGGGGTGTGTTAAATCGTGCAGGTCACACTGAGGCGGGTGTCGACTTACCTCGTTTGGCAGGACTTGAGCCTGCAGGTGTTATCGTTGAAATTCTGAATGAAGACGGCACAATGGCGCGTCGACCAGAGCTAGAAACCTTTGCCGCAAAGCACGATTTGAAAATTGGCACCATCGCCGATCTCATCGAGTACCGAAACTTGAATGAGACGACCATTGAGAAAGTAGCCCAGTGCAATATTCCTACTGAGTACGGCAATTTTGAACTGCATACATTCAAAGACAGTATCGACAATCAGCTTCATTTCGCCCTTAAAAAAGGCGAAGTATCTGAAACATCGCCAACGTTAGTGCGTGTTCACCTTCACAACACTTTTAGTGATCTGCTTGGCTCTACACGGGGTATCAACCGCTCGATGACGCTCTCTCAAGGTATGCAAAAAATTGCTGATGAAGGCGGCGTGTTGGTTCTGCTTGGTAAAGATGAACAAATAGAAAATCAAGTTAAACGTTTCGCTGCTGAGGACAGAGGTGAACAGCCAGCCGGTGCTGATTGGCAGGGCTCATCTCGTACTATCGGTGTGGGCAGTCAAATATTGGCATCGATGGGCGTACATAAGATGCGTTTATTGAGTAAACCCATAAAGTACCATGCGCTATCGGGGTATGGCCTTGAAGTTGTAGAATACGTTCACGACTAACAGATCATTGTAGAAACAACGTGTTTTTTCCAATTTTAATTACTACAAAAACACGTTGGTGACATGACCGTTATATTAGAAACAGAAAGTGTGCTGATGCGCACTTTTTGTTTATTTACACAGGTTTCAACGACCTAGTCTCAACGACCTAGTTTAAACGACCTAGTTTAAACGACCTAGTTTAAATGAGACTGCGCTGTGGCGAATAAAGTCGTTGGATAAAAAAAACAATCGATTCAGTTTAGGTGCAGTTGTGGTATACTTCGCGCCGCTTTTTCTCGAGGAATGAAAACATGCAAGTCATTGAAGGTAACATCCGCGCTACGGGTAAAAAATTCGCTATTGTTGTTTCACGCTTTAACAGCTTTGTTGTTGAAAGCCTATTAGAAGGCGCGCTTGATACGCTAGAGCGTCATGGTGAAGTAAGTGGAGACGACATCACAGTAGTACGTGTTCCGGGTGCCTATGAGCTACCTATCGTGGCTAAAAAACTTGCCGAGAAAAAGTCATTTGACGGTATCATTGCACTTGGCGCAGTTATTCGTGGCGGCACACCGCACTTCGATTTTGTAGCGGGTGAGTGTAATAAAGGTTTAGCGCAAGTTTCGTTAGAATACGGCGTCCCTTTGTCATTTGGCGTTATCACAACAGATTCAATTGAACAGGCTATCGAGCGTTCGGGAACCAAAGCTGGCAACAAAGGTGCAGAAGCTGCACTTGGCGCGCTAGAAATGGTCAATGTTATCGATGCTGTTGAAAAGCTTTAAGGTAATTATTTAGTGAAAGTTTCAGCTCGTCGTAAAGCCCGTGAATTAGCCTTGCAAGGCATTTATTCATGGCAAATGAGTCATAACGATATTCAGCAGATTGAACTGGCGTTAGCGACCAGTAATGATATGCAGAAAGTTGATATGGCATATTTCCAAGCGCTCCTAAAAGGGGTGGCACACAACGCAAGTAATTTGGATGCGACGATTAAGCCCTACCTTGGCCGATTGCCAGAAGAGTTAGACGCCATTGAAAAGGCGATTCTTCGTATAGCTACGCTGGAACTGACAGAGCGCATCGATGTGCCATATCGCGTCATTATTAATGAAGCTATTGAACTAGCTAAATCATTTGGCGCTGAAGACAGCCACAAATTCATCAATGGTGCACTCGACAAAGCAGTTAAAACGCTGCGAAAAGACGAGCGCGACTAACCTATTTCAGTGACACTGGACGTTACTTAAGGTTTCTAAATTACCGTGAAAGAATTCGACCTTATCGGCCGCTACTTTTCTGCTGGCGGTCATAAAAGACGAGACGTAGTTATTGGTATTGGTGATGATTGTGCCGTTACTATGGTGCCTGAAAATCAGCAACTCGCAGTAACGACTGATACGCTTGTAGCAGATGTCCACTTTCTAAGAGATGCGCCCGCTAAGTCAGTGGCGTACAAGGCCGTTGCAGCCAATCTTAGTGACTTGGCAGCTATGGGCGCGGAGCCGGCTTGGATCAGCCTGTCCCTGTCCCTACCTGAGGTTAAGGAAGCATGGTTTAGTGACTTTGTTACCGGTCTTTACGAGCTTACCCAATACTACTCTGTACAGCTAATTGGTGGTGATACGGTTAAAGGTCCTATGGCCATGACTATCACCGCACAAGGCTTTATCCCTCCAGGTTCAGAACTGACCCGCAGTGGTGCCAAACCCGGTGATTGGGTGTACGTTACTGGTACACTGGGCGATGCAGGTGCCGGTTTAGATATCTTACAAGGTAAGCTAGACGTTGCCGGCGAGGCGAGAGACGTGCTGATAAATAGGCATTATTTCCCTACACCTCGCGTTGCGGTTGGAACAGCAATGCGCCGTATTGCATCTTCTTGTATCGACGTATCAGATGGCGTTATTTCCGACTTAAAGCATATCTTAAGCGCATCTGGCTGTGGTGCTAATCTTCACGTTGATCGTCTGCCGTTATCCAGAGCACTTACAAGTGCGGTCTCACAGAATGAAGCCATAGAATATGCGCTTTCTGCTGGTGACGACTACGAACTCATTTTTACCGTATCAGAAGAGCAGCGCGGCAGCCTTGAAACCTCTATCGCGAGTACAAACGTGAAGGCAACGTGTATTGGTCAGCTTACTGGCCACAACGATAAGCTTTCACTGTTTAAGAATGACGAAAAGTACACGCCAAAGCAGTCTACCGGCTACGAGCATTCCTTCTAATATGGACATTTAGCATGCAGGCTGAGTTTCGAGCTAGAGTAAGTATGAAAAATCCAGTGCACTTCTTAGCGCTTGGGTTTGGCAGTGGCTTAGTCCCGGTTATGCCGGGTACCTTTGGCTCTCTCGCCGCTACCCCACTGCTTTTATTGTGTATGGGTCTATCTACGCCTTCCTTCATTGCCGTTACGCTTATAGCTTCAGTCGTGGGCATCTATCTGTGCGGTAAAACCGCTGATGATATGCAGGTACACGATCATGGTTCTATCGTGTGGGACGAAATTGCAGGCATGTTTGTTACGTTTTTATTTTTACCGCTAACGGCATCAACACTCGTTTTGGGGTTTGTGTTATTTAGACTATTCGATATTCTTAAGCCTTGGCCTATTGGCGTGATTGATAAACGGTTACATGGCGGTACGGGAATAATGCTCGATGACCTACTTGCAGGCGCAATGTCATGCGCGTGCTTGCATATTTGTGTAACCCTGTATCCTGCTGTACTTACCCTGTTTTAAAAAGGCATATTTTTTGTAAAGCCGTCTGTTTTATCAAGGTGTGCAAGAGGGTAGTTGACGAGACTTATAGTAAAAGCCCGCATTATAGCGGGCTTTATCGTATCTTTTCTTAGCGCTAGAATTTATAACGCTAAAAGCGCATTTGTTAAAAGCCCAGACGTTAAAAACCAAGCTACTAAAAACCAAGCTACTAAAAACTAAGCCACTAAAAGCTACCTTGCCAAAAACTGGGTAGCGCTGGCTACAATGCCTTTTGCATCCAATCCGTGCTCTTCGTACATTTCTTGCTGCGTGCCTTGCAAAATGAAACTATCTGGAAGACCAAGCATCTTAACTCGCTTCATTACACCGTGTTGCTGAAGGTGTTCGATAACCGCACTACCAGCGCCGCCCATGATACAACCGTCTTCAAGTGTCAGCAGTACGTCATGCTCTTGTGCAGCCTTTAAAACAGCATCGCCATCAAGGGGCTTTACAAAGCGCATATCAATAACGGTAGCGTCGACGACCTCTGCCGCCTCAAGTGCATTTGGGAGCAAGCAGCCAAAGTTAAGAATGGCGACGCGCTGGCTTTCCTTGGCCTTACTTTCTCGACAAGTGCGTGATTTTCCTATCGCCAGTGCTGTCATTTCTTTGTCAGGCGTTACGCCCATGCCTGAGCCACGAGGATAGCGCACGGCAGCGGGCTGGTTAGCTAAGTGACCTGTGTATAACATTTGGCGGCATTCGTTTTCGTCTGAAGGTGCCATTACAATGAGATTTGGAATACAGCGTAAAAACGCGATATCAAATGCGCCTTGGTGAGTAGGGCCGTCAGCACCCACAATACCGGCTCTGTCTATAGCAAAAAGCACGGGTAAATTCTGTATAGCTACATCGTGAATAAGCTGGTCGTACGCTCGCTGAAGAAACGTGGAGTAAATCGCCACAACTGCATTGAGGCCCTCTTTGGCTAAACCTGCACCAAAGGTCACGGCATGCTGTTCTGCAATGGCAACGTCAAAGTATTGCTCGGGATATTGCTGAGAAAATGCCACCATGCCTGAGCCTTCACGCATAGCTGGTGTTACCGCCATGAGTTTAGGATCTTTGGCCGCCATATCACACAGCCACTCGCCAAATATCGCGGAGTAGGTAGGCGCGGTTGCTTTTGATTTTGGTAGCGCGTTATCGGCAGGGTTAAACTTGGGCACCGCGTGAAATTTAATTGGATCTTCTTCAGCAACGGCATAGCCCTTACCCTTTTTGGTAACAACATGAAGAAGTTGAGGGCCCTCGAACTTTCGCATATTGCGTAAGGTGTCGACCACTGCGTTTACATCGTGCCCATCTATAGGACCAATGTAGTTAAAGCCAAGCTCTTCAAAGATAGTACCCGGAACGACCATTCCCTTAAGATGCTCTTCAGCTCTGCTAGCAAATTCTTTAATCGGTGGGACATTGCTTAATAACTTCTTTCCGCCGTCGCGTATAGAGTTAAACAGGTTACCTGTTAACAGGCGCGCCAAATGGCTATTTAGGGCTCCTACGTTCTCAGAAATAGACATCTCGTTATCGTTGAGAATAACAACCATGTCTTTTTTGATATCACCTGCATGATTGAGCGCTTCAAACGCCATACCTGCTGTCATGGCACCGTCGCCAATGACCGATACAATCTTGCGGCCCTTTGCTTCTTTTTCTGCAGCAACTGCCATACCCAAAGCAGCACTGATTGATGTAGAAGAGTGGCCAACTGCAAATGTATCGTAGTCGCTTTCGCCAGGCCAAGGGAAAGGGTGCAGTCCGTCTTTTTGTCTAATGGTTGACATGCGATCAGCGCGCCCCGTAACTATTTTATGGGGATAAGCTTGGTGGCCCACATCCCATATAAGACGGTCGAACGGCGTATTATAGATATAATGAAGCGCCACGGTTAATTCCACCGTGCCTAAACCAGAAGCAAAATGTCCGCTACTTTGACTTACACACGTCAGAAGGTACTCGCGAAGTTCATCGGCAAGTTCGCGCAGCTTCTCTTGAGGTAACTGCCTTAATTTGTCCGGCGTCTGCGCGAGGGCAAGCGTGGGGTAATGTTGGAGGTCTAAACTCATTTATTTATTATCTTTTTCAACATGGCGCGTGGCTAGTGGTCACGTTTTACCAAAAGCTCGCTAAACGCAATTAAACTATCTGTATTGTAAGGTAATCGGGTTAAGGGTTGTAGTGCCTTTTCATGCAGTACTGCCAATTCCTCTTTCGCACCATCTAATCCAAGCTTTGCAGGGAAGGTATTTTTTCCCTGGGCTTCATCAGAACCTGCCGGTTTCCCAAGAATCTCGTTACTACCTTCTACGTCCAAAATATCGTCTTGGACTTGAAATGCGAGGCCAATGTTGCTGGCGAACACCAAAAGGTCAGCTTCTGACTGCTTGTCCAAAGTGCCGCAAACAGTGGCAATCATCTCAACACACGCGCGAAGCAATGCACCGGTTTTAAGCCTATGAAGCATTTTTAATGCATCAATGTTTATGGTTTGCCCAGTGCTTGCTAAATCAATAGCTTGGCCGCCACACATGCCGTGATAGCCCGCACAGTTTGCAAGTATGCTAAGCAGCTTTGCGCGTTTAGTATCGCCAAAATCGCTAAGCTCGGCGTCGGCGAGTATACTAAACCCAAGTGTCTGAAGTGCGTCGCCAGCTAAAATGGCTGTTGCTTCGTCAAAAGCAATATGACAAGTAGGCATGCCGCGTCGCAAGTCGTCATCGTCCATAGCGGGTAAATCATCGTGCACGAGTGAATAGGCGTGCACACACTCAATAGCCATGCTAATGGCCATTTGATCTTTCTTTGGTACGTCGAGAGTGTTGCCCACAACATGCACCAGCAGTGGTCGCATGCGCTTGCCGCCCGCCAGAAGAGCATGGCGCATGGCTGCCTTCAGTTGCGGTGCATAATCGGGCAGTCCTTCGATTAGTTTCAATAAAGACGCATCAGTTTGCTGCTTAACTTGCTGATGCAGAGCAGAGAAATTCATTAAATTACCTGTAGTTAAAAAGTGAGCAGATTAGGGCTGCTCACTCTCAGGGAGCGATTGAAGTGTTTCTTCGCCTTGTTCATTAAGCAGGATTTTTACTTTCTGCTCAGCAGTTTCAAGGGACTTTTGGCCTTGTCTAGAAAGCGCTATGCCGCGCTCAAATTTTTCCAATGCTTTATTTAGCGGCAAATCGCCGTTTTCCATTTCATCGACGATCGATTCCAATTCAGCAAGGGTTTCTTCAAACGTTGCGGTATCCGTTTTTTTTGTCATAAAAGTGCTCGATAATGGGCAAAATTACCATATGGCGCACATTAACGGACGGTAGCAGATGGGTCAAATGGTTTGTCCCAATATCGAGCATCCGGCAGAGCGTCTGACCAAATGCTTGGCCTTGTCTCTTGGAGTTAGTAAAGACCAATTTTACTCGGCGCCATTCATTTGTGTATTAGCTCTTCGCAGTGTCAACGCTTGGGGCTGTCTAAGCTTGGGTAGCTTTGCATGTGTTTACCTTTGTTTCAAAAATATACAGGAAGGGTCAATACGCCCTATATCGTAGTAATATGAAAGTTTACTTAACTAACGCTACGCATAATGAAGTAAGGCTAAACATGCTATTAGCGACGTAGATAGTTATCGCTATCAACAAAGTCATTAAATATTTACTATTGCGTAAAAGACAGGAGATATTTGTGATATTTTTCAACAATGTCGTTATAGATTTTCTATACTTTGCCGATAGAATCAGAGTATATCACTAGTACTAGCTGCATATTTAAGAGGAAGAGTGAGTGGATTTAGCAACCGTAATAGGCATGTTGGGAGCCATCGGCTTTATCGTAATGGCGATGTTGATGGGCGGTACCATGAGTATGTTTATCAACGTGCCTTCACTTCTTATCGTATTCGGTGGAAGCTTGTTTGTTGTTTTATCTCAGTTCACATTGGGCCAATTCTTTGGTGCAGGTAAGGTGGCTGGTAAAGCCTTTATGTTTAAAATCGATACGCCAGAAGAGCTAATCGAGAAAATTGTAGAAATGGCTGATGCAGCGCGCAAAGGTGGTTTCTTAGCCCTAGAAGAAGCAGAAATAAGTAACGAATTTATGCAAAAAGGCGTCGACATGCTTGTTGACGGTCACGACATTGAGGTAGTGAGAGAAACGCTATCAAAAGACATTAAGATGACAACAGACCGACATGAGTTCGGGGCAACTATCTTTAAAGGCATGGGCGACGTTGCGCCAGCAATGGGAATGATAGGGACGCTAATAGGCTTGGTTGCCATGCTCTCTAACATGGACGACCCTAAATCTATCGGCCCGGCAATGGCGGTTGCACTTCTTACCACTCTCTACGGTGCCTTCTTTGCCAACATTATATGTTTACCTATTGCGGTTAAGTTGTCTAACCGAGCAGCAGAGGAAAAACTGAATCAAAGCCTTATTCTAGACGGAATTGTGGGTATAGCCGATGGCCAAAACCCTCGCGTTATCGATGGCATCTTGAAAAATTACCTAGCGGCGAGTAAGCGCAGCACCGGTGAGGAAGAGTAATGGCTGAAGAAGAATGTCCTAAGTGCCCACCCGAAGGCCTCCCAGCGTGGATGGGGACATTTGCCGATTTAATGTCGTTGCTGATGTGCTTCTTTGTACTGCTTCTTTCATTTTCAGAAATGGATGTTCTGAAGTTTAAGCAAATAGCAGGCTCTATGAGTTTTGCGTTTGGTGTGCAAAACAAGATAGAAGTGAAAGATATTCCAAAAGGCACCAGCGTTATTGCAATGGAGTTTAGACCGGGAAAGCCAGATCCTACGCCAATTGAAACCATTCAACAGCAAACCATTGAAATGACGCAGCAGATGCTGGAGTTTCAAGCGGGTGATGAAGATTCTGCTGGGGGCAGGCAGAAACAACGCGGCGAGCAACGAGGAGGGCAAGCGCAGCAAACTGCAACAGACTCGTCCTCCTCCGCATCGCAAAGCTCAGAAGAGTCTCAAACGGCTGAGTTAATGAAAAAAGTGGCCCAGCAGCTTCAAAAACAAATTCTCGATGGCTCAATTGAGATGGAGTCGTTAGGTCAACAGCTTACCATTCGCATACGTGAAAACGGTTCGTTTTCAGCGGGCTCTGCGTTTTTACAGCCACAGTTTCAGCCTGTAATTCGTAAAATTGGAACACTGCTGGCAGATGTACCAGGTGAGATAGCCATATCTGGCCACAGTGACGGGCAACATATCGCGAACGAGCTGTACCGCTCAAACTGGGACTTGTCTGCTCAGCGAGCCGTTGCTGTTGCTGAGGCCATGCGAACTGCGCCTGGCTTCGACGAAAGCCGCATGTCGGTAGTAGGGATGGCCGATACCAATCCTATTGTGGAAAATGCCACATCAGCATCAGATAGAGCGAGAAACAGACGGGTTGAAATTAATATAAATCAAGGCGAACCTATGATTTCAAAACCTATTTCCGTCATCGATGATTAGGGTGACTGTTGTTAAATAAGGCTCTCAAAGAAGCGTTTAAATTGAGCCTTTCAATTAAGCCTTTCAACTAAGACTTTCAACTAAGACTGCCAAATAAAACCGACACTCATCGTTCGATCGCTCGGTTGATAAAAGCCGGATGATAAAGGTCCGATGAAAAAGCCGTTTAGAAAAAGACAAAAAAACGACGCAGTTGCGTCG
>NZ_JAZETM010000019.1:0-15590 GCF_036864455.1 Alteromonas sp. P256
GCAGTGTTACTGCCCTTTTTTATTTTCCGTTTTTCATTTATTTAAATGTTCTACCAGCTTTTATGATCGTTAGCTTCTTTTGACAGCTTTAACACTTCAGTTTTTGCTAGCCTATCTTGAAGTGACTGCTTTTCTTTCACATCAAATAGAACCAATAACGTACCCAGCCCGAAAAGCGAACCGACCAAGCGCGTTATCAGTCGGGTCATTGTTACGGGTTCTTCTACTGTGCTGAATATGCGTAAACGCCATGCTCGCATACCCAAAGTTTGGCCTCCACGTTTCCAAAACCACAAGAAAAAACCCGCTACCCAAAGCCCTACCCAGCTTTGAATTAATAGCTTATACCCCGTAGAAGCTTGAATGAGGTCTGCTGGCTCAGCAAAGCCCTGCATATCGAGCCCGCCATTTTTAAGCATGACGATTAACGTAACTATCATCACCATTGCTGCACACATACCTACGGCAACTGCGACGAGTACGTCATATACCATGGCTGCAAGGCGTCTGAAAAAGCCTGCCCTCTCACCAAAATCATTGGCAGGCTGAGCCGTATTCGGCTCAGTGTTTGCACTTTTTTCACTTTTCTCGATTTTATTACGAACTCGTTGTTGAGCTCTCGTTTTGTTTTTCGCCACGGTATTCTCTTTTCACTACTTAGGAGCTGTCATTATCACAGAGTAGTGTGACACAAGCTTGAGTTTGCATAAACACGCACACCGCTCAATTACGTGCTTTTCATATTTATTGGGTTTTAGAGCTACGCGATTTATTAAAAGAGGGCTAACCATAAAATCACTTCGAATTTTTGAATGAAAAATGAATAAGAAGTAAACAAAAGTGCACCGAATAAAAGAGGCAGAATATAAGAGATAAGCACAGGAACTCAGGCCCGACAAACAACACGTTGTCGGCAAGTATCAGGAAGTGATGACAAATGGACAAAGCATGCTATTGTCATTCAAAGGCCGTGTTGATCTTTGAATGACAATCACCTGTTTTTTGCATCTTTGTGCGCATCTAGATGCACGCGACGATCGTTATATATTAATAACGAGTTAATCGTATAGTAGCTAACATGGCTAACAACTATAAATAAACGTGCGGCGGCGGGCCTAGCTCACATAGCTGTACTCAAGGAGCCAAAATGGAACACGAAATCCTGTTTCCGCTGTTATGTAAAACTGCTGAAGGTGATAAAACCGCCTTTGCCGAGCTTTATAAAACAACCAGTTCACAACTTTATGCTGTAGCACTTAAAATGCTTAAGCGACCAGAACTTGCGGATGAAGCAACGCAAGATGCCTACATAAAAATTTGGCATAACGCAGGAAGCTATCAACGAACTAAAGGTACGGTATTAACGTGGATGGTGAGTATTGTGCGCTATCGAGCACTCGATTTGATGCGCTACCATAATGTTCGCAATGAAGTTGAGCTAACTGAAGATGCTACCGCCATTCCCGACACACCACAGGCTTTTAAGTTAGGCGGCGAGCAGGAGAAACTCGCCGCTTGCCTAGATGAACTCGACGGACCACAGCGGCAAGCTATTCACCTTGCTTACATTAATGGCTTATCTCACCAGGAGGTGGTGAATTATTTATCGTCGCCGTTAGGCACAATAAAAAGCTGGATTCGAAGAGGATTACAAAGCCTTCAAAGGTGCTTATCACTATGAATTATTTAAAAGAAGAAACGCTTAACGCGCTTGCGGCGGAATATGTGGTAGGGACACTACGAGGAAAGGCCCGCGTTCGCTATCAAAAATTGATGATGCAGTATCAAGCGGTTAGCGACGCCACTGCGCAATGGGAACAGTATTTAGCGGGTTTCAACGATGCGGTTACCCCCGTTCAACCGCCTGAGCGGGTCTGGGATATGATTCAACAGCGTTTGGGCCATTCAGATTCTAAAGATACATCAGCGCAAATTGTTGATTTTGAACGTGCAAAACGAAATCGCTGGAGAGGCTTGACTGCACTATCTACCGCTGCTGCATTAGTCCTTGCTGTGTTGCTTGTGGTTATGCAACCTTCTCCTGTTGAAGAAGTGTCGCATATTGCTGTGGTGAATAACGCGGATAACACCCCACTGTGGGTGATTGAGGTATCACCGAGCACGTTGGACGTGAAAGTGACTAACGCGTTTACGGCACTTGCTGATAAAGATTACGAACTATGGATGGTTCCTGCGAATGGTGAAGCGCCGATATCGCTTGGACTTATGCCTGAACTGGGCGGTGATAGTAGAAACACGCCAGACATTTTACTTGATAGCAGCATAGCAGCCCTCGCGATTAGTTTAGAAGAGCCAGGCGGCTCTAAAACTGGTTCGCCAACCGAAGTACTTTATATCGCGCCAATTCTGTCGGTATAAAATCTTTTTCAACTGCTCTAAAGGCCGCATTTTTAGTGATTAAAAATGCGGCCTTTTTCTTTTTATTTACCACTTTTAAACATTTTTTTTGATTTCTTTTTGTTTTTTTGCATCTAGTAGCGCATCTCACTCGTTTAACTCTATGAACTCATCAAACAGAGAGATACATAATGACAATCTTAAAACGCAAAACACTATCGGTTGCAATAGCTCTCACTTGCGCTGCCGTTACTGCTGGTGCCTTCGCATCAAGTCACAGAGAAGCGCCAAACATTACACGCGCACCTGCTGTAGACAGCACAGATTTTTACGCTTTTAACAGTTACGAAGAAGGGCGTGATGGCTACGTAACCTTTATTGCCAACTACATTCCATTACAGGACGCGTACGGCGGACCAAATTACTTCGCTATGGATCCAAACGCGCACTATGCCATTCACATCGATAGTGATGGTGATGCCGTTGAAGACATAAGCTTTGTATTTAATTTCACTAACATGCTTGCTGCTGATAACGAAGGCATTGCCCTTCCGATTGGTCCAGAAGGCAACCAAAAAATGGTGAAAGTACCGCTTAAAAATGTTGGTGGTATTAGCGCTGATGATTCAAGCGCGGCAAACTTCTCTGAAATGTACTCGCTAACTATGGTTTCTGGCGACATGCAGAGCGGCGAGCGCACTACACTAACGCCTGCGATGGGCGATATGTTTAAGAAGCCGCTTGATTATATTGGTAACAAAACCTTCACCAGTGAAGCTGAATATGCTCGTTATGCAGAAAGCTTTATCTACTCGTTTGCTATACCTGGCTGTGATGACATGGCTCGCGTATTTGTAGGCCAGCGTAAAGACCCTTTTGTAGTCAACCTTGGTAAAACATTCGACTTGGTAAATTATGTACCTGTTGAAGGTGATAGTGCGCCGGGTGCTGGCGATGGAGAAGGTTTTCCAGGTGGCATTACGCAAAGCGAAAACAATGATGACTTACTAGATAAAAACGTAACGTCACTGTCTGTTGAAGTACCTGCAGCGTGCGTAACCGGTGATGGCAACGGCGTAATAGGCAGCTGGACTACAGCAAGCTTGCCACAAGCAACAATCCTAAACCCAGATGCAACCTTCGCAAAACCATCAGTAAGTGGTGGCGCAATGACACAGGTATCTCGTTTAGGCAGCCCGCTAGTGAATGAATTAGTTATCGGTATTGGTGACAAAGATACGTTCTCAAGTGCGCACCCAAGTGATGATGGTCAGTTCGCTGATTACGTTACTCACCCGTCGCTACCAGAACTACTTAACATCTTGTTTAAAGACGCGGTTAACACCACGCTAGGAACGGATATTGAGACGCTAGCACCAACGAATTTCCCGAGAACCGACCTGGTAACAGCGTTCCTTACTGGCTTCCCTGATGTTAACCAGCAAGCAACGGTAACGCCGTCTGAAATGCTTCGTTTGAACACGGGTATTCCAGCCACACCAGCAGAGTCACAATCGGCATTTGGTGTAGCAGGCGATGATTTAGCTGGCTTCCCGAACGGTCGTCGTCCAGGTGATGATGTTGTGGATATTGCGCTTCGCGTAGTGATGGGTCGTCTGTGCTACCCAATTCCAGTAGCAGGTGAAGATACTGACCTAGGACTTTGTACACCTGATGATGCGAGCGTAGGTACAGTGCCATTTACCGACGGTGCACCTGTGGATGCAAGCATGATTGATTCATCATTCCCATACCTAAGAACGCCTATTGCTGGCTCTGAGTAAGGAGCACAACTATGAATAAACCTATTGAGAAAAAATCAAATAGAAACATTCATCGAATTTGGGTCGCTACATCTTTAGCACTAGCCCTATCAGGTTGTTTTGATAGTGATGATGATGACAACGCGCCCGAAATCAATGAAGCACCTGTTGCAGTAGATGACATGCTAACAACACAGGCAGACATTGCATTTGAAGGGACGCTTAGCGCGTCTGACCCTGAAAACGATCCACTTTCGTTTGCATTGGAAGAAGATGGTTCGTTAGGTTCAGCCGCTGTAAACGCAGACGGTAGTTTTACCTACACGCCTAACGCTCAGGTAACAGGCTCAGACAGCTTTACCTTTAGTGTTAGCGATAGCTTTAATCAGAAGGTAACTGGAACCGTCACTGTGACCATTGAAGCTCAGCAACTATCAGTAGCAAGCTACACCAGAGCGGCGTTTAATCAAGCCCCAACTGATGAGCCACTTCCAGTCAATGGACGGGAGTTTACTCAGGATGCTGATGATGCAGCGTTTGACGATCTATTAATCGATTAAACTGTCTTTTATCAATTAGACTGTCGTTTATCAATTAGATTGACCAACAATCTTTTTGACAGTACGTAATAAAAGACTGATTAATAATTCGTCGTAAAAGAGCATAACCGCAAGGCCAAGGATGGCCTTTTTTTTAGGGAATTTTCATGTTCAAACCTCTGCCTTCCTGTGTCACTTTCTGCTGTTTTTTAATTACTGCAAGCGCTTCATTACTGCTTTTCATGCCAACCATAGTGAATGCAGAGCCGGCAAGTAACAACGCTACCCAAGAAGTCTCTAAAGACACCATCATTGCCACTTGGCAACCTACTACCACAACACTTTCTAGTATTTCTGATGCAGAGAAACTTTTGACCGCAAGTCGTTTCTTATCAGCATCGGGAAATGAGCGACAGCAAGTTACCCAGTTCGTTAATAGACTTCGTTCATCACAGACAAAGCTTAGTCACGAGCAGCGACAGCGTCTGGTAATTCTCGAAGCCAGATTAATGCAAGGCGTACACAAATTCGATGAAGCCCTTCAACATCTTAGTACTATTGATACCGCGCATTCTGGGGCTGCACAGTTACTACTGGCAGATATCAACATTCAGCGAGGTCAAGGCGACAAGGCTAAACAACACTGCGAACAGTTAATGGGCAAAACCAGCTTTCTTCTTGCTTTTGGTTGTGTGTTAAATGCCGATTTTTCGATAGCGCCTTCAGAGGATGTATATAACAAACTGCAAAAATTTGAGCGATACTCATCACTTACGAATGCTGAATCGATTAATGAAGCTGAATATCTATGGTATAGAGAAACCCTTGCAAGCATGGCGCTAGCACTTGAGAAGCCAAACCTTGCCATTCAGCAGCTATCAGAATTTACTTTATCAACGCTGCCAGTAAGTGCTTTGATAACATGGGCCGATGCCCACTATGCCACTGGGCACTATGACACGATAACGACAGTGTTGGCCCAAGAAATCAGTGACATATCCCGCCTAGACGATGCACTTTTACTAAGATGGGTAAAAGCGCAAAAGGCCCTTAACTTTGATGACACAAAAGAGATGCGCCTGTTAAGCAAGCGTATGCAAATAAGGGCATGGCGAGAGGACACATCGCATGCTGCCCAAGTGGCAAGTTATTACCTCGATGTAGATTATCAGCCACGGCTAGCGCTAAAGTTTGCTCGCCTAAACTGGGAATATGCCCAAACCAAACACGATGAACATTTATTGAAACGAGCGGAAAAGGCATTGAGCGCGAAAGACGCAGAAGCTGCTCAAGCCACGCATGGCTCTCAGACCTCTCAGATCTTTCAGGTCTCTCAGACATCTCAAATCACTGAGAGCTAGAGCGTTTTTACAGTTTAGCTAACGGAGTTAAAGCTAGGTTATGCAACGAGTAGTATTATTTTTCTTTATTTTTTTTAGCACACAAAGCGTGTCTCATGAATTGAGCAGTGGCTATCTTACACTGAACCAGCAGGAAGCTGGCGCGTTTCAGGGTGAGTTATTACTGAAACCAGAAGACATCGGCCAAGCCGCCAATTTAGACACCAATAATGACGGCAAGCTATTGTGGAGTGAAGTGTTAGCCAATCAACAACAGGCTGCCGCTTATATTGCCAACTCGCTACAAATAAAACAGGGAAGCGGCAAGTGCCGTGTTTCTACTGCCTCTGCTACTATGCGTTCTATCTCAGCCGAATCTCTTATCGTTTATCCTTTGTCGGTTACTTGCCAAGCGCACAATAGTAAAAACAGCACTGAAGAAAGCAGTCAAAATAGCAGAGAAATCAGCATTAGCTACGAGGGTATTTTTGACATATCGCCAACGCACAAGCTTCTTACTACGGTAAATGTGCAAGATGAAACCCTGACATCGGTGATTGCCGAAGACAAACGCATACTTACCCTGTCGCCTAAAGCACTGTCAACCGCGTCGCAATTTTTTGAAATGGTTTACCAAGGCATTTGGCATATTTTTATTGGCCTGGATCATATTCTTTTTCTCGTGGCGACCTTACTTACTGTGAACCTAGCTCGACATCAACGCACGTGGAAAAAGGAGGACAAGAAGCGCGATATTGTTAAAAGCACGGTAATTTTAGTGAGTGCCTTCACCCTAGCCCACTCTATAACGCTTACCGCGACTGCCCTTGATATCATTACGCTAGACAGCAGGTGGGTGGAGCTGGGCATTGCCATTTCCGTTATGCTAACGGCACTAAACAATATATTCCCTGTGGTATTTAGGCTTGGCTTTTTAACCTTTGGTTTTGGTCTTCTTCACGGCATGGGCTTCGCCAGCGTGTTTGCCGAATTAAACGCACAATCAAACAGTCTAGTAATGAGCGTGGCCGCATTTAATATTGGCGTTGAGGTAGGGCAGCTTGCCATCGTATCCCTGCTGCTGCCTCTACTAGTGGTAGTGCGAAACTGGCACATTTATACCAAAACCATCATGCCTATCGCCTCATCAGTCATCGCAATGATTGCGTTTAACTGGACGTTACAGCGCTGGTAGCCATAGAAAACCGCCCCCGTTTGATATCTATTTCAAACGGGGGCGTTTCTCTCTTTTTAGCCTTGTGCAACCTAGACGCTATTACAAACTCTCTAAATCATACACGCCTTGCTTAGAAAGCTTTTCATTTAAAGGCGCAATTCGCTCGTTAAATAATGTTTGCAGCTTCAGCTTATATTGCTGCCATTTTACTTCAAGGTCGCCTAATCGCTTAAGCGCTCCGGCTTGCGCTGGCGCACCCGTTCTATCAAAGTTATCCATTAAAAAGCGTACCTGTCTGTCGAGCATATTTGGCCAATTAATGTCGTCTTCGAAGGTTTGATGTTTGGGCTGAATAACTAACGATTCCCATTCATCTATTTCACTTATAATGCTTTCGATGGATGTTGACACATCGTTCGCAAGCATGACGTTAGACATTGCCACTTGCTTAAGCCGGTCACGGACATCACGGGCTTTTTGAAGGTGAGCGAATAATTCATTAAGCACATCTTCACTCGCCTGAATACTCTGCTCTACTTTTTGTAATTCAACTGGCTCAGCATTCTCCCTTGGGTCGGGCAACACGTTAAAGGGGCGCGTTTGCGACACACCGCCTACCGTGATGGTCGCTTTGTATTCCCCCGGCATTACTCTCGCGCCATTCCAACCACCGAATAACGTTACGTTGTCAATACAATGAAGGGGCTGACGACGTAGGTCCCACTCAAAAGAGTTAAAGCCAGCATCGGTAGATGGATGTTTTAACTTCAGCGGGCTACGAACGTCTTCATTTCCTTTAGCGCATTTTTCAAACGCACTTGGCGAAGAAGATAATGCGCGCACCAGTTGGTTATTGGCATCAAATATATCGATACGAAGGGTTTCCTCTTCATCTAATGCCTCATTTAAGAAGTAGCGAAATGTAGCCCCTCTCGCAGGGTTTTCTGCTTCTAATTGACCAGATATATTGCCTCCAGCTAAAAGACGTACTCCGTCAACAGGGCTAAACTGGAACAGCACTTCATCAACCAACGTATTGTTAGCCTCGCGAAGTGGCGCTATGTCGTCTAATATCCAAAAGCCCCGCCCTTGAGTAGCAACCACCAAGTCGTCGCCTTTCACCTTAAGGTCGGTTATTGCCACCGGCGGTAAGTTGAGCGAAAGCTTTTGCCAGTTATTACCATCATCAAAGCTTATAAACATTCCGCTTTCTGTGCCGGCAAACAACATGCCTTCTTGCTGACTATCTTCACGAACTACTCTTACAAAAGCGTCTTCGGGCAAGCCTTTATCGATACGAGTCCAGCGTTTGCCATAGTTTGACGTTTTATAAATATAAGGTCGATAATCGTTAAGCTTGTAACCAGTAACCGCTACGTAGGCCTTTCCTTCGGCGTGAGGGCTTAGCTCTATGGCATTTACCTGAGCCTCTTTCTTATGGGGCGTAATATCTGTCCAGTTTTTGCCTTCATCTTTAGTGAGATGCAGCTTACCATCATCTGCACCTACCCAAAGCTCTCCCGCGTTTGTTGGCGATTCAGCAATATAGAAAACCGTATTATAATATTCAGCGCCCGCCTGCTCGTTAGTAATTGGCCCGCCATTTAGCCCCTGCTTTTCAGCATCGTTACGGGTAAGGTCGGGGCTAATTTCTTGCCAATTTACGCCTCTGTCAGTGGTTTTTAGTATCATCTGTGTTCCGTAATACACCGTATCAGGGTTGTGTGTCGATACTAAAACCGGCGCATTCCAATTAGTGCGATACTTTTGGTCTTTTGCATTACGACCAAACACGTATTCAGGGTAAGGCATGATAGGACGAGTTAAGCCACTGCTTCTATCAAATTCAGTAAGCGTACCGTTAATGGTAGTCGCGTATATAAGCGAGGGATCGTCGGCGTTAAATGCAATATGGGCGCTTTCACCACCGCCCACGGCAAACTGTTCCTCTATGCCTATGCCGCTATCGAAGGTAGCAGACGGCGTCGCCATGGTAGTATTGTCTTGCTGGCCACCATACACATAGTAGGGTTCAAGGTTATCTGTAGTCACACGGTAAAATTGTGCGGTAGGTTGATTATAAATGCTCGACCACGACTCTCCGCCATCAAAGGTGATGGTTGCGCCGCCATCGTTAGCATTGATCATGTTTAAACTATCTTCTGGATTAATCCACATGTCATGGGTATCACCGTGAGGCAGCGACTTTATTTCAAAGGTTTTGCCACCGTCGATGGATTTGTGTAGCTGAACGTTCATCACATAAAGCGTGTTATCGTCGTTAGGGTCCACTTTGATATGATTGTAATACCACGCCCTCGCTTTCAATATATTGTCATCATTCAGTAATGTCCACGTTGCGCCCGCATCGTCACTGCGATACAAGCCGCCCTCATCGGCTTCAATAATGGCGTACAAACGCTTGGGGTTAGAGGGTGATACATCGATACCGACTTTACCAATGAGCGTAGGCAAGCCTTTTTCAAGTTGCTCCCATGTCTCCCCGCTATCGGTAGATTTGTATATACCACCGCCTTCACCACCAGATTTTATAAACCAAGGGGTTCTGCCGTGATGCCACATACTGGCGTACAGCACTCTAGGGTTAGACGGATCTAAGGCTAAATCCGCGGCTCCTGTATCGCCATTCACTTTTAAAACGTGTTGCCAGGTTTTCCCGCCGTCAATGGTTTTAAAAATGCCCCGCTCTTCATTAGCTGACCAAATATTGCCTTGAACCGCAGCCCAAGCAATATCTGGATTAGTGGGGTGGATACGTATTTTTGGAATTTGCCCCCGATTGTCTAAACCAACGAGCTCCCAAGTTTCACCTGCATCACTTGACTTGTAAATTCCCTTGCCATGACTTGTGGTTACACCTCGAATAGGACCTTCGCCGGTGCCAACATAAATAACGTTATTGTCTGAGGGTGCCACGGCAATAGCACCGATGCTCCCTACAGCAAAGTGTTTATCCGAAATTGGCTTCCAAGACAATCCCGCATTAGTGGTTTTCCACACCCCTCCACCTGCTGTGCCCATGTAATAAAGTTGAGGTTTCCCATCAACTCCGGCAACAGCGACAGAGCGACCGCCGCGGTATGGACCAATAAATCGGTACTCCATGTTGTCGAAAAGCTCTGCGCTGACGGTTTCTTCTAATGCACTGGTTGAAAATGATGTACTTAGCAGTGTGGTAATAGACACAATTAAAGCCACTAATGTTCGTAGTGATATCATTGTTGAACGCCTTATGGTGTTTATTCTTATGTGTTGATTCTTATGTGCTACAGAAAGCCTTGATTAAAAACGAACACAGGAAACGTTTCGTAAAATCCTCTTTTATAATGCAGTGTACTGTTATCAAAGGTAAAGACCTAAATAAGTAAACCTACACAACGCCATCTACTGCTCGCTCTTTGGCACCAAATCTAGCTCTTCATTTCACTGGTTGCCCCGCTCTTAAGTTATTTCTTAAATTTCTTCTCGTGATGTTTGTTTGGTTAACGCGTTATAAAGCTATCGCGTTCGCAACATAGAAAAAAGTAACTGCGTGTGTTGTAAGCAGTTGATCAATTAATACTGAAACAAGCCATGAACAAAAATCATATAAAAATGAAATTAAGTCATTTTTATTCATAGTTTTTATTGCGTATAACATGTTTATTGTTTTCAGCACCAAACGTAGAGCCAACACCGCGATGATTAAGGAATTTGAATTTACTATCACTCGTACTCGTTTTGATGAAGACTATCAGCCTTCTGACCATACTCGGGTAACCACAAACTTCGCTAATTTAGCGAGGGGTAAGCAACGAAAAGCTAACCTGCGCAATGCATTGCAAATGATAGACAATCGATTTAACGCACTTGCTAGTTGGGATAATGCTGCTGCAGATAGATACAGTGTCGAGCTTGATATCATATCGGTTGATGTGGATGTTGAGGGCAACGGGATGAGCTTTCCAACCATTGAAATTCTTCAAACCAGTATTGTTGATACTAAAACGGGCAAGCGCTCACAGGGTATTGTTGGCAACAACTTCTCATCGTATATACGCGATTACGACTTCAGTGTGGTGCTGTCTAATCACAACGAAGGACAGTCGCATTTCAGTGTGCCCGATGACTTTGGCGAGCTGCACGGAAAGCTGTTCCAGCACTTCGTACACTCTAAAGCATACAAAGCGCAGTTTACGAAGTCACCAGTAATATGCATAAGCGTGTCAGACAACAAGGTGTATCACAGAACAGAAAATGAACACCCCATTTTAGGCGTAGAATACACGCCTAACGAAACCTCATTAACCGAAAGCTATTTTAAAAAGATGGGACTGAACGTGCGCTATTTTATGCCGCCAAATAGCGTTGCCCCCTTTGCCTTTTATTTCTTTGGCGACTTGCTAAACGACTACACCAATTTAGAACTTATTAGCACCATTAGCACAATGGAGACGTTTCAAAAGATTTATCGGCCTGAAATTTATAACGCGAACGCTGTCGCGGGTAAACACTATCAACCGAACCTCAGTCACCAAGATCATTCAATTACCCGAATTATTTACGATCGAGATGAACGTTCTCAACTGGCAGTGGAGCAAGGCAAGTTTGTTGAGGAAAAGTTTATTAAACCCTATCAAACCGTGCTGACCCAATGGTCACGACAATGCGCTTGGTAAAGGACAGTCAGCCTTGCGCTAACTAGCTACTCAACATTGAGCGGGACGAAACTCAGCAATATGATTGCGCTCGTTCTCAACTTTCTCATTTTCACTATTTCTATAGTCCTTTTCAGCCCTCTGAAAATTTTAGTTTCTATGGAAATAGCTCAACTAGGTTATTATTCAAAAATACATTATGAAAACACTATTACCCACTTCCACCTCAGGCAGTCTTCCTAAACCCGCATGGCTGGCGCAGCCTGAACAGCTTTGGTCACCGTGGCAACTAGCACAAGATATTTTGCCTGAGGGCAAGCACGATGCGTTGAAGCTGTCCCTGCACGAACAGCAGTGCGCCGGCATTGATATCGTGTGTGACGGTGAGCAAACTCGTCAGCACTTTGTTACCACCTTTATCGAACATTTAAGCGGTGTGGATTTTGAGAATCGAGAAACGGTGACAATTCGCAATCGCTATGAAGCCAGCGTACCAAAGGTGATTGGTGCCGTTAAACGCACTCGCCCCGTGTTTGTGGATGATGCCAAATTTCTTAGAAGCCAAACATCTCAACCTATTAAATGGGCCCTACCCGGCCCAATGACTATGATTGATACATTATATGACGCTCACTACAAAAGCCGGGAAAAGCTGGCATGGGAATTCGCTAAAATTTTAAACCAAGAGGCCAAAGAATTAGAAGCGGCAGGCGTCGATATCATTCAATTTGATGAACCTGCTTTCAATGTGTTCTTCGATGACGTTAACGAATGGGGCGTGGCTGCTTTAGAGCGCGCGATTGACGGGCTTGAGTGCGAGACCGCCGTACATATATGCTACGGCTATGGCATAAAAGCGAATACAGATTGGAAAAACACCTTGGGAGAAGAATGGCGTCAGTACGAAACCATTTTTCCAAAGCTTCAAAAATCAAATATCGATATCATTTCACTGGAGTGCCACAACTCTAGGGTTCCGCTGGAGCTGATGGAGCTTATCCGCGGTAAAAAAGTGATGGTCGGTGCAATAGATGTAGCCAACCACGAAATTGAAACCCCAGAGGAAGTAGCCACTACGTTAAGAAAGTCGCTGAAGTTTGTAGATGCAGACAAATTGTACCCCTGCACCAATTGTGGAATGGCCCCGTTACCTCGTCATGTAGCTCGCGCAAAGTTGAGCGCACTGGCAGCAGGCGCCGAACTCGTCCGGCAAGAGCTAGTAAAACAACAGCTAAACGGTCAGTACGCTGCGAAGTAAATCATACAATACCGTAAGTTTTACAGGTTTAGCCAAATAAGCATTAAACCCAACCCGAGCATAATGCTCAATGTCAGTACTCATAACATTTGCAGTAAGTGCTATAACGGGAACACTCATATTCAACTTTTGTATTTCAGCAAATGCCTGAAGTCCGTCCATTTCAGGCATTTGGATATCCATTAACACTAAATCAGGTATGTTTTTTGAAAACTGCTCAAGTGCCTCAACGCCATTTTTAGCAAACTGTAAGTCTGCCTGGGTCGCTGCTAGCATAGATTCGATAACAAGCGTGTTTATATCGTTGTCTTCGGCAATAAGAATTGTCTTGCCTGAAAGGTTAGGAACATCGTCCGTTTGAAAAGCAGTTTTTTTGCCGTCTAAATTTGCGTGCTCAAGGGGTAAGGTTACCGTAATTGTTGTCCCCTGATTAGGAACGCTATCAACTTCAATTTTGCCCCCCATCATCTCAACCAGGCTTACCGTGATTGACATACCCAGTCCAGTGCCACCAAATTTACGAGTTGTAGATGAGTCAGCCTGAGTGAAACGTTCAATTACCCTTAACTGCTCTTCCTCAGACATGCCAATCCCCGTATCTTTTACGGTGAAACGCAACGCGCCAGAAGCATAAGAGCTATCGTTCATCAACGCTATGCTGACTTGTCCTGATTTGGTAAATTTAACGGCATTGGCGCACAGGTTAAGAAGGATTTGCCTCACTCTTACTACGTCGCCTTTCCACCCATCAACAAAATCTTTGCTTGTACTGGATTTTAACGCTATTTGTTTTTCAGCGGCTTCTAGGCTTAATTCCGAGTGCACATGCTCAATAACATCACACATTGAAAAGGGCTGTTTTTCTAACGTCAGCTGGTTAGCTTCTATCTTCGAATAGTCCAGAATATCGTTAATGATAGTGAGCAGACTCGTCGCAGAAAAGCTCGCTCTTGAAATAAGCATCTGTGATTCAGAGTCTAGGTTTGAGCGTTCTAAGAGCTGCAGAGTCCCAAGTACACCATTCATGGGAGTTCTTATTTCGTGACTCATATTAGCCAGAAAGTCACTTTTAGCTTTGGTGGCCTGCTCGGCTTTATACTTTGCTTCTTGCAGCTTTCTTGATGCTTCTTCGCTATCAGTTACATCTTGAAACGTGCCAAACAATTTAATGCATTTATTTTCAAAAAACTCGGCCTCGCCCTTAGAAACCACCCATCGTCGATGCCCTTTCATCGTTGTTATTTGTGTCTTGAGATCCCATGACTGACCAGTCTTTATCGCTAATTCTACAGCATGCGATATGCTGTCACGACTCGTACCCACTACATAAAAATCTACCGCCGACTCGAATGTGGGTTGATACCCAGGGGGAGCTTCGTGTATTCGTTTAGTTTGATCGCTCCAAAGAACATGGTTAGTCTCTAAATCTACTGACCAAGAGCCTACTTTTGCCACTTTTTCTAATTTTGCAAGAGAAGATGCTTTAGTTCTTAACTGTTCGAGTACTTGTCTTTTAGCGATTTCTGAACCCAACCACTGAGCAAACAATTCGATAAATTCATAGCTCTCGGGTTCAAAGATGTTGACGGGCTTGGCTGCAGAAAAATTAATCGTGCCAAACACCCTATTATCAATAATTATAGGGGCAGCGAGATACGCCTCAAGCTTTTGGGCTTCATAACAAGGATGACTGGCAATATTTGAGAAGCCAACATGATGAAACCCAACCACCTCTTTTACATTTATTGTGTAATGACAGTAAGTTATGCCGAGGTCGAAATGCATTCCCGCGTCAAGGCCGTCAATATTATTGACGGTTCTAAACACCTTGTAGTCATTACCCACAATTTGACTCACAATACCGACTTCCAAGCCAAACAAGTCAAGGCCAAAGCGCAGGAGTTCATCCACTTTCGAGTCAAAATCTAACGACTGATTAGATACGATATTGTGGAAATTTCGAAGTGGGTTCACATTTTCCGCTCTCATAGAGTCCCCCCATTGAATCGAGCTTCACGCGGGGTCAATACTATGTTGAGTGTGTGCTTTTCTGGCTGAGAATTGTTCATAGTTAATACTAGCTACCGTGCGATACATCGTAAATAAAAGTTCCAGTGTCCATAACAGACCTACTGGCGTTTTAAACGAGCTGATTTGATCAGACAGCAAACTTGATGTTTCAGCACTAGTGCAGTGTTTAAAATGTGAGATTAACACCTGCCGACCCGCTTCCCTATTCCCAATAAGTATAGGTATTGCCTTTACAGTCACTCATAAGACCACATTGATGGACGCTCGTTTGAGTGTGAGGTTACTGCACCCAGTGTATAAACTTTCAACACTTGAAGGTAATTCACGAAAAAAAGTGTTGTATGCGCGCGCTGCATCGCTATAATGCAACGCATTGGCGCATAGCCATTACAATGTGATGCCAGAGTGATGAAATTGGTAGACATGACGGATTCAAAATCCGTTGCTAGAAATAGCGTGCCGGTTC
>NZ_JAZETM010000020.1:0-11175 GCF_036864455.1 Alteromonas sp. P256
TTTTTTGAATAATCTTCGAACAAAGCGGGTTTTTATTGTGCAAATTTGACAAAGCCACACTACTTCATGGCCTCTCATGTATCACCAGATATCTAATTAGCAATATGTAAGAGTTGTCGAAAAGTATAAACGCAACTAATTTGTATATAGCGTTATCTACTATAGATTAGTGAATACTGCCCATATAAAGAGTAACCAAGACAACATGAAGATTTCTGAATTCAAAACTGCTGGCAAACTCATTACCGGTGCTGGTGCCATTAATGCACTTGCAGACGAAATCAATCGACTATCTATAAGCTCATTTGCGGTAGTGACAGATAAAGGTGTCTCTCAAGCTGGGCTATTCGACTTGTTGCTTGCCAAGTTACCGTTTGAGCCAACCCTCGTTATTGATGATATCCCCGCCGAGCCCGAAGTCACCATTATAGAAAACAAAGTACGCCAATTGCGTGATACTAAAATAGATGGTGTTATTGCGCTAGGAGGCGGAAGTGCAATAGATGCGGCAAAGGTACTAGCAGCCACATACGACTCTAAAGGAAGTATTACTGATTTATTTGGTGAAAACCTGATAAAAGAAAGGTCACTACCACTCATTGTACTGCCAACAACTGCAGGTACTGGTTCTGAGGTTACCAATATTGCCATACTTGCCGACCCTATCGAAAAGGTAAAAAAAGGGATTGTAAGCCACTGCTTGTTACCTGATGTAGCAATAGTGGCACCAGAGCTGACGCTTTCATGTCCTAAAGCTATTACTGCTGCTAGTGGAGTTGATGCCTTTGTTCATGCTTTGGAAGCATTTATTTCAGTAAACGCTAGCCCTATAACCGATGCACTTGCCGAAAAGGCGATGACACTGATATTTCATTCTTTACCTCATGCGTACAGAAATGGTGAAAATCTCGTGGCTAGGGAACAAATGGCTACTGGCAGTTTAATGGCCGGCCTTGCATTTGGAAATGCAGGCGTGGGAGCGGTTCACGCTTTAGCTTATCCGTTAGGCGGGCGATTTCACTTGTCACACGGCATGAGCAACGCGGTTATGTTACCTCATGTGCTGCGAGCGAATGCACCGTTTTGCGCCGACAAGCTCTTTGCCGTATCACTGTTGCTTAAGCTTTGCCCGCCGGATAGTAAGAAAGATTTTGCGATTGCTACTTTATTAAACGCAGTAGAGAAATTATGCAGTGATGTAGGCATACCACGTACCCTAAGAGAATTCGATATTCCAGAAAGTGTAATTCCTCAATTAGCAGAAGATGCTAGCAAAGTAACCCGCTTGTTATGCAACAACCCTAAGCAACTTAGTGTTGATGATATTGAGAACATTTATCGCAAAGCCTATTGAAGGTGGTTAATAAAGTGCGACTAGTTAAGCCCATGCAAAACGATACTGCCTTTAGGGAAGGTAAAGCTTTCCTAACTACTACTCTATACGTAGAATTATAGCTTCAGCTAGATAGTGAGTGCTTATGGTATTTCCATGCTATTAGCTTCACGATTAGACAAATATTAAGCAGTAGATGTACATGAACGAATTATTCAGCGCGCTATCACGGGCACTTAGCCCATACTACACAGAAATGAGCATTATGCTGATGGCGACTATTTTGGTGGTATACGGTGATATTATAAATGGTCACGTAAAGCGTATTTTGGCCCCCTACCACTTTATTATCAGAATAAGTCTGTTTGTTGTGCTGTGTGCATTTGGCTACGGGGCACTCACTTTATATGGTGCCCCTTTTTTAAAGCATGTGCTTGCTTACGTACCATGGCAGTATCAAGGTTCAGCCTATATAGCATCGTTTATGTTAATTGGCTTTTTAGCGGAGAGGCGGAGATACATTTAATCTTTCTCTCACTTCGTATCATTGAATAGGCGTGTTGCCTCTTTGCTCTACGAATTTTTTAGGCGGTATGCCCATTATCCTTTTAAACGAAGTTGAGAAATACGCCGATGTTGCAAACCCCACATCTAAGCAGGCGTTCAATATGCTACTTCCTTCTAGCAAAATAGGTATCGATTTTTCAATACGATAGCGAGAGAGGAATTCGCTGAAGTTGTAATCAAACAGCTCTGCCATACGACGATTTAAACTTCGTGGACTGATAAGTAGCGCTTGTGCAGCCTGGTCCCGACTGAATTCCTCGTCTTGATAATGATTTTCAAGCACTGCAATAAAGTTAAGATAAAACGCCATATCCTTTTCAGTCTTAAATTCTGGAATACTCAAGCAGCCATATTTAAACAGTTCTGTATCTATGCTTTTCTGAGGCTGCACATTTGTATCCCTAATGGCCAATAGATGCTCGATACGCATTTCAATTTCCTGATTCGAACTTGGCTTCATTAAGTAATAATCTACTTTCATTTCTAATGCTATTTGTTCGACGGTCGGATCTGAACTCGCGGTAAACATAAGAATAGGCGTTGCCCCTAGAGAATCGTGTTCTCTTATTTCCTTAGTAAGTGATAAGCCATCAAACTTACCCATTAGCTGATCACAAATTACTAGCGACACTATATGGGTTCGCAATACTTCAAAAGCTTGCTTACCATTTTTGGCCACTAAACAACGGTACTTTGGTGACAACAGGTCGAATAAATAAGTTCGAAACTCTCTACTATCATCCACGATCAGCAGGGTTTTTCTAGCTCCTTGCCATTGCGCTGCGTCTTGCACGTCTGATTGAGCGTTAATGTATTCGGTATCATCAATGGGAAATACTGCACAAATTTTGGTGCCACCACCTTGTTTACTGTCTAGCTGGATTTCGCCTTGATTTAACTCCACTAAATTTTTAACGATGGATAAACCTAAACCCTCGCCTTTTTCATCATTGCTAAATCGGGTAAAACGTTCAAATACATGTTCGTGCTGCTCTTGCGCTATACCTGCACCATTGTCTGTCACCGTTATCTTGAATGTTTTAGCTTCAATTGCGAACACTACCTTTACCGTCCCTAGTTCAGGAGTGTATTTGATTGCATTTTCAACCAGATTAACCACAATTTTTTCGAGGCTATCGGTAATCAAGGAAACTGTGCCGTCACCTTTCACTCGCATATCTAAATTTTGTCGTTTTGCTTTTGCCAAAGGTTCTAGCGCATTGACGATATGCGCCATATTTTCTGTGGTATAGGTAGTAAAATAATCGGAGACCGCGGATGCTCTAGGGGTATCCTTTTGCATTTGATTAACTAGCTGTTCCACCCGCTTCATGTTCAGTTGAATGCTTTTTAAAACGCTATCGCTTTCTTTGGTGGTTTCTTTCACGTTAGACAGCGTACCCTGAATGATTTGAATCGGCGTTTTTAGCTCATGAGTTATTTCGCTGATATGTCGCTCTTTACTTTTCAGCATCTTTTCAAATTTTGATTCGCCATCGGTTATTTCATAACGGGTGAGTTGGCGGTAGAGAGGGGTTTTCTTAAACGAGATAAACAGCTTTTTCAATATTCCGAGTTGAAAAAGCATGAATAATAAAAATAGGCTAATTGCATAAATTATCATTGCGGGATAAAGAAGATATATTGGTTTTTTCACCTCAAAATTGATGCTACTAACGGGGTTACCCTCACCACTTACTTTAGCCTCGATAGTGTAATTACCAGGTTCAATGTCGGATATTGATAGGAAGGCTTTGGACTCTGGATGAATTTTCCACTGCTCATTAATCCCTATTATTCTAAACGCCAACTCCTGTGTTTGATGCTCAACATAATTATTGGTACTAAATTCAACCGATAGTTCAACAAAGTCATTATCAAGAAATAGAGTCTCATCATGCCCAAACTCGTAATTACTATACTCATTCGAATCTGTAGAGCTCCAAATTGACTTTGTAAAAATGACTTTGCTCTTTTTACTTCTGACTTCTTCGAGTGATTCCAGAATTTTCTTTTCGTCAATAAGATATGAATATTTATCACCCAGAACTAGAAGCTTATCGCCCAACACTAAGACACTTTGGTATTCAAAATCAGAATCATAAATCCCATCTGTAGAATTCAATAACCACTCAAGTCCAGAGCTAGTACGAACATATAACCCCATATTTGTTGCAACCCAGAGATTTCCCGCTTGGGTAAGGGCAGCGCCTCGCACAAATTTGATTTGGAAACCTTTTAAAATATTAGATGGTGAGAGTTCGCCTGTTTTTTTATTCAGTCCCTGAATTCCTTGACCTGCGGTGCAAACAACATAGCGATCCATATATTCAAGCAAGCAGGTTATTCCATTCCATCCTCCCTCATCTGGAGAGATTGATTTCCAATTAAATTTCGACAGCTGGATATGGATAGTGTTGTGGTTATCGTAACCAACAATCTCACCAGATGAGGCCACGAAAGCCTCCTTCATGCCGTGGGGTGCGGAAATTGTATCTATCACATTGCCGATATTAGACTCATCAATCAGCATGTAAGATGGAGATTCACCGTCATCTTGATAAAGATAAAAAAACGGACTGTCTGTGGTGATTAGCTGTCCGTCCCAAGACTCACAAAAATATTGAGGCTTTTGCAGGCCCTGTGCGTAGCCCTTTACTCTGAAGTCAATACAACTATTTTTACTATCATAGTCTCCGTTTAGTAAATTGAGCTCTCCAGATTTGATGTTAAGTTGATATTCGTCGTCACCGATTTGTAGTGATACGTCGCCATTCTCTGTGAAACCTTGCCGCGTCACATTTCGTCTGAGCACATTATTTTCAAAGTGGAGTAAATTTACCGCCTCTTGGGTTTCAGTTAATGTAATCAGGCCTAACTGAGAGGACGACAATAAAAGGGTACCAGTTGACAATTCGTTTATTGCTACGATACTGAATACGCCTTCAGAGGTAAGAAGTGGCGCAAGAAAACTAGGAGATTTTACAAACTTTTTACCTAATTCAAAAAGCCCTCCTGCCCCAACTAAAACTCTTCCTGTCTTTGTTACAAATATGACTGATACTTTGTCACGTAATGAAATATCGGAATGAAATGGATAAAATATATTAGTTTTATTTCTCTCGCTCCATTCATATACACCCTCAGCTCCCCCAATAAAAACCCTGTCATCCTTAACAGCTACAGCATCTATTGATGAAAGAGAGTTGAAATAATCTGTTTTATTAAAACGGAAAACTTCTTGGGCTACCGTGTCGACTTTAATAAGAGCTTCGCTTGATACAAGGTAAACAACTCCGTCCTGAGGAGACGAAACACTAAGAACATTATTTACTTTTTCAACCCCGATTGAATTTGCCCATGTCTGGATCTCTTTCGTCAGTTTATCAACGACAATGATTCCTTGAATTAGCGATACAACAAGAAATCGTCCTGTGTCTGAGATCTTCCAAGCATATTTCGTCCAGCGAGCATCAGGAAACATTTCTACAGATTCGTTTGTCTTTAAATCTAAATAAAAAACTCCTGCACCGTACTCAACCAGCCACACCCCGCCAGCTCCATCAAAAGCGGCATCAGATATTGTCCCAGATAATGTATGGTCCCCCTTATAACTCACTTTTTCAGCAATACCGCCTAATAATCTAAAGACACCATTTTCAGCAGAGACAAACGCAGTATCCCCAATAACCTCTATATCTCGAATAATCCCTGTGGGTATTCCTGCTAATCTAGTTTTTCCCTCTAGGGTTTCGCCGAAAGCAAAGACTTTTGCTGAATTTAGTAGTAGAGAAAATACTAGAATTGAGCCAAATAGACACAATGAGTGACGTGAGAAGGCAATTGTCTTTTTTCGCATGTCCATATGACCAAATTGTTATTAATCTTTCTTCGCTTCATTAAAACGACTAATTTCCGAAAGAAGGTAACAACATGAATATCGAACAAAAAACAAACATGCAAGAGCTAGCTGTTGAAGAATATACTAAAGTATATGGAGGCCATGAGAATAATGTGACAGTACCTAAACCGATTGAAACAATCTTTCCGAAGCACCCGACACCGCCGGGTGGAAAATCTATTTCAATTTAAACCATCAACCACTGCATACCAGCATTCTCAGCAGCTTGCTGGTCGTAAATAAAGTCTCCTACGTATAGGCAGTCTGCAGGTTGCAGCTGCCATTCTTTCGCCACCATGAGTAGTGCAGTTGGATCTGGCTTTGCCGGCGCATCTTCTCGCGTGAGCACATAGTCTATGGGTATGTTGTTGTTCGCTAGCTTAATCGCCGTGGCCTCTCTGCAGTTTCTAGTCACAATGGCCATGGGCAAGTTGTGCTCTTGCGCCTTTTCTACCATTTCTTGACCTATACTCAGCCACTTAGCATTTCGAGCGTCGTCCAGTTCATGCTGTAAAATAGTATTGTGCGCATCCGCTTTTTTGCGTTCGCAGTCTATGGCATCAACAAACGTGAGTATGTCTTCATCTAAAGGGCACCCAATGGTTTTCCGCATTATTGTAAAATCTAAACTCGACTCTACTAATGTACCGTCCAGATCGAATATAACGCCTTTAACACCATCTAAATTCATGTGCGCTCTCAAATAATAGATTAAAAAATACAGATACGAATATGCCACTAACAACATACGCATTCCGTTACGTTTAGATTAAAAACCTTTGTGTTTACATGGATATCAAAGAACAGGCTTACCTAAACTGTCTCTTTGCATTAGCATAGCCGCTCTTTTTCGTTATACCTCACACAGAAGGGTTATTCATGGGTGTATTTGCAGCATTAGGAACTGCGCTTTGCTGGGCTATTGCGGCACGTTTGTTCAGCGGTATAGGAAACGCATTTTCGCCACTTACCATGAACTTTTGGAAGGGCTTAATCTCCATTGCGTTGCTTAGCGTTGTATTAATTGCGGTGCAGCCTGCTTTATTTTCAACTTACGCCGTTATTTGGCTGTTGGTGAGTGGCTTTATTGGTATTGGCATTGGCGATACGTGTTTTTTCAAAGCGCTGCAAAGTATTGGCGACAGCCAAGCTGTGCTTGTTGCTGAAACCCTTGCGCCATTATTCACGGCCTTGTTTGCAATGGCCTTTATTGGCGAGTGGATTACATGGCAGCAATGGATAGGCGTGGCTGTAGTACTTTTTTCTGTCGATATGGTTATTAAAGCTCGTAAGCGTAGCGCTACCCATGTATTCGCCACCAGCGGCTATTTATATGGTGTTGGAGCCGCGCTATGTCAGGCTGTTGGCGCAGTGGTTAGTCGCGATATCTTAGGAAGCGGTGACGTTGATGCCGCAAGTGCAGCGTTTTTGCGACTTGTGGGCGGTATGGTGTTTGTTGTGCCCTTTATTGCAGTAACAAAAACGCGGTGGTTACCCGTTATTACTGAAGGCAAACGGGTATGGCCCGCCTTTGTTTTAGCAACATTACTGGGCACAACAGCAGCAATTTATCTGCAGATGTTTGCGTTTGCCTACGCTAAAGCTGCTGTGGTGCAAACTCTAATCGCTACCAGCGCATTAATGTCTCTTGGCGTTGCCTTTGTATTAGGAGAAAAAGCTACTAGAGCCACTTTAT
The DNA here is from genome assembly GCF_036864455.1 of Alteromonas sp. P256. Taxonomy (NCBI): domain Bacteria; kingdom Pseudomonadati; phylum Pseudomonadota; class Gammaproteobacteria; order Alteromonadales; family Alteromonadaceae; genus Alteromonas; species Alteromonas sp. P256. The sequence continues at coordinate 7,498 of NZ_JAZETM010000020.1, forward strand.
TGTGGTCAGTTATCGCTTTGGTCGGCGTTGCTGTATTAGTAAGCTTTGGCGATAACACCATTCATTAACTGTCATTTCCCATAAATCTTCTTTTTTGTACCCGTAAAAAGTAGACTTATTGGTACGTTGGGTGGTAGTTGTGGCGATAACTAGCTATGATTGCTGAAAAAATTAGAAAAGAAACAATATGCGCACGACATATTTTGCATCTATTTTATCGGTAGCATTCTTGACAGTAACCGCGTTATTTTTTAGTCGCTTTTCATTGGCGGCTGACGGCGATATTGAAGCCTTTATAGCTAAAGTGCGAACTGTATCTTACGACTGCCCGGACGCTACCTTGCTTTCTGAGTTAGACGCCACTTTGGCAAAAGAATCTCTTACAGGCAATCAGCGCTTCGCACTTTCCACTGCACGAACTCATTTCTTAATTTGCAGAGGTAAACATGAAGAAGCGCTAAAAACACTTCTTGAAAGTATTGAACAACCCAATATTGATACAACGTCTTATGCGTTTGCTTCAGCCATTTATCAAATAGGGTTTATTTACGATACGAAAGAAAACCCTGCTCGCTGCCAGTTTTATGAACGGGCCAAAAGCCTTTCGTCTCCAATTAAGCACAGCGACATATTTACCAGCGCCTCGCTAGCTATTATTACTTATTGCTCAGAAACAGATTCTACTGCCGAGCGATTAGGTAAGATGTTCAACGTGTTAGACAGATATTCAGATAAGGGTAGCCCAGGTGAACTCGCTCACATTCGCAACAGCATAGGCCTTGTTTATGGAAGCTTAGGACAGCATGCACTCGCTGCCGAGCAATATATAAAAGCACACGAGCTTGGTTTACAGGTGTATAAAGGCAGTAACAAGGTGTCGATTTTAATCAGCGCTATTGTTTCACTCGCCGCAAGTGGTCAAACAGATGAGGCTTATAAGCGGATATTAGAGCTTGGGCAGCTAAATCAAGAAATTGGCAACTCTTACACTAACTTTTTGTATCAATATTCGTTGCAACTTTATTACCGAAAGCAAAGAGACTTCAACAAATTATCATACTACCTTCCTCAATTTAAAAACGCTCTGTCTGAGGTGTCGAATTCATTCTATCAATCGCTATATGAATGGCATGCAACCGAGCTTTGCTTATTTAAAAACGACATTCCTTGTGTTGAGAATTACCTAAATAGCATGAAAGAGAATGAATCCATCATTCCTCCCAAATTTCGTGAGAACCTAGATTACCTAAGCTTTAACTTGTCGCTGTATATTGCTTTGAACGATTTAGAAGGTGCCAAAGTTGCCCTTGCAGCTTATACAAAATTGGTTAACGAGAAGCAAAAGGAAAACCAGAGCTCAGCTAAAATTCTTGGCGCAGCAAATTTATACAATAAAATACACGATTTAGAGTTTGAGATCGAAAGAACTGAGCGTTTACGTAAAAACACCTTGTTCGCTGCAATAGCCATTGTTTTATTATTAATAGCGGGCTTAGGCTTTTATCTTCGTAAACGGCACCTCGCCGCTAAGTCAATCGACCCTGCTACACAATTACTCAATGCGCAAACATCTATCAGCCGCATCAACAAACTAGATACGCCAGAAGATGGACGAGCTATCGCTATTGCGATTTTTGATTTGAGCAACTTTCGAGAGTTAAATCGAAAAATTGGCTCAACGAAAAGTGATTACGTATTAAGAGAAATAGCTAAAACGCTTCAACACGTGGTGAGAGGCAGCGATATTCTTGGCCGTTTTGGCCCAGAGCAATTCATATTGTGCCTACATAATATTGATGAAATAAGCGCGCGAACGTTTTTAGAACGGGTGCAATCTGCTCTGGATAATACCTTTGAAGAAGAGTTGTCTACCGGTGATGTTAAGGTGCAGTCGAACATGAGTATTTTCATTACCTCGGAGAAACTGTCTAATTTAAATGACATCCTTGATGAGATGCTTATGTCATTTAATATCAGTAATCGTTAGTCTTGTGCAATGACATTTGTATAAGGGAACGATAACAATGATCAAAGCGCTAATTTTTGATGTTAATGAAACACTTCTTGATATTAATGCAATGAAAACTGGACTTGCTGAAGTATTAAATGGCGATGAAACCCTCGTTGACCTGTGGTTCGCCAATTTACTTCACCACAGTTTGGTAGATGTTGCTTCTTCGCAGTTTCATGACTTTATAGACATTGGTGCAGCAGCTCTAGTGATGGTTGCTTACAGCAAAGGTATTCAGTTAACCCAAGAACACGCCAAGCAAACGATTAAACAGCACATTACTTCTCTACCACCACACGACGATGTTGCGGCTGCGCTAAAAGCCTTAAAGCAAAAAGGCGTTACTTTAATAGCATTATCAAACTCTTCTAGTGCAGGGTTAGACGCACAGCTGTCTTATGCCAATATTAAATCGTATTTTGATGTTGTGCTGAGCGTAGAATCTATCCGCACATACAAACCCTATCCAAGCGTTTACCACTGGGCATGCCAACAGGCTGAGGTTGCACCTAACGATACATTAATGGTTGCGGCACATGGCTGGGATGTAAGTGGTGCTAAAGCGGCAGGTCTTAATACTGCGTTTGTCGAACGCCCTGGTAAAATGATGTACCCACTAGGGCTAGCTCCTGACTACTCTATTGAATCGCTAGACCAGTTAATACCGTCTGTTTTTAACGCTTGATTATCTAATGAATTGAGTAGCGCAAACAAAAAGACCTTGCTTGGGGCAAGGTCTTTTTTCAAATTAGTATAAAACAAGCGTATTAGAGTTTTGCTAATTCCGGACGTTTCGCTTGAAAACCTTCAGTGCTGCAAGAACTACGCTTGGTGTTTAAGGCATTCAATTGTCGCTTAAGCCAAGATTTTTGAATACCCGATGACGCGGTGCTCATCTCGCTACTCACTCGAATAATTTCTTTGCCAACATTTACACATTCTTTTTTAGTGGGCTCGAACCCACCATTTGCCAATGCAGAGGAAGAAAATACGATGGCCGATAGTGCGATAAGTGTTTGCTGTTTCATAAGAGTCCCCGATTACTCGTATAAGTTTTTATAAGTTATGTACCAGTTACACTGGGTTTGATTTGCCCTAAATCTGGTAAAAACTATAGCAGGTCATTTATTCTTGTTAGGTGTTGAAAAATATACGCAGTAATAAATCTGCTTATTTTTAACACACCCTTATACCGACCATTTCATTTGAATAAGACCACCTGCTCTTATCAACACGCCATCAGTTATGGTATAGATTTAAGGTTTTTGCAAGTTTTGACAATTAACCCATCCCTAGCAGTGGCCACAAAACAGCAAGCTATGGCAACAACATTAATTATCGCGCGTAGTTAAACATCTTATCAGCTAAGTCTCAACGACCTCTTTAGTCTAAAAGTGTTTTTTACTGTGGTTATACAGCTAGTTAACTTAGGTATATAACAAGCGCGGTATCTCCTACACGTCCCTATGTGCCTACCACCTGCTCCCTGCATCCATCTTATCGACCGCTTGTAAAATTTCTTTGCCCATATCCAATAAAATTTAATTTACGCGCGGAGCATCCGCAGGGATACGCCAGCGAGTTCCTGAGCTTTTACAAACACCAGAATCAAAAAAGCCCCGAACATTTCTGTTCAGGGCTTCAATGATGGTGCCTCGACCCGGGAT
>NZ_JAZETM010000021.1:0-5350 GCF_036864455.1 Alteromonas sp. P256
TACGACAGGGGCTTTTTTTATGTGTGAGGTCCGTCCTAAATAGCGTTGACAAAAATAGTATCGATTTGGCTTCATAAAACGTCAATAATCTTCACTACAATTTTTACATAGTTTTGTCCTGGGTATAGTTTTTTTCCGAATTATCATCTACTTTCATTATAGTGCTATATTTCACAGTGATTTGATATGTTGATCGTTTTACCAGGTTTAGTGTCTGCGATAGCTGTTGTTGCAAGTTTCTTGATAACGAATTCAATTTATATATCCGCTATTATCTCGTTGGTCACAACCTTAGCGATAAGCTATGTCTTATCTAACATCATCTCAAAAACCGAGCCGTCAAATGAAACGTTGTCGGTAAGCTCTGGACATCTTAATAAAAATGCACCAAATGGTAATGATATCAGTGCTGCGTCGAGTAAGATTGCGATAGGCGGAGCGTCAGTCTCATTTTTTCTCGATAAATTATCATCTGCCTTTCGAGAGCAAGTCACTAGTATAAATGACATGAGTGGAAGGCTTCAGAACCTAGAGTCTGGCAGTACTTCACTTAATGAGCTTACTAAAGAGGCTGGTGACGCTGTTACCCTGTCTGATGAGAAAACCCAGTTGGGAAGTAACGGGCTTAAAAAGGCGTTGGAGCATCAGCAGCTTTTGCGCGAACAGATTATAGTTTCTTCTGATACTCTTGTAGAGCTAAAGGCCAAAGCTGAGGGTATAAGTAATATTACTAACACGATAAATCAACTAGCTGACCAAACTAATATGCTGGCACTTAATGCAGCTATAGAAGCGGCTCGTGCTGGCGATCAGGGCAGAGGCTTTGCAGTTGTTGCCGATGAAGTTCGTGCGCTAGCAAAAAAAACGACAGAGGCCACATCTGGTATAGAGCAGGTTTTGCAAGATGTGAATCTCAGTAGTAAGCAAGCAGTAAATACCATGATTAAGGTGTCAGAGTCGGGAGAAGACATGAGTAAGCTGCTTGTTGAAAGTGAAACGCTCATCGCAGAATCAAGCATGCTTTCTTCAAAGGCAAAAGCTGCGATGTTGTCGATGCAAGTAAATGTCTCTGATCTTGCTCAAAATAGCGGCGGAATTGGTATTTCAATTGAGTCATTACAGAAAGCTACTGGCAATCTAGAATCTGATTTGTCGGAGGTTTCTGAGCAAGCCTTGGCTTTAAGTACTCAGGCCGAGGATATATTTAGGTTATTGGAGTCGTTTGACATAGACGATGATAACAGCCGTGTTCGCGATATTGCTATCAATACATCGAAACATATAGGCAAGCGCTTTGAGAGAGCGATTAGCGATGGGGCAATTAGTGAGCGCGATCTGTTTAATTTTACCTATACCGCGATACCCAACACGAACCCTGAAAAACACACTACGGCGTTTGATGCTTTTACCGACAAAGTATTACCCGAAATTCAAGAGCCAATATTAGAGAATAACGATTTCATAATTTACGCCGGCGCTGTGGATGTAAATGGCTACTTCCCAACACATAATAGTAAATTCAGTCAGCCGCTTACCGGCGACTACGATAAAGATTTGGCTAACAACAGAACGAAAAGAATCTTTAGCGACAAAACAGGTCGCCGGTGTGGGAGCAATACACAGTCTTTTCTGCTTCAGACCTATAAAAGAGACACGGGGGAAATAATGCATGATTTGTCAGCGCCTATTTACGTAAATGGAAAGCATTGGGGCGGGTTTAGAATTGGATACAAAGCCAAGTGATGAATGAGTGCATTTTCTCTGGTATTGACTCAATGCCAAGAAGGAAAAGGAGCGCATGGTCAATACGTTAATAGCTCTCTAAAGTACACTTACCGCCCTGTTAATTGTACTTACCTGTAAAACGTGGGTACATTCTCGCCTCCTTTATTGAAGGGATATACTTTTCTTTATTCTCTGCTTACCCTACCATTAGGCAATTATTCGCAGTTCGTAGAAATTATGCCTTCATTGCAACACTACAGCACGTTCGGTTTAAATACGTCGTGCACATCCATTAAGTCGTTTTCAGATGTCGATTCCTTTTTAAGCCTCTATAAAAATACCGATGTGTGTTATTTGCTTGGCGGTGGCAGTAACTCAATATTTACCGAAACATTTGAAGGCACAGTAATGGTAAATAAGATCAAGGGTATAAGCCATTTTGATGACGAAAATAGTCACTTTTTACGTGTAGGCGCAGGCGAAAATTGGCACGAGCTTGTCAAACTGTGTATGCAAAATGAGTGGTTTGGGTTTGAGAACTTAGCGCTTATCCCTGGTTCGGTAGGGGCTAGTCCAATTCAAAATATTGGAGCCTACGGCGTAGAAGTCGATACGCTAATACAAACGATAGAGGCCGTAGTACTTAACACGGGTGAAAAGATTCTATTAAAAAATGAAGACTGTCAGTTTGGTTATCGAGATAGTGTATTTAAACATGCGCTTGCCAATAAGGTGCTTATTACCCACGTTAATTTTGTCCTACCAAAAGTTTATGAGCTAAACACCGCCTATGGTGAGCTTGCCGCGTTAACGAATCCGACTCCACAGGACATCTATCACAAAGTTATAGAGGTGCGTAAGTCCAAACTTCCAGACCCTGCCATTCTCGGTAATTCGGGAAGCTTCTTCAAAAATCCAATTGTCACTTACGATCACTTTAGAACAATTGCTGATCGATACGAACATATGCCGCATTTTATCGTAAAAACGAAATCCGCTGGCGATAGTGTAAAAATTCCGGCAGCCTGGCTCATTGACCAAGCTGGTTTTAAAGGAAAGACGCTGAACGATGTTAGGTGTCACCCTACACAGTCTTTAGTACTTACAAACCTTGGCGATGCCAACGGTAGCGATGTACTATCTATGGCAAGAGATATCATAGCCAGCGTTTCTGACAGGTTTAATATCAAACTCGAACCTGAGGTACGCCTTTTAGGAAGCAAAGGACTTATTTCGCTATGAGACAGGCATCTAAAGTAATAAGAAAACATATATTAGCGCTATTGTCCGACGGTCATTTCCACTCTGGTGAAACCATAGCTCAAGAGGTTGGACTATCGCGTACCGCTGTTGCGGGGCATATTTCTCAGTTATCTGACTGGGGATTAGATGTATTTAAAGTAAAAGGTAAGGGTTACCGATTAGAGCGAGGTTTTCCCATGTTAAGTGCAGATAGCATTAAGAAGTACTTGGGTAATACCAAACGAGCCATGATAGATGTTGAGTCGGTACTCCCATCAACCAATACAGAGATGAAAAAACGCATTGCCAATAATCGAGAAGAATTAGCCGACGGTGATGCGATTTTTGCTGAAATACAAACTGCAGGTCGTGGAAGACATGGCAGAACTTGGTTAGCGCCTGTGGGCGGTAGCTTAACATTTTCTATGTATTGGTCGTTTCCAGATGGATATCAAAGCATGGCGGGCCTTTCTTTGTTGGTTGGTCTTGCGGTGTGCGACGCGCTAAAAGAGTTTGGTGTTAACGATGCCGAATTAAAGTGGCCGAACGATATCTATTTACAGGGTAAGAAGCTTGCTGGCGTATTGATAGAGGTAGAGGGGCAGATTGGAGCGACAGCGCATTGTGTCATTGGTATAGGATTGAACGTGTGTGTGCCTGATAACCAATACGACGTTGGACAACCTCATAGCGATCTCGCTTCATTTTTAGGTACAGTGCCAGATAGAAATGAATTAGCGGCGCAAATTATTAAATCACTATGGTCATACCTTCCTAAATTTACTCAACAGGGCTTTGGGCCATTTGTCCCCCATTGGGAAGCCTTAGATCTTTACGGTGATAGAAGGATAGTGCTGCAGATGGGTGAGAAGCGATTCTCTGGTATCGATAGAGGCGTAGACGCCAGCGGTGCACTGTTAGTTGAAACACAAGACGGCATTACACGTTTTCATGGCGGTGAGGTTAGCCTTCGTGGTAACTGATAGCATCTCATCTGAAAAAAATGCTGTAGTGGGCGAGCAAAATGTCTTGTTAGTGGACATTGGCAACACACGAATCAAATATTCTCTGTTGTGTGATGACAAAAAAGAGCCCCAATCTGTAAGTTCGATAGCTGAGCTTTTTAAATTTATCGACTCTTACAAAAAAATTTCTCATGTTTACTTAGCTTCAGTTAGAAATAATGAAGTCTCAAAAGAATTAAATACCCTCTGTTTGCCTCGCAACATTAATTTCATCGAAAAACACACAGAAAAATCAGCATTCGAAATAAAAAACAGTTACGACAATGTACAAAAAATGGGCGTTGATCGGTGGCTCGCCATGGTGTGTGCTGCAGAAAAAACAAAAAAAGCATTTTTTGTTATGGATGTTGGTACTGCAATAACGGTAGATTTTGTGGTGAATGGTCAACATTTAGGCGGTTGGATCATACCAGGGTTCAACGTTATGCGAGACGCTTTGGTTGCATCTACAAAAAAAGTATCGGCGAATGATGAAATTCCGACCAGCTTTGGGGTGGGTACAGACACTGAAGAGTGTGTAGCTACAGGGTGTCATGCAGCGGTTTATGGTGTTTATTTGAGCGCCATTGATTACATATCAAGCAAACAAACCGATTTTGACATTATTTTAGGGGGGGGAGACAAAAAAGTGTTTGCATTCTTAGAATCCGCTGTTAACATTCGTTCCGCTCATTTGGTGGTGCAAGGTCTTGCCCGCTACGCTCGAAAAGAACTTAGTTCAATTCAAGCGTAACCTTCTGATAGATTGAGAAATCGGTCAGAAAAGAAAAATGAAAATTTTTCGAAAAGACACTTGCACTGAGTAATTCATTACTCTAGAATGCGCACCCACTTGATGTAGTGCCGACTTAGCTCAGTTGGTAGAGCAACTGACTTGTAATCAGTAGGTCGCCAGTTCGATTCCGGCAGTCGGCACCATCAATTCTGGAGGGGTACCCAAGCGGTCAACGGGAGCAGACTGTAAATCTGCCGGCTCAGCCTTCGCAGGTTCGAATCCTGCCCCCTCCACCACTTTCTTTATGAGGTGGCCAGAGAATTAAGATTTGCGGGCATCGTATAATGGCTATTACCTCAGCCTTCCAAGCTGATGATGTGGGTTCGATTCCCACTGCCCGCTCCAAATCAGTGCTGATATGGCTCAGTTGGTAGAGCGCACCCTTGGTAAGGGTGAGGTCGGCAGTTCGAATCTGCCTATCAGCACCATTTTTCTCCCCAGCTCATGTTGTAAAAATTCAAAATTTTTTTAATGTAACTTTGCTGGGATAATAGAAATGGCAAAAGAAAAGTTTGAACGTACGAAACCCCATGTAAACGTGGGTACTATCGGCCACGTTGACCACGGTAAAACCACGCTAACT
>NZ_JAZETM010000022.1:0-2312 GCF_036864455.1 Alteromonas sp. P256
GGCCACATATCCACGTTGTTTTAAAAAACCAATTGCGCCACATGTAATGCCAGTAAAAACACCGATTATTCCATACCAAAGCCCAGCCTCCCCAAGTGGTAATGTGTTATGCATTACTGAATAGGTGATTGCCGAATATGAACAGACTAAACCTATACCAGCACCAATATAACCATAAATTACGCTATTCTGATTTTGAGGTGTTTTTGATGAAATCGGCATAAGCTTTTCTGCTGGGATATTTAATGCGGCAGAAAGCGCTAATTTGGTTTCTAATGAAGAAGTACCTGAATTTTCGGCACGTTGGACTGTTCTTAAGCTGAGTCCAGAAGCTGTAGCGAGCTTTTCCTGTGACCACGACTTTTCGAGTCGGAGTGCTTTTACTAAATCTGAGTTAATCATTTCTTCCATTTTTATGCTCCTTTAAAAAGAGCATTTAGTTTTCCATTTTAGTTGATGCAACGGCTACGTCATAGATATGACAAACAACCGCCAAAGGTCAAATTTGGGCCTAACACTTACCATAACCGGTTTGTGGCGCTCTTGCACAAATCCGGTTGATGGTTTTGTTATCCACAAATTTACTCATAAGTCACAGTTTGTTTGAGTTGGTCTAACAAACTCTTGTCGTCTGTTCGTTGAAGCCACATCGACGATGTTTCGACTGATATACCGTTTGAGTGTGATATCAATGATGCTTTTACATCACTCTTCAAAGCGTATTCAGTATCACTCGAAGAGTAATAGTCTAATAACAAAATGAGCTCGAACTGCATCGTATCGGTTCCACAATCTCGTAACATTGTTCTACCGAGAGAAGTAGACCAAACAATATTTTCTGTTTCAATTTTACAAGTGAGTCCGTTTTCATCGTCGCTTATATCAGCGTCGTAGAGAAAAACGCCCTCAGTTCTTCGCAAATCTAGAAATTGATATGAAAGTCCTTTAACCTCTTTATTTTTATAAAGTTCAATACCCTCATAAACGCCCTTCCAATCAGCAGCATTTGCTCCAAATGAGAAAAAAACAAATAAAACTCCGAGTAACCTCATAACTCTCCTTTGTGGATAACACTAAGCTTTGGGGCGCAGGCGCGGGGCTATAATCGCGAAGCGGCCCCGTGTTTGCGTCCCAGCGACCGAAGGGAGTGCCAACAGCGTTTTGTTAGCTGCGTTTTTGCCACGTTCTTGGAGCTCTGCTTGTATGCATAACAGCAAATACCAGAACTTTATTGCCAAACATTTTGTAAAAAACACCAAATGGAAAGTGCCCGATGAGTACGCGGCGAAAATCCCGGTACACTTTCTGGTAAATCTCTGGGTTTTCTGTGATGTTAATCAATGCTGATTCTACAGAGGCAATAAAATCATTTCCTAGCCCAGTTTGGCATTGTTGATAATAAGAATATGCCTCTTTGATATCTTCTTCTGCTTCCGGCCTGATAGATAAAATAAATTTCATTAGCCAGTGATTCTGCTCTTAACATCGCTCCAACTTGAACCAAAGTCTTGGTCAGCTTCGAAGGACTTTATTCTATCGTTAAGAAGCTGAGCTTGCTCTTTTGATAATTCAATAGAATCTTGTTCAGCAGCTACAGAGTCCCAAATCCTCTGGGCGAGTTCAACTTTTTCTATAGCTGAGAGGTTCTCTATTTTCATAGCAGGTCTCCTAATATATCTAGTGCTACAAGTATAATTGTTTATTAGACAAAAGGCATATCGATTTCATTGAGCAGCTAACACTAAGCTTTGGGGCGCTAGCACGTGGGCTAAAATCCGAACGAAGTGAGTCAGCCCACGTGTTAGCGTCCCAGCGACCGAAGGGAGTGCCAACAGCGTTTTGTTAGGCGTACAAATGAATGTACGCAGCTTTGCTGCCACCACTAGCCAAATAGAGCGCGTGTTTAAATTGTTGAATTTAAGATAAAACAACCCTGTGCGAAAAGCCAGATGTTAACGGTAATGCTGGATAAAAGAGCGAGTTTAAACAACTGGAGATGCAGAATGCTGGCGTTGCGGTGTTGATGAAAAGGGCGTTGCTAAAGCCGTTGGAACAACCGAGAAAGCTAGCCGCGAAGACGACCTAGCGAAACAACCTTGATGCTGGAATGTCACAACTGAACCAACATTTTAATGCTGTAAGTAAATGACGCCTAACACCCCACTAAGGGGCAGTAACACATGGGCTAAAATCCGAGATAATTGGACTCCCCCAACTCAGTGAGCTGGGTTAATATTTTAGTTCTCACACAAAAAATATTATGGAGTCCAACATGCACAATATAATCACAGGTGTTGATTTAGCGAAAGAAT
>NZ_JAZETM010000023.1:0-1989 GCF_036864455.1 Alteromonas sp. P256
AATTTTAGCCCACGTGTTATTGCCCCTAAGCGGGGTGTTATGTGTAGGAGATACAGTGACATCTAAGCAAGAAAAAAGGCGACGAGCAGCTTTAGTCGAGGCTATGGTGGCCGAAGATACGAAAAAGGCTATCGAAGAAATGCCGCTTTCGCTGAAAGATCTTGGCAGGCTCTTCGACCACTTAGATTTTCAGCTAGGGATACAAGGCTGCGACCATACCCCAAGAATCACCTCTTCATTTCTCGTAAGCTTGAATCTCGACACAGATGAAATTTTGCCTTGGCTTTCGGAGCAAGGCGGCTCCTGTGATTGCGAAATACTCGCAAATGTTGAAGATGGCTGGGAAAGTGAAATCGCCAAAAACACATAACAAAGCCATGAAGGTTGTTCCGGGCCTTGGGCCCTCCACCGGACGGCCCTGTCGGGCTGGCGTTATACGCGCTGAAAATTCCACTAGCAACTCGTAACCCATGAGGTTACAATGGCTGAATGATTAAGAGTTTTATACATAAAGGCCTTCAGAAGTTTTACGCTAAAGGAACCACATCAGGAATTCAGAAGAAGCATGAAAATAAACTTCGTCTGATTCTGTCTAATCTCGATCAAGCAGAAACGCCTGATGACATGGATTTACCCGGCCTTTATATGCATAAACTCAAAGGTAACAGAAATGATATTTGGTCTGTCCGAGTAAGTGGTAACTGGAGAGTTACATACCGCTTTGTTGGACGAGATGTTGAAATCGTTAACTACGAGGATTATCACTAATGAATATGCATAACCCAGCACATCCTGGTGAGATACTCAAAGATCTTGTTATTGATGCTCTAGAACTCACTATCACTGATGTAGCTCAGCATTTAGACGTTAGTCGAAAAACATTGTCAAAAGTTCTAAATGGTAAAGGAGCCATCACGCCAGAGATGGCACTTCGTCTAGAGCTGGCATTTGGTAAGCCTTCAGCTGCTCATTGGCTACGTTTGCAGAATGCTTTTGATTTATGGCAAACGCGGCAACATCTAAGTTCTTTACATGTCTCACCTTATAATCTGGCTGCGGTATAAAGGCGCGTATAACAATCAAATGTTGGGGACACAAACACGCAGGCTCTGCTTCGCAGTATAGCCCACGCGTTTGTGCCGCCAAATTAGGGCGTTAGGCGTCATTTACTTACAGCATTAAAATGTAGATTAAACCGTGACATTCCAGCATCAAGGTTGTTTCGCTAGGTTGTCTTTACGGCTTACTTTTCGGTAGTTTCAACGGCTTTAGCAACGCCCTTTTCGTCAACTCAGCAACGCCAGCATTCTGCATCTCCAGTTGTTTAAACTCGCTCTTTTATCCGCCAATGTCGTTAACATCTGGCTTTTCACACTGGGTTGTTTTATCTTAAATTCAATAATTTAAACGCGCGGCCTAATTGGCTAGTGGTGGCAGCAAAGCTGCGTACTCTAAGTTGTACGCCTAACAAAACGCTGTTGGCACTCCCTCCGGTCGCTGGGACGCTAACACGGGGCCGCTTCGCGATTATAGCCTCATGTTAGCGCCCCAAAGCTTAGTGTTATGCATTAAAAGGAGTTTATATTGCACAAGGCAGTTAAAGTGTTCTTAATCGGTATGTTTATCGGCCCAATACTAGCCGAAACACTCGGATTCATATCTTCTTTTACAATGCTTATAAGTGTGGAAATGGGAAGAATTATTCGGTTATCCGCATCTTATCTGGGTCCATTAAGCTCGATTTGGTTTTCCTTGGCATTGGTGATGGCGGTTTTAGAGACTAAGCCTATCCGGTATAAGGTTATGGTGTTTCCTGTTGCAGCTTTGTATGCACTGTCTACATCCTACATCTTTGTGGATTCAGATAGCGTTGCTGAAACATTATTGTTTAACATCAATTATCTTTGTGGACTTGCTAGTCTAACGATTGCGGGCTTCTTAATTCTTCATCACTTCAAAACTCAATATGAGGTCATTTCGAAGCATGCA
>NZ_JAZETM010000024.1:0-1727 GCF_036864455.1 Alteromonas sp. P256
TTGGGTGTTGTATGGTTAAGCCTCTCGGGCAATTAGTACAGGTTAGCTTAACGCCTTACAACGCTTCCACACCCTGCCTATCAACGTCATCGTCTATAACAACCCTTCCAGACCTTAAAGGTCAGGGATGACTCATCTCTGGGCCGGCTTCCCGCTTAGATGCTTTCAGCGGTTATCCGTTCCGAACGTAGCTACCGGGCAATGCCATTGGCATGACAACCCGAACACCAGCGGTTCGTCCACTCCGGTCCTCTCGTACTAGGAGCAGCTCCCATCAATCATCCAACGCCCACACCAGATAGGGACCGAACTGTCTCACGACGTTCTAAACCCAGCTCGCGTACCACTTTAAATGGCGAACAGCCATACCCTTGGGACCGACTTCAGCCCCAGGATGTGATGAGCCGACATCGAGGTGCCAAACACCGCCGTCGATATGAACTCTTGGGCGGTATCAGCCTGTTATCCCCGGAGTACCTTTTATCCGTTGAGCGATGGCCCTTCCATACAGAACCACCGGATCACTATGACCTACTTTCGTACCTGCTCGACGTGTCTGTCTCGCAGTTAAGCTAGCTTATGCCATTGCACTAACCTCACGATGTCCGACCGTGATTAGCTAACCTTCGTGCTCCTCCGTTACTATTTGGGAGGAGACCGCCCCAGTCAAACTACCCACCAGACACTGTCCACAACCCCGATAAGGGGCCTATGTTAGAACATCAAACGTACAAGGGTGGTATTTCAAGGACGGCTCCACACAATCTAGCGACTGTGCTTCGAAGCCTCCCACCTATCCTACACATGTAGGTTCAATGTTCAGTGCCAAGCTGTAGTAAAGGTTCACGGGGTCTTTCCGTCTAGGTGCGGGTACACAGCATCTTCACTGCGATTTCAATTTCACTGAGTCTCGGGTGGAGACAGCGTGGCCATGGTTACACCATTCGTGCAGGTCGGAACTTACCCGACAAGGAATTTCGCTACCTTAGGACCGTTATAGTTACGGCCGCCGTTTACCGGGGCTTCGATCAAGAGCTTCGCTTACGCTAACCCCATCAATTAACCTTCCGGCACCGGGCAGGTGTCACACCCTATACGTCCTCTTGCGAGTTTGCAGAGTGCTGTGTTTTTAATAAACAGTCCCAGCCACCTGGTCACTGCGGCCCTCATTCGCTCAAGGAGCAAGTCCTATCACAAACAAGGGCGTACCTTCTCCCGAAGTTACGGTACAATTTTGCCGAGTTCCTTCACCCGAGTTCTCTCAAGCGCCTTAGTATTCTCTACCTGACCACCTGTGTCGGTTTGGGGTACGGTTCATATAATCATAAGTTTAGAAGCTTTTCCTGGAAGCAGGGCATCAACAACTTCACTCCCTTGGGAGCTCGTCTCGTGTCTCGACTTTAAGCGTCCGGATTTACCTAAACGCTCGGCCTACACACTTTCACTTGGACTACCAACGCCAAGCTTGCCTAGCCTTCTCCGTCCCTCCATCACTGATTATACAAGTACGGAAATATTAATCCGTTTCCCATCGACTACGCATTTCTGCCTCGCCTTAGGGGCCGACTTACCCTGCCCTGATTAGCATGGGACAGGAAACCTTGGTCTTCCGGCGTGGGAGTTTTTCACTCCCATTATCGTTACTCATGTCAGCATTCGCACTTGTGATATGTCCAGCAAGCTTTACAACTCACCTTCATCCACTTACACAACGCTCCCCTACCCAG
>NZ_JAZETM010000026.1:0-1544 GCF_036864455.1 Alteromonas sp. P256
GAAATTCGGAGTGTTCACCATGCTTACCCCAAGGTCCCCACAACAATACGAGTTTGAAACCGTATATATCAATGAACTGGTGCCAGAAGACCACTTGGTTCGTTTGATTGATATGGCGATAGATTTTGAGTTTATCCGCGATGAAGTGGCTCACCTTTATTGTCAGAATAATGGTCGCCCTTCGGTTGACCCTGTACGCTTCTTCAAAATTTTATTCCTTGGCTATTTGTTTGGTATCAGTAGTGAGCGTCGCCTCATTAAAGAGATACAGGTAAATGTGGCATATCGCTGGTTCTTAGGCATGGGATTGACGGAAGGTGTCATTCACCATTCGACGCTGAGTCAAAACCGCATAAAACGCTTCAAAGACAGCGATATCTATCAGGTTATCTTCGACAACATTGTACGCCAGGCCATGAAACAAGGACTCATTGGCGGTAAGAGTTTGTTTGCCGATAGCACGCACTTAAAAGCGAACGCCAACAAGAAACGCTTCGACATAAAAGACCTGAAGGTGACACCGTCAGCTTATATGGAGCAGCTAAACGAAGCGGTAACCAAAGACAGGGAGATAGAGGGAAAAAAGCCCCTGAAGTGTAAGGAAGACAAGCCTTGCACGAAACCTACGAAAGTCAGCCGCACTGACCCTGATAGTGGTTTTATGGTTCGCGATGAGAAGCCCAAGGGCTTCTTCTACCTCGACCATCGCATCGTAGATGGACGTCACGGTATCATCGTTGATACACACGCTACGCCAGGAAATGTTCACGATAGCCAACCTATTATTGCGCGTATCGATAGAGCCCGAGACACCTTCAAACTCAACCATATTGCCGTTGGTCTAGACGCGGGCTACTTCACCGCCGCGGTGTGTCATCACCTCGAAGAGCGTCAACTGATTGGTGTAATGGGGTATCGTCGCCCTACGAAAAAGAAAGGCTACTTCGCTAAGCGCGAGTATGTATACGACACAGAATCTGATACGTACACTTGCCCCCAAGGCCAGATTATTGCTTACAACACCACTAATCGCGAAGGCTACCGACAGTACCATTCTGATGCAAAGCAATGCATAAACTGCCCCGTTCGCACGCAATGCACAAACAGTAAGAATCATACCAAAGTCATTACTCGCCATGTCTGGCAAAAGAGTATTGAGAACGCAAATGAAGTTAGGTTAAGTGAATGGGGTAAGAAGCGATATCGAAGGCGAGCTGAAACGGTAGAACGAAGCTTCGCTGACGCAAAGCAACATCATGGACATCGATACTGCCGCTATCGCGGACTAAGTAAGGTCTCGATGCAGTGTCTGCTCGCCGCTGCATGCCAAAACATGAAGAAAATGGCCTTAGCCAAGGCTGCATAAGCCTAAATACACTCAAATCTCGTTCGAAAACCAGTTAATCCAGTAAATAACTCGCTTATTGCCCTCTAAGAACTCAACACTCAAACAAATACGCCTTATAAAAAATATCGCGATCGCAGCCTTCGGCTGCTCAAAAAAATAAACCCCTCGGAAAAAAGAGGGGTTTATCATCAATCTG
>NZ_JAZETM010000027.1:0-1401 GCF_036864455.1 Alteromonas sp. P256
AGGCATTTCAGAGCGTTCAGCCCGGCGTCTTGATAAAGCTAATCGACAACCGAACGAAGGTAAGCGTCAGTGGCGCACACGCAAAGATCCACTTGAAGCGGTATGGGGAAGCATTGTTATTCCCATACTTGAACAGGGTAAGGACATTACGCCTGTGGGTGTATTTGATCACCTTTGTGAATATCACACCGATAAATTCAGTCCTGGATCACGCCGAACACTTGAGCGCCGGATCCACAAATGGCGTTCATTACACGGGCCTGCTAAAGATGTTGTGTTTATGCAAACGCATGAATATGGTGCGCTCGGCATTACTGACTTTACTCACGTGAAGTCACCGGTCACCATTGCTGGTGAGCCATTAAAGCACATGTTGTTTCATTACCGGATGCCGGCCAGCGGCTGGGCTTTTATTCAGGTTATCTATGGCGGCGAAAGCTTCGCGGCCTTCTCTGATGGATTACAAAATGCGCTACATGCTGCCGGCGGTGTACCTAGGGAAATTCGTACTGACAGTCTGAGCGCAGCTTATAAAAATCACTCATCGGCTGATGAACTAACGGAGCGCTTCAACGACCTTGTTAAGCACTATGGTTTTAAAGCAACGCGCAACAATCTGGGCGTTGCTCATGAAAACGGTGCAATAGAGAGCCCGCACGGGCACACCAAATCACAAGTAGAACAGGCACTAAAAATCCGTGGTAGTTACGACTTCGAAAGTCGTAATGCGTATGAAGTGTTTGTCACCAGTGTGGTAGCACGGCGTAACCGTCGCGTCAGCGACAAATACCAGATAGAACAGCGACAATTACAGCCGCTGCCCCGGGCAATGAGCGTCAATTATACCGAGCATTATATAACGGTGTCGCGCACAAGCACGATCTGCCTGAAGCGTGTAACCTATACGGTGCCATCACGGCTTATTGATAGTCGATTGCTAGTACGCCTCTATGATGACCGGTTGGCCCTATTTTACGGTACCGACTTCGTGCTTGAACTTGAGCGCGTATATGCCGAAAAAGGTTGTCGTGCCCGCAGCGTCAATTACCGGCATGTCATTGAGTCGCTGGCGAAGAAGCCCCGTGCGTTCCGCCACTCACAGTTACGCGATGACTTGCTACCGGACGACAATTACAAGGCCATCTGGGAGTATGTCGACGACAAGTTAACGGCAGATAAAGCCAGCTATTACATGGTAAAACTGCTTCATTTAGCTAAACAAAGTGGTTGTGAGCGTCAATTAGGTCGATTTATTGCGGCGGCAATTACCCAGCGACAATTACCGGCCATTCGAGAATGCGAAGAACGCTTTTTAGTTATCGAACCGAAAAAGCCATCACTGACCATCAAGCAACACAGTCTAAGCTCGTACGCCAGTATGATACCGGGAGGTCTGCATGG
>NZ_JAZETM010000028.1:0-1276 GCF_036864455.1 Alteromonas sp. P256
TGTTCGGTTAACAAAGAAGATAGCAAGGCAATTCTTCCGATTAGCTTGTCATGCATACAACAATACCCGTGTCCGACGTCAAAAGGCGGACATGAGGCCGATACTCAAGGCTTTTTAGGGTTGTATGGTTAAGTGACGAAGCGTATACGGTGGATGCCTTGGCAGTTAGAGGCGATGAAGGACGTGTAAGTCTGCGAAAAGCTGTGGTGAGCCGACAAAATGCATTTGAGCCACAGATGTCCGAATGGGGAAACCCACCTGTTTACAGGTATCGTTACATGAATACATAGTGTAACGAGGCGAACGAGGGGAACTGAAACATCTAAGTACCCTTAGGAAAAGAAATCAATTGAGATTCCCCTAGTAGCGGCGAGCGAACGGGGAGCAGCCCTTAAGCTGTTTAGTGTGTAGTGGAATCCTTTGGGAAGAGGAGCGATACAGGGTGATAGCCCCGTACACGACGCGTGCTTTACAGTGAAATCGAGTAGGTCGGGACACGTGTTATCTTGACTGAATATGGGGGGACCATCCTCCAAGGCTAAATACTCCTAACTGACCGATAGTGAACCAGTACCGTGAGGGAAAGGCGAAAAGAACCCCTGTGAGGGGAGTGAAATAGAACCTGAAACCGTATACGTACAAGCAGTAGGAGCACCTTCGTGGTGTGACTGCGTACCTTTTGTATAATGGGTCAGCGACTTATATTTAGTAGCAAGGTTAAGCGAATAGCGGAGCCGTAGCGAAAGCGAGTGTTAACTGCGCGTTGAGTTGCTAGGTATAGACCCGAAACCCGGTGATCTAGCCATGGGCAGGTTGAAGGTTGAGTAACATCAACTGGAGGACCGAACCGACTAACGTTGAAAAGTTAGCGGATGACTTGTGGCTGGGGGTGAAAGGCCAATCAAACCGGGAGATAGCTGGTTCTCCCCGAAATCTATTTAGGTAGAGCCTCGGACGAATTCCATTGGGGGTAGAGCACTGTTAAGGCTAGGGGGTCATCCCGACTTACCAACCCTTTGCAAACTCCGAATACCAATGAGAACTATCCGGGAGACACACGGCGGGTGCTAACGTCCGTCGTGGAGAGGGAAACAACCCAGACCGCCAGCTAAGGTCCCAAAATATTGCTAAGTGGGAAACGATGTGGGAAGGCATAGACAGCTAGGAGGTTGGCTTAGAAGCAGCCACCCTTTAAAGAAAGCGTAATAGCTCACTAGTCGAGTCGGCCTGCGCGGAAGATGTAACGGGGCTAAGCAATATACCGAAGCTGCGGCAG
>NZ_JAZETM010000029.1:0-1222 GCF_036864455.1 Alteromonas sp. P256
CGCTTATGTGGACTCCCCCTTTGTCAACAACATTATTAGCCAGTTAAAGAATAAATGCGTGCTTATGTACGAGCTCTAATAGGGAAGCTATCCCAGGCTCTATGATATTTACGCGAACTTGTTGTCAAATCTCGATAACGAGCTCGAAGCTCTGAGCGAAGCACTGACTAAACAAGCTGATTTTCATCTTTTTTGAGCATTTTTGTTGTTGGGCAAAACCTCTATTAAGCAGCGAGTAGTTCTGCTTTGTATTCTGTGCCATTTGTAAGCATCGCGAATGCCGTTCTTACTGTTTTATTTGCTAGCGCGACCGCTGTGCAGCGCTTACCCCTGCGTTCAACCATCTGCTGGATCCACATCTCTTTTTTGGTTTTTGCTGGTCGTCTCATCGCCTGATTAACTGCTGACATTGCACCGCTAACTAAGCAACTTCGTAGCATATTATTTTTAACGTACTTGCCCACCGAGCCCAATTTTACTTTACCGCCCGACGAATGTTGAATAGGCGTTAAACCAATACAGGCAGATGCATCGCGACCTTTTTCAAATTGCCCCATCTCTCCACAGCCCAGTGCCATATAAAGATTCACAGCGTTTAACGGACCTACACCTTCTAGGGCCTGTAGCGATTTACATATTTCGTGGCCGTTTGCTGCTTTTTCTAAATATAAATCGTACTGCTTTATCGACTCAATACCACGCTGGAGTTGTTGCCAGCTAGTACTGAGAGCTTGCCTAAAAACCATGGAAAAGCCATTTTCAGCATCTTCCAGTACACCTTCAACAACGCCACTTAACCCTCCCTGACTAGGCGAGATTCGGATATTAAACTCTAGCAATAAAGATTTAATTTGTTGCTGCATTGCGACTTTATGCTTAACGGCCAACTCTCGCAGACGAACCAAGGTTTGTAGCTCTTGCTGCTCTTTTGATTTGCCGTTAATAAACGAAACATCGGTGAGTTGAGCAGCTTGCGCAACCGCTAAGGCGTCGTTTTTATCTGTTTTCTGATTTTGCCTAACACTAGCAACCAATTTTGCTGAAATTAATCGAGCATCATGCCCATATTCCAACGCTTTTTGCTTCCAGTAGTTTGATGTACTACATGCTTCTAAAACAATTGTCATTGGTTTTGACGACGCTAGCCAAGAACCAAATTCTATCGGTGTCATCGCCTGATTAGACTGCACCTTGTTGCGTTTACAAACGCAAACCTGAATTT
>NZ_JAZETM010000030.1:0-1212 GCF_036864455.1 Alteromonas sp. P256
TAACGAATGATATGGACTCCCCACCTAATTCGGCATCTATGTGCCATATTGAAAGTGCGAAGTTTCAACAATAGTGGAGAGTCCATATGTCCTTAATTAAAGTCGTTGGCGTTGATTTAGCCAAATTAGTTTTCAGTATTCATGGTGTCGATGAGTATGGCAAGACCAAATTACGCAAAACAGTTAAACGTGACAAGCTGTTAGCTGAGGTTGCTAAGCTACCTAAATGTGTGATTGGGATGGAGGCGTGCTCTGGCTCACATTATTGGGCGCGAGAGTTCAGCAAACTGGGTCATGACGTTCGTATCATGGCATCTAAATTTGTTATTCCGTATCGTCAGAGTGAAAAGAACGATGCCAACGATGCAGAGGCAATTTGTGAGGCTGTGTCTCGTCCTAAGACCCGTTATGTCAGTATTAAGAGCGAAGAGCAGCAGGCGGTTTTATGTTTGCATCGCATTCGCCAAGGCGCGATAAAAGACAGAACAGCTCGGATAAACCGGTTGAGGGGGTTGCTGTCAGAGTTCGGCATCATCATGCCGAAAGGCCGATATCCTGCACAAAATACCATCTCAGGCATACTTGAAGATGCTGAAAACGGATTGCCCTTTCTGGCTAGAGAATTACTCGATGACCTATGGCAAAGCATTAAGCGATTGAATGAGGAAATCCTTAAGTACGATAGGAAGCTGTATCGATTAGCGAAACAAATGCAAGCCGCTAAACGCTTAATGAGTATTCCAGGAGTGGGTGAAATCACTGCTACCGAAGTGGTAGCGACAGTCAATGATGCTAAACACTTTGCAACTAGCCGTGCGTTTTCAGCGTGGATAGGTCTGGTACCCAAACAATATACCACCGGTGGCGTTGCGAGATTGGGGCGTATCAGTAAACGTGGTGAGAAACACATACGAACGGCACTTATTCATGGTGCCAGAGCGGTTATGGCGAATTGTAAAAACAAGACTGACCGAACCAGCTTGTGGATAAAAGACCTAATTGAGCGGCGCGGCTTTAAGCGCGCACGTGTGGCATTGGCGGCTAAAAACGCACGCTTGATTTGGGCGTTGTTGCAATCAGATAAAGAGTATCAAGTTGATTATGTAGCCAGTTAAAAGCGGTTGCACTTAAAAGGTTAACCCCACCGAGTCAAAGCATTAGCAAATGACGATAACACGGTCAGACCGAGAGCATGAAAGCCTGTTTAGTCGG
>NZ_JAZETM010000031.1:0-1154 GCF_036864455.1 Alteromonas sp. P256
ACGTTGTTGATTGGTTTGTTAGGTTTTACGCTTAATGCTAAAAATGGC
Organism: Alteromonas sp. P256; assembly: GCF_036864455.1. Taxonomy (NCBI): domain Bacteria; kingdom Pseudomonadati; phylum Pseudomonadota; class Gammaproteobacteria; order Alteromonadales; family Alteromonadaceae; genus Alteromonas; species Alteromonas sp. P256. The sequence goes on from NZ_JAZETM010000031.1 coordinate 49, forward strand.
GCCACTAGATATCTTCCTTGAGGGCTTGTTGTTTCTTAATTTTAAACATGACATAGATATTGTGAATTGTTAAGAAGAAACAGACGATAGCAATTAAGGTACATGCAACGAACAGCTGGATGATTTCACCATAGCTGACATAGGCAAAGACAGCACAAATAACGCCAAAACTGAACTCCATAAAAGCGGCTTCAACAACCGTTTTAATGTTTGTGATCACAGGCTGAGCAAAATATTTAAACTTGTAAGTCATCAGCTATCCCTAAATATGAACCTAACGCTAAGCTAACCGGCACAAACGTAGCGGCAAAATAGCGAAGCACCGCTGCGTTTGTGTCCCAGTGACCGAAGGGAACGAGTTTAGCGTTTTGTTAGGCCCTTCCACGAAATGTCAATCTTCCTATGTTGAGAAACGCAATCCCTAAGATAAAGGTTAATGAGGCTCTGATAAGGCACACCCTCTTCTTCTGCCATTTCTTTAAAGTAACTGATAACGTCCTCGCTTAAGCGCATAGTGACAGGCTTTTTAAGCTTACTTGCATAGGGGTTTTTGCGAGATTTAAGTTTACTGAAATCGTATTCTGCATCCATTATTTGCCACCATAATAGTTAAGTTCTTTCTTTGTTGCCTTACGTGCGGAAATGATTCTAATTTTACTACCATCTTCGCGCTCGCAATGGCAAACGGTTAGAACATTTGAATGAGAACTCATTCCGAGCATGAGAAACCTGTCTTCACTTAGAATTGAGTTCGTATCGTCATAGAATTGAACCGCATTTTCATCATAGAAGATAGACTGGGCCTCACGAAAAGAGATGCCGTGTTTTTTAAGATTCGATGAAGCCTTAGCCTCATCCCATTCGAATTTAATCATATGTACATCGTATGTACAAAGGGCGGAGTTGTCAAAGGGGCCTAACTTTTAAATAAGGGGCGCAGGCACGTAGGGCATAATGGCGAAGCCGCCCTGCGTGTTTGCGTCCCAGCCCGCGCAGCGGGCGAGCTTAATTTTTTTACAGTGGTTCCGTTCCTTTTTTACTTCCAATTTGATTCAGTAAAAAGGAACATGCTTCTGCTGTCCACGAATGTTAATTTTTAGATAGAG
>NZ_JAZETM010000032.1:0-1043 GCF_036864455.1 Alteromonas sp. P256
GCAGCTATCACTACTGTTCTAGCGAAGACCTACGGCGGTTCTGCAAGCGCATTTGATATGATTGATAACGCGCCTGAAGAAAAAGCACGTGGGATCACCATCTCTACGTCACACGTAGAATATGATACTCCTTCTCGTCACTACGCGCACGTTGACTGCCCAGGACACGCTGATTACGTTAAAAACATGATCACTGGTGCTGCACAGATGGACGGCGGTATCCTAGTAGTTGCTGCGACTGATGGCCCTATGCCACAGACTCGTGAGCACATCCTACTTGGTCGTCAGGTTGGTATTCCTCACATCATCGTGTTCATGAACAAATGTGACATGGTTGATGATGAAGAGCTTCTAGAGCTAGTAGAAATGGAAGTTCGTGAACTTCTTAGCGAATATGACTTCCCAGGCGATGACCTTCCAGTTATCCAAGGTTCTGCACTTAAAGCCCTTGAAGGCGACGCAGAATGGGAAAAGAAAATCATCGAACTAGGTGAAGCTCTTGATTCATATATCCCAGAGCCAGAGCGTGCAATTGACAAGCCGTTCATTCTTCCAATCGAAGACGTATTCTCAATCTCAGGTCGTGGTACTGTTGTAACAGGCCGTGTTGAGCAAGGTATTGTTAAAGTTGGTGAAGAAGTAGAAATCGTTGGTATCAAAGATACTGTTAAGACGACTTGTACTGGTGTTGAAATGTTCCGTAAGCTTCTAGACGAAGGCCGTGCTGGTGAGAACGTTGGTGTACTACTACGTGGTACTAAGCGTGATGACGTAGAGCGTGGACAAGTACTAGCTAAGCCTGGTTCAATCAACCCACACACTAAATTCGAAGCAGAAGTGTACGTATTGTCTAAAGATGAAGGTGGCCGTCATACTCCATTCTTCAAAGGCTATCGTCCACAGTTCTACTTCCGTACAACTGACGTAACTGGTGCTGTAGAGCTTCCAGAAGGCGTAGAAATGGTAATGCCTGGTGACAACCTTAAATTTAAAGTTGAGCTAATTGCTCCGATTGCGATGGACGAAGGTCTACGTTTCGCAAT
>NZ_JAZETM010000033.1:0-908 GCF_036864455.1 Alteromonas sp. P256
TATGTCATTCGAGGACTAATATATAGTGGAAATAATACTTGTTTTAGGTGGCATTGGTTATTCAGTACTGTTGCTCTTAGTTGGTAGCCGAGTTGTTGAAGATATACTATATCCGACATCTGTTAAATTTTGGCTTATCGTCTTAATGGTGTTTTTACCAGTAATTGGTTTAATGATCGTACACTCAAAAACGAGTAGTTCGGGCCAGTCTAATTCTGTGAATGGCAATAATGATAATTCGCTCGTATTAGGCGACACTACAAGTTCTTCAGGCGGTTCTTCGAGTGATTGTGGTGGTGGAGGTGAGTGAATGACAAATAACAAAAATTTTGAAGACGGATGTTCGCGAAGAGCGCGCGCCCACCGCTTAAAATGGTGTTATGTTTCTCGGAAGATATTTTGGAAAATTTAGTAAAAGTCAGTATTACGCTGACATCGGATAACATTCAAAATGCCAGTACAGAAACTATGTGGGCAGAGCCTCTGGGTAACGATCTTTACAGACTTCAGAACTCGCCGTTCGCAGCTTATGGTTTTAGCTATCTTGATGTTGTAAAAGCGATAGGTAACGAAACTCCCGAGGTTGTAGAAATTGTAGAAAGCTCAGGTCACTCAACTTATCGAGTACAATTAGAAACTGGAGTTCTAGAAAGCGATAGATTTGGGCAATATTGGCAGAAACTTGAAAACATTGGTTGTACTTTTGAAGGCTCCCAGTCAAAGTTACTAAGTATTGATGTACCACCTTCAACCGATATATTTACCGCTTATTCAATTTTAGAATCAGGTGAATCTGCGAGAGTCTGGGAGTTTGAAGAGGCAAAGTGTGCTCATAGCACCGAAACATAACAAACCACTCAAGTCGCTCGCGGGCTCGCTGGGACAGTAACACATGGGCTCTGTCGCTT
>NZ_JAZETM010000034.1:0-905 GCF_036864455.1 Alteromonas sp. P256
ATCAGACAGTATCAGGCAGTTGAATCAGCTCGTATTATTTCGTCGTAAGCTAGTTCAAGATAGAGTAAGTTTAAGTAACAAAATCACCGGTATTCTAAAACAATATTTTCCTCAGTCTTTGCTTTGGTTTAAAGAAAAAGACACCGTAATATTTTGTGATTTTTTGATGCGTTGGACCACTCTTGAGCAGGCTCAGGCAGCAAGAAAAACAACATTCCTTGCTTTTTTTAGCAAACATAATTCACACTATCCAGACGTGAATGAAGCACGCTTTACCCAGCTAAAAGCTGCTAAGCCTCTAACGCGTGATGAAGCGATCATTAAGCCTAATTCTTTGATGATAAGTTTACTTGTTCCTCAGTTAAAGCAGCTTTTGCTAGCGATAAGAACGTTAGATGAAGAAATTAAAGAGCTGTATATTCAGCACGATGATCATATTATTTTCGATAGTCTACCAGGCGCAGGCCCCTGCTACGCTCCAAGATTATTAGCAGCATTTGGTGAAGACAGAGCTAGATATCAATCCGCGAGCGATATTCAAAAATACGCAGGCATAGCTCCCGTTATTGAAGCTAGCGGTCAAAAAGCATGGATACATTGGCGGTATCATTGCCCCAAATTTTTAAGACAAAGCTTAGTCGAATGGGCGGGGCAGACGGTGCGCTACTCGTACTGGGCCAAAGCCTTCTACGAACAACAAATCGGCAAAGGGAAATCACATAATGTGGCTATCAGAGCACTGACATTTAAGTGGATAAGAATTGTTTGGCGATGTTGGCAGGACAGAAAGGTTTATGATGAAAGTACCTATCTAAATGCACTAAGAGTGAAAGGTTCACAGTTACTGAAATATGCCGTGGACAACTAGAGAAAGGGGTTGTTGTCCACCTCAGGGCGTGTTGTTA
>NZ_JAZETM010000035.1:0-812 GCF_036864455.1 Alteromonas sp. P256
GTAACGCAACGGCCTCATTATCACTCATGCTCAAGCAACTCAAACTGGCTACAATGGTTAAAGAATGGGATGCGTTAGGCAATAAAGCTGTTAAAGAGCAGTGGAGTCCACAGCAGTACTTATCGGAGCTCTGCCATATCGAGCTGGCAAACCGTGAAGACAAACGCTTACAGCGACTGTTAAAAGACGCAAAGTTACCGGCTGGGAAAAACCTAGGCAACTTCGATTTTAATCTGGTCGACGGTATCTCAAAACACCAGGTCATCGATCTGGTTAACCAACCCAGATGGTTGAAACTGGGTGCTAATGTTTTACTGTTCGGAGCCAGCGGACTGGGCAAAACCCATATCGCCAGCGGTATCGGGTATGGGCTAATCGAGCATGGCTATAAGGTTAAGTTCATCGCAGCTTCAGCCATCGTGCAACAACTACAGCAGGCGAAACAGCACCTTCGGTTGCAAGATGAGCTGCTAAAACTGGATAAGTACAACCTGCTTATCGTAGATGATGTAGGTTACGTTCGCAAAACCGAGCAGGAAACCAGTGTGTTGTTCGAGTTAATCGCGCATCGATATGAAAGACACAGCATGATCATCACATCAAATAAGTCGTTCGAGCAATGGGACGAGCTGTTTGACGACTCAACAATGACGATCGCCGCCATCGATCGACTGGTGCATCATGCGACAATCCTTCACTGTGAAGGAGAAAGTTACCGGCGCAAAATGGCGATGAGAAACGGTAGTTAGAAATCGGCATCAACCGGCCAGAATAATTGCCGGAAAACCGGCCAAGATAATTGACGCTAGATA
>NZ_JAZETM010000036.1:0-745 GCF_036864455.1 Alteromonas sp. P256
TGGGCTGACTCACTTCGTTCGGATTTTAGCCCACATGCTAGCGCCCCTTAGCTTAAAGTTATAAGGCGTCAGCCTAAACTCCGTTTGGCTAAATAAAAATCCCAGTGCAACTACCCTCATTTGTTTTCATTAGCATCGCTATGGCTTGTGGTAGGTTTAAATCCGCCGCAGTCAATTCAAAGGTGGTGTAATAGGCGCTTTATCGCCTAGTTGTTAGTTGAACCTCGCAAGCGCCATTACACTTGATAGCTCAGATGGCGGCTAGCTTCAGTCAAATCAAAACCTTAAGTGCACTGTCGTTTTGCTTGTTTGTGTTAACAATCAATCGTATGCTGGCTTCATCAGTTTTTAAAAAGACCAAAGGAACTGGCTCTGCTTATAACAAGGCGCTTAAGACCACTCCCTTCGGTCGCTCGGACGCATTTACGCGGGGCGGCTTCGCCATTATGCCCCACGCAACTGCGCCGCTTAGCTTAATGTTAGGCGTCATTTACTTACAGCATTAAAAAGTAGTCTCAGCAGTGACATTACTGCATCAAGGCTGTTTCGCTAGGTTGTATTTACGGCTTACTTTTTCGGTAGTTTCAACGGCTTTAGCAACGGCCTTTTCATCAACATCGCAACGCCAACATTCAACATCACCAGCTTTCTAAAATCGCTCTTTTATCCAGCAATGTTGTTAACATCTGGCATTTCGCACAGGGTTGTTTTATCTTAAATCCAATAATTTAAACACGCGGTCTAT
>NZ_JAZETM010000037.1:0-706 GCF_036864455.1 Alteromonas sp. P256
TAGATGTTTCCTGCCAAAGCAGTACTATCATCCTTAGAGTAAAAAACCCTAATCAATGCTTACTTAAAAAGTAAATATTCATTAGGATTTCGGGTCCAACGTGACACATAAATCAGTTTCTCACCTTAGCCTTTCACTACCGCCAACTTTAGCGAGTAGAAAAACCGTCAGGAAGCTTTGCTTTCGGTTAAGCGGCTTTTTTCACGACCACTTGCAACGCAAGTAAGAAGGAAAATGGTAGGCTTGGGCAGACTTGAACTGCCGACCTCACCCTTATCAGGGGTGCGCTCTAACCAGCTGAGCTACAAGCCTGTTCTTGCTGCTGCTTTTTGCCCTATGTCGCGCCTCGTGTTCCTCACTCTCTCAGTCACATACTATTCGTATGCTCCTTCGCTAGCTCGTCATCCGGCTTACCTAGAACAAAAATCATTGCAACAACTGTTTATTAGCCTCAGTGGCCAAACTCTCTACACAACAGTCGCACTTTAGCGAGTTGATAAATAACAAGTCGATTTTACATCGACGATACGTTATTTATCACGACCACTTACAAAGTAAGTGCTTTCGGTAAAGAGTGGTGGAGCTAAGCAGGATCGAACTGCTGACCTCCTGAATGCAAATCAGGCGCTCTCCCAGCTGAGCTATAGCCCCATAAACTTGTGTCGTTCTTTATTTTCTAGACAAAACAATCTGTGTAGGCACTGCG
>NZ_JAZETM010000038.1:0-570 GCF_036864455.1 Alteromonas sp. P256
GTCTATCTAAAAATTAACATTCGTGGACAGCAGAAGCATGTTCCTTTTTACTGAATCAAATTGGAAGTAAAAAAGAACGGAACCACTGTAAAAAAATTAAGTCACTCACTGCGTTCGCTGGGACGCAAACATGTGGGCTGCTTCGCATTATAGCCCACATGTTTGCGTCCCTTATTTAGAAGTTAGAGTCTTCGGAAAAAGGGAATTTTAATGAATAAAATGACTAAATTTTTTGGTAAGCATTATGACTTTATAAAGTGGCAATCAGAATGCTACGCCTTATCTGTTGGTTTCTTTACAGTCTCAATTCTGTGCTTCAAATATCTAGAACAATTGGTTTATGTCCTAGGAATCATCTCTGGTGTTTTTTTAGGCCTAATAGGTCTAGGGTTGACATTAGCAGCAATTGACAAAGCCCAAACATATATCGGAGACAAGATTGCAATCAAGGGAAGCCCTCTCTACATGTTTTGGGGCTTGGTTTATGTATCAACAGCCGTTTGTACGGGTTTTGCACTTACTCTCAAGGTTGTTTCAGAGTGAACGACTCTAACAAACCACTCAAGGCTC
>NZ_JAZETM010000039.1:0-490 GCF_036864455.1 Alteromonas sp. P256
AGCAAAGCTGCGTACGTTTCTTTGTACACCTAACAAAACGCTGTTGGCACTCCCTCCGGTCGCTGGGACGCTAACACGTGGGCTGACTCACTTCGTTCGGATTTTAGCCCACGTGCTAGCGCCCCAAAGCTTAGCGTTATGTACTTAAGGAAACATGAACCTACTATTTGTTTGTTCAGAAAATCGTTTACGTAGCCCAACCGGTGAAGAAGTCTTTTCTGAATATGAAGGAATCAACGCAATCGGGTGCGGCACAAATGCAGATGCCGAAACACCGCTTTCAGGCGACCTTATTGAATGGGCTGACGCCATCTTAGTTATGGAAAAGTCTCACAGAAACAAGGTCGCCAAAAAGTACAAAGATTTACTTAAAGGTAAAAAATTGGCTTGCTTAGACATACCAGACAATTACGAGCGCATGCAGCCCGAACTCGTTCGCCTTTTAAAAAGTAAGGTTCCAAAGTTTGTGCGGTTGTAATTGGCACGCACA
>NZ_JAZETM010000040.1:0-469 GCF_036864455.1 Alteromonas sp. P256
TGCCGGTTAACCCGCCTTGCGGCGTTGTCGATAACAAGCAATTCAAGTCAAGTAGAGTAAAAAGTGCGTCTTTCGACTTCTCAATTACTCTTTTGATTGATTACTATTAATATCAGCTTTCCAAATTGTTAAAGAACATATCGTGGTTAAAACCACTTTTAAATACACTTTATAAATGCATTTAGAAGTGGTGGAGCTAAGCAGGATCGAACTGCTGACCTCCTGAATGCAAATCAGGCGCTCTCCCAGCTGAGCTATAGCCCCATATAAAATCTTTCGCGGGTGACAAAGCAAATGCGGAAGAAGTTGGTAGGCTTGGGCAGACTTGAACTGCCGACCTCACCCTTATCAGGGGTGCGCTCTAACCAGCTGAGCTACAAGCCTAACTTGCTCATACTCTGTATAGAGTGAGTACTACCTTTTGGTGTTCTCTAATTTTCTAGACAAAACAATCTGTGTAGGCACTGCA
>NZ_JAZETM010000041.1:0-425 GCF_036864455.1 Alteromonas sp. P256
TGAGGTTTCAAGGGGGTTAATTTGTCTCGATGATACTGCAATATTTCGACTTGTATTTTAGCATCTACTGGATCGCTCTTGCTCCCGCTTGAAGCGAATGCTTTACGGTAACGAGCTACCATGGAAGGGTTTAGTGGGTAAATCACGACATCTTCACATGCTTGTAACGCATTGATCAGTGGGCCTTTAGTAAGCTCACAGGCAATTGCGAATCGCTTGCCTGGATAACGTTCTTGTAGCGATAAAAGCCACGCCTGAATAGCGTCAGGTGTATGAGGAATAACTGAAAATTTATATTGTTGAGAGCAAGCATCGTATTCACAGATATCATGTTTTTTGTCAGCCCAATCTACGCCAATTAACAGCTCAAAATCATCATATATTGAGGGAGAAGAACCTTTCATATCCTGCCTCCTAGGTGTAAA
>NZ_JAZETM010000042.1:0-339 GCF_036864455.1 Alteromonas sp. P256
TGGGCTGACTCACTTCGTTCGGATTTTAGCCCACATGCTAGCGCCCCTTAGCTTAAAGTTAGGCGTCACTTACTTACAGCATTAAAATGTGGGTTCAAACGTGACATTCCAGCATCAAGGTTGTTTCACTAGGTTGTATTTACGGCTGACTTTTCCGGTAGTTTCAACGGCTTTAGCAACGCGCTTTTCATCAGCATCGTAACGCCAACATTCAACACTACAAGTTGTCTAAACTCACTCTTTTATCCAGCATTACCGTTAACATCTGGCTTTTCGCACAGGGTTGTTTTATCTTAATTTCAATAATTTAAATACGCGGTCTAATCGGCTAGTGGTGGC
>NZ_JAZETM010000043.1:0-263 GCF_036864455.1 Alteromonas sp. P256
GGCGTCATTTACTTACAGCATAAAAATGTGGGTTCAGCCGTGACATTCCAGCGCCAAGGTTGTTTCGCTAGGTTGTCTTTACGGCTTGCTTTTTCGGTAGTTTCATCGGCTTTAGCAACACCCTTTTCATCAACTCAGCAACGCCAACATTCTGCATCTCCAGTTGTTTAAACTCGCTCTTTTATCAAGCATTACCGTTAACATCTAGCTTTTCGCACAAGGTTGTTTTATCTTAAATTCAATAATTTAAACGCGCGGCCTAA
>NZ_JAZETM010000044.1:0-220 GCF_036864455.1 Alteromonas sp. P256
CTGGGACAAGTACTCACCGGCGCCTTCGGCATTTTCGCCGGTAACTACTTGCCCGTTATTGGGGCTACATGGACTCCCCTTGTCAAGCAGTAGCTCTTTAGATAACAAGAAGATCTGACAGCAGCTCTACATTCGGCGTTTACCAGCTTTGTTACGCTATCGCCCTGATGATTTTCGCTTGAGCAATGCCTCATTCGTTAATCAGAGTATTTCTCTCTTC